>UQGP01000014.1 GCA_900540625.1 uncultured Porphyromonadaceae bacterium | reverse complement strand
GCTAGCCCCGTAGTGAGAGGCTAATGTTTTTGCACTTCGTTTAAGAATCTACACATATCGAGATTCGTCGCTCGAAACAACGCCTTGACGTGTCGGACGTAAATACTCAGTTGAACAGCAATTTGCGCCGTAGCGACACGGGGAATGCGCTGTCGGGGCGCATGGCGATGCGGCATACGAACGGTGCACGGCGAATGCGCACCTCCGTATCCATAGGCAACACCGTCGAGCGTCCGTCAAGGCTCAGCCTGAATGCGCGAGCGCGACCGCTGACGCTGATGTCCAAGACGCTGTGGTCGTCGATGACCAACGGCCTCATACCCAGAGAGTGCGCCGCTATGGGTGATACAACCAGCACCGGGGCGGTAGGCTGTACGATAGGACCGCCGGCCGAGAGATTGTAGGCTGTCGAGCCCGTCGGAGTGGCTATGATAAGTCCGTCGGCGCGGTATTGGGCCAGTTCGATGCCGTCTACAAAGGTATCGGCCTGAATCATAGATACGCTGTCGTCTTTGGCGATGCACACCTCGTTGAGTGCATATCGCCATCCGCGCACCTCGGGTGAATATACTTCAAGCAGCGTGCGCTCCTCGATGGCGAAGTCGGCGTTGAGCATACCGTCGACGCCTTTGTCCGAGGATGCATCGTCGATGTTCATCGTTGCCAGGTATCCCAGATGCCCGGTGTTTATGCCGATAATGGGTATGCCGAGTCGGCCGACCCACGCGGCGGTACGCAAAAAGGTGCCGTCGCCACCGATGCTCAGCACCAACGAGCACTCTTGGTCCGGACCCGAGAGTGAGGCTTGGCGTACTCCGGCAAGTGATACGCCCAATTCGGCGAGATGATCGTAAAGCTTGGGGTGCATCTCGATGTCGGTGCCTGTCAGCACGATGTGTCGCAACATTCGCTCGATTTGAGCTGCATAAGGTTGCTGTTGACGGCTTCCGTATATGGCTATGGTCATGGTCGTACGTTTATTGAGGTAAATAAAGGGGAGGTGCCAAGCGCGTTGCGAAAGGTCAAACGTTGAGAATGCGCATAAGGCTTTCGAGGCGGCCGTCAATGTCGCCCTTGGCAGTGCCTATGGCATCGCGTGTGTATTCGACGGTGTATCCGTAGCGCGCGACTGAACGTGCCGCCGCATCGGTATTGCGGTGCGAAATTCGCAGTTCGATGTATGTGCGCGGCGAGTCTTCGTAGTCTATGTCGAAGTGCGGTATGTCCGTGCCGTCGGATACGACCGGAACTGCGACATCTATAATGTTGAGATTGAGTACATGAGCATCGCAATCCTCGACGGCGCGGCATAATTGCGAGGCGCAATAATCATGCTTGGGGCAGCTTACCACCAGTGTCGAGGCGTCCTCGGCATAGGGGAACAGACGCTCCAGTTCTGTCTTTATGTCATCTTTTGCGGTCAATATTTTTTAGATTTAGATAATTCTAACTAAATTTGTACTCCCTTTCAGATACAAATTTAGGCAAAAATTCAATACGAAAGGGAAAATATAAACATAACACTATAAAAATATGCCCCGGGGCATAACGAATATATATGACTTGTCTGAGTGTAAACATCAATAAGATAGCGACTTTGCGCAACGCGCGCGGAGCCAATAATCCTGATGTGGAAAAAGTGGCCACCGACTGCGAGGACTTCGGTGCGCAAGGTATCACCGTGCATCCGCGTCCCGACGAGCGCCACATTCGCCGCAGCGATGTGCTGGCACTTCGTTCGCGACTACGTACCGAGTTTAATATCGAGGGATATCCCGACGAACGTTTTATGGACTTGGTGTTGCGCGTACGTCCGGCACAAGTCACCCTTGTCCCGGATGCGCCGGACGCCATCACCAGCACCGGCGGATGGGATGTCAACACCAATTTTGACTTCCTATGCTCTATCGTCGAGCGTCTGCACGAGGGCGGCATCCGCGTATCTATATTTGTCTACCCCAAAGAGGAGGACATACGTACCGCAGCACGTACCGGTGCCGACCGTATAGAGCTGTACACCAAGCCGTACGCCGATATGTATCCCAAAGATCCGGAAGCTGCCGTCGCCCCGTATGTCGCCGCCTCCAAGGTGGCTCATAATTGCGGCTTGGGCGTCAATGCCGGCCATGACCTGTCGCTTGAAAATCTGGCCTACTTCCATCGAGCTATGCCTTACCTCAACGAGGTATCCATAGGTCATGCGCTGATATGCGATGCCTTGTATTTGGGATTGCAGACCACAATACAGCGCTATCTCGATTGTCTCAAGTGACAATACGCCAAAGCCTCGGAGCACGCGACTGAGTATGCCGCCGGGGACACTGTCTCAAATAGCATCGAGGCCGCTGCCGAGGATTAAAACGAGGACTAAAATATTAGCACACAAAGTAATAAACCGTATACACAATATACCATCTGAATATGATACTGTTAGACACTGCAACCGCTGCCGTACCCGAGAGCCTGTCTCTGTGGGATTTATGCCTTTCGGGCGGCTGGATTATGATTGTTCTGGCCGTGCTGCTGCTTGCCGGCGTGTATATCGCCATCGAGCGCGCCATCATTATCACCAAAGCGTCGCGTCAGGACGAGACGTTTATGAAACGCATACGCGACTATATCCATGATGGCGAGATTGACGCAGCCAAGGAATTGTGCCACAACTCCGATACCCCGTACGGACGCCTTATAGGCAAGGGTATCTCGCGCATCGGTCGCCCTATGAACGATGTTCTGGTAACTATCGAAAACACCGGTAATATGGAGATAGCTTCGCTGTCCAAGGGACTGCCCTGGCTGGCAACCATTGCCGGCGCCGCTCCTATGCTCGGCTTCCTCGGTACCGTCATTGGTATGGTCGAATCGTTCTACGCCATCGCAGCCAGTGGCAACAGCGCCCAAATCGGCGACTTTGCCGGAGGTATATACACTGCATTGGTGACCACCGTTGCCGGACTTATCGTGGGTATCGTGGCTATGTTCGCTTACAATTACCTTGTCGCACGTGTCAATAAGGTGATGAATATGCTCGAGGCTCGCACCATGGACTTTATGGACCTGCTCAACGAGCCGGCTTGACGTCCTAAATCATTCAATGTCGATTAATTACGCATCCAATGTCGCTTAAACGTCAACAAGAAATACTTTCCGGATTTTCCATGGCGTCGATGACGGACGTTGTGTTCCTGCTGCTGGTATTTTTTATGGTTACTTCGACCTTCGTATTTCCTACGGCGCTCGAGGTCAATTTGCCGCAAAGTTCCGAGCAGACGCCGCTCAAGCCGGTGACGCGAGTGTTTATCCAAGCCGACGGAAGCCTATGGGGGCAATTCGGCGACGGCGAACCGATGTCCATGCCTTCGCAACAGGCACTTGTGGACTTTCTGAAAGGAGTCAAGGAGCAGGCGCCCGAGACCGCCATTGCCGTATTCGGTGATTCGGCGGTACCTTATGGCGATGTCGTCGAAATCCTTAACCTGGGCGCCGACAACGACCTGAAGATGGTGCTCGCCACCACCAAGAAGGACAATGCCGCCACAGCCGCCGTGACGGGTGATGCCCAATCGGGGCAGCCTGCCGCCGCGACAGCATCCGCTCCGGTCAATTCGTCCACCTCAACCACAGAGACAAGATAAACGAGCATGAACCAAGCACGCCACATAGCAGCCTTAGGCACCGTCGCCATAGCGGCGCTGGTGTGGCTATGGCTATGCCTCAGCCATCTGTCGTTTTCTCCTGACAAGGAATGGCCGCCGCAACCCGATCCGTATATCGAGTTGGCGCAGGTGGAGGACCTTGTCGAGACAATACAACTGCCGCCCAAGTCAGTGCCTTCGCATCAACAGCAGGATGCGGCGGCACAGACGCCCGAAAACGTGGACAATCCGGCACGCCTTGCGCCCGAAACCGGGACGGCGCTCGAGGACCGCGGCTCGGTGGGCAAGCCCGCCCCGGTGGTGACGTCCAACCGCCCCTCGGACATTCAAGTAGAGAAAAAACAGCAGCCCGAAAAAGTCGGGACTCCGGCAGACAATAAGCGCAAAGAAGAGCAAGCCACGGCACGACGCACCCAATCGACGGTGGGCAATGCCTTCTCCAATGCGCGACATAACTCCAATAATCGCAACGGAGACACCGGTAATGCCGGACGTACCGACGGCAACCCCGCTTCGGCCGGCCCGGCCAATTCGCGGTCATCGTCCGTGGGCGTCAATCATGGCCGTATTTCCGGCGGATGGGGCTTCCCGGGATATTCAAACAGCATTCCTTCCAATAAGGTGGGACGAGTGAAGATTGAAGCCCTTTTCGATGCCGGAGGCGCTGTGACACAGGCCACGGTCATCGGCGGAGACGGCAATATTTCGGAAAGTACCAAGGAAGCGTGCCTGCGCGAAGTCAAGCGGCATAAATTTGCACGCACCGGAACGGCCAATGCCGAGGGCGGAAGCGCCACCATCACCTTTGTATTCAAAGATCCGAAATAAGCGAGCCGAACAACGTTTGGGCTGTACGTCCAAGAGCGCGACAGATTATAAACAGGATACACATTATATAATAGAATAAAGACAACAATGGACGCCTCGGCGTCCGAAACACAACATAGACAATGACACAATACAAGCGCACACTTATCACCGCCGCACTGCCGTATGCAAACGGCCCGGTACATATAGGCCACCTTGCCGGAGTATATGTTCCGGCAGATATATACGCACGCTATCTGAGACTCAACGGCCGCCCCGTAGCCTTTGTCTGCGGATCGGACGAGCATGGCGTGCCCATCACCATCAAAGCCAAAAAAGAAGGTGTGACGCCTCAGGATATAGTAGACCGCTACCACAGCATCATCAAGAAGTCTTTTGAGGGTCTGGGTATATCTTTCGATATATACTCGCGCACCTCTTCGAAAATACATGCGGAGACTGCCTCCGAATTCTTCAAGCGTCTGTACGACAAGGGCCAATTCGTAGTCAAGACCTCCGAACAGCTGTACGACGAAAAGGCACAGCAGTTCTTGGCTGACCGTTACGTCACCGGCGAATGTCCCCACTGCCACAATCCCCGTGCCTACGGTGACCAATGCGAAGCCTGCGGCACCTCACTGTCGCCCGACGAACTTATCAATCCCAAGAGTGCCATCACCGGCAGCACTCCGGTCAAGCGTGAGACTCGTCACTGGTATCTGCCGTTGGAACGTTGGGAGGACTTCCTGCGCCACTGGATTTTGGACGGACACAAGGAATGGAAAACTAATGTCTACGGCCAGTGCAAATCGTGGCTCGATATGGGATTGCAGCCCCGTGCCGTCACTCGTGATCTCGATTGGGGTGTGCCCGTGCCGTTGGATGAGGCCAAAGGCAAGGTGCTGTACGTGTGGTTTGACGCGCCCATAGGCTATATCTCCAATACCAAGGAGTTGTATCCCGACACCTGGGAAACATGGTGGAAGGACCCCGAAACACGCCTGATACACTTCATCGGTAAAGATAATATCGTGTTCCACTGCATTATCTTCCCGACGATGCTCAAGGCGTACGATGACAATTTCAATCTGCCCGACAACGTGCCCGCCAATGAGTTCCTCAACCTCGAAGGCGACAAGATTTCGACATCGCGCAACTGGGCCATTTGGCTCAATGAGTATCTCGAGGACTTCCCCGGCAAGCAAGATGTGTTGCGCTATGTACTCACCGCCAATGCCCCTGAAACCAAGGATAATGATTTCACGTGGGCTGACTTCCAGGCACGCAACAATAACGAGTTGGTGGCTATCGCCGGGAACTTTGTCAATCGTGCCGTGGTGTTGACTCACAAGTACTTTGACGGGGTAGTACCGGCAGCCGGGACATTGGAGGATGTAGACACCGCCCTCCAAGCCGATATTCTCAAGGCCAAAGACGCCCTCGAAGACTGCATCGAGCACTTCCACTTCCGCGATGCGCTACGCGAGGCCATGAATATTGCCCGTATCGGCAATAAATACCTGCAAGAGACCGAGCCGTGGAAACTGGCCAAGACCGATATGTCGCGCGTGGCCACCATCCTCAACTGCGCTATGCAACTGTGCGCCGATATGGCCATAGCCTTCGAACCGTTTATGCCCTTCACCTCAGCCAAGATTTGCAAGATGCTGGGCATCACCAAACTTCAGTGGCAAGATTTGGGCAAAGAGATTATTCCCGCAGGACGAAAAATCGGAGCAGCCGAACTTCTTTTCGAGAAAATCGAGGACGAGGCCATACAGAAGCAACTCAAGCGCCTTGAGGACATCCGCAAAGCCAATAGCATTGCCGCGTGGGAACCCGCGCCCCAGCAACCTGATGTAGACTTCGACACCTTTATGAAAGCAGACCTTCGTGTAGGTACCGTCAAGGCCTGCGAGCGTGTGCCCAAGGCAGACAAATTGCTCAAATTCAGCATCGACGACGGCACTGCCGATGGTCGCACCATCGTCTCCGGCATTGCCAAATACTACAACCCCGAGGATCTTGTAGGCCGTCAGGTATGCTTCATCGCCAACCTGCCCGTGCGTCGCCTGCGCGGCGTCGATTCGCAAGGTATGATACTGAGCGCCGAAGATGCCGACGGACGACTTGTCGTCGTAGGCCCGACAGGCCCGGTACATCCCGGCGCAAGCGTCAAATAAACTATAGGATAATGCCATCGGCGGTATGGCGGTGCATACCCCATACCGCCGACGGGCAACATCAATTTCGACAATATTCCAAGCCATCAAACGACCTATACCCATGTCCATGATTACCAAAAAACCGCGTATACTTATGGTGTATACCGGAGGCACCATCGGCATGATAGAAGATGCCGAGACCCGCGCATTGCGTCCCTTCGATTTTACGCATCTGATGGACAATGTGCCTAAGGTTAAGAAACTTGACTACGAAATAGACAATATACAGTTTAATCCGCCCATAGATTCCAGTGATATGAATCTGGAACATTGGCGGCTGATAGCGCGTTCCATAGCAGACAATTATGATCGCTACGACGGCTTTGTGGTCTTACACGGTACAGATACTATGGCCTATACGGCCAGCGCGTTGTCCTTTATGTTGCAGGGACTTAGCAAACCTGTAATCATTACCGGCAGCCAATTGCCCATAGGTGAAGTGCGCACCGATGGTGAGGAAAATTTGATTACTGCGTTGCAAATAGCTGCCGCCAAAGACCCTGACGGGTCGGGCCCGATGGTGCGAGAGGTGGCTATACTTTTCGAGAACTATCTATGGCGCGGCAATCGCTCGACCAAACGCAGTGCGGACAACTTCAATGCCTTCAAGAGCCACAACTATCCGGCTCTTGCCAAGATAGGTCTCGGCATACACTTTGAGCCTAAAGCCCTGGCACGTCCGGCCGCCGGTACGACGCTGCATCCGATGTACGAGATGAACCCCGCCGTTGTGGTCATAGATTTATATCCCGGTTTGGATGCACGTACGCTGAATCATCTGCTCAATACGCCGGGCATACGCGGCGTCATACTGCGCACCTACGGTGCCGGCAACGGCCCTACGGACAGATGGTTTATGGACTGCATCAAGAATGGCATCGGTCGCGGACTGGCAATACTGAACGTGACGCAGTGCGGTAACGGCGGCGTCCATGCCACACGTTATGTGGGCGGTGAAATGCTCACCGGCATCGGAGTTGTCTCGGGACACGACCTCACTTTTGAGGCCGCCATTACCAAGATGATGTTCCTGTTGGCACAAGATCTTACCACAACACAGCTCCGTTACCGCTTAGCCGTTCCGCTCTGCGGCGAGATGTCCTACTGATACGATATTCAGATGATTGGTCCGGATGACGAGGTTATCCGGCCGATTGTTTGTGCGCTATAAGTCGGAAGAATCGCAGTATAAGCGAATAGGCGCATTTGCGTACCCCGTCTACGAGGATGGAGACTATGAATATCAGGACAAACAAGCCTGATGCCCATAGCAGAAATTCGGCGCGACTATGCGTGGCTTCGAATGTGCGCAACGCAAGGTTTAGCTTTAGCCAACAATAGGGTGCTTTGTGCAGCAGGTAGACCATGAATACCGATGATGCAATCCAATTGACAAATGCAGAGTGTCGCGGACGCATGGTGGCAAAAGTCAAGAACAGAGCGATAGAAGATAATATGACAAGGGGGTTGTTGTATGCGTAATTCAGCGATAAGGCTGTGGCGCATACTGCGATGCCGTAGACAAGGAGGTAGGCCGTCGGCGGCAAATGCTTTGCCACGCTCGCGTTACGTGAAATATAATATCCGATAAAATAGATAAATATCAGGTGCATAATGCTGTACCCGGCTTGATTGATGCGACCTCCGTGATACCATCCGAGATAGATATTGATAAAAGCCAGGACGCCGAGCATCAGGTGTAGTCGTCGCCCGTGCAGTGCCGCAAATCCGCCGTTGAGTATAGGGCTGAGCAGGTACAGAACGAAGTATGCAGGGACAAACCACAGATTGGTGTCCGAGAGTACCATTAAGGTCTGACAGAGGCCGTCGGCGAGGCCGCCTCGGTCAATACACCTTGCAACGTATACGGACAAAGCGGCAAATTCGCACATAAATAAGTATCCGAAGGCACCGCGCCACGTGGCTCGAATGCCGTAATATCCGGATATGAGTACAAAGCAGTTGACGCCTACTATCGCGGCGGCTTCGACTAATGCTTTGGCTATGGCTACGGGGTCGCCGTCAAGCAGTTGGGCGTGCGTGGGCAGGCCGAAGGTGGCACCGACAAAATGAAGCATCAGTATCATAGCCATACTGATGATGCGCAGTGTCTCGATATTTGAATTGCGAGTTTCGTAACCCATATATGCGGATTTTGAGCAGCCTCGACGTTGCGCTCGATTGCTAAGGACTTATAGATGAGAAAAAACAAATACCGCCGGCCACAATTCGGGTCGGCGGTATTGTCGTATATGGTTGTCGAAAGTGTCGAGTGATTATTCGGCTTCTTCGATGGTGGTAGCGCGGCCGAGGGCAGCATACTTGTCACCGAGGTCTACGAGGTTGGCGTTGTCAATCTTGACGTCGAGTTGCGATTCGGGTACACCCTTGCGGATGAGCTGTTTCTTGACGCCGTTTACGCGGTTCCAGCGCAGACGTTCGTTGATTTTGCTGTTGCCGGTGTAGTTGTCGGCCCAGCCGGTGATGACGTACTTCTTGTCGGGGTTGTCTTTCATCACGCCGGCTACAGCATCAAGCAGACCTACGTCTTTCTTGGTCAGACGGAAGATGTTGATGGGATAGTAGATAGTGGCCAGAGGAGCTTTCTCGACAACGGGTTCGGGAACGGGCTTGTTGAGGCAGTCCTTGAGCTGGTCTTCGAGGTCTTTGATGCGGTCGTTGGCGGCCTGGAGGCGTGCACGGTAAGCATCGCAGTTCTCGGCGGGAGGACATACGGGAACGACGGGAGCGCTCCATTCGCGTTTGTTGAACAGATAGGTTACGCCCAGGAATGCAGCCAGGTCATGGCTTGTGCGGTTCCATCCTTCGCCTTCTTCGTCCTTGTGGTTGTCGATACCGCTATAACGGATATCCAGGGACAAGTGTACCTGGTCGCTGATGCGGAAATCGTTGATAAGGCCGGCGCGGAATACGAGCACGCGGTCTTGGTTGCGCTTGTATCCGTTGGATTTGATGACGTTGCCTTGTGCGTCGGTGGTGTAGTCTTTGGTGAATGTCCAGTAGCCGCCTGCACCTGCGTAGAAGATGGCGTTGTAGCGGCGTCCGGGATGGTATCCGCACCACCAGTTGGTGAGGTTGAGCATGGCGTCAAAGACGGGGCCTACCTGATTGAATTTCTGTTTGTACTTGCCGTTTACGAGGGGTTCGTCAAGTTTGCAGTCGTCGGTACGTACATCGGACAGACCTTTGAGGGTCATGTAGTTGGCACCGATACGGAGGGCGATGATGGGTGAGAACCATTTGCCGACATATAGTCCGGCAGCGGGAGCAAAGCGATCCCATGTTTTGCGGTCGCTGTCACCGTGCGAGAAGTAGATGTTGGCACCACCTTCGGCGGTGATGAACCAGTTGTCTTTGAAACGGTTGAAGAGGTAGCCTTGGCTGGGATCTTCCACGTAGGTGATCTCCTGCTGTGCAGCCTCTTGAGCCCATGCGGAGGCGCTGAAAAGGCCGGCGCATGCGATAGCTAATAGCGTAGCTTTTTTCATTGAGGTTGAGGTTTTATGGTTTGTGTTATGTTGTATTTGTATATTCTTTACTTGTTGGGAAATAGCATTCTGAGTACAGTGCCTATTTCAAGCCGCTAAGTTAGTCATTTTTTTTGAATTAGACTTAATGTTTTTTAATAAAAGCGTCGAAGTGCTTTGTTTTTGCTCTTTTCGGGCGCATTTTGCGGCGTATTTGGGACGGTTCGGACGGTGTTTGTCGGGTGTTGTGCCCGTTTTTGGAGGGATGAGGAGGTGTAGAGGAAAGCGGCGGTCTGTCTGTCGGAGGGGCGTCAGTGGAATGTATCGGAGAGTTTTTGTACCGGCGGCCCGATGGTGGGATTGCGCGGTCCCCAGTCGCTTTTGGAGCGCAGAAGTTCGTAGAGTATGCCACCGACGTCGATGCCTATAGGCTGTCCGCCAAGCATAAAGTACGGCTCTATCATAGGACGGGTTTCCCATCGTCCTGTGAGCATCGAGCGCTCGCTTTGTACGCCCATGCGGATGCCCCATTTTCGGGCAAAGCGGTAGTCGAGGAAGGCGCCTATCGAGGGCGTGTCGTAGGATCCGGCCAGTGCCGGTTGCGGCAGTCCGCCGGAAGTGGAGTATCCGCCGAAAACCGTAAGGGTCCATTGGTCGTTGAAGCGGTATGTCGCGTCGCCGCCGAAGCCCCACCGGGTGTCCAATCCGCGGAAGTATCCGTATTTGGATGCGCCGCCGTAGAGGTGTAGCGATAGCGAGCCGAAGTTTTGGCGGAAGTTGAGTGCGCCCGACTCGATGCCCATAGCTCCGGGCATGGATGTGGTTGCGCCGGATGCGTATAGCGAGCCTGTGCCCCAAGTGTATATAGGCGCAATGCCGGGGGTGTAGGGATAGGCTCGGTAGGTGTATGCTGCGGGATTGACCGGAGGCTGTTGTCGGTCCAAAGGTGCACGGCGGTCGTATGCGGCATCGTCGCTTGATGCGGATTGAGACGGCCAGGGCGTCGATGTCGGGCTGTGCATCCCGACGGTATCGGTCGATGCCGCCATCGGGACGCGAGGCGTGCGTACGCTATCCGGCAATTCGCCGTCGGCGTATGTCGGCATGGCTGTTGCCAATGCAGTTAATATGATTGCTGTCAGGTGTCCGAGTTTCATATAGTGATGTCGTAGGCTACGCGTGGGTGCGTGTACTGCAAAGATAGGTATTTTTCGCGAATTATCAACAAATTGCGTTGTAAATTTCAGAAATCGGTGCCTAATGTGCCCATATTGAAAGAGACAGCGGACGGACGGCATTTCTGTTGCCGTCCGTCCGCTGTCGCGTTTTCGTGAATGTGGTGTCAGAGCTTGCTGACGATGTCGCGCGTGTCGCGCGCAATCATAAGTTCTTCATCGGTGGGTACGATGACGACCTTGACGGCTGAGTCGTCTGTGGAGAGCACTGTCTCGGTTCCGCGAGTGCGAGCGTTGAGTTCTTCGTCAATTTTGACGCCCATGAATGCTAGGGGTCGGCATACGTCGGCGCGAAGCCCGGTTTGGTTTTCGCCTACGCCGCCGGTGAATACGATGATGTCTACGCCACCCATCTCGGCTGCGTATGCGCCGATGTACTTGATGATGCGCTGTTGGTATATGTCCAGAGCCAGGATGGCGCGAGGGTTGCCTTCGCTGACGGCCTTTTCGAGTTCGCGCATATCGGAGCTGACGCCGCTGACGCCTTGGACGCCCGATTCTTTATTGATGATGCGTTGTAGGTCGGCGGAGGTATATCCGTGTTTTTCCATCAGGAAAGTCAGGACTCCGGGGTCTACATCGCCCACGCGCGTACCCATCATAAGGCCTTCGGTAGGAGTCAGGCCCATAGATGTATCCACGCTTTTGCCGTGGTCTACGGCCGTAATGCTGCCGCCGTTGCCTATATGGCAGGTGATGATGCGTTTGTCGGCGATGTCACAGCCCAGGATTTGGCATACGCGCTGGCTAACGTAGCGGTGGCTGGTGCCGTGGAAGCCGTATCGGCGCACGCCGTCTTCCTCGTAGAAACGATAGGGCAGTGGGTAGATGTACGACTTGGCCGGCATTGTCTGGTGGAATGCGGTGTCGAAGACGCCTACCTGGGGCACGTCGGGCAGTATGGCTTCAACGGCTTCGACGCCGGTCATATTGGCGGGGTTGTGCAGCGGAGCCAGGACGTAGCATTGACGTACCATGTCTTTGACGGCTTCGTCGATAAGGACACTCTTGTTGAATTTTTCGCCGCCATGTACCAGGCGATGACCTACGGCCTGAATTTGGCCATAGTCCTTGATACATCCTTCGGCGGGGTCGGTGAGCAGGTCAAGTATGGCCTTGACCGAGCCTTTATGGTCTGCGTGGCCTAATTGGCGAATGCTTTTGCCGCCCTCGTGGTTGCGGTATTTGAGGAATGTGTCGGCCATTCCGACTTTTTCGACGCCGCCCTCGGCGAGGGCTGTTTCGGTATCGGTGTCTATGAGTTTGTACTTGACGGATGACGATCCGCAGTTGAGCACTAATATAAGCATAGTCGTATTTTAAGATATGTGCGTGCTTCTATGTGCAAAGGCACGCGCGGTTTTTATTGTTGTTTCAGCCCTATGGCCTGGTTGCAGGTTATGATGATTGTCTTGTAGATGTCTTCGGGGAAGCATCCGCGCGATAGGTCGTTGACGGGAGCGGCGAGGCCTTGAAGGATAGGACCAACGGCCTGGACTCCGCCGAGGCGCTGTACCAGTTTGTAGCAGATGTTGCCGACGCTCAGATTGGGGAATACCAGAACGTTTGCACGTCCGCTCAGGGGCGATCCGGGAGCCTTGGATGCGGCCACGCCGGGGACTATGGCTGCATCGGCCTGCAATTCGCCGTCTATCATCAGATCGGGCGCCATCTGCCGTGCAAGTGCTGTGGCTTCGATGACTTTATCGGCTGCCGGGTCGTGGGCACTGCCCTTTGTGGAGAATGAGAGCATAGCTACGCGCGGGGTGATGCCGGCGACATCGCGTGCGGTGGCGGCGGTGCTGACGGCTATGTCGGCGAGTTGCTCGGCGTCGGGTTCGGGTACGACGGCGCAGTCTGCAAACACCATGATGCCGTCTGTGCCGAAAGGCAAGCCCTCGGGCAGCAGCATCACAAATGCGCCGGACACCACTTTGATGCCCTTGCGTGTCTTGATGACTTGGAAGGCGGCACGCAGTACGTTGGCAGTGGTGTTCATGGCGCCTGCCACCTGACCGTCAGCGTCGCCGGCTTTCACCATAAGGCAGCCGAGGTACAGCGGATTGGCTGTCGTCAGTCGGGATTCCTCTTCGGTCATACCCTTGGAGCGACGCAGTTCCAGCAGCAGAGGGGCGTAGCGATCGATGACAGCCTCGTCGGCGGGGTTGACAATGGTTGCGTGCGAAATTTCGGGGAGGTTCATCTCGGTGGCCATACGATGTATCTCGACCGGGTCGCCGATAAGGATGATGTCGGCCAAGGCGTCGGCGATGATGCGGTTGGCGGCATTGAGAGTGCGTGGTTCGGTACCCTCGGGAAGCACTATGCGCCGGCGATGTGTGCGAGCGTTGCTTGTGAGTTTTTCAAACAGTGTCATGATGACGTATGTATGTTTTGGTTTGAACGGATTTGCTTTTGCTATGCTGTTGCAAAGGTACGAATTTTCTTCCGTATAGTGTCTATCGAGGTTGTAGCGTCTCCGGTTATACGTAGCACACCTCTGCCACAACGTTCTGCGGCAGAGGTGTATTGCTTGCGTTAGGGCGTAGATAGCATTATCTGATGCTCGTGCACTATACGCCGTTTTTCGTAAGCTCTACTCAACGCAGAACCTTGGTGCAGCGGCGAGTCCCGTTGCTGTAGACGTCCGTGCGGATGGTGATGCCGCGCTCGGCCGGCGCTTCGAGACATCTGCCGTACAGGTCGTGATACTCGGTGGCAACGACTTGAGCCTCGTCCGCCGCCACGTCATTCACGCCATCCTCTATTGCCATTATTTTTTCAAAGCGCCCCCATTCAGGATCAGATTTATATGCATCTATGGATGCTTTGGGGACAAACAAGGTTGCTCGGTCATATATTCCCGGAGAGTCCACTCCATCATATGAAGCTAAGCGGAACGCATTCACAGCCACCCTCGGTGGTATAATGTTGTCATTGACTATGCTGCGAATTTTGTAACTATATGGACAAAAAGACTCTCCTAAGATTTCTCGCTCAGTATCTCCTGTCAGGCGCTTAATGTTAAGGCAAATAAGCTCTGTGGCAGTCATACTGTATGATTGGAACGTGGCAGATCCGGGTAGTACAAGGGTGTCATTACCACACCACAGCGAATAGCGGCTACAATTTTGGACTCCATCTTCTAGATACAACATCTTCGCCCCAACCTGAGCGTCATAATAGACCTGCTTGACAGACCCCGGTACGCGCAAGGTATCGGTTTGATACGCTATATGTCCGAGGCCTTGCAGCGTTGATGGCAGGACTATGTTTTTTATATTGGCCCTGGCGCCTCCTATTTCGGCAACCATCCGTATCCCTTCGGGGAGTATCAGTTGCTCAAGTCCCTCTATGCATTCCGGAATGGTAGTCAACGACGTAAACCCTATAACCGGGTAAGAGATATCTTCGATAGTCACGTTTGAAGGAACGGACACAATGCCAGTAAAAGTCAACGCCGGGTTATCTGACGGCATTACGAACGCGCCGCTGTAGGAGACTCCATCTATCGAAAGCTTATCTATGCAGTAACAGAAACCTCCCACTTCGTATCGTTTGCTGTCTATGATGTCTTCCGTGTGTGCCGGTTCTGACGCCGCCAATGTACCGGCAGCAAGTATACACATCATTATTATTGTTGCTGTCCTATGTTTCATAATTCTCATAGTTTAATTAGTTTATACGTGTCGACTATCTCATTATTAACCATCAAGGCAATTACATACACGCCATTAGAAAGCCCGGATAGGTATAGTGTTTGCTGGTTGTCCTGCGGGCCGAAAGCCGTGGGCACAGTATAGCTATTATTGTACAAATCCCTAATACCTATCGTTATTGCGTTTTGACTATCGCGATTGTAATAGGTTACGACAGCCGTCTGTGAGCCGGTTTCGTAGGCTACATTGGTGATTCTTGCAAGAGGCGTGGGCAGTACTAAGTCGCTTGTAGAGACCTGTCTTATGTAGGGGATCTTCCCCGGTCCTGATATCGACACTACCACACTTTTACCTTCAGCCAATGGATATTCCACGCCGGATGTCGTGGCTTGATATGTTTTTATTGAACCTATAGCCGGATTCTCGAAAACAACTCGCGCAGGCAATTCATTCTCTGAAAGTCCTACATATAGCTTGCCGCCAAGGTAGTTCATATCAACGGATTCAAAACGAGATGGCTTTTGCGCATTGAAATATAGGCTTGGATCTCCGAATATGTGAAAACCTGCACGTGAAATCTCGGCACAATCGTCGGCTTCAACAAAATCTACATCCCAATAACCACCTCCCTGCACCTCTTCTAATCGAAATAGTCCCCTGCTTAGGATTTCTTTTAGTTGCGTATAGGATTTATCATTCTTTTCTGTACCATTCCATCCGGTCGTAACATATGCATTAGGCCAAATGGCGTCAATAAAGCCGATTAGCAACGCATCTGAGGCTCCAAGTCTTGTTTGGCTTGTCGAGGCAAACACGGCAATTGCTCCACTTGCACGCCTTGACAACTCAGCAGAAAGATTGTTTATGTATGTATGTTCACCCGTGTTGCATCCAATGCCAAATATCAGCGGATTGTGATTATTAGTCAGATGTTGGCAGGCATAATAGTCAAAATCGAATGCCGGCCATCCATCAATATTTCCATGTCCGTTATATACGCCAAGATTTACTCCGTCATTAAAAGCATTAATAATGTCTTGCTTTGTACCATCCCAAGCAAATGTCGGTTTCCGAAGGTAGTCCGGCAGAGTGTCTCCGTCTTGGCTTATCCAAGGATAGTTATAATAATTTGGATACCACAGCACCGGGTCTTGGCCCTCATCCGTAGTGTATATTCGCTGAACATCCTTATTGTGTCGTAGCAAGATATCTCTAACATCTTCCAATGTCGGTATAAACCTATCGGGCACTTGCTTTCCCTTTTCATACCAGCACTTGCCACTTAAGAAAGCCTTCTTATAGAGTGCCTCGTCTTCGCTCGGTCGCTTTTCGTAGTCAATTATCTTCCGAATGGCAGTCATCGCCTGTTGAGCATTTGTGGCGCAAATGCGTCCATATCCTACAGATGGCAGACTGTTGTTGCCAAATAACATATATGGTAAATCAGTGGGCGTATCCCGAACACCAGAAAGATAAAAGTGAGGGCACCATTTCTTCATCGAGATACCCGGTATAGCATTCTGGTTGCCCAAGATAAGCACATTTGTCAGGTTTTGTCTTCTATTGTATTGGCTTTTGATGACATTGTCAACTTTATCCGTAGTCCAATTCCAGTCTTCTACCACATATACGCGGTGCCCGAGATGTTTTTTCCATTCCTTCAGACTATCTGTTGCTTCCCGGTAGGCTGAACAAGATAGAACAAGATAATCCTCTGTAATATCCAAGGTGTCCGATATTATTGGGTCTATAACGACTTCTTCCGAAAAGTCCGATAATCGGCCAACTTCACTTTTTGTATAGGCATTGAAGGCGGCGGAACGCGTGACACCGGCGGCAGACTGTGTCTGTGCCTGCACGGTGTAGGCGATGTCTATGTCGAGGGACGTGTAGACGCGCAGCACGCCCGTTGCACGGTCATACTTCATAGGCATCACCGTGATGGTGTATATCGGACGATCGCGGTAAGTCTGAGTATCGGTTACGCGTGCAAGGTCCGATGGCATAAAGCCCGAATAATCCACGCGTGCCACCGCGATTTGGTGCGGTTGACCGATGGAGTCGTATTCAATCCTCGGATTGTGGTCAAGATTAACGGGAATATCAATGTAAGTACTGTCGCGTACGATGATTTGCGGCGTTCCGCTGCCCTCTGGAGCAATGCGGAAAGCCTTGTAGGGTAGCGCCGGCAGTCCGGCAAAGGTGGTAGAGGATAGCCCGGGTACCGACACTCGGCATGTCCCGGCGACAGAGTCGGTGACAGTGCGGTCGATGCGGTTGAGAGTGAGCGAGGCGGATATGCCGTCATCTGTCTTGGACATGTGGAAGTCGTAAGGTGCGGCGTCCGGGTCAGCATCCGGCAGGATAAAGCCGGCAGGAGTGGAGGTCTGCGCATACGCACAGCACACGCCCAAAGTCACTGCTGTTAGCAGCGCCTTCATTCGTCCGTAGGTTCTGTTCATAAAAAAAATAGGTATTAGGTTAATATTGTTCCCTCCTTTTCCGAGAGCCACAAGTGATGTCTAAGAGGCAACCGGAGATAGAGTGGATGTTTTCGCTGCAAATTTAAGCAACAATCACCCGAAATGCAAATTTTTTATAAAATAATTTCGCATGGGCGGTCGGCTATTTGTGAAAGATGGGGCGGATGAGTTCTGAAAACGGGGAGATGTAAACAAAGTCAGAGAGATAGGCGTTGTGATAATAGTGGCACGAATGCAACGGCGTCCGGCAATGCGCGGCGCCGATGTTTCGGTGTGACGAAGAACTTATGGCAATGAAAACAAACGAAAGATATGGGGCAGAAGCATTATTTGAAACAAAGTAGGACCGGGTCATCGCGCCATCGCCAGTCCGGGTTGCGTTTTGCGGTCGGGGTGGCTGTGCTCATAGGGCTGCTGATACTGTGGGTGACTTTTGCGGACAATGCCGTGCCCTGATGTGGCGGGCTTCAGATGTGCGCGGCGTAGAGCGTGTCCAAATCGTATATTCTACGGAAGTTAGCTAATATGACACCTTCGCGAAAAAGTCGGTATATAAACGCCAAAGACATTCTGTCGGAGTGGACAGAATGTCTTTGAAGTCTTTGTTGTGTCGTAAGAGTGAGGGTCTTAAGCTTTCTTGACGCGACGCTCTTTGATACGAGCCTTTTTGCCGGTGAGACCACGCAGGTAGTACAGTTTGGCGCGGCGAACCTTGCCATACTTGTTGACTACGATGGAGTCGATGAACGGCGACTCGATGGGGAAGATACGCTCAACGCCGATGTTGTCGGACATTTTGCGTACGGTGAAGCGCTTCTTGGCGCCTTCGCCCGAAATTTTGATAACCACACCGCGGTATTGCTGGATACGTTCCTTGTTACCTTCTTTGATGCGGTAAGCCACGGTGATGGTATCGCCGGGGCCGAATTCGGGATGTTGCTTGCCACTGGCAAAAGCCTCTTCGGCAATCTTGATTAAATCCATTTTAGTTTTCTGAAAATTAAAATGTTAGCACTGACGCAACATTCGCGGGCAACCATGTCCCGCCAGCGGTTACGCATATCGGTTGCAAAGTTACGACTTTTTCTGTTTTCGCCCAAATGTTTTTTTGCTGACAATGTGCATTTTGGCTTTTGTTGCGATATTTTGCCCGATTCGGCGAATAAGGCGTCGGTCGATTTTGACGGCTTTGGGTTTTTGATTACCTTTGCAATAAGATAATGGCGCGTGCGAGTGCCCGTTAACGGGGAACACTATGGCGCGCCGGATTGTTGAGCATACATGAAGTCAAATACGGCGGTACCGTCTGACCCGGATACGATGTCGACGCCGGTGCCTGCACGACGCAGGATGCGCACGGTGTCAAAGGTGACGCTATGGATACTGATGTCCATAGTGCTGCTGGTCACGGGCATAATTGTGGGCGTATACTCGGTGTGGTGGCAGCGTGATGCGTTGCGTGCCGCCGTCACTGCCGTCAATCGTCAGACCGGGACGCATCTTGAGGTCGGCGAGGCGCGACTGATATTTCCGCTTCGCGTCAAGGTGCGCGATATGTCATTGGTACAGAACGGCGATACAGTGATACGCCTCGGTACGGCAGATGCCGATGTGCGGTTGCGCCCCTTGCTTGACGGACGTGTGGACGTGTGCGAGGCGTCGTTGTCCCAGGCTTTATATCGAATGGGGTCGCGAGACAGTGCTACGTGCATCGTGCTTGCGGCCGAGCATATAGATGCGGCACCGTTGTCCGTATCTTTGGGCGACACATTGCGCATACGACTTGAGCGAGGAGCTATGGCCGGAGCTTCGGTGGATATGTACATCAATCCTGTGGATACGGCTGCACCCAAGCCGCCATCCGAGCCCTCGCCCCTGCTGATAGAAGTGGGACATTTGGCTCTATCCGATTTTGCCTATCGGATGAATATGCTCCCGACGATAGACACCTTGCAGACGGTGATAAAGCGAGGAATGATTTCCGACGTGCGCATAGATATTGCCGGGCAAACCGTGGAGGTCGGCGACTTCGGCGGCACAGGCCTTGATGTGGCATATATAGCGCCCGATCAGGCCTCTGTGGAGCGCTTGGCTGCTCTGCCGGCCAAAGTCGATACTATATCAGCGCCCGCTGCGCCGTGGACGGTGAAAGTCGATGGGATACATTTTGACAGAAGCAAGGCGCTGTATACTACGCGCGGCTTGCGCCCTCAACCCGGTCTGGATTTCGGGTATATCGAGGTGGATTCGATGAGCCTTGACATTGAAGGGTTTTACAATCGAGCCTCCGAAGTGCGTGTCCCGTTGTGTATCAGCGGTCGCGAACGTTCCGGCATAGTTTTGCATACAGACGGCACGTTGGCTATAGATAGTGCCGCCCTGCGATTGCAGCACTTTGACTTGAAAACTTCGGGTGGAACGGCTATGGACTTTAATGTCACACTCGGTACCGACTCCGAGCAAAGTATAAGCGTAGACATCGCGCCCTCCAAGGTTGCGGTCAGTGACTTGGCATGTATGTTCCCCGACTTCGACAACTATCTGCAGCCTTTGCGCAAGGACACGCGTGTAGCTTTGGCCGCCGAGGTCACCGGAAGTATGAACAATCCCGATATCGGACACTTGTCACTACATGTCCCCGGAGCATTGAGACTTGACGGCGGCGGCCGACTGCACAATGTACTGACGCCCGAGCGCATGACCGGCAGCATCGACCTTGCCGGAAAGCTCGGAGATATAGACCCGTGGTTGCGCCTCGTTATGGGCCCCGATGCGGGAGTGCGCATCCCACCCATGGATGTCAAGGCCGGCATCGATTTCGGCAACGGCGCATATAAAGGCAACCTGCAAGCCATCACCTCCGCCGGCCAATTGGCTCTTGACGGAAGTTTCAACGGACGCGGCAAAGCATACGACATACAGCTGGACGCATACCGATTCCCGATACAAGCCTTTATGCCGTCGTTGGGCATTTCGGATGTCACGGTCGGTATCAATGCCAAGGGTCGCGGCTTGGATATAATGTCGCCGCATACATCGGCCGATATAGACCTTGACTTGGCGGATATCACCTATAACGGCGACCGCTTGACGGATATAGGCGGGACGCTGCATGTCGCCGACGGAATGGCCATATTGCGCATCGACTCGCACAATTCCACGGCCGATTTCTCCATCGAAGGTTCGGGCAATATACAAGGGAACCGTTACAATTGGATAGCTGCCATCGACGGCCGACGTATAGACTTGATGTTGCTCAAGGTCGGCAACACCCCGGCTACGGTGAGTATCAATGCAGACATAAGTGCTGACATCGATGCCGTCAATCCGCTGCTGCTGGATGCCTCCGTGGACTTGCGCGACTTTGTGTACGCTCGCGAGGACGGCACCATGACCGTGGACCGTGTGCGTGCGCGTCTTGCAGCGTCAGACACCACGGTCAATCTCAATGTCAGCAACCGCGACCTCTTTGCGCTGTTCAGCGCCCCCACCGGGCTGCGCGAAGTCTTGGCTCACAGCGACTCGCTGATGACGACCCTTGCCGCCCAATTCGAGCGGCGTCGCATAGACATTCCCGAGGTGCAGCGTGCATTGCCGCGCTTCGAACTCGATGTCCAGGCCGGCAACAACAATATGCTCACTCAGGTATTGGCCGACAACCACATGGGCTTTGACAATATGCGTCTGCGAGCTTATAACGACACCGTCATGGCATTGGATGGTGACGTCCTCGGCTTTTTCACCGGAGACACGCGTCTCGATTCGGTAGACCTCGAGATACACCAGCATGGCGACCATCTCCATTACGGGGCAAAGATACGCAACCTTCCCGGTACGCTCGATGCATGGGCCGCCGTGGACCTCACCGGTTTTTTCCGCCCCGGACGTCTGGGTATCAATGTCAATCAACGTAATATCAAGGGACAGACCGGTTTCCTTGTGGGCGGGGAAATCGAACTCAATGCCGATTCGACAGCCACGCTGCACATTACGCCGCTCAATCCCACTATCGGCTACCAGCAATGGACGGCCAATGAAGGCAACTTTATACGCTACTACTACGCTACAAAGCATATAGATGCCGATTTGCACATGCGCAGCGCCACCAGCTCGCTGGCACTGTACAGCGAACATGCTCACGAGCATGACGATGCCATGCACGGCGCCGATGAGGACCTCGTGGTCAAGGTCAGCGACATACGTCTGCAAGACTGGATTGCGCTGAACCCCTTTGCGCCGCCTGTCAAGGGAAATGTTTCGGCCGACTTGCGCATCAATCGCCTCAATAATGCCCTCAACGGCGAAGGGCAATTGTCACTTGCCGGACTGACATACGGGCGCGAAAAGGTGGGGGATATACGCGCCGACTTCGACCTGGTGACGCAACGCTCGGGCTTGCTGCGTACCAATGTAGACCTGTGGGTCAACGGCACCAAGACGGTGACTTTGGCCGGCGCCCTCAACGACTCGACGCGCACTTCGCCCTTCAACATGGATCTGACAATGATACATTTCCCGTTGTCCACGTGTAATGCCTTCCTGCCGGGAGTGGCCAAATTATCAGGTACTCTCAACGGGCGCATGGATGTCAGCGGTGACAGCGACCATCCTCAGCTGGATGGCAATCTGCAATTTGACAAAGCCGCCATCAATGTCAATATGCTGGGCACGACCTTTGCCATAAGCGACACCCCTATACCCATAGAAAAAAGCATTGTACGGCTGAATGGTTTCGCCATTAGCGGCTGTAACGAAAATCCGCTGACCATCAACGGTAAAGTTGACATAAGCGACATGTCTCGGATGTCTATGGACTTGACTATGAAGGCTCGCAATATGCAGATAGTCAAAAGCACGCGTGCCGCCAAGGGCGCCGATGTCTACGGCAAGGCATTTGTGGACATAGACGCCAAAGCCCGCGGCGATATGTCCGTGCTCAAGACTTCGGGGTCGCTGAGCATACTTGCGCCCAGCAACTTCACCTACATTATGCCCGATGCGGTCAACACCATACAAAACCAGTCGGTGGAAGATATGGTGCATTTTGTGAACTTCAACGACTCGGCGGCGATGGCTCGTGCCGATTCGGTGGCACCGCGCGAGGGTACGGCGCTATATGCCGACTTTGCACTCAATGTCAACAACGGCACCACCATAGGCGTGGACCTGAGCGCCGATGGCAAAAATCGTCTGCAACTCAATACACAAGGGACACTGTCATTTTCGATGAATCCTATGAACAGCGGCCGAATGTTGGGACGTCTCAATATTTTAGACGGATATGTCCGCTATACGCCGCCGCTGATGTCCGAAAAGAAGTTTACCTTTGACGAAGAAAGCTACGTGGCCTTCACCGGCGATATGCTCAATCCGCGTCTCAATATCAAGGGCGTCGACCGACTGCGTGCCAATGTCACCCAGGAAGGGCAAAATTCGCGCCTAATCAATTTTGACGTTTCGCTCGACGTCACCGGAACACTTGACCGTATGGATGTGGCTTTCGACCTGGCTACGGATGACGATATTACCGTGGCCAACGAATTGGCTTCCATGTCAGCCGAACAACGTGCCAACGAGGCTATGAACCTTCTGCTGTACAACGTCTACACCGGCCCGGGAACCAAGGCCAATGCAGCACTCAACGCCAATCCGCTCTATTCCTTCCTGTCTTCGCAACTCAATTCGTGGGCATCCAAGGCTATCAAGGGCGTCGATCTGAGCTTCGGTATCGACTCGTATGACCGCACCACGCGCGCCGGCACATCGCAGACCACCCAGTATTCGTACAATATTTCCAAGTCGCTGTTTGACGAGCGTTTCCGCATAGCCGTCGGTGGTAACTACTCCACCGATGCGGATGCGGACGAAAATCTATCGCGCAACATCATATCGGATATTTCCATAGAGTACTACCTCAACAACGCACACACCACCTACATTCGCATATTCAGACATACCGGCTACGAGAGCATCCTCGAAGGCGAAATTACGCAAACCGGCGTCGGTTTTGTGTATCGTCGCAAGATACGCCGTCTGTCCGACATGTTCCGCTTCGGTCGCCGTAAGGATAAGGACAAAGACACGGACAAAGATGCGAAAACCCAAGGCGATATGATACCGGCGGCCGCGACGCCCGAAACGCCCACAACGCCCGAAACCAAGGATTCCATACCTACCGACAATGTTCCACTTCAGAAGTAATATCATATTATATATATTGACCGGCATGATGCTGATGGTGTGGTCGTGCTCGACTACGCGGCGCATTGATGAGGGCGAATTGCTGTATTGTGGCGTCTCGAAAGTGGAAATTGTGCCCGACAGCGGGACGCACCTCAGCGCCGGAGTACGCAGCGCCGTCAAGGAAGCCGTGGATGTTCCACCGAACAATTACTGGAAGTTGGTGGGGTGGCACTATCCGTTTCCGCTGGGCCTATGGGTGTACAACAATTGGCCGCGTGCCGAGAAAGGCTTTAAGCATTGGATTTACGAAAAGCTCGTCGAGGACCCCGTACTTATTTCGGACGTCCGTCCGGAGGTGCGCACTCAGATGGTCGAGCAGATATTGCAAAACAACGGATATTTCCGCGGCAAGGCGACATATACCATGCTGCCAAAGAAAAATCCGCGCAAAGTTTCCGTGGCTTACGACATCACCACCGGTCCGGCGTTCACTTTCAATGCCATAGAGACGCCGCCGGATACTTCCGAGCTGGCGCACAAGGTGGACTCGATAGCACGCAAGATACCGTACTTGAAGCCCGGTAGCATCTACTCGGCCGACTCGCTGTCCATGGTGCGCAATATCATTGCCGATGGGCTGCGCAACAAGGGCTTCTACTATTTTCGTCCCGAATTTATTGAGTATTTGGCCGATACGGTAAGCGTACGCGGCAAGGTCAATTTGCGCATAGTTCCGGCGGCCAATATCCCTCGTCAGCTGTTGCAGTCCTACCGCACCGGTCGTGTCACTGTCACCGTATACCCCAATCGCGGGGCGCAATATGCCGATACGATACCCCTGAAAAATATGACATTGGTACAGGTGAAGCCATCCAAGCTCAGGCCTTCGGTGATACAAGACAACGTTACCATTAAGCCCGGCCGTGTTTTCTCGGTACGCAATATGGATCGCACTCAGTCGTACCTGGCACGCTTGGGTATTTTCAAGTCCATCAATATCGAGCCGATGCCGGACACGCTTGCGGCGCCCGGAACGCCTCCGACACTGGATGTCAATATCACCTGCACGCTGGATGTGCCGCTCGAGGCCTCCGTCGAAGTCAACGCCTCCTCCAAGAGCAACTCGTACATCGGCCCCGGACTGGTGCTGGGACTGACACATCGCAATATGTTCGGCGGCGGAGAACAACTCAATGCCTCGCTGACCGGTACTTACGAATGGCAGACGGGTAAGGAACGCTCAAACCTTTTTAATAGCTACGAAATAGGGCTGACCACTTCGCTGTCATTTCCGCGTCTGCTTGCGCCGTCCTTTGTGCGCCGTCGTCGCCGTCAAATCAACTGGACACGCTTCTCCCTCAACGGCGACCTGCTCAACCGCCCGCACTACTTCAAGATGGGACAGCTCAACGCCTCGATGTCTTACGAATGGCTGGCTTCGCGCCATACCAACCTGACGTTCACTCCCTTGAAGCTGTCGTACACAAAGCTCATACACACCACCGAGGATTTTGACAAGATTATGGACGAAAATCCGGCTGTAGCCCAATCTTTCCGTTCGCAGTATGTTCCGCAGATGATTTTCGGCCTTAATTATGACCGCTATTACGACAGCGATAATCGACTGACTTGGACCTTCAACGTCCAAGAAGGCGGCAATATATTCTGGAGCGTATACAGTCTTTGCGGAGTCAAGGGTGAGAAGGAACTATTCGGGACTCCGTTCTCCCAATTTATCAAAGGGCAGACCCAGCTTGTGTATTCGCGGCGTCTCGGCCGCGGTGACCATTGGCTGGTGATGCGCGGCGCCGTCGGTGCCGCCCATGCCTACGGCAATTCGTCACAAGTACCTTATGCCGAGCAATTCTATTGCGGCGGCGCCAATAGTGTGCGTGCCTTTACAATACGTACCGTTGGCCCCGGATCATACCATGCTCCGGCAGATGCTACAGGTCAGTACTTTGATCAAACCGGTACTTTCAAATTCGAGGCAAACATCGAGTACCGCTTTCCGCTGTACGGGCCGTTGCACGGCGCCTTATTCCTTGACAGCGGTAATATTTGGCTGCTCAAGAGCGATGCACAGCGGCCCGGCGGAGTGCTGAATGCGCGAGACTTCCTGCGCGATTTGGCCCTCGGCACCGGCGTTGGCATACGTTTGGATATTTCGATGCTTGTCGTGCGCCTTGACTGGGGTATAGGCCTCCATGCGCCTTACGACACCGGATATAGCGGATACTTCAACCTCCACCGCTTCAAGGACGCCAACGCCTTGCACCTCGCCATCGGCTATCCCTTCTAAGAGATTGTGTGATAGTATGTTTCCCCGTCGTTTCGGGACAAGCCTAAATTCCGGCGCATTTGTAAAAAAAATACGGGGTGGGTCAGTATCCCAAGCACCGCTTTTAGCCGTTTCCCATCAAATACGAGCAATACTTGTTGAGCATATTTGACAGTGGGAGATCGCCTTTTTGATACCGCTCGGCATCGAGCGTCAGTATCCGTTCACTTATCTTTCGATGACCTTTGAATATGGCATTGAGATATGGTACGCCATTATCGTGGATAATGCGCACATCGGCAAAGAATTGCGTGAGATCCTCCGCGTCATAGACAATAGAATAGCTTGGTCGCTTGGCTCCGGGAATATCCTCTGTCAAGATGTTTTTGGCGACAAGGTCCTGTATGTCACGTATGGCGGTGTCTTTGGAACACTTAGCCATCGAAGCCCAGGTCTTTGACGTTATCTTTGCTTCATAGCCGTCTAAGAAGAGATTGAGCATCTGTGTCTGTCGTTCTGTCATTGGTATGAGTCCTGCCTTCTGCCAGAAGAAGCTCTTGTTCAAGATGGTGGTGACGATGGCTTCTGCATAGTCCAAAGCATCAATCAATTTATTTATATACCATACCAGCCATTCCGTGATGTCGCCATCGCCACGTTGCATACGTTCCAGTATGTTGTAATAGTGTTTTTTATCCTTATTGATCTGAGATGAGATATTGTAGAAACGCAATTCGCTATTCTCTCCACGAGCCAAAAGCATGTCGGAGAGAATTCGAGCCAGTCGGCCGTTGCCGTCTTCGAAAGGATGAATGCATACAAACCAGAAGTGTGCTATGGCAGAACGGATGACGCTACCGACAGTATCTCCGCCATCAAACCATTCTATAAACTTTTGCATCTCGCTTTCTACACGATTAGGAGAAGGCGCTATATAATGTATCTTCTCTCTGCCGAACATACCGCTGACAATATGCTCCTCATTCGTACGATACTGTCCAATCTCAATTTGTCGGCCTTCACTGAGACCGGTTTGAAAGAAAGCCGATTGCCAAGCGCATAGTTTCTCTTTACTGAGAGGTTGGTCATAGTTCTGGATCGCTTCGAGCATTACGCCCACTACTGAGTCAATATAGTGTGATGGTGCTGTGTATTTCACATTTTCTATTCCCAGCTTTTGGGCGATTGAGGAGCGCACTTGTTCCTCGTTCAGACGTATGCCTTCTATCTCGGAAGAATACACTACATCGTGCGTCAGGTTGTCTGCCATTGCCCTGAGTTTACTGTCAAAGCCGAGCGAGCTCAATCTGCCGTAAAGCAAGCCTTGTTTACGACAGATTATTTCCTGAAGCGTTGAAACCTCGGAAGTATCCCAACGGAAGTCCGTCCAATTATCTCTTTCGTGGATATACATAATGTTTTTGTTGTTCTATGTGCGACAAAGAACGAGGCCAAACGCCGCATATTCTGCGGCAAAATTAGCGAAATAACGCCTAATCACCAAATATTCTCATAAGAACGCCGCATAATTTGCGGCGTTCTTATGAGAATATCGTCGCATATTTTGGCTTGGCTAAGCTCTTTTCGCTGTAATAGGTTTGATTAGCTGATCCTCAACGAATTGTATCATAATCGTTTACACGGTAGGGCCGCAATACATTGCGCCCGCGCAGTATAGGGGATAATGTATCAATTATCAGATTAATGGATCGTGCCGACACGGGCGCTAGATATACCCCCCTACAAGCCATCTAAGGCCTGACCACCACGACATTCTCGGGCGATTAATGTCAAAGACAATGGAGACGACAATTAAGATAGACGGGGTCGAGTACCCCGTGCGCCAGACGATGGCGGCACTCGTGGACTTCCGCGAGGCCACGGGCAAGGAGGCCTACGAGATTACGGGGCTGTCGGATGCGTGCCGAATGCTGTACTACCAAGTACGCGCCACGGCCGAGGCCGACGGGCGCGCCTTTGATATGGACTTCCGCACATTTGCCCTGCGCGTGACGCCCGAGGACATACAGCGTTGGGGCGAGGCCGTCAACGCCGAGAATGCCAAAGGGTCAAAAAAAAAGACGACGGTGAAAAAATAGACATTTTGCGTTTGCAAGCATACGCTTTGACCGCCCTCGGGATGCCGCTCGACACGTTCAGGCGGCTAAGCCCGAGGGCGTTCGAGCTTTGTATGGAGGAGGATGCGAAGCGCCGACACTCGGAGGATTTGGAGCGGTGGAACCGCCTGCGCACGGCGTGCGCGATACTGATACAGCCGCACACATCCAAGCGCGTAACGCCGCGGATGCTTATCCCGTTGGAGGAGATAGACGCCCCGGCGCGTACCGCGCCCAAGCGCGAGTATACGCCATCGACACGCGAGCGAGTAGAGGAACTGATGAGAAGATAGGAATAAAGGCAAAGGCGGCAGATGAGCTGGCGGAAACTAAAATAAAAAATCGTCTATTTTAGCTTTTGCGCTTAAAATAAAATAAAGATGGGGAAAAGATATGCGTATAAGCAGTTTGGAGAGAGCGACAATGCGTTTTTCGCGCCATCGGCATAGCGATGGCGGCATCGTAATATATGCCGAATTTCTATCGCCGTATGATGCAAGCAGCTGGTATCCGGTGCGCAATTTCGGCGACAATCAAGGTGAGGCTAATTATTTTATGCGGCACGCCTACGAATTGAGCGAGCAGCGATTAAGGATACTTGCAGAGAGTTTTGACCCCGAAGTGGTAGTCGTCAATAGCGGCCGCAAATTCGGCGATTTCAAAAAGGTCCGGCGAGCGCGGTCGGGGAGCTGAGGGGAAGATAATAATTACCAAGGAAGCCTACAGGAGCGGCCTTTAGTCATGGTATGAATGAGCCAACAGAAGGCAACAAAACCGAAGAATGCCAAAGGGTTATGCCACAAGAGCCACCACAATTTGCAGATTATGTCCCAAATGGGATATATAAAGATGTCTGCAAAGGACGCGTCTAATAAGATGGTATGGAATAGTGGCATCATGCTGTACAAGGGTAATATTTTTTTGTTTTGCGCAAATATAAAACAAAATGGTGCATAATGATGCACCCGCGATTAAAAATAAGACATATTGACTAACAATAAGTAAAAATGGCTAAAAATATAACTATAAATTTCAAGACCATATACGACGACAAAGGCATAAAGTCGGCTACGATGTCGCTGTCCGAGTTGGAGAAAGTGGCCAAAAGCGTACCGCGCCCAAGCGCGAGTATACGCCATCGACACGCGCGCGAGTGGAGGAGCTGATGAGAAGGAGTTAGGTTTTAGGATTTAGGTATTAGGAAATGAGATACGGAATACCCTATATGGGGAGTAAGAATAAGTTGGTTAAAGATTAATCGAGGGCGGACGTGTGCCGTCCCGGGGATCGAATTTTTTTGGTTCCGGAGTTATATCAAGTACACGGCAGAGTATTATGAACACTACTAAGCCTATAGCGATAAACGGGTGCTCAATAGCGGCGCTAAAAAACCGACCGATGGCCCAAAAGAAGCCTTCAACAAGTCCCATGCTTTCGAGTAGTACCATAGTGAGTTAGTTATGAGTTCACTGCAAATATACGAAACAAAACGCGACAAAGAGACGCATATAAACACAAATAAGAAGTTTTGACCAATAAATACGACATATAGAACAATAATAATATGGCAAAGAATGTAACGATAAACTTTAAGACCGTATATGACGACAAAGGCATAAGGTCGGCTACGATGTCGTTTTCCGATTTGGAGAAAGTAGCCAAGAATGTGCAGCAGTCATTAGACGGGGCGCAGTCTAAATGGGCTCAGACCGCGGCAGCGTTTGAAGCCACTATCAATACTATAACCAAATTAAATGATGTAGTTCAATCGATGGCATCGGCGTACTCCAATGCCGAATTGAACGCTACGCGTTTGGAGGTCATTATGCGACAGCGCATGAAGTCCACGGATGCCGAAATAGCGTCTATTAAGAAGCTGACGAGCGCACAGGCCGACCTCGGTATTATATCGGCTGGCGTACAGCGTGCCGGAGCGCAACAGTTGGCTACGTTCCTATATCAAAAATCGTCTTTGGAGGTGCTTATCCCGGCGATGAATAACCTTGTAGCGCAGCAGCGCGGTTTTAGCGCTGAAGCCGGGGACGCCGTCAATGTGGCCAACCTTATGGGCAAGGCAATGATGGGCATGACCTCGGCACTGCGGCGCGTGGGTATCACGTTCACACAGGCGCAGGAAGCGGCCATCAAGAACGGCAACGAGCAGGAGCGTGCCGCGATGCTGGCGCAGATCATCACCGACAATGTCGGGCAGATGAACGCGGCACTGGCTAAGACTGACGCCGGCAAACAGAAGCAGTTGGCAAACTCGATGGGCGCGCTCAAAGCGAAGATAGGGTCGCTGGTGTCGAGCGTAGCGCCGTACCTCAATGTCGGGGCGTCAATAGCCAATATGGCCATGGGATTTATGAATGTACGCAATGCTGTCGTGGCGTTTTCGAGCAAAATTGCAGTCGCTGTATATGGCTTTTGACGGTCTATTGCTCAAGGCCATGCCGTTCACGACGCGGAAGAAGTGGGTGAGGCTGCCTTAAGTATGTGCGGAGTGAGCGCACTTAAAAAAACGCGCCTGTGCCATAAGCCTGACAGGCGCGTTGTGTATCCCGTGTCGCCGTGGGATGAGTACGGCGGCACGGGGATGCGGACGGGCAATCAGCTCTTACGTGCTATGTAAAAGGCATAGCCGTAGTACTGATGGAAACGGCTGAATATTTCGGCTTCGTGCCTCTGGTTGGCGACAAGTGCTTGCGCCGTCTTGTCGTCTCCGTGGCGCGACAGGAAGATGTCTTGCGCTTGCCGTTGGGGCTCGTAGAAGTTTGTAGTCCAGCACTCGTCCGGCAATACGAAAGCCGCCACGGGCGTGTATCCGCAGCGTTGTATTGCGGCTATATTGCCGGCTATATCGGTGATGCCGGGGTAGGCATCGTGCCAGAATGTCTCGACTTCGGCCGGACGTCTGTCGGTGAGCCAGGTGGCGTCGGTGACGGCGATATAGCCTCCGTCTTTGAGCATTGGGCGCCAAGAGCGCAGCCCGTTTTCAAAGCCGATGTTGTAGATGGCACCTTCGCACCACAACAGGTCAAAAGACGCTTCGGCGTAGTCAAGTGCGTCCATAGATGCGGCTGCGGTGGTGATACGCTCGTACACTCCGGCAGCTTTGGCGCGCTCGGATAGTCGTGTCAGGAACTGTGGGAAAAGGTCGATGGCAGTGACGTGTGCCCCGGTATCGGCGGCCAGTAATAGCGTCGAACTGCCGGTGCCGCAGCCGATGTCGGCGATGCGGCTGCATGCATCAATATTCGGTACGAAGCTCAGGGCGCGGCGTGTGGCCTCATCGCTGCCCGGGCCTTGGCGGTCGATGGATGCGAAGTACTCGCATATAAGTGCGAAGTCAAAGTCGTGTATGGACGAATCGTCCTCGTTGTGCGATGTCCGGCCTTCGGGTTGTGAGGCCTTCGTGGGCTCGATTTCGGATGCGTCGTTGCTGTTGTTGTCGATACGGTTGTTGCTTGTATTTGATTGGGACATTGTATTGTGAGTCTTTTTTAGGTGATTTGTAAGTATATAACAACATCACTGTCGGAGGATCAATCGTCTTCCGATAGCGATAAATCTTTGTGTGCCGCGCGTCGGCAGTCACGCCTACGCGTCAGCCAATCACGCTACAATGTCCGTATGCTGTTTTGTCATGCGCTGCAAAGGTACGCATTTCTGCCGAATTTGCGAAATTATAGTTAATTGCGCGTCGGGTGTCGATGCTGTAATTTGCATACTATCAGGTGTTTATGCGGACTAATGGGCGGCGGAGTTGCACTATCGGTACGAGCGTTCCCCATTTTTTTGCCGAAACATTTGCCCAGGTCTGAATTTCACTGTAATTTCGCCGCCGAAATGGAAGACTCAATAAAAATCAACAAAGTATTGATTCGTAATCTTCAGATGGAAGATTATGAGCAGCTGTCGCAATCGTTTACGCGCGTATACGCTGACGGCAGCGATGTTTTTTGGACCCGCGAGCAGATTAAGAAGCTGATAGACATCTTCCCCGAGGGTCAGATAGTGACCGTCGTCGATGATAAGATTGTGGGCTGTGCCCTTTCGCTGATTGTTGATTACAATCTGGTGAAGAACGACCATACCTATGCACAGGTGACCGGCAACGAAACGTTCAGTACACACAATCCGCATGGCAATATTCTCTACGGCATAGAAGTGTTTATACATCCGCAGTATCGTGGATTGCGTCTCGCACGTCGTATGTACGAGTATCGTAAAGACCTCTGCGAATCGCTCAATCTCAAGGCTATAATGTTTGGCGGACGTATTCCCAACTACCACAAATACGCCGACAAATTACGGCCAAAAGAGTATATAAACAAGGTGCGGCAGAAGGAAATCTTTGACCCGGTCTTGACATTCCAACTGTCCAATGACTTCCACGTGCGCAAGGTGATGCGCAACTATCTGCCTAACGATGAGGAGTCGAAGCACTATGCCTGCCTGCTGCAATGGGACAATATCTATTATCAAGCGCCGTCGCAGGACGTGGTAAGCAAAAAGACCTCGGTGCGTGTGGGCTTGGTGCAGTGGCAGATGCGCTCGTACCATACCATAGACGACTTGTTCGAGCAGATTGAGTTCTTTGTTGATGCCGTGTCCGGCTACCAGAGTGACTTCATCCTATTCCCCGAATACTTCAATGCCCCGTTGATGTCGCGTTTCAACGATGAGAGCGAGTCGGAGGCGATACGCGGATTGGCACAATATACAGAGGAAATACGCAGCCGCTTTGTAAAGCTCGCCATAAGCTACAACATCAATATTATCACCGGGTCGATGCCGCAGTTGAAGGAGGACGGACGCCTGTACAATGTGGGTTTCTTGTGTCGCCGCGACGGCTCGTACGAGTCGTATGAAAAAATACATGTTACACCTGACGAAATCAAGAGTTGGGGCCTGTGCGGAGGCAGCAAGATACAGACCTTTGAGACCGATTGCGCTCGTATAGGCATACTGATATGCTATGATGTTGAATTTCCCGAATTGTCGCGCTTGATGGCGGCCGAGGGCATGCAAATATTGTTTGTGCCTTTCTTGACGGACACACAAAACGCTTATTCGCGCGTCAAAGTGTGCGCACATGCGCGTGCCATCGAAAATGAATGCTACGTCGTCATTGCCGGAAGCGTGGGCAACCTGCCGCGCGTCCACAACATGGACATCCAATATGCCCAATCGGGTGTGTTCACTCCCTGCGACTTCTATTTCCCCACCGACGGCACACGTGCCGAGGCCACTCCTAACACCGAGATGATACTCGTGAGTGACGTTGACCTCGACCGGCTCAACCACTTGCATACATATGGCAGCGTCAAGAATCTCAAAGATCGCCGCAACGACCTCTACGAGGTGCGCTTGAAAAAGTAGCCGCATCGTTGTATATACCACACACAGAAGCGGGGTGTCAGGCTAATGAACCTACACCCCGCTTCTGTGTGCAGTCGCGTGTGACGCGTCATGCACGACTAAACAAGCGATATTGTTGTAATTATTAGTGCGATAGTCATTTGTCGTTAATGCCTGATGGCTTGGTGTTTGCGGACTGAGCTATGTAGGCACGCAGGGCCGTTACGACATACTCGGTGATAGACGGCACGGTATCCAGGACATCAGATACATCTTGCGGCACGCGTACGGCTACTGTGCGCACGCCTTCCGATGTCTTTTTGCGGCCTGCGCCTGCACGCCGTCCGCCCCATCCGGGCTTCTGTGGAGTTGGCTTTGCTGTTTTGTCGTTCATCTTTTTTTCAAGATATTAATGTTGCATCGTACCAAATATGTAGATTCTTGCGATGTATCCTACACGTTGCGAACACCTATGTAATTGCCGGTGGATTAGGCGTTTCGGAGGGAGATGCCGTTTTTTCGAAGTTGTGATCCGGACGCGATTCGAACGCGTGACCGTCTGCTTAGAAGGCAGATGCTCTATCCAGCTGAGCTACCGGACCATCGCTTTAGCGTCTTGCGGCGCTTAGGCGATGCAAAGTTAAGAATTTTTTGGAAGATAACGCGCCGAGTGGGCATAGTTTTTGCATTGTATTAGGGGAAATGGCTGTTTGATGCCTGTGGCACGAACTTTCCGAGTGTCTACGGCGTTTGATGGTCATGGGAAAGAGCCGTAGTTCGGTCGCAAGAACGGTTCAAATGATCGAACGCGGTGCAAAAGTGAGACGCATGAGTCCAAATAATACTAACAAGCAAAATATACTGATTATGAATGATTTCAATGAATTGATTAATGGTGATAAGCCGGTGCTTGTGGATTTTTATGCCACATGGTGCGGGCCGTGTCAGATGCAGGCTCCCATTCTTGAGGATGTCAAACAACGTCTTGGCGACAGCGTGAGTGTCGTCAAAATTGATATCGACCGCAATAGTGAGGCTGCGGCCATGTACAATGTGCGGTCAATACCGACTCTGATGCTTTTCAAAGACGGCAAGCAGCTGTGGCGCGGTACCGGACTGCATCAGGCCGAGGATCTCATTGCCACGGTGCACGAGCATATACGGTGATGTCGGCATCTGTGGCGTATGCACCCCTTTTGCCGTCCTCGAAATACTCGGAACATAAAAGGCCCGACGGGAGTATTCCGGTCGGGCCTGACTGTATATGTTTGTGTCTACGGCTTAGGGTAGAGCCAGAATGAGTGCCTGGGCGACGACGACGCGCAGGAACATTGTCAGAGGGTAGACGGTGGAGTAGGCCACTGCCGGCTCGTCGTTGCCGGTGGTATTGGTGGCGTATGCCAGGGCCGGGGGGTCGGTGCATCCGCCGCTAAACATACCCATGATGCTGAGGTAGTTGATACCGTATCGTCCGCGGGCAATGGCGCCGACGATTATCAGCGGTACCACGGTGATGATAAAGCCCCAGATGACCCACCACATACCGGTGGCGTTGAATACCGTATCGACAAATCCCTTGCCGGCGGATATGCCCACAGATGCAAGGAATAAGCAAATACCCAATTCGCGCAGCAGCAGCGAGGCCGATGATGAGGTATAGGTGACCAATTTGGCTTTGTAGCCGAAGCGGCTGAGCAGTATGGCCACTACGAGCGGTCCTCCGGCAAGTCCGAGTTTCATACCGAAGCCTATGTCGATGCTTCCGAGAATGATACCGAGGATTATGCCCACGAATATGGTGATGAGGTTGGGCTGGTTGAGGCGCTTCATCGAATTGCCCAGTCGGGAGGCCAAGTGCTCAATGTCCTGCAAGTCGCCTACGACGGTGATGCGGTCGCCCATTTGGAGGCGCAGGTTGGCCGTGGCCAGCAGGTCCACGCCGGCGCGGTTGACGCGTGTGCAGTTAAGGCGATAGCCGTTGTGCAGTCGCAGGCTGCCCAGTGCCACGCCGTCGAATTCGCTCTTGGTGATGACTATACGACGCGAGAATACCGGGGTCTGTGTAGCTTCCCAGTCCATATCCACTTCGTGGCCGAGGACGGCGCGGAAACATTCGACATCTTGCGCCGAGCATACGATGAGCAATATGTCTCCGCAGTGTATCTGTGTAGACGATACCGGAATGACGACCTTGCCTTCGGCGTTCATCAGTCTCGATACCACAAAATTGTTTGAAATGATGCTGTGCAGTTGCATCAGCGTCTGTCCTTCGACAAGGGCGTTGGTGACCTTCAGCGTCAGAATGTATGGCTTGAGATGAGAGTTGCGCTCGTCTTCCTCGATGATTTGTACTTCCTTGTCCACCTTGATGCGGAAGACGCCGCGTATGACCAGCATCGCGGCAATGATGCCGACCACGCCGAGTGGATAAGCGGCGGCATATCCCTGGGCCATGGTGTTGACCTGCGCACCGTCGCCGGTGATTTCGGAGATGGTCTGCTGGGCCGCGGCAAGTCCCGGTGTATTGGTCACGGCGCCGCTCATGATGCCTACCAATGCGGCCTTGTCGTTGACGTTACCTAAGAAGTATATGCCAATGACTATGGCGACGCTGATGCCGATGGAGAGCACGGCAAGGCCATTGAGACGCATACCGCCTTTTTTGAACGATGAGAAAAATCCGGGGCCGACTTGCAGACCGATGGAGAAGATGAACAGAATCAGACCGAATTCGCGTACGAATTTGAGAATGTTTTCATCAACGCTGTATCCGAACGATCCCATGACAATGCCTACAAACAGCACGAAAGTCACACCCAGCGATATCCCGAACAATTTGCGTTTGCCCAGATATATGCCGACGGCGATGACAAACGAGTAAAGCATCAGCGTGGACGCGATACTGTTGCTGCCGGGCGAAAAAAGTTCCTTGAAAAAATCCATATATAATGAGTATTGTTGTCGCTGCGAAAAACGACTGCAAAGGTACGACTAATTATTGTAAGGACATCGCTCAAAAGTAAAAAAATGCAAAATCGACGGCTAAATCGGCCGATAGGCAAGGGGGCGTGAGGATACATTCACAACCGAATTATGCAAAAAAACGCGGATGTTGGTTTTGCCGAGAAAAGTTTGTACCTTTGTGGCGTCTAACGAAGGCGTCAGAGAGTGCTTTCGGGCGACAAAACGTCAGCAAAGCCAAGTGGACAGGCGCTCAAAACCGTGCTGTTGCTTGCAAATTGTTGGCGTAAGAGACACAAACAGACAATAATCCAACCATACAACCTCATTTCCACACACTTTGACACTATAATCACTACATAGTCCAAAGAGTAAGTATTTCAACCCCATGTTAGACAAAACCAACGTCAAAGTCCTCGACAAGGTCGTCGTGCGTTTTTCCGGCGACAGTGGCGACGGCATGCAGCTTGCCGGCAACATCTTCACAAATGTATCTGCCGGCGTAGGCAACGAGGTGTCCACCTTCCCCGACTATCCGGCAGAGGTACGTGCGCCGCAAGGCTCGCTCAGCGGCGTCTCCGGCTTCCAAGTGTCGGTAGGTCGCGGAGTTCATACCCCCGGTGACCGGTGCGATGTGCTGCTGGCCATGAATCCGGCAGCGCTGAAACAGAACGTGCGCTTCCTCAAGAGTGGCGGCATCATTATCGTCGACAGCGACAGCTTCGGCGAGGCGGACCTGCGTAAGGCGCTGTTCGCCACCAATGACCCTTATGCCGAGTTGGGTATCGACCCGGCACAAGTGCTCGAGGTGCCCGTAACCACGATGACGCGTGCGGCTCTGGCCGACAGCGGTATGGACAACAAGTCCATACTCAAGTGTCGCAATATCTTCGCCTTAGGCGTTGTATGCTGGCTCTTCGACCGTCCCATAGAGGCCGCCTGCCACTATATCTCCAAGAAATTTGCCAAGAAGCCCGCTATCGCCAAGGCCAACTGCGCCGTGGTTCAGGCCGGCTATGACTTCGGCCACAATACGCACGCTTCGATGTCGACATATCGCATCGAAACCGAAGACCCGCGTCCGGGCGTGTATACCGATATCAACGGCAATACCGCCACTGCATGGGGCCTGATTATGGCTTCTGAGAAGTCGGGACGTCCGCTGTTCCTCGGCTCGTATCCTATCACCCCGGCTACAGATATTCTGCACGAGTTGGCCAAGCGTAAGGACCTCGGTGTCAAGGCTTGCCAAATGGAGGACGAGATTGCCGGCGTATGCTCGGCCATAGGTGCTTCCTTCGCAGGAAATTTGGCAGTGACTTCCACTTCCGGCCCCGGCCTGGCACTCAAGAGCGAGGGTATAGGTCTTGCCGTTATCGCCGAACTGCCCTTGGTAGTCATCGACGTACAACGCGGCGGCCCCTCCACCGGCCTTCCCACCAAGACCGAGCAGACCGACTTGATGCAAGCTCTGTATGGTCGCAACGGCGAGTCGCCCATCGTGGTGCTTTCCGCCGCTTCGCCCACAGACTGCTTCACCATGGCTTTTGAAGCATGTCGCATCGCAATCGAGCACATGACTCCGGTCATCCTGCTTACGGATGCGTTTATCGCCAACGGCTCGAGCGCATGGCGCATACCCGAGGCCGGCGAATATCCCGAGATACGCCCCAACTTCGTGCCCGAACATCTGCGCAACAGCTCGTGGCGTCCCTATCTGCGCGACCCCGAGACCCTGGTACGCTATTGGGCCATCCCCGGCACCGAAGGCTTGCAGCACCGTCTGGGAGGCCTCGAAAAAGACGCCAATACCTCCGCAATCTCCACCGATCCGGTCAACCACGAGAAGATGGTGATGCTGCGTCGTCAGAAAATCGCCAATATCGCCAAGGACATCCCCGAAGTCAAGGTTTACGGTGACGGTAAGGCCGACACCCTGCTGGTAGGCTGGGGCGGCACTTACGGACACCTGCGTACAGCCGCCGAGGAACTTACCAAGCAAGGCACTGCGGTGGATTTGGCTCACTTCCGCTACATCAACCCGCTGCCTTCCAATACAGCCGAGGTGCTGCGCCGCTACCGTCGCGTGATTGTGGCCGAGCTCAACACCGGAATGTTTGCAGACTATCTGCAAGCCAAGTTCCCCGACGTACGCATCGAGCGTATCAACAAGATTCAGGGTCAGCCCTTCCTTGTCAGCGAAGTCATTGACGGCGTTCGCCTCAATCTTTCCAAAGAAAAATAAGTCACACCAGCCACTTAATCATATAGACAATGCAAACACAAGAGAATACCCCGGCATACACACCCGCGGACTTCAAAAGTGACCAGGCCGTGCGCTGGTGTCCCGGCTGCGGCGACCACGCCATCCTCAACACCCTGCACAAGGCTATGGCCGAAATCGGCGTACCGCCTTATCGCACTGCCGTCATCTCCGGCATCGGATGCTCGTCCCGTCTGCCTTATTATATGAACACCTACGGCTTCCATACCATCCACGGACGCGCCGCAGCCATTGCTACAGGCTTCAAGGTTGCCAATCCCGAGATGACCGTATGGCAGATTTCGGGTGACGGCGACGGTCTTGCCATCGGCGGCAACCACTTTATCCACGCCGTACGTCGCAATATCGATATCAATATCGTATTGTTCAACAACAAGATCTATGGCTTGACCAAGGGCCAGTACTCGCCCACGAGTGCCCGCGGTTTCGTGTCCAAGTCCTCGCCTTACGGCACAACTGAAGATCCGTTTATCCCGGCCGAGCTGGTATTCGGCGCTCGCGGCACATTCTTCGGCCGCAGCATCGACGTCGAGCTCAAGACTTCGCAAGAAGTTATGGTGGCCGCAGCGCGCCACAAAGGCACCTCCGTTGTCGAAATTCTGCAAAACTGCGTAATCTTCAATAACGGCATCCACAACGCCATCACCGACCGCGCCGTGCGTGCCGACCGTACCATCCACTTGGTACACGGACAGAAGATGATCTTCGGCGCCAACGGCGACAAGGGCCTTGTACGCGACGGCTTCCTGCTCAAGGCAGTCACCATCGGCCAAGACGGCTATACTATGGACGATGTCCTGGTACACGACGCCCACACCCCCTCCAACTTCCTGCACCAACAACTGGCCATGATGGACGGTATGACACTGCCCTTGGCCGTCGGCGTCATCCGCGATGTCGAGAGCCCCAGCTACGAAACGGCTGTCAGCCAACAGGTGGACGAAGTGAAGGCCGCTCACGGTTTCACCTGCCTGCGCGACATGATCCTCGCCGGCGACACCTGGGAAGTCCCCGCCAAGTAAGGGACGTCTCACCGCAATACTAATTATGAATAAATTCAAATTGCCTATGGTATAAACCACTGCGCGTTTGCGCACTATAAGACATTTGGAAAAGCGTTTAGCTTTATTCTTTCATCCCGAAAGTTTGGCGACTTAAGATATGATAGAGAATAATGCGAAATGCTCGTGTATAATAGCGCGAGCTTTGAGCTATTTTATCATATCAGGTTACGCCAAACACCTCGGGATGAGAACAGCGAAAAGTGTCGCGCTTTTTTGTGCGTAAACATCCCCGGTGAAAGACACTTGCGGAGTATGCGAAAAGCCTTAGTGAGTAGCCTACACACATAAATCAAAATCAATATGAGCAATAAACTAATCCTCTGCATATTAGCGCTCGCCATCGGTCCCATGTGCGCCGTGGAGGCATCAGCGGCTGAAACGCAGGTGGCGGCGTGTTCGTCCGATGGGCCTGACTGGAAGGGGTACAGATATTTCAGAACAGTCAGAGCGTATGCCTTTGAATATGGGACTGATAAGGTTTACCAATCAATCAAGATAGACATTTATAAGAATGTCGAGACTGGAGATTATATGGTCTACTATGGAGATCCGTTTTTTGGCGCTATAGTATCTAAATCGGAAAGACGAGGATATGCGTATAGGTGCAAAATAAGCGGTTTTGATTACTACTTCAACATTCCCAGATAGAGTGTCGTAAACGGATGTTGTGCACTTGTGCAGCATTCATAAATCGAACCAATGCTTGCGCCGTGGCCGGATTTGTGGTCACGGCGCATTGTGTTCTGACGTTTTTTGCGAAGTGTTTGTGCCCATTAGCGCAAGTGGTTGTTTGAGATGATAAGTTCACCGTGGTCAAAAAAAGCGGAATTCAGGGCTTTAGATGCGTCTTTTACATTTTTTCACAGTTTATAATAGCGAAAAATTTCGCTATTTAGAATTTTTTGGCTTACTTTGCACCGCTAAAACAGAATATTACTAATTAAACACTAAAAGATTATGTCAGAAATCGCAGATCGCGTGAAGACCATCATCGTTGACAAGCTCGGCGTTGACGAAAGCCAAGTAACCCCCGCAGCAGCATTCACCACAGACCTGGGCGCAGACTCGCTCGACACCGTGGACCTCATCATGGAGTTTGAGAAGGAATTCGGCATCAAGATACCCGATGAAGAAGCCGAAAAGATTCAGACTGTAGGCGACGCCATCAAATACATCGAAGCAGCTCAATAATAGCTGTTTGACGACGGTCACCACATTCGACACAAAATAACCGCCTATGTCGCCCCGGGTGCCCCACGACGTCCGGGGCGTACATTTGGTCGGTAACAACAAGAACACACAACCTTGCGGACATTGCCTTGAGCGTAATGCTCCGACAGGTAATAGCAAAAGCATCGCGACTTTCCGGGGATATAGGTCCGGACTTGCGGCAACTTTTGTCATATAAAGTCTAATCAGTACATATACGATAAATCTTTCATGGAACTCAAGAGAGTAGTAGTTACGGGACTTGGAGCCATCACTCCTTTAGGTAACGACGTAGACACCACTTGGAGTGCCGCGTTGGCCGGCGTCAGCGGCGCCGCGCCCATCACCCATTTTGACGCATCGCAGTTCAAGACCAAATTTGCCTGCGAAGTCAAGAACTTCAATGCGGCCGAATACTTTGACCGCAAGAAACTGCGCCAGCTTGACCTGTATGCCCAGTATGCCCTCTATGCAGCTCGCCAGGCAGTTGCTGATGCCGGTATCGAGACCGAAGGCGCTATAGACAAAAACCGCGTAGGCGTAATCATCGCTGCCGGTATTGGCGGCCTGCACACCTTTGAGGAGGAAGCCGGATATTATGCAGTTCACGGCGAGCAAAACGGTCCGCAGTATAATCCGTTCTTTATTCCCAAAATGATTGCGGATATCGCCAGCGGCCATGTGTCCATGGAATACGGCTACCATGGCCCTAACTATGGTGTGGTCAGCGCCTGCGCCTCGTCAAACAACGCCATTATCGACGCTTTCAACCTTATCCGTCTGGGCAAGGCTGATGCTATGGTTACAGGCGGTGCCGAGGCTGCCATCTTCCCCGCTGGCGTGGGCGGTTTCAACTCGATGCATGCTCTGTCGACACGCAACGACAGCCCCGAAACGGCTTCGCGCCCCTTCTCGGCTTCGCGTGACGGCTTCGTCATCGGAGAAGGTTCGGTGGTACTGATACTTGAAGAAATGGAACACGCTCTGGCACGTGGCGCCAAGATTTACGGCGAAGTCGCCGGCGGCGGCATGAGTGCGGACGCATACCATATCACAGCGACACATCCCGAAGGTTTGGGCGCGATACTGTCTATGCAGAACGCTCTTGATGATGCAGGGATGACACCCGCAGATATCGACTACATCAACGTACACGGCACCAGCACCGGTGTCGGTGACATCAGCGAAGCCAAGGCCATCATTAAGCTTTTCGGCGAAGATGCTTATCGTCTCAATATTTCTTCGACCAAGAGCATGACCGGACACCTTTTGGGTGCTACCGGCGCTATGGAGGCTATGTTCTCGCTGTTGTCTGTACGTGATGATGTCGTACCTCCGACAATCAACCACGCCGAGGGTGACGATGATCCCGAAATTGATTACAACCTCAATTTCACCTTCAATGAGGCTCAGAAACGCGAAGTGCGTGCGGCCTTGTCCAACTCCTTCGGCTTCGGCGGCCACAATGCCACCGTGATTGTCAAGAAGTTTGTCAAGTAAGGACGCGTAACGCACCTTGAGCCCTGCAATAAGGGCGCTTTAAGGCTCCCGTCTGCAAGGCTCGCGGGAGCCTTAAGTGTCTCGGTACATGACCGCACCCGGAGCGGCAATGTCCGTATACTTCGGTAAATCGGAGTAAATCAACCAATCAGATATCGCATAATCAGAAGCTATGAGTGAATACGAAAAAATGCTTGCCGGACAGGTGTATGACGCTACCGACCCGGAAGTTATCGAAATGCTTGACCGCACCAGAGACTTGTGCTGGCGTTATAATCAATCACGTCCCGGGGATGAAACCGGACGTCGGGCGCTGTTGGCCGAAATCCTGGGAAAGGACTATGAGGATATACACATCAATCAGCCTTTCAGATGCGATTATGGCCGACATATACGCGTAGGCTGCGGCTTCTTCGCCAATTTCGGCCTTACGGTGCTTGACGAAGCCTATGTCACCATAGGCGATGACGCCTTCATAGGCCCGAATGTGAGCATATACACGGCTTGCCACAGCACGGACGTGGCCGAGCGCAACAGTCGCCGCGAGTGGGCGCTGCCTGTCACCATAGGCAATGACTGCTGGATAGGTGGCGGCGTGACCATCCTTCCGGGTGTTACTATAGGAGATGGCTGCACCATCGGCGCCGGCAGCGTGGTCACGCGGGACATCCCGGCGCATAGCGTGGCAGTGGGCAATCCGGCACGCGTCATCAAGACGCTCGACACTGCGAAATGACGCTGACCGCCGCGTTATTCGGGTCGCCCCGTGCGGATGGTGCTTCAAATATGAGTTCCGTCGCAAGAAGATGCTTGGCCGATGAAATGTCAGGGCCGATTGAACGTCAAGGCTGATAAAGCGGAGGCGGCGGTGAGTATGTAAAACGATAAAAGACTATCAGTTATGGATATTTTGGAAGTGCACGAATACTGCTTGTCGCTGCCTTTTGCGACCGAGGACATGCCGTTCGGCGATGATGTTGTGACCTTGCGCGTGGGCGGAAAGATTTTTGCAATGCTGAATCTCGTTGACACTACGCGTGTGTCTCTGAAATGCGACCCGGATTATGCCGAGAAATTGCGCGAGCACTATGAGGCCATACGTCCGGCGTGGCACATGAATAAACGCCATTGGAACGATGTGGGCCTGGCCGCTGCCGTGCCTTCGCCATTGTTGCGCAGCCTTATTCGACACAGCTACAACTGCGTGGTACGTGGCCTCCCACGTGCCTTCCGCGATACTGTTCCGCCTTTGTCCGAGTCTGAGGACTGATTGATGCCGAAAATACAGAGAGGACGCATCCCGTAATGGAGTGCGCCCTCTCTGTGTATGGATTTTTGTCGCTTACTTCTTGAAGTAGCGATTGTACAGGCCTTGGAAACCCTGGCCGTGGCGTGCTTCGTCCTTAGCCATTTCGTGTACGGTGTCGTGGATGGCGTCAAGGTTGAGTTCTTTGGCGCGTCGAGCGATGCGCATCTTGTCGGCGTTGGCACCTGCTTCGGCGGCCATACGCTTTTCGAGGTTGGTCTTGGTGTCCCAAACTACTTCACCGAGTAGCTCGGCAAATTTGGATGCATGTTCGGCCTCTTCGAAAGCGTAGCGCTTGAAGGCTTCGGCAATTTCGGGATAACCTTCGCGGTCGGCCTGACGCGACATGGCCAGGTACATGCCCACTTCGCAGCATTCGCCGTTGAAGTGTGTACGCAGGTCTGTTTTCATTTGTTCGTCGGTGTCTGCGGCGATGCCGATTTCGTGTTCGGTGACAAATTCGAGTGCGCCGGTTTCTTCCATCTCTTTGAATTTGGAGGCAGGAGCGCCGCACAGCGGGCATTTCTCAGGAGCTTCGGTGCCTTCGTATACGTATCCGCATACGGTGCAGATAAATTTCTTTTTCATAATCGTGCTTTTTTTGATGACTTGATAAAGATTTGTATGTGAGGATTTTGTGCTTCGGCCGTTTTTGACGGCCGTTTGTACAGCGCAAAGTTACGCACCTTTGTTGAAATATGCAATAGTGGAATGAAAATAATTTTGGAATTAGTCTAATTTTTTTTTGTTTTCCAAAAAAATCAGATAATTTTTGGGGTATGCCGATGTGTACGAGCCTTAATTGTAGAAGTCATCGCGAGCCAATCTATACAGATATAGGCGTGTTGCTTCATACTCTCAAATATACGGGTGTCACTCTATGGCGCCTAATGCCGTGATGGCTCCGGTCGTGGGGTCGAAAGTCGCGTATGCGGGGGCTTTCTTATCGCTAAATAGGGTGGGATTGATTCCGAAGACTACGCCCAATTGTGCCAGTGTCAGGTCTTTGTGCGTGATGGTAGCTCCGTCGTACGTCAGGGTGACCGATGCTGTGCCGGGTATGGTGTAAGCCAATCCGCCTTTAGGGAAGCGCTTCGGTTCGCCTTTTTCGGTGACGGGCATCTCGGCCTTAGCGATATTTGTCAGCGATATGTATATTGGGGCGCCGCTGAGGTCATCGGCAGGAACTATGCCTTCGGTGGGCGATACCCGAGCCAGAATTTCGCGACTCTCCGCTGTGCCGGGTGTATATGTGAGTGTGGTCACGCGTGTGTACGTCTGTGTCGTGCCTGCAAACATTGCAGTTAGAGCGGCTTCCTGCGCCGCGAGGTTGTCCAAAACCAATTGCATGGCTTTGCCATCGGCCGGCGGGTTGTCGGCATTGCCACTGAGTAGGTCCGAGCGTGTCTCGCGCAGTTCGAAGATGCGTTGGGCGGCCAATTCGGCCTTCTTGGATATGGATGAGCTGCGCGTCATGTCTTGTGTAACGGCTTGACGTGCCGCATCACTTTCCAGTGGGGTGGGCGCTGCATCCACGGCCACGGGTAGGGTCACGGCATTTGTAGAGGCGATGCTGTCGGTGTTCACCGCCAGGGGTATTCCGGTTTCGGTGAGCAGCATTGAGGCAGCGCTGCCGTTTTTAAACTGTACTTGCCAGCGGCTGTCGGCGCCTCCGGGTATACCGCGCGGAATTATGGTGACGCTTTTGACGCGCACGCTATTGGATGGGGTGGTGATGGCATCGGTGATGCCCAGATAGCGTTTGGCGTAATTGCTGAATTCGCCGGGGAGTGTCGCCGTGTGCACGGTCTCTATGGTGATGTCGAGGACGGTGCGCGGAAGGCTGTATACCAGTGCGTATTCGTTGGTTTTGTCGGCGGTGAAGCTGCGCGTGGTCTGTGCTGCCGTGACAAGGGCGGCGCATATCGCCATGGACGTGATAGCTGTGCGTAAGTTGTGCATAAGTCTTACTATTGTCGGGTGATGTAATGTCTGTAAAGGATTATTCGGCGTTGGCTACAAGCGCTATGGCGCGTCCGACGTTGGCAGCTATATCTTCGGCCGTAACACCATATTCGCCATGGTTCTCGGCTGCTATTTCTCCGGCAATGCCGTGGATGTAGCACGCCAGGAATGCGGCCATTTCAGGCTTGAAGCCTTGGGCCAGGAAGCCGGTCATAATGCCGGTGAGGACGTCTCCGCTGCCGGGTGTGGCCATAGCCGGTGTGCCCGAGGTGTTGAAAAACACCTTTTCGTCGGGGCGTATTATGGCTGTGTATCGGCCTTTGAGCACTATGATGATTTGGTAGTATTTTGCTATTTCAATGGCCTTTTTCAGCCTTGCCTCGTGCGAAAACTGTTTGCCGAAGATACGGTCAAATTCGCCGATGTGCGGAGTGAGTATGGACATCATCGGCAGGTACTCCAGCATGGCCGGGCGTGCGGCGATGCATCCCAGAGCTCCGGCGTCCACCACCACGGGGCGTGGAGCGGCGCTCATTGTCTTTAGAAAACGGCCCACGGCTTCGGCCGTATCATCGTTGACATCGAGTCCCGGGCCTATGCCGAAGGCACTGTAATGCGATTCGTGCGGGATATCGGTAAGGTGTTCCCGGCCGCTGTCGGCACGCATCATGGCCGAAGGCACGGCACATTGTACGGTGTTATAGAGGCTTTGGGGGCCGTAGACGGTGACCTTCCCGGCACCGGAACGCAGGCATCCGCGAGCCGCCAAGACGGCGGCGCCGCCCATGCCGTGGCTTCCGCCGGCAATGAGTGCATCGCCGTAGTTGCTCTTATTGGACCACGGGTCGCGCGGTCGCAGGTATCGTCGGACGTCCTTGCTTTGCACCATCCAGTAGGTGAGGGGGGCATTGCGTATGGCGGCGCTGTTTAGGCCGATATCAAGCAACTTCCATTGGCCCACGACTGCGGCATTATCCTCGATGAAGAAAGACAAGCGAGGAGCGCCCAAGACCAGGGTCAGGCCGGCATGTACCATATTATTGCGAGGCGTATCGCCATTGAATCCATCGAGCAGACCCGAGGGAACGTCTATGGAGATGATAAAAGCTCCGCTGCGGTTGAGATTTTGAGATATCAGTTGGAACGGCGTGGGCATAGGGCGGTTGAGTCCGCTGCCGAATATTCCGTCGATGACAACTGTGTTCGCTGTGGGCTCGGGGAAGGTGAACGGCGTTTCGCCGGTCACCTCGTGCAGGGTGTACGCGGCCTCGCACGCGGCCAGGCGGTCGCGCATCAGCTTACATTCCGGGGACAAGCGATTGCCTCCGATATTGAAGAGAAATACCTCGGGAGCGTATCCGCGCGAGGCCAGTAGGCGGGCAGTCTCGAGGGCGTCAGCGCCGTTGTTTCCCCATCCGGCGAAGACCATCAGCGGAGTATTGTCATTGCAATACCCGGCAACCTCGTCGGCGATGGCGCGTGCTGCACGCTCCACCAGTTGGATGGAAGTCACGCCATCGTTGTCGATGGTGTATTTCTCTATTTCCTTTATGTCGCTGTTAGACAGTATTTTCATTTGATGAGCTGTAGTCGTTAGGCAGGGCTGACGGCATATCCGGCCGACGCCCTCATTAGTAACTGCAAAAATACAACAATTTGAGCAGAGAGAAAAACTGCCGTCGTCAGAAAAAAAATTTTTATTACATTTTTTCTCATCTAAAAAAAAGCGTACATTTGCCGATGGATAGAAATGCCATGCAATCTTCCGACTCATAACCGATTACCCACCCCCGAACCCCACCATGCCACATCGTAAAATTGACATAAACTCCAACGCTACCGCACAAGGCGGCAGAGCTGCATCTGATGGTGGGCGGACGTTTACGCATCTGTGGTACGTGCGCGACCGCTTGGGCAGTGTGCGTACGGTCTTGGACGACGGGGGTGCGATACGACAGTGCACAATGTTTTATCCCTCGGGGCTGCCGGTGCAGCTCTTCGGAACGGAGCGCGTGAGTGACCGCGCACATATCGGCAACCGCTGGAGCGACTTTGCCGGACTGGGCTGGCATGATAACACCGCCCGTTGGCATGATGCCATCCTCGGCCGCTTCACCACTCCCGACCCCAAGTCCGCCGACTACTCCTCTTTCTCTCCCTACACCCACTGCGCCGCCAACCCCCTCCGCTTCACCGACCCCACCGGCATGGATATCTACAAAGTCTATGATGGCAATACCGGAAATTACACCAACTATTATCCATTCCATTATTATCAAAAAAAGAGGTGAAACTTATTCTGAGACAAATAGCTTTAGTCTTGACATTCCTAATAATATTTCCTGCGGGATTGTCACAGCACGCCTGTGCGGCAACAGAAACAGCCACGAAGCAAAGGAACACAAAAACAAATACACATACAAAGAAAAAACCGAAATCGATATTGGCTCCGATGGCACGAAGGATAGACAAGAAAGTTCATGCTTCATACAAGCTGCCTCAAGTGAGCCTGAACAATCGGCAAGTCCGGGACATAATCAATCGCATGTCTAAAGGTCGAAAAGACAAGGACGTATATTATGCTGTGTATGATATATCAATTGTTGACTCGGAAAACACAGCATTACATTTATTGGAACTTTCAGAAGTACATAGCTTTTCATTCGAATTCATCGGATATTGTCAAAACGACAAAGCGTGTTTCTTGTTCGATAAGAGTATGCGGCCATACATCGAAGCATTCTCTGATGAAAAAGGTAATATCGAATTTGATGTAGTAATCTACAGATACACAAAGGGAACGCCAATAATTGACGATGGCGGTCGTCCCTCGGTCTTCTATATTAAAGAGAACGTGGACGAAATTAAAGAGAATGCAGACAAATCCGAGTAATTGTTAATATAGGCACGAGACAATAAGCCGTAACACTTTGATTTGTTTTTCTAAAACGCGATAACAAACATTGCACTAAGATGAGATACATAAACATAAAACAGGCGATATTCATCGCTACCGTAATATCCGCTTTGTTTGCTTCGGCAAAAGGGACACTGTCGCGGAAAGAGATGAAGTCTTGGGGAGAAACGTATTATGAGTATACCGTCGTACGCGTTGATACGCTACAAGAGGTGAGTTTCAATGACCCGATGCTTGAGTATATCCTTGATAACGACATTATTGCGACTATGTATGGCGCAAAAGTAAGCCGGGACAAAATGCTGTTCGTTACGACAGTCGATGGTAATATTGATTCGCTTTTGGTTAGTGAAAACGAATACTTACGCGAGCGTGGAGCCGAGCTCAATTTCACCGGGTTTATAAAATGTCGATGGAAAACAATTGTAATCCAAAAGGAAGTGTGCGACGCCTACTGTACAATGCGAGATAAGACGATAACCAAGACATACAAGTATAGCTGGGATACAGCGCCGAAGGTGTATGATCCGATATATTGGGAAATAGCCAGACACGATGAAGATTATCATCTGTACGGCCCTATAATTCAGTATATCCAAGAGAAGACATACCGCAGACTTGAAGCGAGAGATTCAATTTCGGAAACGCATTAGGCAGTCGATAAATCAAGCCATAAAGTCTTATATCGAAGGATAGTACCCGAGATGTGTGATTAGGCTGATTTACGATGGCTTATACTGCAAGCATCGTCCGAATATAGTTTCACCAACCAAGACCGACCATGCGACCATACAAAAATATCATAAGCGTCAAAAAGACGATATTCATATTGGCCATAGTATCCACTTTGCTCGTCTCGGCAAAAGGGACACTATCACGTAAAGCAATCGGAAACGGATATCATCAATATAACGTAGAGCGTGTAGATACGTTGCACAAAGTCGCTTTCAACGACTCGGCGTTCGAAACGATTATAGAGGATGTCGTTACAACGATCAACTACGCAGAATTAAGCGAAAGCAAGATATTATTTGTCACAACAATAAATGGCAATACGGACTCGCTCTTGGTAAGCGAGCCGCAGTACTTGCGCGAGCGTGGTGTCAAGTTCAACTTTACCGGCTTCAAGTACTACAAAGGCAAAGCCGTCGTAATCCAAAAGGAGGTATGCGACGTGTATTGCACAAAGCAAGACTCGGCAATAGTCCAAACGTACAGATATATATGGAACACGTTGCCGAGGTCGCACACTCCGATATACTGGGAAATAGCCGTACACAATAACGATTATCGCATCAGCGGCCCGCTGATTCAGTATCTCCACGAAAAGACATATCGCAGACTTGTGAAGTCCGCAACTTCCCCAAAGCAAGAATGATAAGCGCACTTTCGGCGGCGAAGGCGAAGCCAGACCGTACCGTCTGCATCCGGTTGACTCAACGAGTAAATAACATCTGCGAGGATTAGGACAAAATGAGGAGGCCGGTCGGAGTACCGATATACTCGAATATATATCGGGTCGCGTGTCTTGCGTTTTTTTTGTGTAGATTCTTAAACGAAGTGCAAAAACATTAGCCTCTCACTACGGGGCTAGC
>UQGP01000013.1 GCA_900540625.1 uncultured Porphyromonadaceae bacterium | reverse complement strand
CAAAAATAGACCTTTTTAAGTGGCTTGACGAGCCTTTTACACCCCCTCCGGACGACGCATTATTGGCTTAGGGGGGGGCATTCTAATGTGATTTTTGCGATGCTCTATGGCGTTGCTCGTTACGCTGTCACCTAAATTTATTTAGGACAATATTGCCGCAATAGAGTAGTTTTCTTTTCATTGGCCTATATTATTGGATTATTATTGTTAGTTTAGACTTTCTATATGATAAGTATTGTAGTTGAGAGGCTGTCGACTAAACGGGGTAATCCGTCTCGCTCTATTCGTAAACAGAGAGCTACCGATACATAAGTCGCATTCTCCTGATGCAAAATTAGCGTGTAATGCCCCCTTGAACGATGAATGATTCGGACAAAGAGATGTTGAATTCGGACATTGCATGCAAAATAACACGGGAATAGCGTCGTTAAATCAGACAAATCGGACAAATACGATAGCTGAATAACACTCTATCAGTACGAGGCAATACATAATAGGCCGGGCAAGGCCGTAAGGCTTTGCTTATGCAAAGAAATCAAAGAGCCGTGTTCTCCTATCGAATTGACTGCACGGCTTGAGACGTTATTGTCTGCTGTGTGGACTGAAAATTTTACGCTTGAGGCCGCGCAATACAAAGCCTATATGGCGCAACACGGTCGGGACAAATCCATAGTAATGTGCCATTATGCGGAAGCGCTCGCGTAATGAGGCGCCATGATTGCGCGTGGTCATTCCTTCGTACAAATAGTCTATGAGAGTACTATCCACGTATACGTTTTTACCTGATCGTTGCAGGCACACGATACACCAATCAAAATCGGCGGAGAAGCGCCATTGTGTATCGTAATGCGGCGCAATATCGCGGCGTACAGCCATAGCCTGATGGCATACGAGCATACCTTTTTTGAAAGACTTCACCGTTAAAGTTCGTGGAGCTATGAGATGTCGAGGTCCTATGTATTTACCGCTATCATCCACCAAATCAGTCTGTCCGTAGACTATTCCAGGGCGATTGTTTGACCCTATCGCTTCGGCAAGACGCTGAAGGACTTCGGCATCGTGGAATTTGTCCCCGGCATTTAGAAATATAAGGTATTCACCGTTGGCAATATCCATGGCATTATTCATAGCATCATATAATCCGGCATCAGGCTGCGAAACAATGCGCGTACGAGTGCTTGCGTATTTTCGGACAATGGCGACGGTGTCATCCTTACTCAAGCCGTCCATAATTATATGCTCGTAATTACCATACGTCTGCGTCGCAACGCTTTGCATAGTACGACCAAGTGTGGACGATGCATTGTAAGTCACTGTAATAATGCTGAATAACGGGCTATTAGAATACATAATGAATAGATGGCGTGAAATATTGGCGGCAGCGCGGTGCGGCGACACCACACATCCAAAAACATCCGAAAGTTACGAAAAAAAATCGCACCGACAAAACATCCTGACTCGGTGGGCGTTAGAAGCATTCGGCCGATAATCGTCAAAATATCTTTTGGCAGATTAAAAAAAAATCGCCAACTTTGCATTGCACGTTATGCACCTGCTGCGTCAGTTATCTTTCGCAGCAGGGTGATTTTTCACAACATACGGGTCTACCACTTAACTGATTATGACTAAACCAAGCAGCCATACTCCACTATGGGAAGAATGTCTTGCGCTAATCCGTAAGGAAGTCAGCGCGAGCGAGTATGACTTATGGTTCAAGGATATCAGTGAAGTGAGTTATGTCGGCAATGATCTTAAACTGATGGTGCCGACCCCGCTATTTGCCGAGCATATCGAGGCCAACTATCTGGATATCATAGGGCCTATACTGCATAAAGTCTATGGCCCGGAGGTACAGTTACACTACTTGTTCAACGTCGTGAGCAAGGAGCCTGACACGCAGGTAGACGTCGCCAGTACACCGCGAAGCAAGGCCGTGCAAACTCCGGCAGTCGCCAATCCATTTGCGCCGCAACCTGTCGGCTCGGTGGATCCGCAACTGAATCCTCGTTTCACTTTCGAGAATTACTGCGTATCATCATCAAATAAGAATGCTCTAATTATTGCCGAGTCATTGGCCAATGACCCTCAGGTAAAGACGTTCAATCCCCTATTTATATTCGGCGATACCGGCGTGGGCAAAACTCACCTGATACAAGCGATAGGCATACGCCTAAAAGAGCGATTCCCTGATATGAGAGTGGTATATCTCACTTCGCGCACTTTTCAGAGCCAATTCACGACTGCACATATGCGCGGCGAGACCAACCAGTTCTTCAACTTCTATCAGAGTATAGACACCCTTATTGTGGACGATATACAGGACTTGAATGACAAGCCCAAGACGCAGAATATGTTCTACAATATATTTAACTACCTGCATCTAAACAACAAGCAGATAGTTCTATCCTCGGATCGTGCGCCGGCTGATATGAAGGGTTTCGAAGCTCGTATGCTCGGCCGTTTCAAATGGGGCATATCCGTACGTCTCGAACGTCCCGACCTGCAATTGCGGCGTCATATTCTCAGCCAGAAGGCGGCAAGCGAGGGTATCGAACTACCGGATGATGTGATGACCTATATAGCGAACAACGTTACCGATAGTATCCGTGACATCGAGGGTGTGATGACATCAATTGTAGCACGTGCTACGTTCTGCAACGTCTCGGTATCACTCGAATTGGCTCGCAACGTCGTGGGCAATGCGATACGCACCACTCGTCGTACCACTGATTTTGACGATGTGCTACGCGAGGTCTGTGCTTATTATAATGTGGAACAAAGTTTGGTATTTACCTCCTCGCGCAAACGCGAAATTTCGGATGCGCGACAGATGGTGATGTATCTGTCCAAACAATTGGCCAAGATGTCATTTAAGGCTATAGGGCAGCGTTTGGGCCGTAGCCATGCGACAGTACTCTATGGCTGTCGACAGATCGAAGAACGTATACCCTACGAAAAGCAGTTGCAAGAGGCATCGGATACTATTACCAATACTTTGCTGTCCTAACCGGGCGACATACGTCCCTCACCACACACCGTTTACAGATACATAAGGCGAAATATTCGCCTTTTTTTTGTGCGTACGCACATAATCACTACCTTTGTCTACAAATAATAATAGTCCATACGTTATACTATGCTACTTTTCATTGCAAAACGATACGCAGGGTTTGAACTTTCCGAGCAAGCACATTTGGCTATACAAGCCGGATGCGGCTGGATACAAGTATGTACCGAAGGATTGTCGGAGCAGGAAGTCCGCACTCAAATGTCAGTCATTGTAGGCGAATGTCGCGAACAGGGAGTCATCCTCACTATCGAAGACAATGCCGAATTAGCCACCGAAATGAGCGTTCACGGCGTATATGTATCTAATGCATCGACAAATGCACGCGCTTTACGCGAAAAGCTCGGCGCTGAGGCCATAATAGGCATTGCTGCTGCATCTGCGTCCTCGGTGGGCACTTTGGCTGCTCTTGACATTGATTATGTAACGATGTCTGCTGATACGAATATAGACGAGGCTGCAACTTTCGTAAAAACAGTGCGCGACTCCGGAGTCAATACCCCGATTGTCGCCATAGGCAGTTTTGCCGCAGCCAATATCCCGGCTATGGTTGCTGCCGGCGTCAATGGTTTTGCCCTCTCATTGGAAGACATTATGCCTGACGCCGATCCGGTGAAGGCCATTGACGGCGTATTATCGGCTATAAGTGCTGCCACGGCTAAGGACAACTGATGCCGTTTGAGCGCAGATGAAATACTCTGCGTCCATCATTATTCCTGTATGAAAACCTCATTATCATCCATATTATTACGTATTGCCCTGCCGGTATTAATCGGCTTGGGTGTTACTGTATGGCTTTTTGCCGATGAATTCGGAGGCAAAGCCTTCGATGGTATCGACTGGAATATACAAATGCTTGTCGGCTTTGCTCTTGCCTGTGTATTTATGGTCGGACGTGACTTTGGCTTGACGTGGCGTTTTCACACAATTGCACACCCTCAGCTGACTTGGCGACGGTCGGTGCGCGTCGACCTAATGTGCGCCTTTACTTCGGCCATAACCCCATCTGCAGTAGGTGGGAGCGCGTTGGCTGTGTTCTATCTCAACCGCGAAGGTGTATCTTTAGGCAAAGCCGCAACACTGACACTCACCACACTACTGATGGACGAGATGTTTTTCGTGGTGTTTTGTCCGATAATACTGCTATTGATACCCAACAACTTATTATTTGCCCGGGGTACGGTTGATGCCGGCTTTATGCTTGGCGTTCGCATAATCTTTTGGGTGGTATACGCGGGTATTGTGATTTATACTGCGCTACTGTTTATGGGTATTATCGCATGGCCCGAAGCGGTAGCGCGATTCATCAAAAAGGCCTTTAATCGCCGTATATTGCGTCGATGGAGAAGAGGTGCTTACGAGATGGCAGACAATATGGTGACCACATCTCGGCAGCTACGAAAGCGGTCGAAGCGTTGGTGGCTCAATGTGTTTTTTGCCACTGTCGTGTCTTGGTTCTCTCGATACTTGGTGGTCAATGCCTTATTCTGGGGCTTTTGTCCCGATGCGTCCGGATGGCTGGTATTCGGTCGCCAATTTGTGATATGGGTCTTGCTCATGGTCTCTCCCACCCCGGGAGGCAGCGGAATCTCCGAAGTTATTTTCGCGACTTATTACGGCGACCTCGTCGGCAGCGCCCAAATGGCTTTGGTGATGGCCTTGGCCTGGCGATTGGTCAGCTATTACGTATATCTCGTGGCTGGATCGCTGATACTTCCGTCCTATTTCAGAAAGAAGAAAAAGCGAACGAGTTGTGATGCAATGTCTTAGCCACACTTAATTTAATCATTTATTTAAGATTATTCGAATAACATAAATATAGTACATAGCCATGTTTTCATCGATATCCAAACATTGTTTTGCCGTGATTCCTGCACGATATGCGTCGTCACGCTTTCCTGGCAAACCTTTGGCCATGCTTGGCACGCGTCCCGTTATCGAGCATGTATGGCGTCGTGTCACTAAAGTCTTCGGAGACAATGTAGCCGTGGCCACAGACGACACACGTATTGCAGACTGTGTCACGGGCTTTGGCGGGCGTGCCGTAATGACGTCTCCCGACCACCGCAGTGGCACTGATCGCTGTCGCGAAGCTGTCGAACTTCTCGGCGTGACGCAAAACGTCATTATCAATATACAAGGAGATGAACCGTTTGTAGATACAGATTCGCTGATGGATTTGGCCGGGTGTTTCGAACGCGAGGACGTTGACATTGCGACATTGGCTCGTCCGTTGCCTGCTTCAACTCCTTACGAAGTCATAGCCGACCCTGCATTGGTAAAAGTTGTAATCTCGCAGGCAAATACAGCTATGTATTTTTCACGATGGCCCATACCGTTCTGCCGTGGCGTCGAACATGATAATTGGACAACGAATACGCCCTATTACGGACATGTCGGCGTGTATGCTTATCGCCACGACGTTTTACGCCGTCTTGCATCGTTGCCACAGTCGACATTGGAACGTGCCGAGTCGTTGGAACAACTCAGGTGGCTGCAAAACGGGTATACAATAGCTGTTGCATATACCAATGCAAAAACTATTGGAATAGATACGCCGGAAGATCTGGAAGCAGCTAAGCGTTTCTTGGAACTTAATCCCGAAGCCGATGCCTGACAGATCTACGCCGCCAACGGTGCGCGAATTCGACTCTCTTTCCATTCCGAGCATCGAGACTGCCAAACTATGTAAGGGCGTAACCCTATGCTCCTACAATCGCCCTAAATGCGGCGTACTTCGTGTAGACGTATTTTGGAATGCCGGAGAGGCCAATTTACCGGTTAAGGGTGCCGCATCTTTCGTCGCACCGCTGCTCCGCGATGGCACACAGAGCCATTCGGGTGAAGATATTGCGCAAATATTAGACTTCAACGGCGTATCTTTCAAACCAATAGGCAACGCCCAATATACCGGCATCGGCATATTGGGCGAGGCGGATAAAGTCTTGGCATTGCTGCCGCTGTTGTCTGAGATGATTTTAACTCCGACGTTTCCGGACGAAGCTTTTGAAGCTCAACATCGGACACGCCTTGCCAATATGTACACGGCATTGACCAAACCATCGTATGTCGCATCCTGTCTCTCTGCCGAAATGTCTTATGGCGCCGAACACCCCTATATGCTGCCGGTAACGCCGGGACAATGCGAAGCAGTCTCAGTCGAGGATGTGCGCCGCTGTCACCACGAAGGCATTACACGTCATTCGATGCATATATTCGTAACCGGAGATCTGGATTACCGACCTGATGCACAAGACATAATGGCAACCTTTGCAAAAGGATTGGCGCCTGATTCAGTGGAGTCATTCGTCGATATAGCACCATCGCCGCAGGCTCCTCAAACACGTATTGCGCATTTGCCTCATACTCTACAAAGTGCTATTTGCGCCACTATTCCGGCTATAGGTCGCCTGCACCCGGACTACGTGGATTTGCGCCATGCCGTAATTGCCCTTGGCGGATATTTCGGTAGCCGACTGATGACAAATATTCGCGAACGCAAAGGTCTGACCTATGGCATAGGTGCGGCACTTATGGGATTGCGCGAATCGGGTACGGCGCAGATTTCGGCTCAGTGTGACCCGGGGTACACGGAAACCGTTGTCGATGAGATTCGTAAAGAACTCCGGCTACTTGCATCCGAGCCAATGAGCGAGGACGAGTTAACGCGATTACGCCGAGATGTAATGTCCACTCTGGCTACAACGCTGGATACGCCGTTGTCAATCATGGACTACTATGAATCAGCACTTTTGGCCGGAATCCCGGACGGTTATTACGCCGCGCAAGTAAAGAGTATTACATCTATGACGCCCGAGCGGTTACGCCGAATTGCGGCGCGTTACCTGCGCCCCGAAGAGTTGCGTATAGCCATCGCTACGGTATAGGCACAACCTCTATTTATCAAACATCTGAGGCGACGGAAAACTCTACAACTCCGCCGCCTCAGATGCTTATTTTAGCGCGAACGTTCGGCTATATACCCGTTTTTATAGGCATACAGTAGCTCCATAAGTTCGTCGATTTGGCACTGTAATTCGTAGCCCTTATCCGTATCGCGTACTCGCATACGATGGGCGCTCAATTCCACTATTTGGTTGGTTGACACAATATCCGTACCGTTGACAATGGCGTTTTCGGCCGAAGTGAAGGGTTCGTGCTGCACCAACTCGAAGCCACGGCTATGGAACACGAGAGTATAACCGGCGATACCGGTGGTATCGTGATATGCCTTGGCAAATCCGCCGTCAATCACCATCAGGCGACCGTTGGCACGTATGGGACTTTCGCCACGACTGGCTCGTACAGGCACGTGCCCATTGATGATATGCCGGTGTTCGCCCTTAACCTTGAACTCATCGAGAATTTTGTCGCATACATCGACACGATCTCGTAAGGTATAATAATTACCTTTAGTCTCGGCATGTGTAGCCTTGTCTTCTATGAAATAACGCTCGAATGTAGCCATCTTGGACTTGTCAAAGAGTGGTGAGTCGGGCCCGCACCACAGATACCAGAAAAAGTCTATGGCGTAGTCTCGTTCGTCTTGCGGAAGGTCGGTATTGAATGCGGCACGCATTACACGGTTTACCTTATTGAGCAGATGGCGGCCGCTATACTTTTCGCCGTCAATTTCCACTTCTTTGAATGTTGCATCATCATTCAAGGGCAACGATGCATGAAACAGCAGGTTGCCATTGTATACGCCGTATAGTGCTCCATGCGACAGCAGTACCCCTATATGCTGTTGCAGCTTTTCGCTCACCAGGAACGAGTGCTGTAATTTGTGCATAAGGTCGGCTTCTTCGGGCGTAAGCGCATACGGATCTGCCGGATTTATGGTCGGGAAGTGAGTGTCCCGCAACGGATACTCTATACCGTCAATGGTGACCACACCCCGTTCAGGATCGATACCGCGCAGCACTTTTCGATCGGCCATATTCCATTCGGGGTGACGGTCGATGATATGTCCTTCGATTTTGAATTGTATGATGCTTATGGCCTTGTGCATACGTGCAAGTATGCGTCGCGTTTTCTCGGTATGCGCGGCTTCATCGTCCATAATGGTAGGCGTGAAGTATGTACAGGGATCGTCTCCGTACATTTCGATTGCAAAGGTCACCAATGGCACGAGATTGATACCATACCCTTCTTCGAGCGTTGCCATATTTGCATACCGCAGCGACAAGCGCAGAACATTGGCAATACAGCCCATATTCCCGGCTGCAGCACCCATCCATAGCGCATCATGATTACCCCATTGTATGTCGAAGTTGGGATAGTCATTGAGCATCTCCATGATTAAGTGGGCGCCGGGACCGCGATCGAAAATGTCGCCCAATATATGCAGTTGGTCTATACTCAATCGCTGTATGACATTGCACATGGTGACAATAAATTCGTCAGCCTGACCGGTAAGTATGATTGTCTCGACGATGCGATTGAAGTATGCTTGCTTCTTGACATCGTCGGGTGTCTCGTGCAATAATTCCTCGATAATGTACGAGAATGCCTTGGGTAACGCTTTACGTACCTTGGAGCGTGTGTATTTGGACGAAACCGAGCGAAGTACCTTGACCAACTGGTTCAGCGTAATTTGGTAGAAATTGGAGATATCCTGCTCGTTGGCTTTTATAATCTCAAGTTTCGGTCGAGGATAATATATCAAGGTGCATAGGTCCTTGATTTCGCTGTCGCGCATTGTAGACCCGAAAATCTCGCGTACTTTACGCTTGATATTGCCCGAAGCATTTTTGAGGATATGTCTAAAGGCCTCGTACTCGCCATGTACATCGGCTACGAAGTGTTCGGTACCCTTGGGCAAGTTGAGAATGGCCTCAAGGTTTATAATCTCGGTACTGGCTGCGCTTATTGTAGGAAAATTCTGCGCGAGAAGTTCCAATATGCGACGGTCGCGTTCTATTTCGGCGACTTTGTATTTCTGTGTATTGACCATACGTGTAAGTGCTGTCAAAGGTTTTTGATATGATGCCTTATAGGGCATCTATTGATATGCCTTACGGCATGTCATACCCTTTAGGACGCACAAAATTACACATTTTGCGCCGAAACGTCAAATATCATAAGACCGGATGACTATATTCTCGCATTTATGGAGTATCTTTGCACCTGCCGCGCCTCAGCGCAGCCTTACTGATATGACATACGATTCTGACGAGTTTTGGAGTTTTGTGAACGCTCACATCGATAATGACGTGGCCACTCTACGTCTTCGCTATCATGGCGATGCGAAGTTGTCTTGCGCCATTACACAAATAGAGTGTCGGCAACGCTTTGGCAAAAAACTGGCGCAGACGCTTCATGCGTATCCGCGCCTGGTATTCGGCAATGAATTGTGCGGCGAGCAAAGCACCTCTGATGCCCTTGCCGAAGTACACGTCTCGTTGCTGCCTCACGGCTCCACGGTCACCGACCTTACCGCCGGGTTGGGCATAGATGCTATGCATACCGCAATTGCGGGACATGCGGTGACAGCATGTGAGCGCGACGAAGCCCTCGTCGATGCCTTACGACATAATGCCGCCGGACGTGCCTTGAACGGGCTGCGCATACTACATGGCGATAGCGTTAGGATGTTACATGAGGGCATACTACATGGGGATGTGGCATTTATCGACCCGGCGCGACGCGGCGATGGCGGACGGCGGCTCTTTGGCCTTACGGACTGTGTCCCGGATGTTGTTTCGATGCTTGATGATTTTCGCCGTCATTTCAAAAAACTAATCATCAAGGCCTCGCCAATGATAGATATTCGAGGCGGAATGGTCGAACCTTTGGAATGTGTAACGGACGTATATGCAATTGGCACGACCACGCAGTGCAAGGAGTTGGTGGCGGTCTGTGATTTGACACGGCCGAACATCACGACCGGTACTCAACGCATACACTCCTTGACGCTCTTGGCTGACGGAGAAACCTCTGACTTTTCTTTTGAAATGTCTGAGGAATCGGGGCCGCAACCATCATTGCGCACGCCTAAGGTCGGAGATGTGGTTTACGAACCCTACCCTTCGGTGATGAAATGCGGCGGATATCGGACCCTGGCTTACCGTTACGGTACATCTAAAATTGCAGCGGATACACATCTATATGCATCTGATACTGAAATCTCAGGCTTCCCGGGACAGGCGTGGAGAGCCCTCGAAGTACTGCCGTGGCAGTCTCGCGTGCTCAAACGTTTCAAGAATCGTTATCCTAAGATTTCGGTCGCTGTGCGCAACTTCGATATGGCTGCAGCAGCACTGCAGTCTCGTTTGGGCGTAAAAGAAGGCGATGGCCACCTTAAATTGATAGCCGTTACACTCGCTGACGGGACGAAGGCTTTACTCGTTTTGGAACGATAGTACTAATCCGGCTGTCGCTAAAACGAATGCTATTGCAAGCAGAGCCGGTCAACGTTTCTGCATTACACGAGCAAGTGCACGCTTGTCCTCGCGTTCACGTATGGCTTGACGCTTGTCATACTGATGTTTACCACGGGCAATAGCGATTACCAACTTGGCATAACCGCGACTTCCGACAAACAATCGGAGTGGAACTATAGTGACACCGGCTTCCTTATTGGCTTTTTCGAGTCGTTGAATCTCGCGGTGCGTAAGCAGCAATTTGCGGTCTCGACGGTCGCCGGGATTGTTGTATGTACCGTAGAAATACGGCGCGATATACATTTCCTTGACCCACACTTCGCCGTTGACTATATAGCAATATGTGTCTACAAGGCTGGCCTTACCAAGACGTATCGACTTGATTTCGGTACCGGTGAGTACTATTCCGGCGGTCATAGTTTCTTCGATGGAGTAGTCGAAGGTGGCGCGCCGGTTCTTTATGTTGACTTCTTTGAGTGTGGTTTTCATATTTGTTTATCCTAAGATGGTAGAAAATAGTACATCAAGTATTATCTTGGGCGCAATAAGCACGCCTATTGCCATGACAGTGAAATTCGCCTCTTTTTCGACTGTGATATCAAGGTATCGGCAGCTTTTCCATATCACAATTACGGCAAATACCGGCAACAGATAGACCAATACGGTTTGCACAGGCAGGACATTGCCTACAATCTGCATTATACCGAGTATTCCGATTGTGTATGCCGCCAATGTATCGGTTTTGAATACATTGAGTTTGCCGGTATCTACATATCGCGCAGTGAAGGTCTCGAGCCCGAGTTTTCCGATAAAGAAGGAAACAAATAGGGACATAAACACTGCAAGTGCGTGCTGCAACAGCGTCACCAATTCGAAATGTACGGCATATATGCCTTGGACAAAATATGTCACCGAAGCAAGACCTATAAGCGGATATAGTCCGTGCGAAGCTATATGCTCCGGTGTAAGTCCATCACGTGACACTTCTTCCCACCCGTGTACGGGCGAGAGCAATAGTTGCAGGATATTTTTCAGATAATGCCGCATGGCTTGATGTATCTCGTTTTATTGTGGTGCAAAGTTACGCTTTTCTCTTGGATTTTGACAAGCGAATATGTCTTGTCAGCTTGACGCCGACGTGAAATCCCGGTCTACTTTCCCAACTTGTCTCGCAAGTACTGACCGGTATAACTTTGCGGACAATTGCAAATCTCTTCAGGCGTTCCGACGGCTACGACATATCCGCCCTTTTCGCCGCCCTCCGGGCCTATGTCTATCACGTGGTCTGCGCATTTGATTACGTCCATATTGTGCTCGATTATGACAACCGTGTGCCCATGCGCTATAAGTCGTTCAAACGAATCCATCAACGTATGTATGTCGTGGAAATGCAGTCCGGTGGTAGGTTCGTCAAAGATGAACATTGTCGGACGAGGCTTTTCTTGCGAAAGGAAGTATGCAAGTTTAACTCGCTGGTTCTCGCCACCGCTGAGCAGCGATGACGGTTGGCCCAGTTTTATGTACCCCAAGCCGACATCCTTAAGCGGCTGCAAGCGTGCACATATATGTTTCGCAGTCGAATCGTTGTCTTGACCGAAAAACTCGATGGCTTCGTCTACTGTCATCGCAAGAACCTCATCTATGGCCTTCCCGCGATATTGTACCTCGAGTATTTCCGGCTTGAAACGTCGTCCATGGCAGCTCTCACACTCGATGATGATGTCTGACATAAACTGCATCTCGATAGTTATTGTTCCTTCGCCCTTGCATTCGTCACAACGTCCGCCGTCTGCATTAAAAGAAAAATGAGCGGGTGTGTATCCCATCTGTCGAGATAGTTGCTGGTCTGCATACAGCCTGCGTATTTCGTCATACGCCTTGAGATATGTGGCAGGATTGGATCGCGAGGATTTACCTATGGGATTTTGGTCGACGAATTCGACAGCCTGAATGCGAGCTAAATCTCCGGTAAGACCGTCAAATCGGCCCGGAGCATCGCAGGCTTCATCAAAACGACGTTTGAGGGCACGATATAGTATATCGCGCACAAGTGTAGACTTGCCCGAACCGCTGACACCCGTGACTACGGTGATTATACCCAAAGGGAAAGACACATCTATGTCCTTGAGGTTGTGCTGGCGAGCACCTTTTACCGTAATCGCGGCATTGCTTTTGCGCCGACGTTTGGGTACCGGGATGTGACGAGCGCCGCACAGATAGTCTGCGGTGTATGATTTGCCTACAACTTCGGGCAACTGCGCCGGTGTTCCGCTGAACACTATCGTGCCACCATGCTGCCCGGCATCCGGGCCCACATCAATGATGTAATCGGCGGCACGCATAATTTCCTCATCATGCTCGACAACGACAACGGTATTGCCTATGCGTTGGAGGCGTCGCAGAACATCTATCAGACGTTGGGTGTCTCGTGAGTGCAAGCCTATCGAAGGTTCGTCAAGTATATATAACGAACCTACAAGGCTGCTGCCGAGCGACGTCGCGAGATTGATACGCTGGCTTTCACCGCCACTGAGGCTGTTGCTGAGACGGTCAAGCGTAAGATAGCCCAAGCCTACGTCATCCAAGAATGCAAGGCGATTGTTGATTTCGGTGAGCAGGCGAGCGGCAATTTCGCTGTCGTGGCCGTCAAGCCGGAGGTCGCCGAACCATCGGCGCAGGTCGGCTACGGTCATAGAGACTATGGAGGATATATCTTTACCTCCTACACGTACGTATGTCGCCTCGGGTCGTAAGCGAGACCCATGACACACCGGACATAGCGTCTTGCCGCGAAAACGTGCCAGCAAGACCCTGTATTGGATTTTATGCTGCTGCGTTTCGACCCATTCAAAGAAGCCGTTAATACCGGGCCATGCCGTATTGCCTTCCCATAGAAGTTTTTTCTGCTCGGCTGTCAATTCGCGGTACGGGCGATGTATCGGGAATGACGTGTGTGCCGCCATGTGTATGAAGTCACGTTTCCATTGACTCATAACCTCTCCACGCCAGCACACCACGGCATCATCGTATACCGACAGGGACGGATTGGGTACTACCAGGTCTTCGCTAATGCCCATGGTACGTCCGAAGCCTTCGCAGCGCGGACATGCTCCATAAGGGTTATTGAAATTGAACATTTGCTCGGACGGCTCGATAAATGTGATGCCATCGGCTTCAAAACGTTTCGAGAACTCGTGACGCCGCACCGTTCCGTCCGCCCAGACGACCAAGGTCATCGTGTCGTGCCCTTCAAAGAAGGCGGCCTCAACCGATTCGGTCAATCGCGACAAGGTGTCTTTGTCTTCCGTGTCGGCGGTCAATCGGTCAATAAGCAAATCGTAACCCTCAATATCGGAAGGGCAACTGCCTTTATCGGCAAGCATCTGTTCTATTGATACAAACGAACCGTCCTTTGCAAGCAGACGCGTGTATCCACCTTTAAGGTATACGTCAAGCTGTGTAGGCAAAGTTCGGCCTTCGGGCATCGTAATGGGCGCAACTATTGCTATGCGTGTTCCTTGCGGATAGGAACGTACACATTCTATAACATCGCCCACGTCATGATGACGGACTTCCAGACCTGTTACAGGCGAGTATGTACGACCTATACGCGCATATAGCAGACGTATGTAGTCGTATATCTCGGTGGACGTGCCCACGGTACTACGAGGATTTCGTGTATTGACGCGTTGTTCGATGGCTATAGCAGGTGGCAGACCTCGTATACCGTCACATTCGGGCTTGGACATTCGTCCGAGGAATTGGCGAGCGTATGCGCTAAGGCTTTCGACATAACGTCTTTGCCCCTCGGCATACAATGTATCGAAGGCCAATGAAGACTTGCCCGAACCACTGAGCCCGGTAACGACCACAAGGCGATTACGCGGAACGTCTACGCTGACATTACGCAGGTTGTTAACCCTTGCGCCGTGTATGCTGATATTGGCTCCGGTTGCCTTTTTTATGAATTTGTCGTCGCCCATTTGTTTCAAAGGTTGATGGCTCCGGGAACCTTATTGGGCAGCAATGCTTCGTCAAGCACTTGCATCATTGTATCCACGTAATGGAAGGTTAGGCCGGTGATATATCGCGGTTCAATGTCCTCGATATCCTTGCGGTTTTCGCCGGAAAGAATTATGTCGGTAATTCCTGCGCGTTTGGCTGCAAGTATCTTTTCCTTGATGCCACCAACAGGGAGTACCTTACCTCTAAGTGTCATTTCTCCGGTCATCGCTATACGTGGACGCAATTGGCGTTGAGTGTATTGCGAGACTATAGCCGTAGTCATAGTGATGCCGGCCGAAGGTCCGTCTTTGGGTATTGCCCCTTCCGGGAAATGTATATGAAGGTTATATTTATCAAAGAGTTCGGAGTCGATGCCGAGTGCTGCGGCATGTGCCTTGGTCCACTGAAGGGCTATGGCGGCCGACTCTTTCATCACGTTGCCCAAGTTGCCGGTTAGTGTGATTTTATCTCCTTTACCGCTTGCAAGCGATGTCTCCACAAGCAGAATTTCTCCTCCGACTTCGGTCCATGCCAAGCCCGTAACCACTCCGGCAAAGTCATTACCCTCGTAACGGTCTTTATTGAACGGTTTGACACCGAGCAGGTCTCGAAGATCCTCGGGACGCACGGGGCACGGGAAGGATTGTCCAAGCTTGTTGCGGAGTATCATCTTACGTATAATCTCGGCAAGATGTTTCTCGAGTTGACGCACACCGCTTTCGCTTGTATAGTTTTCGATAACTGCGGCAAGGGCTTCGTCCGTAATCTTCATATCTTCGGCTGTCTTGCCATATTGTTCAAGCAACCTTGGCAGGATGTGCCGCTTGGCTATCTCTATTTTTTCTTCTTCGAGATATCCGCTTATTTCGATAACTTCGATACGATCCAACAGCGGCCGAGATATGGAGGACAAAGTGTTGGCCGTAGCGATGAATAATACATGCGACAAGTCGAAGTCGACATCTATGTAGTTGTCATGAAACTTGTGGTTTTGCTCCGGATCAAGCACCTCGAGCAAGGCTGCTGCAGGGTCTCCTTTGTAGTCTGCTCCGATTTTGTCAATCTCGTCAAGCAATAGTACGGGATTGGAGGTACCCGCACGTTTTACGGCATCGATTATACGCCCCGGCATGGCACCGATGTATGTACGACGGTGTCCGCGGATTTCGGCTTCGTCATGCAGACCGCCGAAGGACACACGCTCGTACTTGCGCCCCAAGGCTCGAGCTATAGACTGTCCAAGCGAGGTCTTACCTACTCCGGGAGGCCCCACGAGGCAGATTATCGAGGCCTTACCCTTAGGATTGTCTATGAGTACGGCCAATTGTTCGAGTATACGTTCTTTGACCTTTTGAAGTCCGTAATGGTCGCTCTCAAGTATCTCGCGTGCTTTGTCAAAATCGGTGTTGAGCTTCGAGAACACATTCCACGGCAATGCCAGCAACTGCTCAAGATAGGTGTATTGTACCGAGTAGTCCGGCGACTGTGGATTGTAGCGACGTAACTTGTCTATTTCCTTGCGAAATGTCTTGGCCACGGCTTCAGGCATCTTGATTTTCTTCGCACGCTTCTCAAGATCATCGATTTCATCGCTGTCGTTGCCGTAAAGTTCCTGCCGGATTACATCCATCTGATTTTGTAGGAAGGCATTCTTCTGGTTATCTTCCATCTGCTGACGGGCGCGATCCATGATAGACTTTTGTATCTCAAAGGTCTCTTGAGCATGCGTCAACAACGTGAGTAGACGAAAAGCTCTGTCCATAGCTCGCGAACACTCCAACAGTTCTTCTTTCTGGGCCACGTCTATGGGCGCAAGCGAACAGATAACATTTATTGCCGTTTCAGGATTATTCTCGCTATCAAATTTAAGTGCCATATCTGACGACTCATTTCCGGCCGTTTGGACAAGTTCCTTCATTGCATTGATGACACATTGCGTCAGGTTGGCATATTCATCATCGTCCGCACGCGGTTTGGTGTCTCGCGTCAACCGACCTTTGGCGCACAATTCGCCGGGGATACATTGGCCTGCACCGGGTCCGAGTATGCGGAATTTACGCCGAGCACTGATGATTGCAGTCTTGCTACCATCCGGCAACTCTATGACTTTGAGCACGTCAGCTATAACACCGTATTTATATAGGTCATCAAGCCCCGGTGTCTCTACATCGGGGTTCTTTTGGCACACAACACCTATTGGCACATTGTGTGCATAGGAGTATTGTGCCAATTTGACGGCACTTTCACGCATCAGCGACAATGGCATTGTCACAGCAGGGAATAGTACCAAATTGCGGGTCGCCAAAATGGGCAAATCAGCCATATCGATTTTGCCTTCAGCGCGTTTGCTGTCTATTTCGATTTGTCCGAAGGACACTATCTGGTGCTTGGGTTCGTTGGAATCTTTTTTCATTCGTCGTATGTTATATGCAGCCTCATACTGCAAATTGGATGCCAAAGATACGAATTTTATTCGAGACCATGATACCCACCGTCGTTAAAAGATCCCCCGAAGTTGTAAGATGCATTTCATCGGCATATTGCTTATCGGCTTAGTCCGAGGATTAGCGTTTGCCGGGCCTCCTACTCTTCCATCTACAGACAAAAAAGGGCGCGGATATCGGCGGCAAGTGCCGCCAACGTCCGCGCCTTTCAGTCGGGTATAATAATTAGTGAATCATTTCAGATTTTCAGCTTCTTGCGACCCTGCGGCGACACGAGGATGTAGACGCCGTGAGGCAGAACGTCTGCGGTAACTTCCGTTTCGCGCATACCGCTGCCGACTCGCACACCTTGCAGATTGTACACCTCGTAGAGTGCGTCCGGCGTTTCCACGCTCAAATCGCTCACATCGTCCACACCATCATATTCGGAGATAAAGACGTATTCTTTCCATTGCTCGGCGGCTTTGTATTGGTTGATGGATTCCTTATTGACAAATAGCTCGCAAGTCCTTTTATTGATGTCATCGAGGGCCCGGCTGCAGCAGGTGGGCGGTATCGGGGCGGTGATAATCAGCTTGGTCATTGCCGTGCAGCCGGAGAAGGCGGATGAGCCGATGGAGGTGACGGAGTTGGGGATGGTCACGGAACTCAGCCCGTAGCAGCCGCGGAAGGCACCGAGGCCGATAGAAGTGACGGAATATGACGTTCCACAGTAAGTTATAGATTCAGGGATAACAACTTTACCCCCATAACAATTAACATTATCCCAACGATATGTTACTCTTGCGATATTATCTGTTGTGTTTAGGTCATAGTATATACCATCAACTTCGCAGTCGTATGCGAGAGCGAAGAAAGAGGAGAAGAGCAATAGAATAAACAGGAGTGCCGGTCGGATGATTGTGCGCTTAAATAGGCCGGGTATGAGGGATGGGGAAGCGGAGCGGGATGCGGGGTGCTGCATCGCCGTGGTCTTGGCATTTGCCGTTTTTCATTTTTGAGGGGTGTGAGTAGTGCCATGATGCCACTTTGGTTTTTGGCCCTGATAACGTCCTGTCCGGATGGATGGCGCGGAATCACATATCCACGGGCATCTACCGTTGCTCAATCCTTGACTTTGATATCTTGCAAGGATTTCAGGCTGTCAAGAATCAGCGTGGATAAACGCTTTTCAAAAAAAATGCCTGCCGACCCACCCACATTGCCCGTGACCGGGCTTCTGCGGTGCGGTCTGCACAGCAAAGTTGCACATTATTTTGCATTTAGCTAACATTTTTCTTATCGGAATTTTTTATCAAAGTGAGTGCGGCAGTTCCGCCGAAAATTTGTATTTTTGCACTCGGAATAATACGACTATGAACCATCCAACACACAACGCAACAGTGAGACTATGCGATTATCCGAGCTGAAAACAGGCGATAAAGCTGTAATTGTCAAGATATTGGGACATGGCGCCTTCCGCAAACGCGTCATGGATATGGGCTTTGTGCGCGGTCGCGAAGTCAAGGTGTTGCTCCATGCACCGCTCAAAGACCCCATTAAGTATTCCATTATGGATTATGAGGTGTCGTTACGCGCGTCCGAAGCCTCTCTCATCGAGGTGGTACGCTTGCGCGACAATGCTGATTATTCATCAGGGGATGTTCCCAGTTTGCTCAATACGGGGTCGAATACAGATTCAACCACAGACAGCGATGATGGAGATGATTGCGTAGCTGACATAGAGCAAGCCATGCGTACCGCGGATCGGCGGTCCAAGGTCATCAATGTAGCCCTGATCGGCAATCCGAATTGCGGAAAAACCTCGCTGTTCAACGAGGCCGCCGGTGCTAACGAACACGTGGGCAATTACAGCGGCGTCACCGTCGATGCAAAGTCCAAGAAGATGCACTATGGCGGCTATACATTCAATATGGTCGATCTCCCCGGCACATACTCACTGACCACTTATTCGCCTGAAGAGCGCTTTGTCCGCCAATATCTGCGCGAACAAACTCCGGATGTCATCATAAACGTTGTAGACGCTTCGAACCTCGAACGCAACCTCTACCTGACCACCGAACTGATTGACATGGGTCGTTCGATGGTTATTGCTCTCAATATGTTTGACGAGCTTAACCGCCGCCACATACACCTCGATTACAAGACCCTTGGCGCAATGATTGGCGTGCCCATCATTCCCACCGTCTCGAAAAGCGGCGAAGGCATCAGCGCCCTATTAGACACTGTGATTTCAGTCTACGAGGGCAGCAACAACGATGTTCGTCATGTGCATGTCAACCTTGGCAGCGAAATCGAGCGCGCCGTCACCATACTCAAGGATCGCATTAAGGCGGACGGCGAAATAGGTCACAAATTCTCGCCTCGATACATTGCAATTAAGCTGCTCGAAGGCGATAGCGACACCGAAGGCAGTGTGCGCGAATCTGCACATGGAGACCGACTAATCCGGTTGCGTGACCAATTGGTCGCCGAACTCAAGGATAAGTTCAGCGATGACGTTCCAGCCGAGATTGCAGCCGAAAAATACGGATACATAGCCGGTGCGCTTGCCGAGACTCGAACGCGCGAAGAAGAAAGCGAGGATGACACCACGCGCCGATTAGACACATTGTTCACGAGCAAAATATTTGGATATCCACTGTTTTTGCTCATAATGTTTTTCATTTTCTGGCTCACCTTTTCACTCGGGCAGTTCCCCATGGATTGGATTAGTGCCGGAGTAGATGCACTCTCCAACTTTGTACACAATACAATGCCCGAAGGGCCCATCAAGGATCTCGTAGCGGATGGTATCATTGGCGGTGTGGGTGGCGTCATTGTGTTCCTGCCCAACATTTTAATTCTGTATCTATGTATCTCATTCCTTGAAGATTCGGGATATATGGCTCGTGCCGCCTTTATTATGGATAAGGTGATGCACCGCATAGGGCTTCACGGCAAGTCGTTTATTCCTTTAATAATGGGCTTTGGCTGCAATGTTCCGGCGATTCTGTCCTCTCGCGCTATCGAAAGCCGATCAAGCCGAATTATTACAATACTCATCAATCCGTTTATGTCCTGCTCGGCACGACTGCCGATATACATATTGATTATAGGAACATTTTTCCCACGGCACGGAGCATTGGTATTCTTCGGCCTATATGTACTGGGCATCGCCGTGGCAGTAGCTACAGCACGACTTTTGCGCCGCTTTATGTTCAAAAAAGACGAGACACCTTTTGTGATGGAGCTTCCGCCTTATCGTATGCCGTCGTGGCAAAATTCGCTACGGCATACTTGGGAAAAAGGCCAGCAGTACCTGCGCAAAATGGGCGGCATCATACTTTTCGCCAGCATAATTGTATGGGCGCTTAATTACTATCCTCACCATGATAGCGCCGATGCCGTAACCGTAACGACTACATCTGTAGATACCTCATCCATAGACTCCAAACACGACTCATTCCTTCAGATGGCCGGTAAGGCTGTCAATCCTATTATGGAACCGCTGGGCTTTACCTGGCCCGCCACGGTTGCAGCTGTAGCCGGAATCCCGGCCAAAGAAATCGTTGTATCAACTCTCGGCGTCCTATATACCAATAACGATGCCGTGGATGACTCAACATTAGGCGAGCGACTTCAAGCAATCGATCCTCATACCGGTCAACCCGGATTTACATGGCAGTCAGCGCTTTCGTTCCTGATATTCATTTTGTTATATTGTCCTTGCATGGCGACCGTTGTTGCCATTGGCCGTGAAACGGGCAGTTGGAAGTACTCGGCGTTTTCTATGGTTTACAATACGGCTGTGGCATGGTTTGTCGCTTTCGTTGTCTACCAATTGCTAATGTTGTTTGCTTGACAATCCATATTCCCCACCCAATCATGACCTCGGACCGCCAAGACACTCAACTCGATAGCGCACAACGGGAAACACCTGCCGTCAGCGTGCCCGTCAATGAAGAAATTCTGCGCCGACACGGTGTCCGCCCCACAGCTGTCCGACTTTTGGTATATAATGCCATACAGTCGTTTCGGGACACTTTCAGTATGAGTGATGTCGAAGATGCTCTCGAGACTGTTGATAAATCCTCAATTTTTCGTACTCTTGCCCTATTTGCCGGGCAGCATCTCGTACACGAAATTGAGGATGGTAGCGGCTCGGCCAAGTACTGCCTATGTCGTAACGATCACGCCTGCGGAGTCGAAGAAATGCATTGTCATTTCTATTGCGAGTCTTGCCATAAAACTTTTTGTCTTGACCATACTCATATCCCGGTGGTGCGATATCCCGAGGGATTTGAACTGCACCAAATCAATTATATGATGAAGGGCCTATGCCCTTCCTGTCGGAACAAACACATGAATTGACTCATTTACGATAATATACAGCCGAGGCAATACTTGTGCCTATCTTGATGCTTTATACTATCGCTATACATCCTGACTTTTACGGTGTCTGTCTTTGCAACCCGGTTGCAGAGCCTTTTTCAGACCTTTGTGCGTGAAATACAAAAACACACAATGGATAAAACACAAAGGTTGACAATAATAAGATTAGCCGCATCGATTGCTCTTGCCGGTTCGGCTATGGCCATAAATCTACCCGACCGGGTAAATATACTATTTTTTGTGGCGGCATACATCGTCATCGGAATGGATATTGTATGCAAAGCATTACGAAATATAACCCATGGCGAGGTCTTTGACGAGAATTTTCTGATGACTGCCGCTACCATCGGGGCTTTTGCCATAGGCGAATATCCGGAGGCGGTAGCAGTGATGATACTTTATCAACTTGGTGAACTGCTGTCTGATATGGCCGTAGAGCGTAGCCGCGCTTCTATTTCGGCCCTAATGAATATACGGCCCGAATATGCCAATATCGAGCAAAAGGATGGCTCGGTGCGCAAAACCGCGCCGGTGGATGTCGCCATAGGCAGTATCGTTATCGTCAGCCCGGGCGAAAAAATTCCTATAGACGGTATTGTCGTGTCCGGATCGTCGGACATAGACACTTCAGCATTGACCGGCGAGAGTCAACCTCAATCGGCTACTCCCGGCGAAAAAGTCCTCGGCGGATGTCTCAACATTTCGGGTGCCCTGAAGGTCAAAACAACAGCAGTATATGCCGACACGACCGTAGCCAAAATTCTCGATATGGTCGAAAATGCCGAAACAGGCAAGGCGCGTACCGAAAAGTTTATCACTCGCTTCGCACGATACTATACCCCGACTGTTGTCGGATGTGCCGCCTTAGTGGCTGTAATACCGCCATTATTAGGCTTTGGAGCGTGGAATATATGGATTGAGCGTGCTTTAATATTCCTGGTAATATCGTGCCCCTGCGCTCTGGTCATTTCCGTACCGCTAACTTTCTTTGCCGGTATCGGCGGCGCATCTCGTCGCGGTATAATGTTCAAAGGCTCTTATTATATTGAGACATTGGCGCGCGCCCGTAGTGTGGTTTTTGATAAAACCGGGACTCTCACCTGCGGACACTTTACCGTCACCGCAATACACCCGGAAATTATATCCGAATCACAGCTACTCGAACTTGCAGCACTGACCGAGAGCTTCTCGACGCACCCCGTAGCAGTATCGCTTCGCGCGGCATATAAAGGAAGTCTTGACCAAAGTCTTGTGACAGCTCTGCATGACTACCCCGGCGAAGGCATTTCGGCCACACTTGACTCGCATCGCGTGTACGTAGGCAATGAACGCCTTATGGCTCGTGCCGGAGTTACCCCGCGACAATGCCACTGTATCGGCACTATTGTACACCTTGCTGTAGATGGCCAATATATGGGCCATATCGTTGTCGCAGATACTATTAAACCTCAATCGTCCGAAACTATAGCTACATTAAATAAGCTTGGCATAAAGACCGTAATGCTGACCGGAGACAAGAAGCCTGTAGCCGAAGAAGTGGCGCAAAACCTTGGGATACACGAATATGCCTATGAGATGATGCCCGACGACAAGGTTCGCCACGTCCAAATACTTGCGCAAAACAAAGAACTATCCCCGGTAGTATTTGTAGGCGATGGAATCAACGATGCCCCGGTATTGAAAACCGCGGACGCCGGCATTGCGATGGGCGCGGCAGGAAGCGATGCTGCCATCGCCGCTGCAGACATTGTGCTGATGAACGATGACCCCTCTCAAGTGGCCACCGGAATATCCATTGCTCGAAAGACCATACGTATCGTCCGCCAAAACATCGTCTTCGCTCTCACAGTGAAATTGGCATTGCTTGTCATTAGCGCTCTCGGATATGCTAATATGTGGGCAGCTGTTTTTGCCGATGTAGGAGTGACACTTCTGGCTGTCCTCAATGCTCTTAGAGCTTTGCGCAGTCGCAGCATTAACCAATTTTAACACGGCATTATCCCGTAATCAGCGTAGAAATGACTATTTTTGAAGTCTAAACAGACCTATACACTGATTATGGACAAAGATATAACCGAATACTTCGTTTCCCTAATCGAATCGAGCGGTGCCATTGACGTAGCCGAAGCCGAGTTCAAGCGTATAGTTGCTGACGATGACGAACTACGCGAGCTCTACCGTCAATGGTGTGCCGATACGGGTACCAGCGAGCGACACGGCTTCTCTGACTTCGCTGCTGAATATATGGAAAACCGAGAAGAAGTTTGGGACACCCTCAACGATTATGACGAATAACTACACATTACCCGCCGAATGGTATCCTACCGACGGCATATTGCTTTCCTGGCCGCACAAGAATACGGATTGGGCCTACATGTTAGACCAAATCGAGCAATGCTATATCGATTTGGTGCGAGCTATACAGCCCTATGCGCCTATCGTAATCATCGGGCCGAATGTCGAGGACATTCGGACAAGTCTTCGAAAGGCTCAAATTAAACAAACAAGCAACCCAATTGTTCTATTTCAAGTACCCACCAACGACACATGGATTCGTGACTACGGCATAATTACCACTTTGGACGAAGATGGCACACCGGTATATAACGATTTTTGTTTCAACGGTTGGGGCCTTAAATTCGCAGCCGATAAGGATAATTTGGTCAACCGTGCACTATTCAATGCCGCAATGTTAGACTCCGGCCCATACTATTCGCGGCTGGGCTTTGTTCTTGAAGGTGGCAGCATCGACTCAGATGGTGCAGGAACAATATTGACCACCTCCAAATGCCTGTGTTCACCCAATCGCAACGACTATACAGACCATGAATCGGCCGAATTCACACTGCGAGAATTTCTCGGAGCGAAACGGGTCCTTTGGTTAGACCATGGTTTTCTTATTGGAGACGACACCGACAGCCATGTGGACACTCTGGCCCGCTTTGCCTCGCCCGAAACAATATTATATGTAAAGTGCGATGACGCTAACGACTTTCAGTACAACGAATTGTCTGCTATGGAAGAAGAATTGCGTCAAATGCGTCGTGCTGACGGAAAGCCATACAATCTCGTAGGTCTGCCTATGCCCTACCCGAAATACGATCCGGACACGGATGACAGATTACCGGCAACCTATGCTAATTTCCTCATCATTGGCGACCGAGCCGTCATCGTGCCTACTTACGGACAACCGGATAAGGATGCCGAAGCGCTCAAACTGATTGGGCAGGCTTTCCCCGAGCACGAAATCATCGGCGTGAATGCTACCGCACTGATACAACAGCACGGAAGCATACATTGCGCCACTATGCAATTGCCGCGTAATGCACTCACTCTCTTGCCGAATAATGACCATACACACGCATAATTTAATGACACGCATCATCCCAACAGCTGTCATACAGCAGCACAATACGGCCGACATCGCCGACAACCGCGCCAGGCTTTTTGCCAAGATACGCCTGGCCGCAGCCTCGGGCGCACGCCTTATAGTCAATCAGGAACTACACGACAGCCTATATTTTTGTCAAACCGAGGATGTCGATGCCTTTGATTTGGCGACCCCCGTTCCATCGACCGTCACTGATGCCTACGCTGCACTCGCAGCAGAGACTCAGACGGTTATAGTCACATCTATGTTCGAGCGCCGTGCCCCCGGACTATATCACAACACGGCTGTGGTCTTCGACACGGACGGCAGTATAGCCGGATGCTATCGCAAGATGCATATTCCGGACGATCCTGCGTACTACGAAAAGTTCTATTTTACGCCCGGGGACCTCGGATTCGAGCCCATAAACACTTCGGTCGGAAGGCTGGGCGTACTCGTCTGCTGGGATCAATGGTATCCCGAAGCAGCACGTATGATGGCACTGCGCGGGGCCGAGATTCTTATATATCCCACAGCTATAGGATGGGAAAGCAACGATACAGCAGATGAAAAGGCGCGCCAGCGCGAGGCATGGACAACGGTGCAACGCGGCCATGCCATAGCCAACGGTCTTCCCGTTGTTGCAGTTAATCGCGTCGGACACGAGCCCGACCCCTCCGGAGCTACAAATGGCATCACCTTCTGGGGCAGCAGTTTTGTTTGTGGACCGCAGGGCGAATTTCTTTTCCGCGCGCCGGACAATGCCGAAGCCGAAGCTATCGTTGACATTGATATGCGGCGCAGCGAAAACGTCCGACGTTGGTGGCCGTTCCTACGCGATAGGCGCATCGACGCATATACCGGAATTACAAAACGCTTTCTCGATTGATTGTCATCGAACAGCGATATGACATATAAATACGTACAAAATTAATATAACGATATGCAGCAAGAAACTAACGAAGAATTCGAACGTTACCGTCAACAAATGCACGGCAACGATGACGAAGACAATCGCAGACAAGGCCCCGGTCGTATCATGCGATTGGTCTACACCGTTTTTATGGTAGTCATATACATCGGCATGGGTATCCTACTGTTGCTCAACTTCTTTGATTGGGCACCTCAATACACCTGGCCACGGGACATCGTAGGTGTCGTATTGATTATCTACGGAATCTGGCGTGCCTACCGATACTATGCCGGCATCGAAAGCCGTTTGTAAACACACATATAATACACCAAAATATATGCGCACCAAATTATTATCTATAGCCGCCGCATCGCTGTGCATGGCTTTGACCTTAGGCTCATGCAGTCAAAAGCAGCCGTCAAAAATTATGACAATGCTCTGCGATGACTCGTTTGAGAACGTCATGGAAGAGGAAATCGACGTCTTCGAGTACGCCTACCTCAAGCAACAATACCACGTACTCACCCGCTACGTGACACAGAAAGACGCTTTGGACTCGTTGTTTGCCGGCAGTATACACACCATCGTTGTCGGACGCGACCTATCCAAGACCGAACGCAAGGCACTGAAAGACAAATACCCCAATCTACGTAGCATGAAAATAGCCGTAGATGCCGTGGCACTGATAGTAAATCCGTCCAACCCCGTTGACCAACTCAGTATGAAGGAAATCAGCGAAATATTGGCCGGATCTACGACTAATTGGAGCCAATTACAACCGGGAGCTCCGGACAAGCGCATACACGTATACTTTGATTCGGAAGGCTCGGGTCTGGCAATGTACATGCGCGACTCCTTGCTCAACGGCCGTCCTATGGGACCGCTGGCACACGCCGTCGGAAGCATTGACAGCGTATTGGCTCTCGTCCAAAAAGAACCGGGAGCTATGGGCGTCATCGGTGTAAGCCACCTTACCAAAGACCTTACACTCAACAATCTCACTACCGAAGAACGCGTACAACGTCTTGTAGGTGACACCTTGGCAGTCAACGGCGAAGACATCAACAATCGTATGGACAAGTCCGGAGTCAAAACCCTTGGCGTTATGCGTTACGAAGCAGTACCCTACAAGCCCTACCAGCAAAACATTTACGATGGTAGCTATCCCCTGACCCGCCCGATGTATATGATTACCACCGCTTCGCCTGCCGGCGTTGGAGGCAAATTCTACGCCTTTGTCACCGGAGTTGACGGACAACGCATAATCATGAAAACAGGTATATTGCCTGCTCGTATGCAGGTTACTGTAGTCGAGCTTCAATAGCCATCGCTCAACGTACCGTTAGACCGCATCCGGTCATACGGTATTGAAAACATCCATATAAAAAGACAACGAATAGGCCCAATGGCGGCTCGGAAATGGCGCTTAACATAGATTAACGCCAAATCCGGTCGCCATTGCGCTATATTACACGATTAATGTGTAACTTTACACAAATTTAAGCCGGGGCTCTTCACTCGGCTCTTTTGAACACACAGAAAAAAAATCAATTAACCACACATATCCAAAGTTTTTATAGTATGAAAGCTAAGCTTATCTCCGCGTTGCTGCTCTGCGCCGCCATAGGCACTTCGGCACAAGGCTACAAGGACGGCGTAGAATACTACAAAGCCGGCCAGTATGATAACGCCATCACCATCCTCGATCGCAACATCTCAGATGCGAACACGAACAAAGCCATGGCATACTACTACCTCGGCCAATCCTACCTTGCAAAAGGCGACAAAACAACAGCTAAGAGCTACTTTGACAAAGGCCTCGCTGCTAATGCCACCTGTGGCTACAACTATGTCGGCATAGGAGCACTTGATCTCCAGGCCGGCAACGAAAGCGCTGCCAAAGAAAACTTCAAAAAGGCTCAGTCCTACGAGAAGAAAAACGCAGAACTGCTCGTAGACATCGTTCGTGCTTACTATAAAGCCGATCCCACAAAGTATGCAAAAGAGATTGAAGAGTACCTCAAGAAAGCATACAAGACATCCAAAAACAACGAACCGGCCATCTACATTTTCGAAGGCGACCGCCTGGCTGCAGCAAAAGACTGGAACAAGGCTGCCACAATGTACGAGCAGGCCATATACTTTGACGAAGACAACCCCGAGGGCTATGTAAAATATGCCAACGTATACTTCAACACCGATGGCGGAAAGCGTTTCGCAATACAAAAATTGGTGGAACTGCTGCAAAAGAACCCCAACTCGGCATTAGGCCAGCGCGAACTCGCCGAGAAGTACTACGAAGACGGACAATGGACAGAAGCCGCAAAACAATACGGCCAGTACATCGCCAATCCCAACCACTTCCCCGAAGACAAAGCCCGCTACGCAGTGCTGCTCTTCACCGGCAACAACTACCAGAAAGCGCATGACATCGCCTCCGAGGTTCTCAGCAAAAAGCCCGGCGACATCACCCTCCAGCGCATCGTGGTTCGCTCGCTTGACGCACTCAACCGCGATGATGAAGCTCTTCAAGAGACACAGAAGTACTTTGATAATTCAGCTAATGCTACCAAATTCAACGCCGCAGACTACAAATTCTACGCCGGCTTGTTGACCAAAGCCAATCAAGACTCTCTCGCTGTCGTAATACTTCAAAAAGGCGCTCAAGCCTTCCCCGAAGACAGTAGCATCTTAAAATCCCTATCGGACACCTATTGGGCCAAGAAGGAATACAAGCTCTCGGCTGAATACTACAACAAGTATCTTGCCGGAGCAAAAGAACCGCAACGAAGCGAGTACTACACAGCCGCCAAACGCCTTTGGGCTGTATCCACCCTCAGTGAAAACGACACTCCGGAAGATCGCGCTCAGCAAGCTCAACAGGGTCTCGAATATATGGACAAGGTACTCTCCGGCATCAAGCCCGAACCTACATATCTGCGTTGGAAAGCCCTGCTTTACACAGCCAAAAACGGCAATAAGCCCGACGAAAACACCGTCAAGACTTACGAAGAAATCATCAGCATTCTCAACCAAGATCCTGCGAATGCCGATCCTTCTAATAAGGACAACTATCTTGACTACTACGTCGAAGCATACCACGCCATCGCTCAGTATTACTTGATACAAAAGAACACTGCCGCATTTGACGAGGCAAAAGCCCAGATGGACAAATACAAGAATTTGGCCGGAAACAAGTAAAACAAGCATAGACTGATACGCGCAATCAATTGTCTGCTTGTCAAGACTGAGATGATACGGGGTCGAGCCTTTTCGGGCAAAGCCCCGTATCATTTTATTCCTACCCTACAGAGCATACCACAACTCTGCCGCAAAGCCTCAACTACGTACACATAGAGCATTATGAGACACCGGAAGTCCCATATCGGAGTAAGATGTCAAAAATGCTGAGGCTGTATGGTGAACGACAAAGCCGTAAAAGTGGCGCCCGGGGGTGTCCTAAGTAGACGGACTATGCAATCTGAAAAAACCTAAAAAACAGAGCATATTTCACAAAAACAACCCGATAAAAGCAGAATAAAAATATAAAAATCAGTAACTTTGTATTTGCTATTGGAGGGTACACCGCTAAGGTTATCAGACTTACATCCGAGCATCTATACTACAAATAGATACATATAATTAAGAACACATACCACTACCATTATTCGATAGCAGGTATAGACATAATACGATTAATTATGCGTCTGTCAGATTTAACCGAGATTTCGGCCGACATTATAAGTCCCGACGAATTGGCCACTCTATCCAATGACTATGGCCAATTGGTTCAGACACTCCAAGGGCGTATATCCGAAGAAGATATAACCACCCTTGAAGACGTCATATCCCGGGCGCTACTCTCCGGGAAGCTTAAGCGTGACACCTTTGGATTGCATCCGCTAAGCCAAAGTATTGCCACGACAAGACTTCTATGCGACAGCCTGGGCGCAGACCGCGCTATTGCAATAGCCATACTGTTGCACGAGATTGTCCATGACCAATGTATCACTATTGAGGATGTCCGCACTCGGTGGGGAGATGACATCGCTACCATCGTACGTTGTCTACTCAAAACACGTGATCTTTACGCAACACATGCCGCAGCCATCGAGAGTGACAATTTCAAGCGCCTTCTGCTGACTCTTGCCGAAGACATACGTGTCATTATCATTATGATTGTGGCTCGTGTCGTACTGATGCGCTCAATAAACCACCACCCCAATCAGGACGCTGTGCATCAAGTGGCTATGGAAGCCGCATATCTCTATGCACCTCTGGCACATCGTCTCGGATTATACACGCTAAAAAGCGAGCTTGAGGACCTCTCTCTGAAGTATACCGACCGCGAGACATATACTTCTATTGCACACAAGCTCAACGAGACAAAAGCTCGACGCGACGCATACATCGAAGCATTCATTGCGCCTGTCAAGCAAAAGCTAATTGAGGCCGGGCTGCACTTTGACATAAAAGGCCGTACCAAAAGCATCTATTCCATTTGGAATAAGATGAAAAAGCAGAAAAACGATATCGAGCATATCTACGACCTCTTTGCGATACGTATCATACTTGACACTCCTATCGAGCGTGAGAAAGCCGAGTGCTGGCTGGCTTATTCGGTGGTTACCGACATGTACCAACCCAATCCTTCACGTACTAAGGACTGGATTTCAGTGCCCAAGACCAATGGATATGAATCGTTGCACACCACCGTATGCGGTCCCGGCAATAGATTTGTGGAAGTACAGATACGCACCCGGCGCATGGACGAGATTGCCGAAAAAGGCCTTGCAGCCCATTGGCGATACAAGGGCATAAAGAGCGAAGGAAATCTCGATGCCTGGATGAAGAACGTCCGCGACATCCTCGAAACGGCAGAGAACGGGCCTTCCGAGTTGATGAAAAACATGACTATGGACGTCTACAACAAGGAAGTTTTTGTATTCACGCCTAAGGGCGATCTATACAGACTACCTCTGGGCGCTTCGCTACTTGATTTTGCATTCCATATACATACACGCTTGGGGTGCCAATGCACCGGCGGACGTGTCAATGGCAGCAACCGCAAAATCAACTATAAACTGCAAAGCGGTGACACTGTAGAAGTGTTTACTTCGCCGCAGCAACAGCCCAAGCGAGACTGGCTGTCTTTTGCCGTTACATCCAAGGCTCGCAACAAGATACGCGTTACACTCAAGGAACAACAAAACCGCGCAGCCGAATTGGGCAAGGAATTGCTGCAACGCCGATTCAAGAACCGCAAAATCGAAATCGAGGAAAATATGCTTATGCGGCTTATCCGCAAGCTTGGGTTCAAAACCACCACAGATTTCTATAGCAGCCTCGGCGAAGAGCATACCGACATAAATGATGTCCTTGAACAATACGAGGCCATGCGCGACAAAGCTTCCGAGGCGACAGTCCCGACTGTCAGTGCCGAGGAATTTGTGCTGCGCGAAAACGATGATAATACAGCCAATGCCTCCGATGTCCTCGTTATAGGCCAGGGCAACGGTGTCAAAGGTATGAATTACAAGATGGCGCGATGCTGCAATCCCATATACGGCGATGATGTTTTCGGCTTTATATCGGCCGAAGGCTATATCAAAATACACCGTTCGGACTGTCCTAACGCCGCCAACATCAGGCAGAAATATCCCTATCGCATCATTCGTACACGATGGAGCGGCCATTTTGACGGCCAAATGTCGGCGACATTGCGCATTTTGGGGCATGATGATATTGGCATAATCACCAACATCACATCCATCATCACCAAGGAGCGTAATACCTCATTGCGAAACATTGCAGTAGACTCCAACGACGGCCTTTTCCAAGGCTATGTCGTTGTCGGTGTAGGCGATACCGCGGCTCTCAACAATCTCATAAAAAAAATCAAAACAGTAAAAGGAGTAAAAGATGTACAACGCAGCAAATAATATTAAGGCACTCGCCGTGGTCGCTATAGCTACAGCGGCAATGACACTCGGAAGTTGTGGCGGAAACACAGACAATGGCGCTCACGTCCTTGTCGATTCAATACATCAATGTATTGCAGCCGGCAATTACGAGCAAGCATACGCGCTCATGGACACCCTCAATACGCGCTATCCGGACAGCATCGCATTACGTAAAGCCATTATGGCTGAGAGGGCTCAAGTTCAAGTAAACCAAGCCCAAAGTATGCTTCCCGTATGGATTGCACGCGCCGACTCGTTGACTGTCGCCATCGATAGCGCATCTAAAGATTTTGTCACCAAGCAGACATCATCTACTATGGGGTCGTACCGAGTACACCGTAATGCCGCCGCCATAGACCTTGCGGTCAATCGCAATGCCATACAACCGCGCGTGGTGGACGAAGACACTCCTTGGCTCATCGCAGCCACTCTTGTCGCGGCTAAAGCTCCAACGACAATGTCCGTAAAGGACGCATCAGGTAGTATTTTAGCTCAAGTAGCTATAAGTGCCGATGCATGCGTACACAGCGATGGCGCGTGGCGTTTCAACGTGGGACCTGAGGCAGCAACACCGCTGGTACAGGCATTACAAACCAATTCCGGCAAGGGTATCAGCGTCATAATCACCGATGCCGCCGGCAAATCACATTCCATAGCCGTCAGTGCGGCATTGGCGGATGCCATTGTCGCGTCCGAACACTTGGCCTCGCTTCAGTCCCAACTGTTCTACGCACGCAAGAATTGCGAAAAACTCCAACGTCGACTCCAATTGGCCCGCGATCAGCAGGCTAACGATGGACGAGCTACCAGTTCATTGCCCGAATGATTTAGACGGAAAAATATGCGCAATACGATTCGTTCTTGATTTACATCAAAGACTAATCAAGTATTTCACGTTATGATTAAATTCGCGCTCTACATCGCACTTATCGCATTGTTGTTTGTTTTCATAAAGGCCTATATCATATTTGCATATAAGTTTTTCGAAATAGCACGTGAGATTTTAGACCGAATATTCGACCGTGAATGACTTCTGCCTAATATCGCGGTACAGCCTACTGCGACTTCAGCACCGACTTAACCGGAGAAGCAGAGAACGTTAAAATCCTACTTTCTACGGTTGACAGCATGCTTTTTGGACATCTGCCATATAAGGCATCCGGATAAAAATTCGTATCTTTGCAAATAAATTATATCATCGATAAGTAACCCCAACACGACACAATGTTTGACACCATACTTGCACTGATACCCCTTGACGGCGGAAGTGAATTTTCGTTTACGGCCTCCGAATTCTTTCGTTGGTTTGTAGAGAACGCCAATTACCTGTTTGTATTCGTATTTATGGTAATTGAAAGTTCGTTTATACCCTTTCCGTCCGAAGTCGTTGTACCTCCGGCAGCATATATAGCCGTAACCTCTCCCGATGGAGGTATGAGTGTCATCGGCGTATGTCTTGTTGCCACAGCCGGGGCATTGTGCGGCGCTTACGTCAACTATTACTTGTCGTTATGGATCGGTCGCCCGCTCGTATATCGTTTTGCAGATTCCCGTTTCGGGCACGCTTGCTTGTTGGATCGCGCCAAAGTGAATCGTGCCGAAGGCTATTTTGACAAACATGGTGCCATCAGCACTTTTATAGGCCGTCTTATACCGGCTATACGCCAACTAATAAGCATTCCGGCCGGCCTTTCGCGTATGAATATCGGAATGTTCACCATCTTTACCATACTTGGAGCCGGCGTATGGAATGCCGTACTGACCACACTCGGATGGTGGCTCGGCAAGAGCGTGCCTCGCGATGTTCTGTTCGAAAAAATTGAACATTACAACAGCTATCTGACATACGCCGGTTTAGGCATCTTACTTATATGCGTGGCTATCATCGTATACAACGCATGCAAACGCCACGAGAAAAAGGAGCGTCAAGCATCCCGACCTAAGTCCTAACTTACGCCTCAATACTAACAGCACGAAACAATTACGAGCCGACACAACATGCAAATAATTAACTAATGATAGTATCTCCTTCGTTACTTTCTGCCGACTTCGGCAACCTTGACCGCGACCTCGCCATGCTCGAAGCATCCGAAGCCGACTGGTATCATCTCGACGTTATGGACGGCGTATTCGTCCCCAATATATCCTTTGGCTTCCCCGTAATCGATGCCATAGCACGATGCGCCACCAAGCCGTTGGACGTTCACTTGATGATTGTTGACCCGGACCGTTACATTACACGCGTACGAGACACCGGCGCCGCTATCATGAATGTTCATCAGGAAGCCTGCACACATCTGCATCGCACCGTCAGTGCTATACGCCAAGCCGGAATGCGCGCAGCCGTCACGCTCAACCCCGCCACCCCGGTATGTATGCTCGAAGACGTCATCACCGATGTAGATATGGTGCTGCTGATGAGCGTCAACCCCGGCTTCGGGGGGCAAAGTTTTATCCCGGAGATTCTAAACAAAACGCGACGTTTACGCCGACTTATAACCGAAAGCGGTAGCAAAGCCCTCATCGAAATTGACGGTGGAGTTAATGACACGACAGGCAAGCAATTAGCCGAGGCCGGTGCAGACGCCTTAGTGGCCGGAAGCGCCATATTCCATGATCCGGACCCGGCGGCTGCCATCAGACGTCTTAAATCGCTGAAATCACGGCATTAAAGAACAACCTATTTTTATTAAAGACCTTATTTTGAGGGCCTTTAACTAAGGACTCGATTACTCACCTCAAACGCATCACCCACCTTTCGTCATGGACGAATTTGAAATTGATATAACAGAAAGAAATCGCAAGCGTCGCTCTCACACCACTTTACATACCGACAGCGGTAAGGACAGCGATGTGGTACGCCGCAGCACTTATACTCCGGCCTACGAGCGCATAGCTGATACCGAGCCCGAAGCATCGGTCGTATCAGATGCCGACGCGACACCTATCGAGGAAGAAGCACCCACTATGGTCAAACCTCGGCGCAAATCTCACACCAGAAAGGCTGCAGAAACCCCTGCCGAGCAACCCGAAGCCACGGCTATAGACCCTGATATGTCGATGCCTCTAATACGCAACAAGTCTTGGCGTATATTCCTTGGCTCTGTTTGCGGAGTGATTTGCGTGGTTATGCTAATGATGCTTCTTTCGCATTTAGAAAAAGGCGCACACGACCAAAGTGCTGTAACATCGCTTTCTGTCGAACAAATGGCGACAAAACCGGGGTCAACCGAGAATATAGGAGGAAGTTTTGGCGCCTGGCTTTCGAATGCATTGTTTACAGATGCTCTCGGCCTTGGATCGATAATCTTGGCCGCCTATCTGGGTTTCATTGCCGTAGGCTTTTTCGGCGTCAAACGTATCAAATTCTGGTCTTTGACTTTCAAATCGCTATTACTTGCCATCACTGTAAGTATCGTTGTAGGTTTGGTGACTTTCAACGCTCAGACTGCCATAAGCCTTGGAGGTACTCATGGCCATGAAGTCAACGCATATCTTTTGCATATCGGCGGCCCCATTGTAGCAGGTGCTTTATCTTTACTTCTATTAGTGGCTGTAATTTGCGTTTTTCTCAATGATATTTTGCGCTTTGCGCACAAGTGTGCCGAAATACGCCGTAATCATCTGCAGACACGCTCAATAAATCGCGAAAACGCGACAAACGACACGACGGAAAACGCCGCTGCTCATAATGTTATTTCCACCACGTATGAGGCAGCACCTCAATCAAATGGAGGTCGTACCGACACAGCCAATGATGTCGCCGTCGCAGATACTCCGGCGATACGCGCTCGACAATCCGGCGATAACGGTTCGGAAACAGCCGCCAAGGACGAAGGCTTCAGCATAGACCCTGACCCGATGCAGTCCGGCAGCAACGAAACGTCATTTACCATAGACACGCCGCAAGTCGACACAATAGACGATGGTAAGGCCATAGCCGACACATCAGGCTCGGGAGTATACTCGGACCACCGCGCAATACTACCCGGGTATAGCTTCCCTACCCTCGAATTGCTCAAGGATATTCCTCAGCGTATTTCCGCCGACCCGGACGAATTGCAGCACAACAAGGACCGTATTGAAAAGGCTTTAGCCGACCACAAAATCACTATAGACAGTATCATGGCCACCGTCGGCCCGACTGTGACGTTATACGAAATTGTACCCAGCGAGGGCATACGTATCGCTCAGATTAAACGACTTGAAGACGATATCGCCTTAAGCCTTGCTGCCAGTCATATACGCATCATTGCACCCATGCCGGGCAAAGGCACCGTAGGCATCGAAGTGCCGAATAGCGATCCGCAGACAGTGTCCATACGTGCGGTGTTGTCTTCCAAAAAATTCCGCGAATACGACAAACCGCTACCAATCGCTTTGGGCGCCTCGATATCAAACGATATATTTGTAGCAGATCTCGCGTCTATGCCACATGTCTTGGTAGCCGGTGCTACCGGACAAGGTAAGTCGGTGGGCCTCAATGTCATCATTGCCTCATTGCTTTACAAAAAGCATCCCACCGAACTGAAGTTTGTCCTTATCGATCCCAAGGAAGTAGAATTCAGCCTCTACAACAAGCTCGAAAAGCATTATCTGGCCAAACTTCCGGGCGAGGAAAGTGCCATCGTCACCGATTTCGAAAAAGTACTGATGGTACTCAACTCGCTTTGCGTTGAGATGGACACAAGATACGGCCTGCTGCGCGAAGCCGGAGTACGCGATATCATCGAATATAACAAAAAATTTGAGGAAGGACGCCTCAATCCCGATTACGGGCATCACTACCTGCCATATATAGTGGTAGTTATTGATGAGTTTGCCGACCTGATTATGACTGCCGGCAAGGAGATTGAGTTACCCGTGACGCGCATCACACAAAAAGCTCGTGCCATTGGCATACATATGGTTATAGCTACGCAACGTCCGTCTACAAACGTTCTCACCGGACTTATCAAAAGCAACTGCCCGGCTCGTATCGCTTTCCGTACATTCCAGATGATAGACTCGCGCGTAATCCTTGACCGCCCGGGTGCCAACCAACTTATCGGCCGCGGAGATATGCTATACAGCCAAAGCGGCGAACCGGTGCGCGTCCAGTGCGCGTTTATATCTACAGACGAAGTCGACAATCTGGTCAATTATATCTTCAACCAAACAGGCTTCACCAAGGCGTACGAATTACCCGAGCCCAAATTGTCCAACGATGACCATCAAAACGGCGGATATATGGGCGCCGGCACCAATGAACGAGACCCTCTCTTTGACGAATGTGCTCGCTTCATCATTACACAGTCCACGGCATCAACGTCTTCGCTGCAACGACGCTTCCAAATCGGATATAACCGTGCAGGCAAAATTATCGACCAAATGGAAGCCTGCGGTATAGTCGGTCCGGCAAGTGGCAATAAGCCGCGACAGATAAAGATGGACGCTATGGAGCTGGAACACGTGCTCTCGCAACGTTGACACTCGTCGGGGTACGACAATAGGATCTATTTAAATCAATAATAGTACCTATTAATAATCGCTGACCCGCCCAAACATCGGCCGGCAAACATTTGTTTAGTATAAATACACACAGCATATCAATATGATATTAAGGCAACTGAAACATATACTGGTTTTACTGTTAACATTCACAGCTTCGTTCGGCGCTATGGCCGCATCCCCCTCGGCTGCACAGATACTTGATAAAACAGCCAAGGCGATTACTTCGACAAAAAGCGTTACGGTAAAATTCGGATATACCACCGGGGGAAAACACGCCAACGGCTCGATGACTATGTCCGGCAAAAAATTCACCTTCAATCTCGGTAATGTTGCCGTATGGTATAACGGGACATACCAATGGGCTCTCAACCGCAGCGACAGCGAAGTAACCCTCACCAAGCCTACCGCTGCCGAAGTTGTCGAGTCTAATCCATTTGCCATCCTCACCTCCTACAAACAGCACTATACCCCTACCCTTGCACAGAGTCAAAAAGGCGAGTACGCCATCACACTTAAGCCCAAAAAACGCGGCGGCCAAATTACAACGGCCACCATTCGCGTTAATGCCGGTAATTACGCACCTATAGCCTTAACGCTTCGACTTTCGGACGGCTCAACGGTCGCCGTGTCAGTCAAATCCGTCAGCCATGGCGCATCCCTTCCGGCTTCATACTTCCAGTACGACACGCGGTCAAATCCCAAGGTCGAACTAATAGATCTAAGATAAAAAACAAGTGCTTCGGCATCCGTTATATAAACACATAATACGACTATAAATATGAGCGACGTCATCACCACAAAATGCGCCATTATCGGTTCGGGCCCCGCCGGCTATACAGCCGCGATATATGCCTCACGAGCCAATCTTGCGCCTGTACTTGTCGATGGCCCGCAACCGGGCGGACAATTGACCACGACATCTGAAGTCGAGAATTTTCCGGGCTATCCCGAAGGAGTTGACGGCAACCAACTTATGGCTGATTTGCGCAACCAAGCCTTGCGCTTCGGCACCGTAATGCTATCCGACCGCGTGACAGACTCCGACCTATCCGTACGGCCGTTCAGACTTACACTTGCGTCCGGCAAAATCATCGTCGCCGATACGGTAATCATTGCCACTGGCGCCTCGGCTCGCTATCTCGGACTTCCGGACGAAGAACGTTTTCGCGGCATGGGCGTTAGCGCTTGTGCGGTATGTGACGGATTTTTCTATCGCGGGAAGCGCGTGGCTGTCGTCGGTGGCGGTGACACAGCCTGTGAGGAAGCCGTTTACCTCGCCGGATTGGCTCAAAAAGTATATATGATTGTCCGCAAGGACCACCTGCGAGCATCCAAAGTGATGCAGCAGCGCGTGGCTGATAATCCCAAAATCGAAATATTATTCAACACAAATACCCTTGGTTTGATTGGCGAAGAATTTGTCGAGGGGGCTCATTTGGTCGAATATGCAGGCACAGAACAAGAGCGTCGTTATGACATCAATATTGACGGTTTTTTCCTGGCGATAGGACATCAGCCCAATAGTGCTCCGTTTGCAAAGTACGTCGAAACAGACAAGGCCGGGTACATCATCACCCATGGCATATCCACCGCCACAAGCGTTGATGGCGTTTTTGCGGCAGGAGATGTGGCCGATCCCCGCTTTCAGCAAGCTGTCAATGCTGCCGCTGCCGGATGTCGCGCCGCCCTTGAGGCCGAACGCTTCATTCTCGACAAAGGCTCGTCTTTACCCACCGCGTAAATCGGGCTACATCAAGATACAGCAAATCAAACTCTCCAATTATAATAATAAGTCATGAGAAAATTTCTGACAACAACCCTGGCTGTCATCGCAATAGCGACACTGGCTCCGGTAGCCGCACATGCCGATGACTACAACACCCGTCAAGCTCGTTCGTACATACGCGATGCTGAGTACCAGATGCGTCAAGCCGAAAATTACAGACGTGATGCCGATTCGTATCGCCGTAGTGCCGAAAGCAATCGTCGGCAGATGGATTCGTACATCCGACGCGATGATACACGCAATGCCGAAACTTACCGACGTCGGATGCAAAACGATCTCGATCGCGCCGCCGACTATGACCGTAAGGCCGTGCAAGCCGATAGTCGTGCCGCAGATTACCTGAATAATGCCGCCCGTGCTTTGCGCCGCTAAACATACTGCCGCATAGCATCATACAGTAGATTGAAACATCTATATTTCGCACAATCCGCATATAAAGCCAGGCTACAGAATATATATACACCATAACACTGATTTCGAATATGAAAGCAACACGATTGCTCACTGCAATTATCGCCATATTGACTTTTGCATCTGCCGCCACAGCTCAGACCTCACCCGTACGCTGGCGTACGACAGCAAAAATGACCTCTCCTACCGAGGGAACTCTCACCGTACGCGCAATCATTTCTGAGGGATGGCATCTATACGATACTACATTACCCAAGGGTGGACCTGTTCCGACAACACTTGATTTCGCCAAAAGCTCCGGAATAAAATGGCTTGGACAATTCAAGGCCTCCGCTAAACCGGTATCAAGTCATGATGCATCCTTCAATATGACTTTACGCTGGTGGGAAAAGGAAGTAGTATTCACCCGCCGTTTTCGCCTCACCGGCGATGTCACGTCTGCCTCGATAGACGGAGTCATCAACTATATGGTATGCAACGGAAATACTTGCAACCCACCCAAGAAACAAACCGTAAAGCTTAAAGTCAAAGCGTATCAAGGTAAGTAGCTATCGGTGATAGGGCATTTTTACATCCGTCTCACACTCATACTTTTCTTTCGCCGAATCAGTATCCTTCAGCATTCACATCTTTATCTATTCATACTTCTTGTGTAACAACTTATAGGCAATGCAGCCTACGACAGCCATCACACAAGATTCAGAAACTTTGCACAACCACACTTCAATATCACAACTGCGAACTACGGCTATGATTAAAAAGACTTTATCTTACGCAATATTCTTATTGTGTCTTTTCGCCACCGTTCCCGGTGCAAGCGCCCAAATCACCGACCCCGTTAAATGGAGTTGGGACGTAACCGAGACCGCCGATGGCGGTACAGTAACCGTCACCGCGGCTATCCAACCCGGATGGCACATCTATGGTCTGGAAAAAGTTAAAAACGGCCCGGTGCCAACTTCAATCACTTTTGCCAACATCGACGGTGTCACGTTTGGCGAAATAATCCCGGATACCGAGTCCAAAACAATCATAGACAAGGCTTTTGACCTTAAGCTCAAGGAATGGACCGGAACCGTAACATTCACATGCACATATCGCGTGGATCGACCGATTAATACGGCAATCACCGGCACCATAGAATATATGGCATGCCGTGAAGATGCCTGCACACCGCCCAAGCGTATTAATTTCAGCGTAAATATCGGTGGAACAACCTCAACAACCACAGCACCGGACACAGTCGGTGACGCCAAATCGCAGACGTCCGCCGCTATAGCCCAAACAGGCGAACCGACGGATTTGTGGGCTTCGGTGGATATGATGTCAGCTAATAGCGATGCCCCCGGGCAAGAAGCCGCTCCATCATGGCTGTCACTGCTCGTCATGGGATTTTTAGGCGGATTATTGGCCTTGCTCACACCTTGCGTATGGCCGATGATACCGATGACCGTCAGCTTCTTCCTCAAGCGAACTAAAAGCCGTCGCCGCTCCATCACAGATGCCACTCTCTATGGTGTGTCTATCATCGTAATTTATTTGGTAATGGGCATAGCCATAACGCTTGCCTTCGGAGCCGGCAAACTCAATGACATCGCCACCAGTGCTGTTTTCAACCTCATATTCTTCGCAATGCTTGTTGTGTTTGCTATTTCCTTCTTCGGAGCATTCGACATCAAGTTGCCTTCAAAATGGTCCAACAGCATAGACAATAAGGCAGAAACCACCACCGGTATCCTGAGTATATTCTTCATGGCCTTCACCCTGGTATTGGTATCATTCTCGTGCACAGGTCCTATCATCGGTACACTCTTGGTCGAAGCCGCCACGCAGGGCAGTATAGTCGGCCCGGCCATAGGTATGGGAGGCTTTGCTCTCGGCCTCGCCCTACCCTTCTCACTATTCGCATTCTTCCCCTCTTTGCTTAAAGAGATGCCCAAGTCCGGAGGATGGATGAATTCAGTGAAAGTTGTCCTCGGATTTATCGAATTGATACTCTCGCTCAAATTCCTCTCCGTAGCCGACCTTGCATATGGATGGCGCATACTCGACCGCGAAGTATTTGTCGCAATCTGGATTGTGCTATTTGTCCTGCTGGGTATGTACCTGATAGGCAAACTACGATTTAAACACGATGCCTCCAAAGAACATACCGGCGTCGGATCATTCTTTCTGGCGGTAATATCATTCTCCTTTGCCGTATACCTTCTGCCCGGACTATGGGGCGCACCGCTCAAGAGCATCAGCGCTTTTGCACCGCCGCTGTCTACACAAGACTTTAACCTTTACGGCGGACAATTCAAAGAATTCCACGATTATGACGAAGGCATGCGCTATGCAGCCGAGAACGATAAACCGGTACTTCTTGACTTCTCAGGATATGCCTGCGTCAATTGCCGTAAGATGGAAGGTGCCGTATTCGATACGGACCAAGTACGCAAAATCATCGAAGACAACTACGTACTTATCAAGCTTATGGTAGACGAAAAAGCGGACCTACCCCAGCCTTACACCGTACAGGAAAATGGCCAAGAGGTTACCATATCCACCGTTGGCGAAAAATGGGCCTACCTCCAGCGCCACAAGTTCAATATCAATTCGCAGCCTTATTATGTTCTGCTTGACAGCCGCGATGGGACGCCACTTGCCCTGGCTCGCAGCTACGATGAAGATATCGCAGCATTCATCTCTTGGCTGAACAAAGGGCTTGAAGTTTACAAAGATAAGTAACTATAACGCATATATATAATGTCACACACCCGACAAGAAAGGCTCGAGGCACTTGGCCGTGTCATGGACACCCTTGACATACTTCGTGTCAAGTGCCCTTGGGATGCCAAGCAGACCAACCAAAGTCTGCGTCCCAACACCATCGAAGAAACCTACGAACTGGCTCAGGCTCTGCTCGAAAACGATAGTCCGAACATCAAAAAGGAACTCGGTGACGTACTACTGCATATATTATTCTATGCCAAAATAGGTGATGAGCAAGGACAGTTCGACATCGCCGACGTAGCCGATGCACTCAACCAAAAACTGATTTTCCGTCATCCACACGTCTTCGGCGAAGTCCACGTGAACAATGCCCATGACGTGGAACTGAACTGGGAGCAAATCAAGCTCAAAGAGAAAGACGGAAATCACACGGCTTTGGCCGGGGTTCCCAAAGCGCTACCGGCACTTGTCAAGGCTTTCCGCATCCAAGAAAAAGCTGCAAATGTCGGCTTCGACTGGGAGGAGACCGAACAAGTATGGGACAAGGTCGCAGAAGAAACAGCCGAGGTACGACAGGCTGTAGCAAACGGCTCGCAAGACGAAATTGAGGGCGAGTTCGGCGACCTGATGTTCGCTATCATAAACGCGGCACGGCTGTATAAGGTTAACCCCGAAAACGCCCTCGAACGCACCAACCGCAAGTTTATCGCTCGCTTTAACTATATCGAACAACGTTCTCACGAACTCGGCACTCCACTCAAGGACATGACCCTTGCGCAAATGGACACCCTGTGGAACGAAGCCAAAGCTAAAGACCTGTGATAGTCTGCATTACGGAGAAACCCAGCGTCGCCCGTGACATCGCCCGACTGCTCGGAGCCGATGCTTCGCGCGATGGTTTTTATGAAGGCAATGGATATTGTGTCACCTGGACCTTCGGACACCTATGCTGCCTCAAGGAGCCAAATGACTATACCGATATGTGGAAGCGGTGGAGTCTCTCGGCTCTGCCTATGGTTCCGTCACGCTTTGGCATAAAGCTTATTGCCGATCGAGGCATCGAAAAGCAATTTAAGGTCATCGCCACGCTGTTTTCCAAAGCAGACAGCATTATCAACTGCGGTGATGCCGGCCAAGAAGGCGAACTGATACAACGCTGGGTGATGCAAAAAGCCTCTGTCAAGTGCCCCGTGCAACGTCTATGGATTTCCTCTCTGACAGACGAGGCCATTCGCGAAGGATTTGCCCATCTACGCCCTCAGTCGGATTTCGACAATCTGTATTACGCCGGACTGTCCCGAGCCATAGGTGATTGGTTGCTGGGTATGAATGCGACACGACTATATACGCTCAAGTACAGCGACCGGAACGATCGTAACGTTCTGTCTATAGGTCGCGTACAAACTCCGACACTCGCTATTATTGTCGAACGCCAACGTGCTATAGACAATTTTAAGCCTACCGACTCGTGGGAGCTGGCGACGCGGTATCGCAACACGGTGTTTACTTCCACCGGCGATCGATTTGACAACGTCGAAGCCGCCAACGCCGAAGCCGAAGCTATACGAAATATTCCGTTGACTATCGACGATATAGCCAAAAAGACAGGACGTGAAGCGCCAAAAAAACTATTCGATCTCACCTCGCTACAAGTCGAATGTAACAAAAAATGGGGATGGTCGGCCGACCGCACACTCCAACTCATACAGTCACTGTACGAAAAAAAAGTAACAACATATCCTCGTGTAGATACAACGTATCTCAGTGAAGATTTGCATGCCAAAATTCCGGGCATATTGCAGCAAATGACTCCATACGCCAATATTACGGCGCCGGTATTGGCTCGCAAGATTCCTAAGAGCAAGCGTATATTTGACAATTCGAAAGTCACCGACCACCATGCAATCATCCCTACCGGACAGTCTCCTAAAGCTCTCATCGGAGACGAGCGGTTGATGTATCATCTTATAGCAATGCGCTTTATTGCAGCATTTTATCCTGATTGCGTATTCGAGCAAACGACCGTGAGCGCCCATGCAGGCAAACACAAATTCAAAGCCACAGGCCGCGTAATACTCGAACAAGGGTGGAAAGCGCTCTTTCCGCCCAAGGACAAAAGCCAAACCGAAGTACTCGCCGAAGCACAGGACAACGAAGACTCCGAGGAAGATAACGACAACAAAACACTACCGACATTCGTCAGTGGCGAAAGCGGACCGCACGTCCCGTTTGTCAATAAAAAAACTACACAACCGCCCAAGCCTTTCACCGAAGGTACCTTGCTCCGCGCAATGGAAAGCGCCGGCAAAAGCATCGAGGACGAAACTCTCCGCGAAGCAATGAAGGCCAACGGCATCGGACGACCGTCCACGCGCTCAGCCATTATTGAAACATTATTCAAGCGGCAATACATCAAACGATTACGCGGCAAAACACTGGCGCCGACAAGCACCGGTATAGCTCTTATAGACACCATTAAAGATCCATTGCTGAAAAGCGCCAAACTCACCGGTATTTGGGAAAATCGTCTTCGTATGATTGAGCGCGGCGAATTCAGCGCATCCGAATTTGTCAATGACCTTAAGGCTCAAGTCAACGACATAGTTATCACCGTGCTTTCGGACAACAGCGGCAGCCACATCGCCGTCGAAAAGGCCCCGGCCAAAACTCGTAAGACGCGCTCTACCAAAGCCGATGGCGCCAAGACAAAGAAAACGACAACAAAAAAGACGACAAAAGCGACAACGCCTGCACCAACGTCCGTCGAACAGATTCCTTGTCCCAAATGTCGTAAAGGCCATTTGCTCAAAGGACGTACTGCATACGGATGCAGTCGCTATGCCGAAGGTTGCAACTTTATACTGCCGTTCGCGCAATACCCGGCGACACTCTCTCCGGCACAACTGGCTGATATGCTTAACAAAAACGGCAAATCCGAATGACCTGGCAAGACATTGTAGTCATAATAATAGTAGTGGCCGCCACCATATTCTTTGTAATGCGCATGGCTCGTAGCTTCCGACACGGAAGCTCGTGTCCTTCGTGCCGTCATCATAAAGACGACGATGCAACGAATGGTTCGAACTCAAACTGCCATGCCTCGGATGCTTGTGCCGGATGTCCGCTACACGACTCTTGTCATAAAAGCTGAGACTTCCGATACCGGACAAAAAAATAGCGAGAACGTCTACTCGTTTCGAGTAAGCGTTCTCGCTATTTTCGTATGTCATGTCGGTATTACCGACTAATTCCGGATTATCAGTTACGGAAACTCAGTTCGCCATTGGCATCCACGTCTATAACGATGGGGCGTTCCTTGTCTACCTTCTGAGCCAAGATATCCTTACTCAGTCGGTTAAGAATCTGACGATGGATAACACGCTTGACGGGACGTGCGCCAAATTCGGGATCGAAGCCCTCGTCTGCGAGCAACGATATTGCTTTGGGCGTGTATTCCAAGGTGATACCATTGGGCGCAAGCATCTTTTGTATAGACTTCATTTGCAGTTCGACAATCTGCTCGATTTCCTTGCGGTCGAGCGGCGTGAACATGATGATTTCATCTATACGATTCAAGAACTCGGGACGGATATTCTCTTTAAGCATCTCCAATACCTGAGCTTTTGTCGATTCGATGGTCTGCTCACGGTTGGCATCAGTCATCTTCGCAAAGTTGTCACGTATCAAGGCCGATCCCATGTTCGAGGTCATGATTATGATGGTATTCTTGAAATTGACAACACGACCTTTATTATCGGTCAGACGGCCGTCATCAAGCACCTGCAACAAGATGTTGAAAACATCCGGGTGAGCTTTCTCGATTTCGTCGAACAAGACAACCGAATACGGTTTGCGACGTACAGCTTCGGTCAACTGACCGCCTTCGTCATATCCTACGTATCCCGGAGGCGCTCCGACCAAACGGCTCACAGAATGTTTCTCCTGATACTCGGACATATCAATACGGGTCATCATATTCTCGTCATCGAAGAGGTAGTCAGCCAACGCTTTGGCCAATTCAGTCTTACCTACACCGGTAGTACCTAAGAAGATGAACGAACCGATAGGACGTTTGGGATCGCTAAGACCGGCACGGCTACGACGTACGGCATCGGCCACAGCGCTGATAGCGGCATCTTGTCCCACTACACGTTTGTGCAATTCGTCCTCCAGCAGCAGCAACTTAGTGCGCTCGCTCTGTACCATCTTGCTGACAGGTATTCCAGTCCAACGGCTTACCACATCGGCGATGTCATCGGCATCGACCTCTTCTTTGATGAGTGCCTTCTCCCCTTGCATAGCTTTCAACTGAGCTTGGATGCTGACATTCTCATCCTCTTTTTGCTTGATGGTACCGTAGCGTATTTCGGCTACACGAGCATAGTCGCCTTCACGTTCGGCACGCTCGGCATCAAAGTTGAGTTGTTCGATATCGACCTTATTCTTCTGTATACGGTCTATCAGGTCTTTTTCGGACTTCCATTGAGCTGCAATTTGGCTCTGCTGCTCACGCATCGAGGCCAAGTCTTTCTCGATGTCCTTGACACGAGCCTCGTCGCCTTCACGCTTGATGGCTTCACGTTCGATTTCTTTTTGGGCAATCTGACGCTTGATGTCATCCAAAGCTTGCGGCTCAGAGTCGATTTCCAACTTGAGTTTAGAAGCAGCCTCGTCCATCAGGTCAATGGCCTTATCAGGCAAGAATCTATCAGTGATATATCGTTCGCTCAACTGAACGGCAGCCACAACGGCTTCGTCACGGATACGTACATGGTGGTGATTCTCGTAGCGTTCCTTCAAACCACGAAGAATGGCGATGGCGCTGGCCTCATCAGGTTCGTCAACCATTACCTTCTGGAAACGGCGTTCGAGAGCCTTGTCTTTCTCAAAATACTTCTGATACTCATCCAAGGTGGTGGCACCAATGCTGCGAAGTTCGCCACGTGCCAATGCAGGTTTTAGAATATTGGCAGCATCCATTGCTCCTTCACCCTTGCCGGCACCTACCAAAGTGTGGATTTCATCTATGAAAAGAATTATCTCACCGTCACTCTGAGTGACTTCGTTAACGATAGCTTTAAGACGCTCTTCAAACTCACCTTTGTACTTAGCTCCGGCCACCAATGCGCCCATATCCAACGAGAATATCTGCTTTGAACGGAGGTTCTCGGGAACATCGCCGCGTACGATACGCTGTGCAAGTCCCTCAGCTATGGCCGTTTTACCTGTACCGGGTTCACCTATAAGCATAGGGTTGTTCTTGGTACGACGGCTCAGAATCTGAAGTACTCGACGAATTTCCTCGTCACGACCTATTACAGGGTCAAGCTTGCCTTCGCGAGCACGCTCACAGAGGTTGATGGCATACTTGGACAAGGCATTATACTGTTCTTCAGCGCCTTGGTCTGTAGCTTTCTTGCCTTTGCGCAACTCGGTGATAGCGGCTTTCAACTCTTTGCCCGTGATTCCGGCATCCTTAAGTATGGTGCCTGCAGGCGAATTGATTTCGAAGATGGCGGTGAGCATGGCTTCGAGCGTGACATATTCGTCACCGTCGGCCTTGGCTATATCCAACGCCTTCTGCATCACGTCATTTGTGCTATGGCTCAGATACGGCTCTCCGCCGCTTACTTTGGGCTCGTTGGCGATGGCCTCGTCCACCTGACGCACTACCTGCTGCAGGTTGGCGCCAAGCTTCTGAAAGATGAATTTGACCAACGAGTCGCCTTCCTCAATAATAGCTTTGAGGAGATGCACAGGTTCGATGGCCTGAGCACCCGACGAGCGAGTAATCTCAACGGCCTTCTGAATGGCTTCCTGTGACTTGATGGTGAAATTGTTAAAGTTCATAGTTTATATTTTGTTGTTTATTTTCTTGTTATTATTGATATGTTGTGGTTTATGGTTTAGTTTGAATGGATATTGCGTGGATACAACTGCCAATCGCGGTATTCCTTGCCGAGGGCTCGTACAGCGTTATGCCATACGGCATCGCCATCGCCTCGCAGCAGGTCCGAAAGGTCGTCAGGCATACGCAAGGTTGCCCACGTACCCTCGTCTATCTCGTCTTCGAGTTGCCCTGCCTCCCATCCGGAGTATCCAAGGAAGAAGCGCAATTCGCCTTCGGTCATATACCCGGCGTTGACGTAATCGGCGACAGCATCAAAATCGCCGCCGACCCATAATCCGGGGACTACCATATTGGCTCCGGGCAATATGTCCTCGCCAAGCGTGTGCAGAAAGAACAGCCGATCCAGCCCTACGGGACCACCGCCATATACCGGCACGCCTTCGTTGCGGACACTCTTGAGAATGTCATCAAGACCGAACTTGGTACTGTAATTGAGCACACATCCCATGGCTCCGGAATTACGCCCGTAGTCCAAGAGGACTATGACCGCGTGGTTGAAGCAGCTCTGAGTCAACTGTGGATGCGCCACCAGTATCGTCCCGGCGCCAAGTATACTCTTGTCGCCCCGGCGGGATGACCCGCTTCGTCCGAATGTATCTGCGTTGAACCGTTTCATTGTCATGGTTTGTATTTTTTATCTTTTTTATCGGTATGTATCATTTCAACATCTCCCGTCCCGCAATGGTTGGGGAATTATGCTTAAATTTGCATACCGTTTTAGGTATTACAAATAATATGCCAACTGCGCATATGCACTGACAGAGATAGTTTACGATGCAACAAGAATACGCCTCACCGCTTTTGGACGAAGCCGTCAATCAAATATCACGCCTCCCGGGCATAGGCCGCAAAACCGCTTTGCGGCTGTCTTTGTACATTTTACGACAAGATCCGTCACTGGCACATCGCTTGGCTGATGCGTTGACATCCATGCGTGATGGCATACGCTACTGCCAACGCTGTCATAACATCTCGGAAACCGATATCTGCCCTATATGCGCCAATCCGTTGCGCGATACCTCCACGATATGCGTCGTCGAGAACATCCGCGATGTTCTCGCTTTCGAACGCACGGCTCAATATCACGGATTATACCACGTATTAGGTGGCGTCATATCGCCTATCGATGGCGTAGGCCCTGATTTACTGGAAATTGACTCGTTAGTACAACGCGTCAAGGACGAAAATACTCGCGAGGTCATACTTGCGCTCAGCCCCACGATGGAGGGCGAAACTACCAACTACTATATATATAGGAGACTGGCCGGAACTCCTGCCAAGGTGACACAATTGGCTCGCGGCCTCTCGGTAGGCGGCGATATCGAATACGCTGACGAGGCCACTTTGGCCCAATCGCTTGCCGGACGCGTCCCCGTGGGTGACCCTCAATTCTGACACAATATGACACAGACTGACAAAACTGACCGACTGACATTACGCGCACTCGAACCGGAGGACGTCGACACAATATATATATGGGAAAACGATGTGACCGAATGGTTCAGCCGTCAGAATATGACGCCGGTGTCACGCTACCAGATTTGGCAGTATGTCCAAAGCTATGATGGCTCTCTATATGGAGGCAACCAATTGCGCATGATGGTCTGTCTTGCTGATGGAACCACCGTAGGCACTGTGGATCTCTACGACATCGATACCGCTAATCGACGTGCATGGGTAGGCATATACATTGCGCCTAAGTGGCGAGGGCACGGATACGCTCACGAGACGCTGCGCCGCATCAGTCGATATGCCCACGATTACTTGGCCTTAGCTCAACTTGCGGCCGAAGTTGCAGCCGAAAACGAGGCTTCATGCCGACTATTCGAGTCCGCAGGATACCGTCAGGGCGGATGTTTGTATGCATGGCGCTATCATCGAGGAGTTGCCCATGACGTACGTATCTATCAGTGTGACTGTAAATAACAGCCGCTTGTTCAGCCTCCCACGTTCCACCAATCATTTTTTTTCAAAAAAAATCATCAAGCGCTGTCACAAACAGCGTCACCTTACGTCATAATAGTGAACAGCAAAACAAAACCACAATGACCGCACAACAATATAAAGACAACATCCTTGGCTGCTACAACAGCATGCTTGCCGTGGCCCGACGCATCCTCGGGAACGAGGACGAGGCACAGGATGCCGTCCAAGATATATGCCGGCGTCTGTGGGAACGCTGCTCCGAAATCGCGGTACCGGCTACACCCGGAGCTTTCTGCGCGGTGACCGTCCGCAACTACTGCCTTGATATCATCCGCTCTCGTCACTTGGATGCCGGCGATGAACCATTAGCTTCCATAGCCGAAAGCAAGGCTGACGACGAAACGGATGCCGAGGATGCTACCGGCTTGCTCCAAAAGGCTATGGATAGACTGGAACAGCGTTCACGTCAAATCATCCAATGGGGCTTACAAGGCCGCAGCTACAGCCAAATGGCCGCCGAACTGCACACTTCCGAAGCCAACGTTCGCCAAGTCACCTCTCGCGCACGTCGCCAACTTCGCAACATCATCGTACAAATGCAATCTCTCTAAACAATATATATAATGAAAACGAATGCAGACATCATAGACGAAACCACGGCTCGCACCATGCTTGACCGCTGGTATGACGGTACGGCAACCGCCGCTGACGAAGATGCTCTGACGCAGTACTTCACCGCGTCCGCCAACATCCCCGAAGATCTAAAAGCTGATGCTGCCATCTTCGCCCTACCCGCCGAAAAGTCGCAGTCAATGTCGGAAGACATTCCCGCAGATCTTATGGCTCAAGTCACCGGCGCCATAATCGCCGAAAAGGCACGCAAACGCCGCCATGCTTTCTGGTACACTGCCGCTTCTGCCGCTGCCTGCGCTTGCATTGCATTGGTCATAGGCTTGTCGGAAAACGCCGAACTGACAACCACGGCAGGCAATACTTACGCCAACGTCGTACAAAAGCCGCAGAAAAGCGACACGGAAGCCCAGACCATCACCCCTTCGGATATCGAGGAATCCGTAGAAAACGACATCCAAACCGAAGTGCCTACCGCCTCAGTTCTGCCGGCAAAGCCACGATACGCACAAGTCGCAAAAACTTACAATGACTACCATGAGGTATCCGACCCGGCCGAGACCGAACGCATCCAACTCGAAGTGGCTACTCTGCTCTCCCAAAGCATCAATTCGACAGTAAAGGCCGCCGAAAAGGCTATGCGTAATGCGGATATGCTGGCCGAACAAACCAACCGCTCAAGCGTAAAGGCCGTAGCCGAAATCATCAATAAAAGCATCAATGGATTGTAACACACAATCAATAAGACAAATACAGATAAATACATACACTAACACATAAAAACATACAACGATGAAACTGAAAAATTTTGTACTCACCCTCGCTATCGCCATCATTGGCACAACCACAGCATGCGCACAGCAACGCATTTTCGCAGACATCCCCGCCGGCAAAGGCGTCCAAAAGGTTTATGTAGCTCCGGCTTTGATGAAGATGCTGGGGACCAAAGCTTTTGAATCCGTCAACTCGGATGATGTAAACATGGCGGCTATTCTCAAAGGCAGCACCATCAACTCGGTGGAAGTTCTTAACTGTGAAAAAGGAGCTAATCTCAAAGCAATTCGCACCAAGTGCCAAGCCATCATCAAATCTCTCGAACTTCAGGTACTCGTCGAGAACTCGGAAGACGGCGAGCAAGGCGTCACAATCTATGGTCTCCCCGACCCCTCCAACCCCGAGATAGTAACGACTGCGCTCATCTATAATGACGAAGGCGATGAAATAAACTGTGTGGTACTCACCGGCAAAATCAATTTCGGAGCAGTCGTCAGCCAAGCTATGAAGGATCAAGACGACGACGATGACGATGACAACGATTGATATGCAACACGACGAGTGACTTCTTTCTTCTCTGCCCGGCACGCCTGCTTCCAAGCGGACGTGTCGTGGCTGTTTAGTTTGGACAAGATATTCGCCCCACCCTCTATACACACTTTTTTTCATCGTGATATGTCACAAAGCGGGTTTTCTCGCGTCATATATACAGAAAACATAATAAAAAAAACATAAACTTACAACAATGAAAGCTAAACGATTTCTTAGCGCACTTGCCATCCTGCTTATAGGCTCTGCCTTCACCGCCAATGCCGAACAAATCTTCGCCGATATCCAACCGGAACAGCGCAATGATAGCGTGATGACCGTCAACATCTACGTCGAGGGAGATCAGCTCAAAGACATAAAGGAACTAACAGATACGGTTGATTTTCTAAAGAACTCAAAGTTTGACGAAATGGGCGAACTTACATCGGTAGAAGTCATTTACAGCAATATCGCCGAAACGCACGATGCAATAACCAAGCGTCTGAACAGCGGCATAAACGCCCTCGGTCTTAATCCTATAATAAGCACTGATGCCGAAAATAACCATGTCGAAATATTTGTCGAGCCGTCTGATGATCCCACCTCACAGACCCTTAAACGTATGGTTGTCTTCGTAACTAATGATACTGACGTTACAGCCGTCCTTCTCGAAGGCAACATTTCCATGCCTGAGGAAATAAAAGCGGACTAAAAGTAAGGTCCTTACACAACAAAAACAGGGCGAGACGCTTGATTGTACGTTTCGCCCTGTTTTTTGCTTTTAGTTAGGGAAATTCAGAAAATAGTCAACTAATTATTTGTCAGAGTCATAGAAGTTTTG
>UQGP01000012.1 GCA_900540625.1 uncultured Porphyromonadaceae bacterium | reverse complement strand
CGTGAAATCCTTGCCTCGGCCATAATTTGATGCGGTTGCCCTGGCGGCAACGCGAGCCTTATTGCCCATTACGCGGTTTTTTTGTAAATTTGCACAGCCAATAGCAGCAATTACGAACAACTTATGAACCATATACGCAACTTCTGCATAATAGCGCACATAGACCACGGCAAGTCCACTCTTGCCGACAGACTTCTCGAATATACCGGTACGGTTGCTCCCAAAGACATGGAAGCCCAAGTGCTGGATGATATGGATCTCGAGCGCGAACGTGGCATCACTATCAAAAGCCACGCAATACAGATGCTTCACACCATCGACGGTACAGAATACACTCTCAACCTCATTGACACTCCGGGACACGTTGACTTTTCGTACGAAGTATCTCGTTCCATCGCCGCCTGCGAAGGTGCCTTGCTTATCGTCGATGCCACCCAAGGCATTCAGGCTCAGACCATCTCCAATCTTTATATGGCGATAGACAACGACCTGGAAATTATTCCCGTAATAAACAAAGTGGATCTCGATTCGGCCAAGCCGGACGAAGTAGAGGACCAAATTGTCGAACTGCTTGGATGCAAACGTGAGGAAATAATTCGAGCCTCCGGCAAAACCGGCGAAGGCGTCCCCACTATTCTCCGCGCTATAGTCGAACGTATACCGGCACCCAAAGGCGACCCGGAAGCGCCGCTTCAGGCATTGATTTTCGACTCGGTATTTAACCCCTTCCGAGGCATCATCGCCTACTTTAAGATTATCAACGGCACGCTACGCAAAAACGATTTCGTGAAATTCGTAGCCACCGGCAAGCAATACAATGCAGATGAAGTCGGCGTTCTCAAACTTGACATGCTGCCTACCGACGAGATTTCTGCCGGAAATGTGGGTTACATAATCTCCGGCATCAAGACATCCAAGGAAGTGAAGGTCGGTGACACCATTACACACGTTGCCAGACCATGCGACAAAGCCATCGAAGGTTTCCAAGAAGTTAAGCCTATGGTATTTGCCGGCGTGTACCCCATCGAGACCGAAGACTTTGAGAACCTGCGTGCTTCGCTCGAGAAGCTGCAACTCAACGATGCTTCGCTTACCTTTACGCCCGAATCATCTGCCGCACTCGGATTCGGCTTCCGCTGTGGCTTCTTGGGTCTGCTTCACATGGAGATAATCCAGGAACGACTCGGACGCGAATTTGACATGGACGTTATTACAACCGTGCCTAACGTTTCCTATAAGGTTTACGATAAAAAAGGCGCAGTCACCGAAGTACACAATCCGTCAGGATTGCCGGACCTCACGCTGATTGACCATATCGAGGAGCCCTACATTCGCGCCAGCGTAATCACCACTTCCGACTTCATAGGCCCGATAATGACCCTATGCTTGTCAAAGCGCGGCGAACTTATCAAGCAGGAATATATCTCCGGCAATAGGCTCGAGCTTACCTTTGATATGCCGCTTGGCGAAATTGTAATAGACTTCTACGACAAGCTCAAAAGTATCTCCAAAGGTTACGCATCTTTCGACTATCACCTGCACGACTTCCGCGAAAGCCGCTTGGTCAAGCTCGACATATTACTTAACGGCGAAAGCGTGGATGCACTATCCACCCTCACGCACGCGGACAACGCCGTGACATTCGGTCGTCGTATGTGCGAAAAGCTCAAGGAGCTTATTCCCAGACAACAATTCGACATTGCCATCCAAGCTGCCATAGGCGCCAAAATCATTGCTCGCGAAACCATTAAAGCCGTACGCAAAGACGTTACCGCCAAGTGCTACGGCGGCGATATATCGCGTAAACGCAAGCTGCTTGAAAAGCAGAAGAAAGGCAAGAAGCGTATGAAGCAAATCGGCTCGGTGGAAGTTCCGCAAAAAGCCTTCCTTGCAGTGTTGAAACTTGACTAAGGTCTGCGGTATATAATGTAGTTATTGTAATGGAGTTAACGATACGCTCCACAATATATTAGATACGCATTCACGCACCAATTCATACCAAGTATGGTCGTATTTCCACACGCCAAAATCAATCTCGGGCTCAATATCTTAAGACGACGTCCCGATGGATACCACGACATCGATTCAATTATGGTACCTGTCGGGTGGAGCGATGTCCTCGAGATTGTTCCGGCTACTCACGAGCTTCGTACAACCTTGGAATGCCGTGGCAGTGAAATCCTCGACTGCCCCGAAGCAGACAACCTCGTCATACGGGCTTACAATGCGGTCAAAAATGTATGTCCGGACATTCCGGCAGTGCGTATCTTCTTGCAGAAAAATATTCCGTCAGGAGCAGGCTTGGGAGGCGGTTCGTCCGATGCGGCATACACTGTACGCGCACTCAACTCGTTGTTTTCACTGGGACTGAGCGATGACGCCATGGCAAAGATTGTCGCGCCTATCGGCGCGGATTGTCCGTTTTTCGTCTACGACAGCGCTATGGCGGTTTCGGACACCGGAACAACGTTGCGCAAAATCTCGGTTCCGACACTAAGCGGCCTCACCATAGTCATTTGTCGTCCTGATGATTGCCACGTCTCCACTGCGCAAGCATACGCCGGAGTGACCAAAAATCCCGAAGCAACGCCCACCGAACATATAACAAAACTTCCGCTGTCACAATGGCGCAACGAACTTCACAATATGTTCGAAGACACGGTTTTCCCTTTATTCCCGGCAATAGCCGGATTAAAAGAGTATTTCTACGCATCCGGAGCAGATTATTCGGCTATGTCCGGATCGGGAGCGGCTGTATATGCGCTATTTCAAGACAAAGCCAAAGCATCCAAAGTATTTGATGCACTGAAATACAGGCACAAATTTATCGGAGCACTATAACGCGTCACACTCAGTCGGCCCAATATATACCGATAGCCACAAGCACGGAGCAAAAACTCGGTCAAAGATACCGCCTATAGCGAAAAAAATCATTATCTTTGCATCAGTATAAGACGGCTGTATTTTTCGCCGCACACGGTGACGGGCATCACCATTGCACGGCATATATGATATATCCGTCACCTATCCATACTTGAGACACCGACCATGCAATATATAAGCACCGGACACAATTCTCCCGCCGCGACTTTGGCTCAGGCCGTATTATGCAGCCACGCTCCGGACGGCGGACTATATATGCCCGCATCGCTACCACAAATCCCTGACGCCTTTTTCCGCAATTTCCAAGGTATGACAGCCGCCGAAATTGCCTATGTTCTTGCCACGCACCTTTTTGGCGATGACATCCCGGCTTATGCGCTCAAGGAGATGGTAGACCGCACTATCAACTTCGATATTCCGCTGAGACGCATCGACAACGACATATACGTCCTCGAACTGTTTGGCGGACCGACTTTGACATTCAAAGACATTGGAGCACGTTTTATGGCATCCCTGCTCCGACATATCGGAACAGGGCCGTTGCCACTTGACATCATCGTGGCTTCGTGCGGCAATACCGCCGGAGCTATAGCCAACGCTATGGCACCATTGTCGTCCGTAAACGTATTCGTTCTGTTCCCTCGTAACAGCTCTAACCGTCAACTCGAACGCCAGTATACCACCTTGGGCGGAAACATCCACGCCATAGAGGTACACGGAAACATCGATGACTGCCACGCACTTATGCGCCAAGCGCTCTCGGACCCGGTTTTGCAACGCAAAGCTATGATGACTTGTGCCAATTCGGCAAACATCGGACGACTACTCCCCGAAACGTTCTATTACTTCTACGGAGTTGCACAACTATTGGAACGCACAGACCAACGCTCTCCCGAAATAGTTGCGGCAGTACCTTGCGGCAACCTCGGCAACCTCACCGGAGGCATTATAAGCAAGCGACTGGGACTTCCGATAAGCCTCTTTTTGGCATGCGAAAATGCCAATGACGCATTCAATGAGACACTTGCAGCAGGCCATCTATTGCCACGCCGGCCTTCCGTACCGACATTGGCTTACGCAACGGACAAAGCAGACCCCACCAATCTGCCTCGAATACTTGACTTGTATAATGGCGATTTTGACGCCATACGCCGAGACATCACCGGCGTATGTGTCAATGATGCCGCAATCATAGAGGCCGTCAACGGATGCTATCGCGCCTCAGGATATATGTGCGATCCGCATACAGCAATGGCCTACTACGGTTTACGACACAACCTCCGTCCCGGACAAATCGGGTTGCTTATCGCCACCGCGCATCCGGCCAAGTCTCTGGCTGCTATGAACGCCATCACCGGGCGCGCTATGGATCTTCCTTTGCAGCTCAATACATTTATGACCGGGCAGGATCATAGGATTCGCATCAGCCCCAATTACGATGTATTCCGGCGCATAATCTTAGACAACACTCCAACACCTCAAAGATATTAAGCAATGACCAACAAACGCCAACTCAAAAAACACATCCGCTACGTATGCGGTGAACTCGCCGTAACACTACTTATCGCCAACGCCGGCGTACGTGGTTTCGACACCGAAAAAACTGCAGACATCGTAGGCAAGATTGCCGTACTCCAAGAGACTTCCATAGCTCATGTCTCGATATGCTACGACAAGGTTGCTGCGGATTTTGAAAACCGCAAGGCATACAACGCCGCCCGTGCCAAGTACTTCGCGACTGCATACGCCAAGCTCCTCAAAGAGTTCGGCGACCAAGTGCAGGAAATCGTAAAGGAAATGAATGCCGCAATGCCTCAAGAGGCACGAGACGCAATTGTCAAGGACTTCAAAGAGCGTAATAAAGCCTAATCGGCGCACACTCTGACATAAATGTCTGTCGCCTCGGCTATACTTAGACTTATGGGATGGTCTGTGGACTTTTCGGTCCCGGACTATCCCAAATGTCTGATATGCGTTGCGCCGCATACATCCAATTGGGACTTCATCATGGGCAAATTGGCATACGCGGCCATAGGTCGCCATGCCGGGTTTATGATGAAAAGCGCCTGGTTTTTCCCTCCGTTAGGGTGGATTTTTCGTGCAATGGGCGGCATACCTGTATACCGAGGGCATAAAGGTAACCATCCATCTATGGTGGATCAAGTATCTACATTGATGCGTCAGCGAGACAAGTTGCAGATTGCTATTACGCCTGAAGGCACACGCGGACGTAACGCCCAATGGCACACCGGGATATTACGCATTGCATACAACACCGGCGTCCCCATAGTACTTGCCACAATTGACTATCGGAACAAGCGTATAATTGCTTCTCACTCAATGTATGCCTCCGGAGACAATGACTTGGATATGGCTAAAATAAAAAGCCATTACAATGCCTCGCAAGCCAAACATCCGAAGAATTTCGATAATAGTCCTTCGGTCTTAACGCCCAAAGGCTCTCCCAAAATCAGCGAGGACGACTTCCACCCCAACCTCAAATAAAACTACATACGATACAATATGCCATCTCTACAAGACCGACTGACCGTAGCTGCAATTTCGCTTAATATCGCATGGGGCGACGTTGACGAAAATATCTTCGCCACTGCCGCCGCTATCGAAGCGCTACCAAGCATACCCGATATCATTGTTTTACCCGAAACTTTCTCGACGGGATATATTGCAGACAATGAACAATTGGAGCGCGTAGCCCAAGATTGGCACAACTCGGCATCCATAGCCTCCATGACCGAATGGGCTCGAAAGTACAATGCAGCAATATGCGGGACCTTACTTGTCAAAGATGGTGGCCAGATATTCAATAGGGCTGTGTTTGTCGAGCCTTCAGGCGAAATTACATATTACGACAAGCGTCACCTCTTTGCACTCAGCAAAGAAGCCAAATACATCACAGCCGGACGTCGAATGCCACCTGTCGTCAGATACCGCGGATGGAACATCGCATTGGCCATCTGCTATGACATACGTTTCCCGGCATGGTGCCGCAACCAGGGCTTGCGATACGACATTCTGCTTGTCCCCGCCAACTGGCCGGAGGCGCGTGCGTACGCATGGCAAAACCTACTCAAAGCCCGTGCCATCGAGAATCAGGCATATGTAGTCGGAGCAAACCGTAGCGGTAGCGATGACTTCGGCACCTATGACAATCAAACTTTCGTATTTGATCCTATGGGCAAACCGTTAGACAACGAAAGTGAAAATCCTGCCGTAGTGTGCGCGACTTTTTCGCGCGACACACTCCAGCATTTGCGCCGCAACTTCCCGGTAAGCCTGGATGCCGACAGATTTGACATCGAACTATGACTTAGTCCGTATGCCATTTGATTTCAAAGAATTTTCTCTGAACGACAGCGGCTGTGCTATGAAAATCGGCACTGACGGCGTGCTTCTCGGCGCATGGGCTGCACTCCCGATCAAGGGCCTTGTTTTGGACGTCGGTACGGGCAGTGGCTTGATATCTCTAATGGTGGCACAACGGGCAAACGGCAATATACATATCATCGGCATCGACAACGACAAAAACGCCATTGAGTGCGCACGTGCAAATGTGGCCGCATCGCGTTGGCACAAATCCGTTGCAGTTGTACATTCCGGATTCGAAGACTATATCCTACCTTATCCGGCCGAATTGATTATCAGCAATCCACCGTTTTTTACCACGGGGATGATTTCGCCGGACAGCGCACGTGCAACAGCTCGGCACTGCAACGGCGCACTCTCTCCTGTCTCTCTAATATCCTACGCTTCCAAGCACCTCGCGCCCGGCGGATCACTGGCTATGGTAACACCGGCCGAAATAGAGCAGACCATTGTGTTCGAAACCACGATACAGCAAATGCAGATAGTTCGCCAATGCGATGTAATCACTGTCCCCGGCAAAAAGCCTCGTCGAATTCTATGGCAAATACAACGTTCGGAAGATTCGACAACTGCATTGGAACATACTACACTGACCATACGCAATCGGGACGGCAATTTCACTGACGATTATCGCAATCTCACTTCGTCGTTTTATCTTGATTTTTAGCTATTTCAGAAATAAATAATCCAAAAGTATAATATTTTTCCAAACACCTCACTACGAGACATGACAGAAATCGGTTCAATAAACACAGCGGTCGGCAAAAAGGCCTTACTGCTCGGAAGCGGCGAACTTGGCAAAGAAGTAGCCATCGAACTACAACGCTTCGGCATCTATGTCGTTGCCTGCGACCGCTATGCCGGCGCACCGGCTATGCAAATAGCCCATTGTAGCCATGTATTCAATATGCTCGACGCCAAAGCATTGCGTAGAGTTATAGAGGATGAGCGTCCGGACTTTATAATACCCGAAGTCGAAGCGATAGCCACATCCGAACTTGTACGTCTCGAAAGTGAGGGGTATAATGTCACACCAACGGCAAATGCGGCTGCACTGACAATGAACCGCGAGGGCATACGTCGCCTTGCTGCCGAAGAATTGGGCTTACCCACATCTCCATACCGATTTGCCGAGACTCGCGAAGAGTTTGACGCAGCAGTCAAAGCCGTCGGTATACCTTGCGTGGTCAAACCGGTTATGAGTTCGTCCGGCCACGGACAATCACTCGTCAAAGCCGAAACAGACATAGATAATGCTTGGAATATTGCTCAAAACGAAGGACGCGCCGGAGCAGGACGCGTCATCGTCGAGGGATTCGTTGATTTTGACTACGAAATCACACTTCTGACAGCGCGCACAATCAGCGGTACCGTATTCTGCCAACCAATCGGGCACATCCAAGTCAACGGCGATTACCGTTACTCGTGGCAACCCCAACCTATGACCCCGACAGCGCTTGCCAAGGCTCAAGAAATAGCACGTGCTATTACAGATGCACTTGGCGGATATGGAATTTTCGGCGTCGAGTTGTTCGTCAAAGGCCAAGACGTGATTTTCAGTGAAGTTTCGCCACGACCCCATGACACCGGAATGGTGACTATGATTTCGCAAGACCTTAGCGAGTTTGCCATACATGCTCGAGCCGTATTGGGACTCCCCGTTCCCGAAATACGCTTTTACGGGCCTTCAGCATCTCGGGCTGTAGTCGTCGAAGGCGACAGCGACAAGGTTGTATTCGGTAATGTTGACAAGGCTCTATCAATACCCGGAACACAAATGCGCATCTTTGGCAAGCCGGAAGTGCACGGACACCGACGCATGGCTGTATTACTTGCTACAGCGGATTCCGTTGACGAGGCACGCGCCAAGGTCGATGAGGCCTATGCAAAACTCACTATAAAAGTACTTCCACGATGAGCGATAAAAACATAGACAACAGACGAATAACATTTTTACTCGCCTATGGAGACGATGGGCGCGTTGACGTAATGTTCAGCCCCGAAAAGACGTATTACCGTATCGACTTCCCGGACACACTTGAAGACGGTGAATTACCGGGACTTCACGAGCAATATGACCGATTCAAGGAAGACTTGCAATCGGCGTTTGACGGCGAATCCGAGGACATCGCTCCGGTACGCTTCAAGTTCTTTGTAAACAACATCGCAGCAACGCCTAAGGCGCTAAATTACGCATCGTTGCAACGATTTGTCGATATTCTCGCCGCCAGATACGATGAGATGGCTGTGCTGTATCAACTAATCAATTCGTGATATCGTTCGGATATAAGCATTTCCGACTAAAAGACTACCTATTCTTGATGTATATCTATCGAGGCTATTCTCGATGGAGTCTTGCCTATACGCGTATCAGAAAGTGACGTGTACTGCCAGTCGTAGACCCGAACGATCTACCGGATAGCCGGGATAGCGGTGTGTCAATCGCCACACATAGTCTACACGTAAGCATTTGAATATATTCTCGATGCCTACCGAGGCTTCCACGTATGGGGTCTTGGATACATCGGAGCGCCCCACCCCATCCGAAGACGGGAAATAAAGCAATGACGCATTATTGGACGGATTGTTGCTTTTGCTCAGTTTACCCCAAAATGTACGCACTGCAAACACTTCGCGAAGACGCAGTTTCTTCACCAATGGTATGTAGTTTAGGATGGCTCCATTGGCCCAATATGTAGCCTCTATCGAAGCATAACTGTCTGTAATGAATTCCATTGCATTTATCAGTGCATAGCTCTCCGGCTGTATGGTGTATGTCAAGTTGGCATTGGGTATAAATAGTTGGAAGTACGGTGTATTGCGACTCCAAACATGGCCACCTTTGCCTATCAAGTCGAGATATCCCCAAGCGCTCATCCAAAATCGCTTTTGTACGCTCAATTGGGTACGGCAGACGCTCCAACGCGACCCGGCTATATGACGCGAACCTATACGCTGCGACAGCATCACCACCGGTGCGTCAAGATTGACCGGCAGTCGGTAAGTACGCGTTTGATAGAACTTTTCGCCGGGCGCATAGCGCAGTTCCAAATCAACCCAGGACATATCGAAATTGGGCAATTCTTCTCCTGTGCCAAGTGTCAGCGGCAGATGCGGACCGGGCCATTGACGCTCGGCATTGACCGAAGCCGTCACCGAAAAGCCATTATGTCGTTCGTGCGTATACGTCAGCGTCGCAAGTCGCTGGTAAGTAACATTATAATCGTCACGCCGTTTCAATGACAATATGAAGTTGTCAGGATTGGTAAACATATACGATTGACCCGGATGATAGGTATCGTATGTCAAATTGAACCGCAACGAGTGTACCGGAAATTCGCGCGAATGATAACGCTTGTCGTTGAATGAATATTCAGCTTCAAACCCATACTTCCATTTATGGTCGCCAAATCCGTATGCGGTGTAAAAACGGCCGAACCAATGAGGCGAAAGATTGGCAGTCGTCATACCTCCGGCTCTTAGTTTGAAGCCTTCTATATCGTTGTAAGATGCCATAGCATTTAGCGGACCGATGTCAAAGTATGACGGCGTAGACGTTGAAACATACCCGGAGAAAAGAGCCTTTACTCCTTTTTCGATAAAGCGATACAACGGATATGAGTGTAATTTGACCATGGCCGACGAAACATTTCGCTGACTTTTGGGCAATTCGACAAGGCGAACGCCCTCCCAAAAGACCGTATCTCGGCTTTCGGCCTGACGTTCGACGCGACGTTCTCGCCTTTCCGCAAATATTGTATCCGATCCTGCCGGAGCAGTGAAGTCGTGATCGGCATACGCTAAGGTCCTATTAATATATAACCCCGGAGTTCCCGGCAAAACCGTGCCTTCCAAGGTGAGATTATCGTTGGTGACAAGACGTGATCCGTCTACAGCACGTGCATAAGATTGTTCAAGCCTCAGATTTTGTATAAAGTTGAGATTTATATCGGGCGATATACGCATATCTATATGGTTGACAAACAGCACCGAATCGGTTACATCAACTTCCATACTGCCTATAAAGCCGAACGAAGCCTTATTGCGCGGATAAAAGCTGAGCGGGACCAGCTTTCGCCCCTCCGGCGTAGTGATGGTATCGCCAAGGTAAAAGCGATAAAAGTCTGCCGACACAGCCGTCAACGGACCTACAAAACGGTTCTGTAGCAGCGTAATTTCGCCATTAAAAACATCCACGGGACGCAGAATATCCTCAAGAAAAGTCTGCATACTCTCTTGGTCAAAAATCTGGTCGACCCCCGTGCTGTTATATGCAGTCACTATCTCCCTTGTCGCTTTGGGCTGACGTCTGTAATGAATATCCGAAGCCGTTTCCTTAACCGAAATCTGCATTATCGGCCGTCCGGAAATATCGGAAGTATCCATACAGGTCCAAAGCACCGGAAAGCGCTTCAGAAGTTTGCTCGTCGAAGGATCTTTAGTGAAGTTGTTCAACGCTATTGATATGCGCTGATACTGACGATAGTTGTAATAGTCATTGCGCCGCGGATCGCGCCCCTGACTTTGATGCCGTAATCGCTGCATCATGTCCACTGCCGGGTTGTTGCGCTTGCTGTATCGTTGCTTTTTGATGACTACAGCTTGTAATTCCTGGACTTGCGGCGAAAGATACACGGCATACATGTTCACCTGACCTCGGCTGATTCTTATAGTCTTAGGTTCGTATGCTTGTGCCGTAACCTTGAGCCACGATGCTGTATCTCGCACCGTTATCTCAAACACTCCGTCAGGTCCCGCGACAGTGCTTCCTTTCTTTGTGGAAGACGTTACGCGTGCATACGGCACGGCCTCGTCCGTAATACTGTCTTTGACAATACCGCGTACGAGATACGAAGACACCGGCGTAGCTGCCATTCCCGCGAAGGCAACTACTGCCAGTAAAAGCATAATAACATAACGTCTTTCCATCATTTGTCGGAAATATTCGCTAACTTTGAACAAAAGTTTTTTGCCTAATTCATTAATTATGGCTGTCGAAATCGAACGAAAGTATCTTGTAAAATCCGATGAGTGGCAATCAATGTCGTCTGCAAGTCGCCACTTCTGCCAATTCTACTTGTCCGTAAATCCGGACAGCACGGTCCGCATCCGCATCATTGACGACAATTCGGCTTTTTTGACCGTCAAGAGCCGCAATAAAGGAATATCACGTGGCGAATGGGAGTATCCGATTCCGGTCGAAGATGCCCGCGCTATGATGAAACTTCACGTAGGAAGACTTGTCATAAAACGCCGTCACATCGTGCCCTTTGAAGGGCTTATTTGGGAAGTGGACATCTTTGAAGGCGAATTAGCCGGCCTGGCCGTTGCCGAAGTCGAATTACCTTCACCTGACACCGTAGTTTCCCTACCCCCATTTGCGGGCAAGGAAGTTTCGGGCGATGCTCGCTATTACAATTCGTCGCTCTCGGGCTCAGGAACGTTGCCGCCCGAAGTATCTTCCCCCGCCTGACAGGCCTGTTGAGGTTGTTTGGGTATATCTCGCAATTTGAGACGTACCACATTCTCCACATGCTGTGTATGAGGGAACATATCCACGGGCTGCACGGCCGTAACCTCATATAAGTTGTCCAGCAACGCCAAGTCACGTGCTTGTGTCGCCGGGTTACAGCTTACGTATACAATGCGCTTAGCGGCGGTCCTCAACAGAACATCCGCCACGTCTTGATGCATACCTGCTCTCGGTGGGTCTACAATAATTACATCGGGATGACCATGCTCCCGGACAAATTGGTCGTTGAGCACATCTTTCATATCGCCGGCATAGAATTCGGTATTGTCTATACCGTTTACATTTGCATTCACCTTGGCGTCTTCTATAGCCTCGGGGACATACTCAATGCCTACAACGTGGCGGCAGCGACGGCTGACAAAATTGGCGATAGTTCCGGTACCGGTATAGAGGTCATACACCAACTCATCTCCTTCGAGTGCTGCAAAGTCGCGTACAACCTTGTATAATTGGTAAGCGCCTCGCGAATTGGTCTGATAGAACGACTTGGGTCCGATACGGAAACGCAAGCCCTCCATTTCTTCTTCTATATACGGTGCTCCGCGATACGGATACACCTCCAAGTCGCCGAATGTGTCGTTTGCCTTGGTATTTACCACATATTGCAAAGAAGTGATTTCGGGGAAAGTCTCGGCAAGATTATCCATAATCAACTTGATCTGCTCTGCATTATCTTCGCCAAATACCATGACCACCATAATGTCGCCTGTCGTGACTACGCGTATCATCATCGTGCGAAGAAGGCCATGCTGCGCGCGTAAGTCATAGAATGTCAGCGAGTGACTCTTGGCAAAAGACCGAATATGGTTGCGCACGCGGTTGGTTATGTCATCCTGAAGCACGCAGGTTTGTATGTCAAGAACTTTATCAAACGCTCCGGGTATATGGAAGCCTACGGCATCGCGATCGGAGAATTCTTCTCCGCTTGCAAGTTGCTCAAAAGTGAGCCAACTGCGATTCGAAAAGGTGTATTCCATCTTATTGCGGTACTCCCATATTTCCGGAGAACCAAGGATGGGGTTTATTCCCGGAATGTCGACTTTGGCTATACGTTCGAGCGCATCGGACACCTGCTGTTGTTTGCATTGCAGTTGTCGTTGATACGGTATGTGCTGCCACCGACATCCGCCGCATATCCCGAAGTGCGGACAGCGAGGCGTCACTCGTATCTCCGAGGGATGAACCATACGGGCTATATGTCCTATGGCAAAACTCTTTTTCTTCTTATCTATCTTGATATCGGCTATATCTCCGGGCGCGCCAAAGGGAACGAAGACAACCATACCGCTTTCGGTACGGCCCAAAGCATTGCCTTCGGCGGCTATATCTGTAAGCTCAAATGATTCGAGCGTCGGCAGTTCTTTGCGCTTGCGTGACATTTGTCTTTAATTGTTGGTTGGTTCTACTTATTGTTGACTATAAGGCATTTCGGTGCGCATCAGTAGTCATACATCAATTCGAGATCGTCCACATATAGCACAGCTCCATTGCCGCCTGTGAAGTAGTCACCATATTTGCTGGCCGAAGCGGTGATAAGGATATATTTGGGCACTCGTTGTGTCGAATTGTATTTTAGTTCAAAGTCAAATTGCGTGTAGTTGTCTACATTTTTGCCGCTTTCCATTTTGCCGTACGCCACCACGTATGAGCCGTTAGGATCAAACAATTGGCGATTGTTGGGGTTGGTACGTATTTCGAAAGTCTCCGGCGTATCTATCAGGGCGCACCATATTATACATGTATCCGGGCGACCTTTTAGTTCGTTAAATCCCGCAGTGGTTGAGGATATGGGTGCAGTCTGATATTTGAAATATCCACGCAGACGCGTAGGACGTTGCTCAAACGGGCGACCAAAAGCCAAGATGCCGTTAGTGCCGTCTGTCTTGACATATTTTCCGACAAAGAGGTTGCCGGCTGCAAGTTTGCCCACGACACCGATGCCGACAAAACGAGTTTCGAGTTTGGCTGCATAGCCTTTCCCCGAATATGTGTCATCCGTGGGGACACTGTTGCTGGCGCCGAGGGTTGTCGCGCCCTTATTGCCGGTATCCCAATACTGTTCGCCGCCTTCGGCCCAGGGATTCCATACTTTACCGTCAAGCCACCAATTGTCCAAGCCTGCATTTGGTATTTGTATATTCAGACCGGTGGTAAATTCGAGTACCGCGCCTTGGTATTCGCCGCTGACGGCTCTGGCTTCGTACGTCGTGGAGGGCGCCAACCCGGTAAGTCGAGCGTAGAATGTACCGCCCTCGATGGTCAGACGGTCATGCGCAACCTTGGTCCATGTCGAAGCGCCTTTGAGACGATATTCAATACAATTGTCTTCGCTGTCGGCAGCCGCACCATATACCCATGCGACATTAGTCCAGGCATCAACGCGCACCGTAGTAACCGGCGAAGTTGTCTGCTCTACGTATACTGTCCATGTTTCGGGTCGTCCGTATGCCACAACTTGAACCTCCACCGGAGTGGAAAAATCTACCGTTTGGCCCTCAAGCTCAGGGGTGACCTTAGCGCCTTTGGGTCCCAATTTAGCCGTCAGAACTTTGATTTTTGAAATATCTGTCTGGTCGCTGACATACGCAACTACGCGTCGCGCCGGTATATCGATGACGGTTGCACCGATTTCGCCGTCTACGGTGAAATACCTCTCGATGGTCTGCTGTGCTTCAAAGGTCCATTGCCAATCCTGATAACGTCTAAGTGTCACCGTCTTGGGTGTCGACAAATCAAAGGGTTGATTTATTGTGTCACCGACCACCGAGGCGCCTTCGCTTAAAGCATACGAAGCTATGTTAACCGAATGTATATCCACTTCTTCCGAGAGATAGAACGTCACTTTGCAGTTCGTTGTGTCTATAGCTGCCGGGCGTTCCTCCCCTTCAGCGGCAATGGCCGTAAAGTTGCATTGCAGTCGAGCGTACGGAATGTCGTTCTCGATACATCCGCAGAGCACGCACAAAAAGGCTACGACCGCCGTAATTATGTGTTTTGTATATCTTGTCATCTTGTTGTCTGTTTTTGTCTCCGCATATCGGGTATGTCTTTCGATACCGGAACGTGTCAAATGACGACCATCAGGCCAAAGTTGATATTGAAGATGTTAAATCGGAAGTTGGCACCGCTACTGAAGCGCGTACCTTCGTCTATACCGTTGGTGAGCTGGTGCTCTTTGCGCCACTTGACGCCGAATACACCGAAGGAGACGTTGAACGCGACATTGTCTTGTATGAATACCGCTACACCGGGGCTGAAGTTTAGTGAGACCTGAGTGACGGTGGTTCGGGTGTTTTTAGGTTCGTCATTGTACAGACGCTTGAAGCGTGACGATCCGCTTTGAAATGATAAGTCTACCTCATTGAACACGCCGAAACGCTTATCACGTCCCAGGCCGACATAATTGCGATAAAACCCGCCAATGACGTAGGACTCGGTGTAGTAGCTGACGTCTTTGAGTTTGAAGTTGATATCATCATCGAAATCAACAGCCAAATTGGCCAAATCGGCCGTGCCTCGGCTATACGTCAACTTAATACCCACGGATTGATTGTTGCGTATAAAGTAGCCTATCGTGGGTTGTATGCTATATATTTTACCCTTGAAATCGACATCCTTAAGCATATTCAATACCTGAACATCATCAGTGTTCAGTTCGCCATACGAAGCGCTCAGTCCGAAGGACCATTGTCCCTTGGGTATAAACAAGTAGTTGTACAGGCCTCTGTCATATCTACCGAAATTGTGTTCGGGAATGATGATGCTGACAGTATCCGAGCCGACAATGACTTTCTCGTCAAGCATTTCGGCATTACGCTGCCGGGTAAGCGAGTCCTTGCGCACCACTTGCCCGGACATTGTCACGGCTACGGTACATAATACCGCCATCAGCAGCGCTATGCGCTTGGTCGCTGTATTTTTTTGTCGCATTAGTATCATAGGTAGAATGTTACGCCAAAGGTTATCGAAAAGAGGTTGATTTTGAAGTTGGCACTCTTAAGCGTGCGATTGGCGATATATATCCGGTCGGTGGTCGATTTGGTATGCTGATAATTGAATCCTAAGACACCGACGTTGACTTCTATAGCCGAATAGTTGTTGAGGAACATCACTATGCCGGGCGCCAGTCCGACATTCAACGAGAAGTTTTTTTCGAAAGTGCCGGTGTAGTCTACACCCGAGCCATTCTCCAACTTGCTTTGTCCTCCGCCAAATTGCAATTGGACTTCATTGAAAAGTCCGAAACGCGTACTATTACCCAGACTCAGGTAGTTACGAAAGGCGGCAGTGGCATAGTAGTTGTGGCTTATGCTATATAGGTGATCTACATCGTATGATGTTTCTGAATCCAGAACTACTTGCGCCTTGTCCAACTGGGTACGCTGGCGACTGTATGCAAAGCGACCGCCGGCAGCCAAATTATCCGCAAAGGAATACATCAGCATCGGCGAAACCTTGAAGGTATAAGTGTCACCATTGAGGTTTTCGAAAACAAGAAACTGGTAGTTGTCTTGCGAGGATTGCGAGTAGCTGACGCTGACACCCGTAATCCACTGGCCCTTGGGTATAAAGGAGATTTGCTTTAGGCCTCGGGTGAATTTTTCCTGCGCCATAGACGGCGTAATGGAAAATAGCGCCAACGCGGCCACGGCCAGCCACCTCAGACTTTTTGCACGACATCGTGCCATTGTTATTCTTGTCATATTGTCTGTCTCGGTATATTGTCTGTCTTATTGCTTTCCAGTTGTTTTGCATCAGTAGCTGAGATACAGCGAATTAAGCCATAACGAGCTACCTATGTAGGCACCCTTCTGCGGATAGGCCGTCACCGGTACGTGCGTGTCCTCGTATTCGATGTCTCCCATGTGTACGGACGATGAGGCCATCAGGCATAGGCGGCAGGCCTTGACACCGCTGACTGCATAGTGTATGGGGATATTGAAGGCCGTCATATCTGCGGCTATGTGCATCTGCGCTTCGCCGCCGCCAATGACTATTTCTTTTCCATCGGCATCCTTTCCATATATGGTCACGCGTATCAGTCCCGCATCATACGTCGTTGCATCGGGCAGATACTTGTAGAATCCGTTGAGCGCCGAAGGACGGGAATGGAATGGTATACCCTCGTCATACGTCTCTTTAAGCGTCTTGGGGTCGAATGTGTAACTACCCAAGAACAACTTGCCGGCCGAACGATGTGCCACCTTGGGCACGTTGCTATTGTATGGTATATACCGGCCGCGTTGTTGTATGTAGTCGGGGATATCGGCGCCCTCAAGATCCCAGCCTACCGAAGTCAGACATATTACGCGGCTGTCGTTGGCTAAGGTCTCGACAATATTGCCCGAAGGCATTTTGTACCAGGTATTGGGCGTAGCACATGCATCGCTGAAGGTCTTGGCATTTACACCGGCCCAATGCTTTTCGGGCCAAACGATTTTGATGTCCGTAAAGTTCTGTCGCGAAACCACGGGGATTTCGCCGGTGCTGTAGCGACCGCCACAAGGCAGATGCTTAGCTTCGCATATGGTCTTGACGTCTTCAAAATTCCCTTGCGGCAAATCTTGGGCCACCTCTGTAATTATGGTAGCAGTCGTGGCCGGGGTGTCGCCAAGAAGACACGCACTGACGTTATAACGCTTCCCGGGTGTAAGTCCGCTGACAACTACCGAATGTTTTTCGGGATAACGCTCCCAAATGCTTAGCTTGGTCCCGGAGGCATAGATTGAGGCATAACTTGCCATGGCTGCAGCCGCCCCGTCGCCTTGCGGCGATTCGAAGGTAATATACATCGTGGTGGCATACGTATCTATGTCCATAGTACATTGCGGCGCTACTCGCGCTATGGTTGCATACACGCGCGGCGTGCCAAGATAGTACACGGATATGTCGACAGGTGATACGCCGGCAGGCAGGTCTATATCAAAGGACACTGTGCCGGAGGGCACATCCACAGCCCAATTGGAAATCGGGCAATCTTCCTCGCCCCGCTGTGTGGATACCCGTACGGCAAAATCGCCTTCCTCGACATTTGTGGTGGATGTCCTCAGTGTAACCGTAGAGCGGTCAAGGCCTACAAAAGCAGGCGTGGCCGATTCGAGCGATAGTTCTACTGTTTTGGAATCGACATCAAACATAAACGGCGCGGAGCACACGCCGCGATTGTCGGTGGCCATAAGTGAAAGATGCGTGTATACGGCATTGAGCGTCGGAGCCTGTTCGATCAGTCGAGTGAAATCCATGGAGACCGTACGACGATCGGCACTCATTGTATATACAAAGCCATGGCGTTGCATCTCGGCGAGAATTTGGTCCGGCGTGGCCGAAAGCAGGTCGGTGGATCCGTAGATGGATGCGGAGTTCATCGACAACAGTAAGCGCGTCATCGGTCGCTCGGAAGTGGCAGTGATGATGACAGGTGCTTCCAAGGGCACACCTTCGGAAACAGTGAGTACCATCCCCTCGCGGATGTCGGCACTACTGATACTTGGCGCTGCGGCATTCCAAAAGTCGGCGCCGGTGGCTATACGGCTGTTCACTCCTTGCCCGCTAATGGTCAGCGAATTGTCATCGCCGGATATGGTATAGGTGTAGTATGTGGCTGAACTGAGGTCAGTGACAGCTGACACATCAAGTACATAGCTGCGGCTCGCATCGGCATTGGTGACCACCGGGTACAATGTCGCATTACCGTCAGCGATAAACTTGCCTCTTGTATGGTCTACATAATGCATCAAGTCGCGGCCGTCACGAACCCACATACCCGTGGTACGCACCTCTGCGCTATGATTTCCAATGGCAAGGGCGACACCGGCATCCTTGATTGTTGCATTAAGCGTCACATCTGTGGTTTGGTCAGACAGGACGTCAAATTCGGCGGAAGCATAGTATGACGGCTCGTTATCATCGGGTGCATCGTAATATGCGCTGACCCTGTATGTCCCGGTGGGAAAACTCTGAGCCGCATCAAATTGGTCTATGCTGTTCCACGTATGACTGTAAGTGCCGTCGGCCGTGGACATGGACATCGAAAGGCGGCTGACATCTATCGGCTGTACGGACGTAAAGGTACTTCCGTCAGCACTACGCATCTGTGCATCGACACTAATCGACGGTCGTATTTTGCCCTGTCCCGTAGGCACAGGCGCCTCACTGGACGAGCATCCACTCATAGCCGGAATCATCGACAACACATATATTATATATACGAACCGACACATGTACGCGGCTCGATGCGGCAGGATATGTCGCAGCAGTCCAAATCGACGGTTTTGCCGATTTCGAGATGCGCGTATTCCTTTCAACATACTATTATTCATGTCATTACATAACCTGACAACGCCTCCTGAGAGGCATCGTCCGGTCATTATTTTCCGAAATATCCGTCAAAGTTAGCCATTTTTTACCAAATTTCCCCAATCTTCCGCCACTTTGTCGCCCTTTGTCGCTCCAAAAATCAGCCGACTACCTGATTATTAACACTTCGCACCCCCGATTATACCGTCTGTCGATGGTCTCGTCCGATTCGCACCCTCCCGGCAACGTTTTTTATTTTAATTTTATTTTAACATTGGCGATGATTTGCTCATATCGTAAATACTCATTAAATTTGCGCTTAAATCAATACAATTGAATTATGGAAGACTTAAATCGACTTAAAATGATACTAGTTGAAAAGGAAAGGACACGTAAGTGGTTAGCAGAGGAGTTCGGTAAGAATCCTTCTACGGTTTCTAATGGTGTACAAATGTTAGTCAGCCGGATTTACAGACTTTATATGGGATTGCGAAATTACTCGAAGTTGATATTAATGATTTAATTCGAGATACAACAATATGAAAACTGACACTAATAGTCCCAAAGAAGGTTATGTGTTTGATTATATTTCTGGTGTTGAAGTAAAGGCTACACCAGAAGAAATTAACGCTGTGCAGGTTTTTTCAAAAATACTTGTAGAAGACTATAAATATCCTAAAACTCATATTCAAACACGCCCTCAATTTAGAGTAAAGGCGCGCCCATCAGATACAAGAAAAGAGTATCCTGTAGATATTGCTGTATTCAATTCTAATAGTATAGATGACAGCGAGCTCTATATGATTGTTGAATGTAAAAAACCAAATAGGAAAGATGGAAGAAGACAATTAGAAATTTACATGCAACTTTCCCAAGCACGGTTAGGCGTATGGTATAATGGTAATCAAAAGCTATGTCTTCTTAAAAAAGTTTCCAATGGTTCTATCTTTTTTGAAGAGATTCCTAACATTCCAGAATATGGGGAACGAGTTGAAGATGTAGGATTATATAGAAGAAAAGATTTAAGTATACCTCATAATCTTAAGTCCATTTTTAAGGATATACGTAATTATTTTGCAGCAAATAACGTCGGAGCAACCCGAGACGAAACATTTGCACAACAGTTTATCAATCTCCTTTTCTGTAAAATATACGATGAGCGTTTTACAAAAATGGATGATATTGTACGTTTCCGTGCCGGTATAAATGAAGATAAACATTCGGTTGCTCAGCGAATCAAATCAATTTTTTCAGATGTAAAAGAGCAATATAAAGATGTTTTTTCAGACGAGGATACAATTACATTAGATGAGACTAGCGTTAACTATGCGGTGGCTCAGCTTCAACCTTTTTGTATTAAAGATAGTCAAAGAGACGCAATAGGAGACGCATTTGAATCGTTTATTGACTATACAACTAAAGGATCACAAGGTCAATTTTTTACGCCTAGAAATGTAGTTAGACTTATTGTTAATATCGCAAGCCTATCATATAAGGATAAAATAATTGACCCTGCTTGTGGTACAGGAGGATTTCTAATTGAAGCTTTGAAATCCGAATGGCAATCTATTCGGATGCGAGCGCAATCTTTGGGATGGCCTGAGAAAGAGATATATGCCGAAGAGCAACGTATCGCGATAAAAAATATCCGAGGCATCGATAAAGATAGTTTCCTAGGAAAAGTTGCAAAAGCTTATATGGCCCTTATGGATGATGGGAGAGGAGGAATTTTCTGCGAAAATTCTTTGATTGCGCCATCTCAATGGTCATCTAAGGCACAAGAAGATATACGAGAAGGAAGTTTTGACGTTGTTCTTACAAATCCTCCTTTTGGCAAGAAACTCAAAATAGATGAGTCTGAGATACTTTCTTTATATGATCTCGGTCGCAAATGGAAGAAAGACGAGAACGGTATTTATGAGCGTACTAATTTACTAATGGATGCTCAGCCCCCACAAATTCTCTTCATTGAAAGATGTCTCAATCTATTATCAGAAGGAGGCAGGATGTGCTTTATCTCTCCAGAAAGCATATTTTGTAATCCATCACATAAGTATATCGTTCAATACATTAAGGAACGTGCTAAAATTTCTGCCATAATATCAATGCCTGAAGAACTTTTTCAGCCATATACTCATGCAAAAACATGTGTTGTATATCTTGAAAAGGGTAAAAGTTCGCCTTCTGATAAAATTTTTATGGGCATAGCTAGATATTGTGGTCACGATTCAAGAGGAAATGAAACAAATCGCGACGACATTCCCTTAATACAAGAAAAATATAAACAGTTTATTAACTCTGGGACTATCGAGTCAGATCATTTAGGCTTTGTGATAACTAAAGGAAATATTAAAAATAATATTTATGTTCCAAAGTATTATAATCCAGAGATTGAGACCAAATTGAATTCCCTTAAGTCGACTCACGATATAGTTTCAATGCAATCATTAGAAGATGATGGCGTAGTATCAATTTCAACTGGACACGAAGTAAAAAAAGAAAGTTATGGGACCGGATCTATCCCATTTATTCGGACAAGCGATATCGCAAACTGGGAGATAAAACTTGATCCCAAGCAAGGATTGAGCCGCGATATTTATGAAACATATAGAATAAAGCAAGATATTCAAGAAAATGATATTTTGATGGTTCGCGATGGCACCTACCTAGTAGGGACATGTGCATTGATAACAAAAGAGGACTGTGAAATAGTTTTCCAAAGTCATATCTTTAAGATCCGCGTAGAACAACCTGATAAAATAAATCCCCTACTCCTTTTGGCACTCCTATCTTGCCCTATCGTCAAGAGCCAGATATATGCAAAACGATTCACACAAGATATAATTGATACTTTAGGAGAAAGGATTCATGAGTTGCAACTTCCAATACCAAAAAATGAAAAAGAAAGACGTAAAATAATTAACAAAGTTAAACAAATAGTTTCATTCAAAAAGAAAGCCAAGGATTTAACTCGCGAAGTTATCTCAGACATTGTGCCGACTGACGGTAATGATACTAAGTTTATGACATTGATTGTCGATTAATAACAGACCAGTGAATAAGTTTATGATTACTAGTATGAAAAAGATAAACCTGGGCAAAATTGAGAAAGTTGATCTCCGCAACGTATGGGAAACGGAGGATAAGGACTTCACACCTTGGCTTGCCGAAGACAAGAATATATCCCTGTTGGGAGATGTAATAGGAATTGAACTGGAAGTAGAATCACAGGAAAAGAATGTAGGTCCTTTTAGAGCCGATATACTTGCAAGGGACACTGCTACTACTCATTATGTCCTCATTGAAAATCAGCTCGAGATTACGGATCATAAGCACTTAGGACAAATCATGACCTATGCGGCGGGGCTGGATGCTTTCAGCATAATCTGGATTGCAAAGAGTTTTACGGAAGAACACCGGGCCGCCATTGATTGGCTCAATCGCATCACCGATGAAAATATAAATTTCTTTGGGATAGAGATTGAAGTAATTAAAATTGGAGATAGTATTGCTGCGCCGCAATTTAAGGTTGTGGCAAAGCCAAATGACTGGACTCGAAGCGTTAAGAAGGCAACCAATGATAATGAACTATCAGAGACGAAGATTAAACAACGTGAATATTGGACAGCATTAAAGGAGTATGTTACCGAAAATGGTAATTCATTCAAAATGCAAAAGCCGTCGCCACAACACTGGTCTATCGTGGCATTAGGTCGTTCTGGATTTCAATTAAGTTTAACGGTCAACTCCCAAAAGAAAACAATTGCTATTTCTTTTGAGATAAATACAGATAGTGCTGATAATAATAAAAACTATTTTGACATCCTCAAAAGTAACTATGAGTTACAAGCTTCCAATGCAATCTCAGATAAACTATCATGGCAACGTTTAGACGATAAAAGAGTATCGATCGTACAATTATCTGAAAGTTTTGACTTCATGGATAATGAGAAACGGTCTGAACAGTTTGCGTGGTTCCTTGAATACGTTAATAAATTCATAAAGTTCTTCAAGCCCAAAATAAAAGGCATATAGAGTAGTCCTAAATGGCATTCTGCATCTATCGTGATAAAGAATAACTTCACTACCCCACTACACGGGCGCAATGTATTGCGCTCCTACAGAACCAGTGGTTTTCCCCCTCCCTTGTGCGTCCGGTACATTAGCCTTGACTTTTGACCGATTTGGACTATTTATAGCCTTGACTTTTGGCATTTTTTAACCCTTAATAGCCTTGACTTTTAACAACGTATGACTATCTTTGCGCTGTATTTCAAATACATACATAGACATGACTTATTATAAAAGAAATATAGACAAAAAACTGCTCGAATGGAAGAATGCGCCAAAGAGAAAACCGCTGCTCATCCGAGGTGCAAGACAAGTGGGAAAATCTACTGCCGTGCAACAATTAGGCAAAACCTTCAAGTACTTCGTAGAGGTGAACCTGGAACGCCAACAATCTATAAGACAGCTGTTCACCGGAGATATAGACGTCTTTCGCACTTGCGAAAGCATCAGCGCGATATCAGGTATACCTATCACGGCCGGAGAAACATTGCTTTTCATAGACGAGATTCAGGTATGCCAAGAGGCTATAATGTCCTTAAGGTATTTCAAGGAAGATTTCCCTGAATTACATATTATAGCGGCGGGGTCGCTCTTGGAATTCGCGCTCGAAGATCTGCCCTCTTTTGGTGTCGGAAGAATACGTTCTCTCTATATGTATCCGTTCTCGTTTGATGAATTCCTAATGGCTCAAGGTCTTGATATCACAATAGAATACAAGCGCAAGGCATCTGCGGCATCTCCACTACCCGAGACAGTCCACAGGATGTTAATAGAGCAACTGAGAACATTCTACCTCGTTGGCGGAATGCCCGCTGCGGTAGCAGAATGGATTGATTCAAAGAATTATATAGAGTGTGCCCGCGTGCACAACGACATCTTAGACACCTACCAAGACGATTTCGCCAAATACAAAGCTCGTGTTTCACCTGCATTAATGCGAAAGGTACTGCGTTCGGTTGCATTGCAGGCCGGAGAAAAATTCGTATTCAGACAAGCAGCCGAAGATGTTCGCTCGTCCGAGATCAAGAAAGTGCTTCAGCTATTGACTCTTGCAGGCCTCATCATACCCGTGACTCACAGTGATGGCAATGGGCTGCCTTTGGGCGCGGAGGAGAACAGCAGTTACACCAAATACATGTTTACGGATTTAGGGTTAATGCAAACGATGCTTGGCACGTCGGCGGCAGACATTCTTCTTGCCTCAGAAAACGACTTCGTCAATAAAGGCGCTGCCTCTGAAATGTTTGCCGGCCTTGAATTAGTCAAAAATCATGACTGCTTCCAAAAATCAGAAATATATTACTGGCAAAATCAAGCTCGTGGCACAAATGCCGAAATCGACTATCTGGAAGCTAAGGATGGTAAAGTCTTGCCCGTTGAGGTAAAAGCCAATACCCGAGGCAGTATGCAAAGCCTTTGGCTGTTTATGAGAAAGAAAGGCCTATTGTATGCAGTCAGAACATCGTTGGAGAACTTCGGTGAGTACGAATACGTGGACAAAGAGGCAAACGATACACAACGACACATTGACATTATTCCTCTTTATGCGTTGAGCAATCTTTAGAGAAGCGGGAAAAACACTTTCGGATGAAAACTTGGCATCTGCAAATGGTTGAACCGGCATCGCCGAAGTCGCAGCTCTCCGAGCTGTCTCACGGCATATACATCCTTGTATCGCCGCAAGGCCGTATCTGATATACCTAAAACCTATCTAAGTGTATCACCCCGTCCCCTGCACGTCACGCCCACGCACGTGCAGGAGACACTTTTTATGTCACGGCCGAGGTCGCGAACGGGCAGTTTCGGAGGGCATTGTACAATTTAGAGCGGAATTTCGCGTTATTTAAGGGTAATAGCATATCTAAATCCACAGGACAACAATGCGTAATACGCACATACATAGAGTCATTTGGCTTATACTTGCAATCGTACTCGGCTGCGGCGTCACGACGGCGCAGGTCAAAATACACGGAAAAATCACCGACGAGAAAAACGAGGCACTCGAATTTGTCAGCGTGCACGTCCGCGGCACTGCCATCGGAGCGACCTCGGGACTTGACGGAACGTACTCGTTGACAGCCCCGGCGGCGGACACCATTCGCGTGGTGTTCTCCTGCATCGGCTATCACGAGGTGACACGACGCATCATCGGCGCCAAGGGCGAGACCACCCTCAATGTCAAGATGGAACCCGTCACCATCACACTGGAAGGCATCACCGTCACCGATTACCAAAAACAAACAGGCACAGTCCAAACCATCAATACTGACAGCTACCGACTGGCGCCCGATGTCAGCGGCGGCAGCGTTGAGAGCCTCATCTCCACTATGGCCGGCGTCACGCAAAGCAACGAGATGTCCTCGCAATATAGCGTACGCGGCGGCACCTTTGACGAGAACTCGGTGTACATCAACGGTGTTGAAATCTATCGACCGCAGCTCATTTCCTCCGGCCAGCAAGAAGGCCTCTCCATCATCAATCCCGATATGGTGGGCGCTATCGGATTCTCCACAGGCGGATTTGCCGCCCAGTACGGCGACCGCATGTCTTCGGTGCTCGACATCACCTATCGCCAGCCCGAAGCCTTCGAAGGCTCGCTCAACCTCAGCCTCCAAGGCGGCGGACTCACCATAGGCTCCTCGAGCAAGCGCTTCAGCCAGTTGCACGGCGTGCGCTACAAGAGCAATTCATCGCTACTCAGTTCCATGGACGAGAAAGGCGAGTATGACCCGCGCTTCTTCGACTATCAGACGTATATGACGCTGAAGATCAGTCCCAAATGGACAGCCTCGGTATTGGGCAATATCAGTATCAACGACTACAAATTCATACCCCACGACCGCAGCACCAATTTCGGCACTTCCACCGACGCCAAGCAATTCAAAGTCTATTTTGACGGCCAGGAAAAAGACCGCTTCGAAACCTTCTTCGGCGCCGGCAACATCACTTTCAAGCCCTCCAAGAAAGCCGAGTATACGCTGCTTGCCTCCGGATACCTCACCAACGAGTTGGTGGCCTATGACATTTCGGGCGAATACTGGCTTGACCAAGCCGGCACCGGAGGATCGGGCAGTGATGGAGGAGTAGGCGGCGAACTGGGCATAGGTCGCTACTTCGAGCACTCGCGCAACCGACTCAAGGCTTCGGTGTTCTCGCTGTCGCTGCGTGGTGCCAACGGCATCGCCGGACACAATATAGCCTACGGCATCACCTACAACCACGAAAAAATCCACGACCGCACACGCGAATGGGAACGACGTGATTCGGCCGGATACTCCCTACCCTTCGACCCCGATGCGCTTCGCGTGGTCTACAACCTGCAGTCGGCCGAGGACATCGCCGGCAACCGATTGTCGGCCTACGTCCAGGACACGTGGCGCATCAATTCGTCCATAGGTTATTTCAACGTCAATGGCGGCATACGTCTCAGCTACTGGGACTTCAACAAAGAGACACTCGTAAGTCCGCGCTTCAATGTCGGATTTGTCCCCACACGTGCGCCGCGATGGACCTTCCGCTTTGCCACCGGCCTATACTACCAGACACCTTTCTACAAGGAATACCGTCAGCCCGTAGTCGATGACAAGGGCAACTACACCATACACTTGAACAGCGACATCAAGTCGCAACGCAGCTTCCAGTTTATTCTCGGCAGCGACTACACCTTCCGCGCCTTCGACCGTCCGTTCAAGCTCTCCGCCGAGGCTTACTACAAAATCCTCGGCAACCTTATACCCTACGAGATTGACAACCTCAAGATAACGTATTCGGGCGTCAATTCGACATCCGGGTCCACCGCAGGACTGGACATGAAACTCTTCGGACAATTTGTACCCGGCAGCGACTCTTGGATCAGCTTCTCGCTGATGAACACTCGCGAGAAGCTCAACGGCGTCACCGTACCCCGCCCCACCGACCGTCGCTACAGCTTTGCGCTCTATTTCACCGACTACTTTCCCAAGCTGCCCAAGCTAAAATTCAGTCTGCGCGGCATCTTCAGCGACGGTCTGCCCACTACGGCTCCGCGCTCGTCACGCGACAAGGGCTACTTCCGCGCCCCGGCCTACAAGCGCGTGGACGTCGGCTTGAGTTACGCTCTGCTGTCGCCTTTGGCCGACGGCCGGCAGCGTTCCGGATTCTTAAAGCACATCAAGAGTATATGGCTCGGCCTTGATTGCTTCAATCTGTTGGACATCAGCAATGTCAGCTCGTATTACTGGGTAACCGATGTCAACAACCTGCAATACGCCGTGCCCAACTATCTGACACGACGCCAACTCAATGTACGTCTCTCTGTAGACTTCTGAGACGCAAGGGCAAAAAACTCTCCATCCACGTAAAACAGGATCGGACAGCATCAATATACACAATACACACCAACAGACGTCGAGACAGACTGCACAATCACGGTTATGCTGTCTGCCACTTTTTGCGTACCTTTGCGAGCACAAACCGAGTACACCGCATACATAATGGACAATTCCACCGAGACACATACACCCGCGTCTGAGCACCTGCTTTGGCAGATATTTGTGACATTCTTCAAGATTGGCGCCTTCACCTTTGGCGGCGGTTGGGCCATGATTTCAATTATAGAGCGTGAAATCGTTACAACCCACCGCTGGATAAGCCGCGAAGACTTTCTTGACCTGCTGGCAGTGGCCCAGTCGCTTCCGGGCATTCTGGCCGTAAACATTGCCGTAGCCGTAGGCGACCGCGTGGCCATGCGCCGAGGCAGCATCGTTGCCGCATTAGGCACCATACTCCCCTCTTTCCTGATTATCCTGACCATTGCGATATTCCTTACACCCGAACTTATCAACAACAATCTCACACTCATCAAAGTCTTCAAAGGTATACGTCCGGCCGTGGTTGCACTGATAGTCGCCCCCGTAATCTCGGCGGCACGCGCGGCACACATCGACTGGCGCACGGCCATCATCCCCATTGGCGTTGCTCTGCTAATATGGTCCAAATTACCCGTAGTTTCCAATCCAATACTATGGATTGTGCTCGGCGCCGTTGGCGGCATTCTCGCGTTTAAGCGCAGTATGCACAATGTCTTCAAGTCCGGGGAGGGACATGCCTGATGATATACCTGCACCTTATTTGGAGCTACCTAAAAATTGGCATCTTCGGCTTCGGCGGCGGATATGCTATGCTCGCCCTCATCCAAAGCGAGGTGGTCGAGCCGGGCTGGATTTCAAACAAAACATTTACGGACATCGTAGCCATTTCGCAAATGACACCCGGGCCCATAGGTATCAATTCGGCCACTTACATTGGCTATACAGCGCCCGGAGTCGCCGGGTTCGACGGATGGTGGTGGGGAATTCTGGGCTCGCTGCTGTGTACTCTGGTGGTGATGATTCCGTCCTTTGTACTTGTGTCACGCCTCAACCATTACATCATACGCCACCGCGACAGCGAGTACATCAAAGGCATATTTCTCGGCCTGCGCCCCGTCGTGGTGGGGCTGATAGCATCAGCGGCATTGCTGCTGATGAACAGCGAAAACTTTGGGACAGAGACCTATGACGTCGTGGCAAGTATCGCCATCTGTGTCGCATCCTTCTGCATAGTCTTTTTCACGAAAATACACCCCATCTGGGCCATCGTGGCCGCCGGCGTCGCCGGATTATTCATCTTTTGACATCAATGGATTACAACGAGACACTCCAATACCTATACGCACGACTTAAGACGTTCCACCATATCGGACAGGATGCTTACAACCCCGGGCTCGAAAACATACGCCTACTATCGGACGCCTTCGGCAATCCGCACCGAGGACTCAAATGCGTGCACATCGGCGGCACCAACGGCAAAGGCAGCACGGCACACACCATTGCAGCCGTACTTCAGGCCGCCGGATACCGCACAGGGCTATATACATCTCCGCATCTTCTGGACTTTGACGAACGCATCCGCGTTAATGGTACGCCCATTGGCCATGATTATGTAGTCGACTTTGTACAACGATATATGTCCATGGACATACACGGATGCAATCCATCGTTCTTCGAATTGGCCACGGTGATGGCCTTCGAGTACTTCAAGAAACAAAATGTGGACATAGCCGTCATTGAAGTCGGACTCGGCGGACGGCTCGATTCGACCAATATCATCAGTCCGGAAGTGGCCGCCGTCACTAATATTTCGTTGGAACATACCGCTATCTTGGGCAATACTCGCGCAGCCATAGCGGCCGAAAAATCCGGCATATTCAAGCCCGGCGCCGAGGCCGTTTTAGGCGAAGCCGATGCCGAGATACTGCCCGTATTCCGCAAGGCTGCCGATTCTGTCGGTGTTCCACTCTCCGTTGCAAAGCCCTATTGGGCACACATAGATACAGACAAAGACGGCATGTACATCTACCGCGGTACGCGCTGGGGAGATGTCAGGGGACAACTCACCGGCGAATGTCAGAAAGCGAATGCCGCCACGGCCATGGCCGTCATCGAGGCCCTCGTAAGACGCAGATGGCATATTGACGGGGAGGCTGTCCGCCACGGCTTTGCACACGTGACTGACACCGGCCTTACAGGCCGATGGAGCGTGCTGCAACACCGCCCCACCGTCATATGCGACACCGGACACAACCCCGGATGCTGGAAGTTCATTACGCCTCGCCTGGCAGCTATGAACCATCACAAGCTATTCATTGTCATAGGTTTCGTCTCAGACAAGAACTACGCGGACATTCTGACATCTGTGCCACGTGACGCCCGTTATTTCTTTGTAGCTCCCGATACTCCTCGCGCCGCACGCGCCGCCGATGTAGCAGCCGCAGCAGCAAATGCCGGTATACATGGCGAAGTATGTACCTCCGTAGCTGACGGCTACCACAAAGCACTTGCCGCCGCCAAAACGACTTATGACGACGGCAAGGACGATGCTGTGGTTTTTGTGGGTGGGAGCAATTTCGTTGTTGCCGAAATGCTGGCCGCACGCCGAAAGGATGCTATAGTTTAGCCTCCTCGGTCTATTGCTCTAAGTTTTAGCGAAGAGCGATGACTTCCACCTCGACAAGCACGTTTTTGGGGAGTGTCTTCACAGCCACAGCCGAACGTGCGGGATACGGAGCGGTGAATACCGAAGCATACACCTCATTCATAGCGACAAAATCGCCCATATCGGCAAGGAATACCGTAGTCTTGACTACATTGTCGACTGTCAGGCCGGCTTCTTTGAGTATGGCGCACACGTTGGCAAGAGCTTGCTTGGTCTGAGCAACAATTCCCTCGGGAATTTCACCGGTAACAGGATTGATGGGTATTTGGCCGGAAGCGTATACAAATGTTCCGGTGTCGATGGCCTGGCTGTAAGGGCCGATAGCGCCGGGAGCGGCGGTAGTTGCAATTACTTTTTTCATGATTCTATTGTATTTGTTGGTTGGTTGGGATGTTCCAAATCTTCTATTAGCAATGATACGGGACGCGTGTCTGCCGTAGCAGCCGCTTTGCATATATTGTCAAGCGCCGTACCCACGTTGCCAAAAGCCTCGTCAAAACCTTCGACAAAATCATTGTGCCCGTACTTATGAAGCACATCCACAATATGTCCGACAGTCAACTCGCTCGTGGGGCGTGCCGGTTGATACCCGATAATCACATCCTTTGCATCGAGTATCACGCAATTGATGACCCCAGCGTGTGTCAGCTCGTCAACGACCGATGTCACAAGTCTCGGCGGGATGTTGTAATGACGGGACAAATCATTGTCCGTCGGAGGGGTGAGACCTTTGTCAAAACGATGAGCAATGATGGCGCTCACCGCCACGGCTATCTTTTGGTAATAACTCCACGAAATATGCTTTATGTCTTCGTTGTACGAAAAATGGTAGATGCTTTGCGATGTATAGCATATCAATGCACCGCTCAACGTGACCACCCATGTCAATTGAAGCCAAATCAACAGCAACGGCAAAAAAGCAAAGCTACCGTATATGGCATTGTAATGCGTCACGTACACCTGTCCGGTCACGAACAGCCATTGCAATAGGCGGAAGCCGGTGCCGGCGATTACTCCGGCAAGCAATGCATTCGAAATGCGAACTTTTGTATTGGGTATCAAAATGTAGGCTGCAGCAAAAAACAGCCACGTCAGCAGCCATGACGCACACTCCAACAATACCGAAATCATAGGAGTTGCGATTTCGTAATCAAACAAATGCTGCAATGTATTGGATACGAACAAAGCCAAGCCACCCGAGCATATCAGCAATATGGGCAAAATAAGCAATGTGGCAGTGTAGTCCATCATCTTGCGCCAAAAGCTACGTCCCTGACGTATACCCCAGATGCGATTGAACGCACCCTCGACATTGCTCAGCAGCGAAATCAATGTCCAAAGCAGCAAGACCACGCCGACGCCGACAAATACGCCCTTTCCGGTATATCCGAGATACGAATCTATTACCTCCATAGCATGGTTCACGACCTCGGTCTGCCCGGGCAACATCTCGTACAATTGGTTTTGCAGAAATGTCTGAATGCCAAAGCCGCGTCCTACGGCAAAAAGCATAGCCAATGCCGGGACTATGGCCAACAACGTGCGATACGTCATAGCGCACGCCTGCGACTGCAAATTGGTATCCATAAAGGATTTGACCGAGAGGTTGAGCGTTTTGACCACTCTAACACCGAAAGTATCTCGAGTGTCACTCCATACTCCGCCGGAGCAGTATTGCCATTGCCTTTTAAGCAAGGCTTTAGCAGTGCCTATTCCATCGGCCAAACGCCTTTTCAGCTTATGTCGTTTTGTGTCGTTCGTGTCATTCATGCGACTCTATCGTTCTGAACAATAAAACAATGCCGGTAAGGCACATACTGCAACATCACGACCGGCGACGCCACAACGCCACGGCCATTAGCGCGTATGCCCATTCAAGCAAGCAAAAGTACACATTAATCCCGAGATTTTTTGTAATTTTGCAGAAAATATGCGATCGACAATGCATAGAGTACTTATTACCGGTGCCAACGGGCAACTCGGCAGGGCTTTTGTGTCATCATTAGACAATGGTGACGCCTTTGATGTGTATGCCTGCGGACACTCCGACCTCGACATTTGCGACGAAAAGGCCGTCAGCCAAGCACTCGCCGATTTCGATGCCGACATCTTGGTGAATTGTGCCGCATATACGGCTGTAGATGCGGCCGAAGACCATCCTGACCAAGCTGATGCCATCAACCGGCAAGCAGTAGCCGCCCTTGCTCGCGCATGTCGGCAGAACACCGTGAAGATGGTGCATTTCTCCACAGACTATGTATTTGACGGTCAAAGCCGACGTCCCTATCGCGAATCGGACGCAACAGCACCGCTTAACGTCTACGGCCGTTCAAAATTGGCCGGCGAAAAAGCTGCATTGACTATATGCCCGGACGCTCTAATAATACGTACCGCCGGAGTATATGCCGCGTGGGGGCACAACTTTGTCCGCACTATCTACGGCAGACTTAAAGATCATACACCGCTGCGCGTTGTCGCCGATCAATTGATGTCACCCACCGAAGCCACCACCCTGGCCGATGCCGTGCGCGACATCATCGTCTCCGGCAAAAATGCCTCGGGCATATTCAATTATGCCAACAGCGGGGAAATATCCTGGTACGACCTCGCCGTAGCCATCGCTCGCATAGGTGGATTTGACGATTCAACCATCACTCCTATCTCCACTGCCGAGTATCCGGCCAAAGCCACTCGCCCGGCTTACAGCGTGCTGGACACCTCGCTCATACGACACACTTTCGGCATTACCATCCCGGAATGGCAATCAGCCCTCGGCCGAGTAGTGCAACAACTTAAATAACCCCCTCTCCAGTACACCGACTACACAGACAACACATCAACAAAAACTTATGTCCGAACTCGACACAGAAATACAACGCCGGCGCACCTTCGCCATTATCTCCCACCCGGATGCAGGTAAAACGACCCTCACGGAAAAATTGCTGCTCTTTGGTGGAGCAATACACATTGCCGGAGCCGTAAAATCAAATAAAATCAAGAAAACCGCGACTTCCGACTGGATGGACATCGAGAAACAACGCGGCATTTCTGTCGCAACATCGGTCATGGGCTTTGAATACGACGGATACAAAATCAATATTCTCGATACCCCCGGTCACCAAGATTTTGCCGAAGACACATACCGTACGCTCACAGCCGTTGACTCGGTTATCATAGTCGTCGATGTCGCCAAAGGCGTCGAAGCCCAAACACGTAGACTGATGGAAGTCTGCCGTATGCGTCGCACCCCGGTTATCATATTCGTCAATAAACTTGACCGCGAAGGTCGCGACCCTTTCGAGATACTGGACGAACTCGAAGCAGAGCTCAAAATCGGTGTACGACCCTTAAGCTGGCCCATAAACATAGGCGCACACTTCAAGGGTGTATACAATATTTACGAAAACACACTTGACCTTTTCACGCCCAACAAGCAGAAAGTCAGCGAACGTGTCGAAATCACAGACGTCAACGACCCGGCCATAGACACCGCCGTAGGTCCTGTAGATGCAGCCAAGTTGCGCGAAGACCTTGACCTGATACAAGGTGTATACCCGGACTTCGATCGCGAACAATACTTGGCAGGCCAAATGGCGCCGGTATTCTTTGGTTCGGCGCTCAACACTTTCGGCGTCAAGGAATTGCTTGACTGCTTCGTAAAAATTGCGCCCTCGCCACGTCCCGTAGTCACCGCCGAGAATATCACCGTAAGGCCCGAAGACCCGGATTTCAGCGGATTTGTATTCAAGATACACGCCAATATGGACCCCAACCATCGCAGTTGCATAGCCTTTGTCAAGGTATGCTCGGGCGTATTCTATCGCAACCACAACTACAAGCAAATGCGCACCGGCAAGGTTATGAAATTCGCTGCCCCCACCGCATTTATGGCTCAGAAAAAAAGCATCGTGGACGAAGCATTCCCGGGAGACATCGTAGGTATTCCGGATACAGGCAACTTCAAAATCGGCGATACACTTGTTGAGGGCTCGCGCGAACTTCACTTCAAAGGCTTACCAAGCTTCTCGCCCGAAATGTTCAAATACATCGAAAACACCGACCCGATGAAGTCCAAACAGCTTGAAAAGGGCATACATCAGCTAATGGACGAAGGCGTGGCTCAGCTCTTCACCAACCAATTCAACGGCCGCAAAATCATCGGTACGGTTGGACAACTGCAATTCGAAGTCATTCAATATCGACTGCTACACGAATACGGGGCTCAATGCCGCTGGGAACCCATATCACTTTACAAGGCTTGCTGGATCGAGTCGGACAACGAAGCTGCGTTGGACGCTTTCAAAAAGCGCAAATACCAGTATATCGCCACCGACACCCAAGGCCGAGACGTCTTCCTTGCCGACTCGAACTACGTACTGCAAATGGCTCAGCACGACTTTCCCGACATTAAGTTTCATTTTTCAAGTGAATTTTAACCCCGAAAAACAGCACCGCCGTACCGCAGAAGAAGGGCCTAAACAATGCATCGACTATATTTACACCTATATAAAACATTCACTTTATGACCAAGCCGCTTATACTCGTAGCCGGAGGCATGGGCTACATCGGATCACATACCGTGGTCGAACTTATTAATGCCGGATACGAGGCTCTCATCGTAGACAATCTCTCTAACAGCAACCTCGGTGTCCTGGACGGCATTGAGGCCATCACCGGTACACGGCCCGAGTTTATACAAGCCGATTGCGCCGACCTTGATGCAATGCGTTCGATCTTTTCATCGCACCCTGCCATAGCCGGAGTGATTGATTTTGCAGCAAGCAAAGCCGTCAACGAGTCCGTACACAAGCCATTACTATATTACCGAAACAACATAGTTTCGCTGCTCAATCTTCTGGAATGTATCAACGGCACACCCGAATGCCGCGGCATAGTGTTCTCTTCGTCGTGTACCGTATATGGCGAACCGGACTCAAATCCCGTAACGGAGATGTCGCCCATCAAACCGGCAACATCACCATACGGCAACACCAAGCAAATCAGCGAGGACATCATACGCGACACAGTGGCTGCACATAATTGGTTCAACGCAATACTTTTGCGCTACTTCAATCCCGTAGGTGCCCATCCGTCCGCTCTTATCGGCGAACTACCCAACGGCGTACCTCAAAACCTCATACCCTATTTGACACAAACGGCAATAGGCATACGTAAGCAGTTGAGTGTCTTCGGAGATGACTACCCTACCCCCGACGGATCTTGTATCCGCGACTTCATCGACATCACCGACCTCGCCCGCGCACATGTCACTGCCGTAAAACGAATTGTAAATAAAGGTATGGACGAGAACGTTGAGGTGTTCAATCTCGGCACAGGACATGGCGTTTCGGTACTCGAACTCATCAACACCTTCGAGAAAGCTACCGGCGTCAAAGTTCCCTACGCCATAGCCCCTCGACGCGAAGGCGATATCATTCAGGTATGGGCCGACCCGTCCAAGGCTAATAAGGTCTTGGGATGGAAAGCCGAGACGCCTTTGGAGCAGACTATGCTTAACGCTTGGCATTGGCAGCAGCATCTGCGCAAAATCGGCGTGATGTGACACGCCCCGTACGTCTTTTGCTTCGATAGGCGTACAATATGAGACCGATACTATACGTTAACCTATTACGTACGTAATAAGATAACTTCATGAATATTATGCTCCGGACGGCGACATACGCCGCCATACTTGCAAGTACCTTTGTACTGACCGCCTGCGGTGGGCCAAAGCTTTCTGAAGCCAAGGCTCAATATGACCGTGGCGAGTACTTCGATGCCGCAAAGACTTACCGTAAAATATACAACAAACTCACCAAGAAGGAGGAACGCAAGCAACGTGGCGAAGTCGCCTATCAGCTTGGATTATGCCACAGCCGCCTGCGCCAGAACGCACGCGCTGCCGCTGCATTCCAAAACGCCATACGCTATGGATGGGAAGACTCGACCGTGTATCTGCAATTGGCGCGCGAATTACACGCCGACGGCAAATACGCCCAGGCCATAACGGCATACGAAACTTACCTTCAATGGAAACCCGGAGACAAACTCGCCGCTGATGGTCTTGCCGGAGCCAAAATGGGGCAAAGCAAGGCTCTGCAAACGCGTTATGTAGTCAAGGCTGCCAAGCTTTTCAATTCGCGCCGCAGCGACTACGCTCCTATGTTTGACAGCCCCGAATTAGACCGTCTGTATTTTACTTCCACAAATGAGAAAGCATCCGGAAGCAAGCGCAGCGAAATCACCGGGATGAAAAACGGCGATATCTTTGTCGCGACAAAGAATGAGCGCGGCGAATGGAACAGACCCGAAGCTGTCGAAGGTGAGTTGAACTCCGAATTGGACGAAGGTATCGTATCCTTTTCGCCCGACGGACAGACGATGTACCTGACCAAGGCTCGCCGCGAACCGTCGGCAAATACCGGAGTGGAAATATACACCTCGCAGCGCAGCGATGCCAAATGGAGCGCACCTGTCAAATACGAGATTACGGCAGATACCCTATCCTCCTACGGACACCCGGCTGTATCTCCGGACGGCAATTGGCTATATTTCACCAGCGATATGCCGGGCGGTAGCGGTGGCAAAGATATTTGGCGCGTCAATATAAAAGAACGCGCCGGTTCGCTCGAAAACCTCGGCGAATGGATCAATACTCCCGGCGACGAAATGTTCCCGTATATACGCACCGACTCGGTATTGTATTTCGCATCCGACGGACACCCGGGATTTGGCGGGCTCGACATTTTTCGTGCCGAAATGACCCCATCTGGCGGCTGGAACGTAACCAATATGGGACGTCCTGTCAACAGCGCCGGCGATGACTTCGGCATCACTTTCGGCAAAGGCGAAAGCGGATTCTACAGTAGCAATCGCGGTGATGCACGCGGATACGACCACATATACTCATTTGAATTACCCGAACTGAAAATCACCATTTCCGGATGGGTAATTGATAAAGATGACGAACCGGTACCGAACGCCGTAATCCGAATTGTCGGCAGTGACGGAAGCAACCAGAAGCAGGTAGCCCGTAAAGACGGGTCGTTCTCTTTCCCCCTGGATCGCGGCGTATCATACGTTATGATGGCCGGAGCCAAAGGGTATTTGAACGCGCGTCAGGAATTCACAAGCGAGTATACCGAAGAAGATGCCGACTACGGCGTCGATTTTGTATTGTCTTCCATAACCAAGCCGGTCGTTGTCGAAAACATTTTCTACGACTTTGACCGAGCCTCACTGCGTCCCGAGTCAAAGAAAGCCTTGGACGAATTAGCCCAAGTACTGCGCGACAACCCCAACGTAACCATAGAAATGGCCTCGCACACCGACAGACATGGTTCCGAAAAATACAATCTCGACCTATCATCACGCCGTGCCCGCTCGGTCATCGATTACCTTATCAGCGTGGGCATATCTCCTGACAGGCTGCAAAGTCAAGGCTATGGCAAGTCTCGCCCGAAAACCGTCACAAAGCGCATAGCAAAGGAATATCCCCAATTCAAAGAGGGCGATGTACTATCCGAAGACTTTATAAACGCGCTGGAAAAGGAAGAAGATCGCGAAGCGGCAGACCAAATCAATCGCCGCACCGAATTCCAAGTGCTTTCCATAGATTATCGAATGTTCTAAGTCAGTCACAACAGCAAAATGTCTGACATTCGCCTATACACACCGGTCGAGCCTATTCGCGGAGTATGCGGTATCAGCCGCGACGACCGTATTACGATGCTCGGCTCCTGCTTTACGGACAATATCGGCGAATGTCTGCGACGTGACGGATTCGATGTGCAGGCCAATCCTCTCGGCGTACTCTTCAATCCGGCCTCTATTGCCACTATTATGCATCGCGCTCTTGCCTCGAAGTACTTCACGCATAATGACTTGGTATTATTTGACGGACGATGGCACTGCTTGTATCTGAATACACGATACTCGGACACCGATGCAGACGCGCTTCTCGAGCGACTCAACGAAGACATTAAGACTCTTGGCAAACGGCTTGACTCCGATTCGGTATGGATAATCACCTTCGGTACTGCATGGGTATACACCTATAAACCGGGTAAATATATTGTAGGGAACTGCCATAAAATTCCGCAAAGTGCCTTTGAACGCACACGACTTGATATTGATACAATTGTCGGAGACTGGAAGGAACTATGTCAAGGCAAACGCGTCATATTCACCGTCAGCCCCGTGCGGCATCTGGCAGACGGGCTTCATGGAAACAATCTGAGCAAAGCCGTACTCCATCTTGCCACCGAACGAATCATCTCCGAATGCCCGTCCGCCGAATATTTTCCGGCGTTCGAAATCATTTGCGACCAATTGCGCGACTACCGCTTTTATGACCGCGATCTCAAGCATCCGTCGCCAATGGCAATAGACATCGTCTACGACTTTTTTGCCAATACATACTTTGACAAAGACACCCGACAACAAGCGATGCAATACCGAGCCGAAAGCCTCAGGGCTTTGCATCGCCCTATCATCGAACAATAGCTTCTACATGAACAATAACCAATATTTTGACATACAATCGCTCTCGGCAGCAGTACACACACGTGCCATATCCGGCAATATCACGTCGGCACCTTCGCCGTTACGCACAGTCATTACCGACAGCCGCGCACTTCTGACCGACCCGAGCGCCACAGTATTTGCGGCATTGTGCACACCCCAAGGCGATGGACACCGCTACATCCGGGATATGCACTCCAAGGGTGTACGCGTATTCTTAGTCGAAAAGGACATTACGGATTATACTGCATATCCCGACACTACGTTTATCATCGTAGACAATGTTCGCCAAGCATTATGGGACAGCGCAAAATCTTTACGGAACACCTTCCGTGGGCCGGTAATAGGAATCACCGGCAGCATCGGCAAAACCTTTGCAAAGGAACTTCTTAATAGTTGCAATCTTTGGGGGCATTGTGCTCGTAGCCCGCGCAGCTGGAACTCAAGCATCGGCGTACCCGAGTCACTATGGCTTGCGGCAGGTGCCGATGCGGCAATCATCGAGGCAGGCATATCTCATAAGGGCGAGATGGGAATACTTGCAGACATCATACGTCCGACCATCGGCATATTCACGGCCATCACCGAAGAACATGGCGAGGGCTTCGATTCAATCGAAAGCAAGTGTCGCGAAAAAGCATTGCTATTTGCCTCTGCTACGGACATTTTCTACAATAGTTCGTATCCCTTGATAGCCTCGGTACTCCGGGATATGTACCCCGAAAAGAACCTGCATCCGTGTAGCGACATCTGGGATATATGCACCCAAGTCGCCGCCATGTTTGGCAAAAAAATATGCTTCGATTCGTCTGAAATCGGACGATACGACATCTCCGGACGCATAGACATCACGGATATGAGAGGCAACAGCGCTGTCGCACTGGACTATTACACCGGAGATATGGACGGAATTGCTACAGCCCTCGACTATGTACGTCGCCGCATCTCGCCGGAACATGATCTACGAATATGTGTCAGTGCCCCTGTGGCCGAAGCTTGGGGTTATGCTTCAGCCGCTAAAGTTCTCAAAGCGGCAGGCGTCACCAAAGCATACGTCTTCGGTGGCGACACCGAATATTGGGCCGAAGTCGCCGCCTCGGGTATAGAGATTGCTCGCTTCAAGAGTTCAGACGAATTCGAGCGCCATATCGCTCTAAACGTCGGTGATATGCAGCGGACAATGCTGTATGTAAACATATCGGACAAGGAACAAGGCAGACTGATGCGCGACCGATTGTGCTCACTGCGTCATATTACGCACCTTAACATCGACTTGGAAGCATTGGTACACAATGTGCGCCACTATCGTTCATTACTGACCAAAGGCGTCGGAATGGTTGCAATGATCAAGGCCGATGCTTACGGATGTGGAGATATAGAGGTGGCACGCACACTTCAATCTTGTGGTCTCAGTTATCTTGCCGTAGCCGTTGTGGACGAAGGCGTTCGCCTTAGGCGTGCCGGGGTCACGATGCCCATAATCGTTCTCGACCCTTGGTGCCTCAATCCGCACGCCATCGTCGCTTACCGACTGGAACCTACGCTGATAGACCCGGATAAGGATATAATGTCCAATCTCGAACGTGAAGTTGCCGCCGCCGGACTTACAGACTATCCTGTGCATGTCAAAATAGACTCGGGTATGCACCGCGTCGGCCTTAAAAACGAAGACGAAATCAGCACCTTTGTCTCGATGCTTTCGCAGTGTCCACACCTGCACATTGCCACAACATTCTCGCACTTGGCTACAGCCGACTGCTTGGATATGGACGATTATACCACCCTCCAACTTGATACATTTGACAGACTTAGCGGCTTCTTGCGCGACAGCGTCCCCTACGGCAAAGATATACGTCGCCATATACTCAACACCGCAGGCATAGTACGCTACGGTCGCACGCGCTATGCGTACGACTTGGTACGTCTCGGTGTAGGTATGTACGGTATTTCGCCATTGCCTGGCGACGCCGACCAATCAGCGCTGAAAACCGTGGCAACGCTGCGCACGTCCATCATCGCAATGCACAAATACCCTGCCGGTGCCACCATCGGTTACGGCCGCCGCGGTGTCACCACGCGCGACAGCGTTATTGCGACCATCCCTATAGGTTATGCCGACGGTGTCAATCGTCACCTCGGGTGCGGACACGCTTCGTTTGTAGTCGAGGGAGTATCCTGCCCTACAATAGGCAATATATGTATGGACCTCTGTATGATTGACGTTACAGACTGCCCGAAGGCACATATCGGATCTTCGGTGGAAATTTTCGGCAAACATGCGCCCATACAGCGCTTGGCCGAAACATTGGACACCATTCCATACGAAGTGCTCACCTCCGTATCTTCGCGCGTCAAGCGATTATACTTCCGCGAATAATCCGCAAATAAAGCGTTACATTTATCGTCGAAACGCAACTCGCCTTACGCGTCAAGCAATCCCCGTGATACAGCGCACATCGTATTTCGCATGTGAATATTAGTAACACTATGACGCAAATATCCTAAAAAAGGTTAAGGTTTTCATGAGTTAAACGTTTAATAAAATCTTTTAACACATTGTATCTCGGCAGAAAGGCCGTTATACGTAATTTTGTAGTAGCCAAATCCCGAATACGGATTTGGCTACTGCAATTATCGAACATATAGACCAAACTTATAAATACCAGTTTTATGAGCGACACCGTAAATATCCGCGAACTCAACGATATGGTCGCGGGCAAAAGCGATTTCATCAACCTCATCACCGAGGGAATGAACCAAACGATCGTTGGGCAAAAGCACCTTATCGAATCACTTATCATTGCCTTACTCTCCAATGGGCACGTATTGCTCGAAGGTGTGCCCGGCCTTGCCAAGACACTCGCCATTAAGACATTGTCACAACTCATCGACGCAAAATATAGCCGCATACAGTTCACTCCCGACCTGCTCCCCGCCGATGTAATAGGTACTATGGTGTACAGCGTCAAGAACGAACAATTCCAAGTAAAAAAAGGCCCGGTATTTGCCAACTTCGTACTCGCCGACGAAATCAACCGTGCCCCGGCAAAGGTGCAGAGCGCATTGCTTGAAGCTATGCAGGAGCGTCAGGTGACCATCGGCGACAGCACTTTCCGCCTTGACCAACCTTTCTTGGTAATGGCTACGCAAAACCCCATCGAACAGGAAGGCACTTACCCGCTGCCCGAAGCTCAGGTTGACCGTTTCTTGATGAAGGTGGTTATCAGCTATCCTTCCAAGGAGGAGGAACGCATAATTATTCGCCAGAATATAGCCAACGAAAGCCGCGAGATACGACCCATCATCAAGCCCTCCGAAATCATCGATGCGCAAAAATTGGTCGAACAGATATACGTAGACGAGAAAATCGAGCGCTATATCGTTGACATCGTATACGCTACCCGTACTCCGGCCGAATACGGTCTTAATGACCTGACAGACATTATCGCCTTCGGAGCATCGCCTCGTGCCTCCATATCGCTGGCACGCGCCGCTCGCGCTTACGCATTCATCCACCAGCGCGGTTATGTAATTCCCGAGGACGTTATCGCGGTATGCCACGACATCCTTCGCCACCGTATCGGTGTGACGTATGAAGCCGAAGCCAACAACATTTCCACGGACGAAATCATCACCGAAATCCTCGACAAGATTCTTGTCCCCTAACCCACACCGACCAATCGCTCAACGCGCTGAATTATGGACTCGAAAGAACTTCTAAAAAAAGTCCGCAAAATCGAAATTAAGACCCGCGGGCTGTCGCAAAACATCTTTGCAGGCGAATATCATTCGGCCTTCAAAGGCCGCGGCATGATGTTCAGCGAAGTGCGCGAGTACCAATATGGCGATGACATTCGAGATATCGATTGGAACGTCACCGCACGTCACAACAAACCTTATGTCAAAGTATATCAGGAAGAAAGGGAGCTGACGGTAATGCTGCTTATCGATATGTCGGGTAGCGGTATTTTCGGCGCCGTGGGTTCGCAAAAACGCGACATCATTGCCGAAATAGCTGCGACTTTGGCATTCTCGGCCACACAAAACAACGATAAAATAGGCGCCATATTCTTCACGGATCGTATCGAGAAGTATATCCCGCCGGCAAAAGGCAAGAAACAAATCCTGCTGATTATCCGCGAACTTATAGACTTCCGTCCGGAACACAATAAGACCGATATCGAAGGAGCGGTGAAGTATTTTGCCAATGCCTCAAAACGCGCTTGCACCGCTTTCCTCATCTCGGATTTCATAGACAATACAGATTATAAGCAAGCCCTGCAAATAGCACGTAATCGCCACGACCTTATGGCAATACAGGTATACGACAAACGTGACGCCCAAATGCCCGATGTAGGCCTTATACGTCTGGCCGACCTCGAAACGGGACAAACCCGTTGGGTGGACACTTCCAGCCGTCACGCGCGCCAAATATACGACAAGCATTGGTACACCAACCAACAACGCATGGCCGAGACATTACGCTCGGCACGCGTGGACTTCATTTCCGTAGCCACAGACGAAGACTATGTCCGCGCTCTTATGAGCTTGTTCAAAAACCGCGGACGGGGCTAACGGCCAATAATCAATTGTCCGACACATTGTACATAAATATGAATATACATACATTAAAAACTTCGCTCAAACTGTCGGCACGAAAGGCTGCCGCAGCTCTTGCCCTGGTGCTTTTTGTCTCCGGGGCTTCTGCTCAACAGCCCGGCGAAGTAGTCGCTCCCGTCTCCATTTCGGCGAAAATTGACTCGACCACACTGACCATGGGCGACCGCACCAACATCCGCGTCGAAGTGCTCAAAAACGGGCACTACGGTATGATGATGGACCAGGTGCAGTGCGATGATCAAGGCGTATATACACTCAATAAAGTGGAAGTGCGCGAAACATCCGTCGATTCGACAGAAGTGGGCAACGGGCGCATTCAGGTGATATATACATATCTTATCCAACCCTTCGAGCCGGGCACGCAGAGCATCGGCCCGTTCAGATTTGTCAACGGCGCCGACACCATTGATTCGGATATTGTAACACTCAAAGTCCTCGAACCGAATATGCCGAAGGTGATGAAGGACTCGTTGCTTATCAACCCCTTTGAAGGCACCGTCTCCATCCCCGGCAGATGGTATGACTTTATCCCTGAGTGGTGGTATTGGCCTATATTGGCACTTCTCGTCATAGCACTCGGCGCCGTTATATTCTTCCTGTACAAGAAAAATGGTCCGACACTGTTGCCGCACAAGAAAGTAATTCCACCTTACGAATTGGCTGTCAAACGTCTTACGACCCTTAAGGCACGCCACCTCGCCGAAAGCGGACATGACAAAGAATACTACACCGAACTTACGGACATCCTACGTCAATACATTGACGGACGATTCGGCGTCAATGCTCGCGAAATGACCACGACACAAATCCTCGAAGCTATGTCGGCAGAAGATACGCTCAAGCATTTCATAGACGCTCTCGGACCGGTACTTCGCACTGCCGATTTCGTGAAATTTGCTTGCCAACGTCCGGATATTTCCGAAAACATCCGCTCGTTCAACGCCGTCAGCGACTTTGTATCCACGACGCGTCCCCTACCCGAGGTTGACGAAAACGCCAAAGGCAAACAAGCCGAAGGTTCCACGGGGAAACAAGTCGCCCAAGACAGCGAAAGCCCCAAGACTACGAACACAAAACGAAAAAGCTAAAATACCGTCATGCAGTTTGCTCATCCGCATTTACTTTGGCTGATACCCATTGTCTTAGCCTTGCTTATTGCAAGATACGTGTATACGGCACGAAACGCGCGCCCGACTATGGGCGTATCCACCACTGCGCCTTACGCTAATACGCCCACGCCTTGGCGTGCACGGCTGCGACACCTCTTGTTTGTACTGAGGCTCGGGGCAATATCTTGTCTGATTGTCATCCTCGCCCGGCCTCAATTAAGTGATAGCTGGCGCACAACCGATACCGAAGGTACTGACATCGTCATCGCTCTTGACGTTTCCTCCAGTATGCTTGCTCAAGATCTCAAGCCTAATCGAATGGAAGCTGCCAAGAAAATGGCCCAGAAGTTCATTACCGGACGCCCCAACGACAATATCGGCGTAGTAGTCTTTGCCGGCGAAAGTCTGACAGGTCTACCATTGACCATGGACCACTCGGCACTCATAAATTATATCGAAGGAATCAAACCCGAGATGCTCGAGGACGGTACCGCTATCGGGGACGGCCTTGCAACTTCGATATCCAGACTTATCGACGGAAAAGCCAAGAGCAAAAGTGTGATATTGCTTACTGATGGCTCCAACAACACCGGTGTCGTAACACCTTCTGATGCAGCCTCCGTGGCACAAGAACGCAAAATCAAGGTATACCCCATAGCTGTCGGAACGCGCGGCCGCGCGCTCACGCCCGTAAGTATAGATGCTTTGGGACGAATACAGTACGAAATGCAGCAAGTGGTCATCGATGAAGCCACGCTGCAATCCATAGCCACCCACACCAACGGCAAATATTTTCGTGCGACTGACAACAAGACACTGTCGAATATCTTCAACGAAATCGACCGTCTTGAGAAGACTCACATGAGTATCCAGCAATTCAGCCATACCGAAGACAACTTCGCATTGTGGGGATGGCTGCTTTTCGGGCTACTGGCTTTAGAACTCGTTCTGAGATACACAGTATTCCGCACAGTGCCTTAGTAAGCATGATTTTCAAACTGACGACAAAAACCGTATTCTCCTCGAATATCATATAGACAATGTTAGACTTTGCCAATCCTATATTACTGATATTGCTGGTGTCGCTACCGGTAGTGTACTTCTTGTACTGGCTTGCCAAGCTGTCTCGTCGGCGCAAGATTGCACGCTTCGGCAATCCATCGACACTGACACCTCTGATGCCAGACGCATCCCATTACAAGACCGGAATAAAAATTACACTCCAACTCATAGCACTTGCCGCAGTTGTCATCATACTGGCTCGTCCACGGTTCGGCGAAACCGAACAGACAGACAGCAAACGCGGCATCGAAGTGATGATTGCCTTTGACGCCTCACGCTCGATGCTTGCCGCCTCTACCGATGATCCCAAAAGCATTTCGCGACTGAAACGAGCCAAACTACTTCTGGAAAAGCTTACAGACCGGCTCGGAAACGATAAAGTCGGACTCGTAGTTTTTGCCGGTGATGCAAAAGTCAAACTGCCATTGACTACCGATTATTATTCGGCCAAACTTATACTCAACGACCTTGACCCGTCCTTAATGCCCTATCAAGGCACATCCATCAGCGAAGCCATCAATCTGAGCAAGAAGTGCTTCAGCGACAAAAAGGACGTCAAGAAGTGTATTATCCTGCTTACCGATGCCGAAGACCATGACGGAAATGCCATCGATGCCACCAAAGCCGTAGTAGATAGCGGAATACAAGTCAACGTGATTGGCGTCGGAACATCAAAAGGTGCACGTATACCTATCGGTAGCGGATACCTCACGGACAACGACGGCAAAGAAGTCATCACTGCCGTTAACGAAAATGCAGCCAAAGAAATAGCCAAAGCCGGAAAAGGCATATATGTCAACGGCTCCAATACTGACGCATTGGACAAACTCGTGCAACAACTCGACAACCTCCAAAAGTCTGACTTCGGCGCCGTAAAGTACAAGAATAGCGCCGAGCAGTTCCCCCTGTTTGCATGGTTGGCCCTCGCGCTTTTGATCTGCGACATCCTGTTGTTGGAACGTAAAACATCTTGGCTAAAACACATACATTTCTTTGCCGAACTAAACAAAAAGAACGGCGTTGAAAGTAAAAAAGAATAGACGCGACTCATGACTCTGATAAAACACGTTCATATAATCACACTGGCATCCACATTGGCACTTACCTCAGCGCTTTTGGTCTCTTGTTCGTCAGATATGTCTAACAAGGCCGAGCGAAATGCCATAAAAGCCGGCAACGAAAAATACAAGAAAGAGCATTACGCCGATGCCGTTAAGGACTACGACAAAGCCCTTAAAGCTAACCCGTCATCCGAAGCGGCAAAATACGACAAGGCTATGGCGACAATCATGGGCGCCACGGCTGCCGATTCGGCCAAATTACGCGAAGCACGCTTGACTCTTGCCAATTTAGGCAAAACGGCATCAGACCCCAACATCAGCGAAAAAGCCATTTACAATCTGGGCAATGATGCTGTCCTTATCGGCGACTACCTAAAAGATTTGGCGGACTCGCTACGCCGTGCCGATGTGCAAATGGGCGCCCCCTCAGAAGGTAGTACATCCAATCATTTGGCCGACTCGCTATCGCAAATATCAACCCAAAGCTATCAGCAAGCAATATCAAACTACAAAGCCATACTTAGACGCAATCCATCCAATATCAAGGCTTTGCAGAACCTGCGCATAGCTCAGCTCAAACTTCCGCCCGAAAATCAGGGTGGCGGCAGCAACAACAAGGACAAGGATAAGGATAAGAATAAGGACAAAAACAAACAGCAGCAACAGCAGCAACAGCAGCAACAACAACAGCAAAAGCCGAGTCAGTCCTCACAGCAGATACTCAACGCAGTACAAAACAAGGAGAACAAAACTCGTAAAAACCAGGAACAACGCCAAGGCTACGGCCGACGCACTACCGACAAACCCTGGTAAAAGCATATCCAATAATCGAGTACTCACCATGTCCGCATTAAGATATTACATAACCCTTATGATAATGGCCGTAGTGTCATCCGTCGCGACCGCTCAATCGGTCACGATAGAGGCTCCGGCCACAGTCATTCAAGGCAACCGCTTCAGCGTCACAATCTCTGTAAACAACAGCGATGCAGTGGTACATAACGCTCCCGAGATTCCTAATTGCAAGATATTCAACGCTTCGCGACCGGGCGTCTCGACTATGCAAAGTACAACCATCATTAACGGCCGCGTCGAGTCGTCCATACATCGCCAATATACCTATTTATATAAAGCCGAAAAAGCGTCCACAGTGACCATCCCGGCTGTCAGTGTAGGCAATATGCGCACCCAGGCCAAGAGGCTCACCATACTTCCGCCGGATCGCAGCTCACAGCAAAGCCAATCCGGCTCGTCTTCGATGCCGGCTCCGGCAGCATCCGCCCCTCGTGCAGGAAAGGTATCGCCCGGCGACCTCATAGTCACGGTAAATATGTCAAAGAGTCACCTATGGAAAGGCGAAGCGGTCATTGCAACCATAAAAGTATATACCAAGCATAATATCACCTCCTTCCGCGCCACTACATTGCCTCAATTCGACGGCTTCATTTCCGAAGAATTACCCGTAGGCAGCAACGAGGCCCAGATGGAACATTTCAGAGGCGAAAACTACTACTCCGCCGTACTGAAAAAGTGCCTGCTATATCCACAAAAAGCCGGGACACTGACCATCAACTCGGGTCGATATGACGTGACACTCGAGACTTACGAACCTATTTCCAACGGTTTCTTTGTCACGTATCGTCCAATCGAGCAAAAAATTACAACGACCTCCAATCGAATCTCGGTAAGCGTCGAAGATCTTCCGCAACCGGCACCTGAAGGGTTTGAGGGCGCAGTAGGCCATTTCACGGCAACAACGGATATCGCTCCGGCTCATCCTCGCACAAATGAGGCCCTCACTTACACTCTCAACATCAACGGTACGGGCAACATCAAAGCATTGTCCGCCCCCACCCTGTCGTTCCCGGCAAACGTCGAAGAGTATACACCCGAAGTGGTCAGCGATGCCAACTTCAACGGCTCGGATATGCGCGGCACTTGCGCCGTGACTTACACCATCGTACCCAAAGAAGTGGGCACTCTCAACATCCCGTCCTGGAATTTTGTATACTTTGACCCATCGACGGGACGTTACATGACCATCAAACAAAAAGGATACAATATCAACGTAATACGCGGGTCGGCATCGTCGGCCGAACAAAAGGAAATAGGCGAAGGGCTCAATGACATCCGCTATATACACCGAGTTGACACCTCATCACTTGCACAAAAACCCGAGCGCACCTTCTACGAAACAATATATGTGCTGCTGTATCTGCTCCTATTGGTCGCATTTGTGTCTACCGTTATCATATACCGCAAGCATATCAACGCCAACAGCGACTTGGCTGCACGCCGTACAGCCCGCGCCAATAAGATAGCCACCAAGCGCCTACGCTTGGCCGCCAAGGCTCTGGCAGCAAATGACGCCGATGCCTTCCACGAAAGCCTGGCTCGTGCCCTCTGGGGATATATCAGCGATAAACTTCGCATTCCGTCATCGGCACTCACGCGCGACAATATTCGCGAAAAATTGCTCGAAAGCGGCATTAGCGAGGAACTTACCGACCGAACAATAAACATCTTGGACCAATGTGAAATGGCTCGCTTCACCCCGGACAGTTCCTCTCCGGAACATCTCAAAGATTTGTTCGGCGAGTCCTCGGCCGTAATCAAAGCCGTCGAAAGCACCAAGAAACAACCCACCAAAGCATCCGCAAAAGCATAATGAGAAACTCACACAACATATTGCGATATGTGGCTTTGGCCGTCACTGCAGCATTTTGCATAAGCGCAGCCGTTGCCCAAACCACGGTCAAGGCCGAGACTGCCGCCACTCTTTCGGCCAAAGCCGATTCGGCATACAATTCTAAAGACTATACCGAAGCAGCAGACCTTTACAAGACCATAATCAAAGAGTACGGAGTATCGTCCGACTTGTACTACAATTTGGGCAACACCTACTTCCGTATGGGCAAAGTCGCACAAAGCGTACTTGCATACGAGCGAGCGCTCAAAATAGATCCTTCAAACAAGGATGCACGCGCCAACCTCGATTTTGTCAATACAACCCTCGAAGACAAGCCCGAAGATAATTCGTCCATACTTGGCAAAATCCATTCGGGAGTTATTGCCATGATGTCGCCTAATGCGTGGGCTTGGACCGCTTTCGTTTTATTTGCAATAATTATCGGTCTGATTGCCGTATACCTGTTTTTGTCTGATGTCACTGCACGCAAAATAGGTTTTTTCGGCGCTATGGTATTATTCATCGTATTTGTGTACGCCGCAATTGTCGCCTATCAGAGCGCGGCTGCCGCGGACAATAACGATGTCGCCATCGTCACCGCACCATCGGCCAACCTCACTCCCGCGCCATCAGCCAAAACCGACAAGACCGACAAGATTGTCCCCGTACACGAAGGTACACGCCTCGTGATTATCGATTCGGTAAACGCCGCAAGCAACGACGGTGCTCAGTTGTGGTACCACGTGAAGGTCAACAACTCCACGGCCGCATGGATAGATGCCTCAAACGTTGAACGCATCTGACAATAGCACATCTATCAGCACATTACGGGTAACGCCGAACCGGACAGACAAAATTAGTGCCGTAAAACATAAAAAAAATCTATAAATATTTTTGGTCAACTCGCAAAAGACCACTAAATTTATACCCACAATAACAACAAAAACCTCCCCTCACGTATCAACAACTATATAATAATCACCCACACTAACCGATACCATCATGACTAAGACTATCAGCTTCAATGATTTGCGCAAACTCAAAGACAGTCTGCCCGACGGTTCGATGCACCGAATCGCCGACAAGCTCAACATCACTGTTCAGACCGTACGCAATTACTTCGGCGGCAGCAACTACGACTTCGGCAAAAACTGCGGCGTACACATCGAACCCGGCCCCAACGGTGGTATCGTTGTCCTTGACGACTCCACAATCTACGATATGGCAGTAGAGATCCTCCAAGAGCAAGAAAACAAAGACTGAGAATCTCTCGTCCCTTATCTACACAAGACACTGCATCTGACCTATGGATGCCTTGCACCGGCGAGGCATCCATAGGCTGTATCAATAACTATAATCGGCTTACACATACATGCGACTTATCACCGTTGCCATACACACTTACGATCGCGCCATCGAGCTAAAGAACCTTCTCGAAAAGGAAGGTATCGAAGTGTTGTTGCAAAACGTCAACCTCGAACACCCGACAGTATCTTCCGGCGTGCGTGTCCGTATACACGAAAACGATCTGCCACTGGCTCTACGTATCATTGAGCATCGCGAAATATTTACGCCCATGCCGTCGCCTTTCAACGAAAAATCGCATTGTATACTTGTCCCCGTAGATTTCAGCGAACATTCAATCAATGCTCTCGAAGTGGCCTTTGCTTTGGCTCAGAGACACAACGCTCAGATACGGTTATTGTACTCGTTCATCGACCCTTACGTAGCCGGCAATATGCAACTCAGCGACCAATTGACCTACGAAATTGCCGATAACGATGCACGACAGAAAATCGAAGAGGACGCACACAAACGCATGGACGAATTTGCCGGCGGTGTGCGGTCAAAAATCAAGTACGGCGAACTGCCTCCGGTGGTTTTTGATACTGTAGTGATGGAAGGAGTCCCCGAGGACGCCATCATCGAATATGCCAAGGCCAACCCGCCCTACCTCGTTGTCATGGGCACTCGCAGCTACGCCAAGAAGCAGGAACAAATGATAGGAAGCGTTTCGGCAGAGGTTCTGGACAAGTGCCTGTTCTCGGTGCTGACCATTCCACAAGGCATAAAGGTTAACATCGAAGCCTCTGACATCCGAATACACTTTTTCACCAACCTCGAGCAGCAAGACCTTCTGGCCTTGGACACAATGTCGCGCATCTTCAACAATATTTCGGCCAAAGTCACCTTGGTGCATCTTCCGGCCAAAAGACGGCCTTTCGAACGTTCCAATAAGGAGTCTCTGCTCAACGTCATGTCTTTCTGCAAGAAGAATTTCCCGAATCTCGAATTCGATACAATGAGCATCAACACCGACAACGCCGCCGAACAATTCGATTCCTTGGTTAAGAATAATCCTGCGGATATCATCGTCATTCCCAACAAGCGACAAAACGCATTTGCGCGCTTATTCAACCCCGGATTGGCGCACAAGATGATTCTGAACGCAGACATTCCGATGCTGGCCATTCCGGTCTGATTGGAAATCTGATTGGAAAATACACGCAACCCACCTCGCAACAGATAACAGCGATAGAACGGCTAAAATCTGCGAATACAAGCCGCGACACCCAAGCCAAACCGGATTGAGTTGTTCCGCATCTACTCGGCAAATGTGAGTCCGGACACCGCATCCAGACGCCCGTGTAGCCGCTCGGCATTATCTTCGCGAATTTCGACAATCATCGAGCAGCTATTGTCAAACGATTGCTCCACAACCGTACAGTCCTCACTCTTGACCACTTTCATAACATCGTTCATAGACAAGTACGGGAAAGCAAATACAAATCGACACCGGCTATGACATTCGACGGTCGGTACGGACTGCAACGCCAAGCGAGCGGCCTCGCGATAAGCAGCTATCAGTCCCGATGGTCCAAGTTTGATGCCGCCGAAATAGCGGACAACACCCACGACGACATCAGTTAATCCCAGCGAATCTATCTGTCCCAATATCGGCCGCCCGGCAGTGCCGGACGGCTCACCGTCATCCTGTGCCAGACGTCGCCCGTCACGCGTCGCAAAAGCCCAGCACACATGTCGCGCGTCATGATAGCGGTTACGCAACGATTGAACATACGTCCGAGCATCTTCCTCACTGTCTATATGATGTGCATAAGCGATGAAACGGCTCAGCTTTTCTCGCAGCTGACCCTCGCCCTCTTCTTGTATCGTGTAATATGTGTCGGACATAATATAGTTTTAATGCATGTTTTTGCACCAACGCGCAGTCTTAGCGCCGGTATTCAAGCACAAAGTTAGTGTATTTTTGCATTCGAACACATATCACAGTGCTGACTGACAGGGCAACCGCATCAAATTATGGCCGAGGCAAGGATTTCACGAAGGTAATCTTGTGAAATCGCTGCACGGAATAGACGTTTCTTGATGCTGC
>UQGP01000011.1 GCA_900540625.1 uncultured Porphyromonadaceae bacterium | reverse complement strand
AAGTTCGGCATAACATTTGGATGCCTAAAATTTATCCCCACTAAATTTCTACTGAGCCCTTGAAAGGAAACCAAACCCTACATACAAGCCTTCACCTTGTTGGGGTGCCTATATAGAAAAAGCACCGTAATCTATTGATATACGGTGCTTTAATGCTGTTTTTGAAGGCTTTTGTGAAGCCCTTCGTTTTTGTTTCAGCGGAGAGAGAGGCTCTCGAACCTACATATTCAAGAAATATCATAAAATTGCAAATCATTAATAATCAAGCACTATTTGGAGTACATAGTAAATCTAAATCTTTCTGAATATCTTTTGCTATTCCAAATATTGGGTGTATATTTGGGTGTAGAATTTCAAACACACCCAATTATGAATATCAAACGAAACATCATTTTTGCATTGGAAAGCCGGAAGAAGAACGGTGTGCCAATCGTGGAGAACGTGCCTATCCGTATGCGTGTCATATACGCAAGTCAGCGCATTGAGTTTACAACGGGTTACCGCATTGATGTAGCCAAGTGGGATGCTGACAAGCAGCGAGTGAAGAACGGGTGTACCAACAAACTAAAGCAAAGTGCATCTGAAATCAATGCCGATCTGCTGAAATACTATACCGAAATTCAAAACGTGTTCAAGGAATTTGAGGTACAGGAAGCCATGCCCACTACCCAACAGCTAAAGGACGCATTCAACCTGCGGATGAAAGATACAAGTGAAGACCAGGAAGACGTAAAGATAAGTTTTTGGGAGGTATTCGATGAATTTGTAAAAGAATGCGGCAACCAGAATAACTGGACTGAATCCACATACGAAAAGTTTGCAGCCGTTAAAAATCACCTCAAGGAGTTCAAGGAAGATTTAACCTTTGAATATTTCAATGAATTCGGACTGAACGAATATGTCAATTTCCTGCGCGACAAAAAGGATATGAGGAACAGTACCATCGGTAAACAAATGGGATTCCTCAAATGGTTCCTGCGGTGGAGCTTCAAGAAAGACTATCACCAGAATATAGCATACGATACGTTCAAACCGAAATTGAAAACCACCCCCAAGAAGGTAATCTTCCTGACATGGGAAGAACTGAACAGACTTAAAGACTATCAGATACCCAAAGACAAACAGTATCTGGAACGTGTCCGGGATGTTTTCCTGTTCTGTTGCTTTACCAGTCTGCGTTATTCAGATGTTCGCAACCTAAAGAGAAGTGATGTCAAGTCCGACCATATAGAAGTCACCACCGTTAAAACGGCAGATAGTCTGAGTATTGAACTGAACAAGTACAGTAAAGCCATACTTGAAAAATACAAGGACATCCATTTTGAAAACCACATGGTATTGCCTGTTATCAGCAATCAGAAAATGAATGATTATCTGAAAGAACTGGGAGAACTGGCAGAAATTAACGAACCTATACGTGAAACCTACTATAAAGGGAATGAGCGCATAGATGAAGTTACCCCGAAATACGCATTGCTCAGTACTCATGCAGGAAGAAGAACATTCATCTGTAATGCGCTGGCTCTAGGTATTCCGGCACAGGTTGTAATGAAATGGACAGGACACAGTGATTATAAAGCCATGAAGCCCTACATTGACATAGCCGATGATATTAAGGCTAATGCAATGAACAAGTTTAACCAACTATAAAAGTATCAGTCTGTTTCACAGATTATCCATTATTAGAGTTATCTTTGTTAAGTAATAGTTAGTAATATGGAAAATAACAACGAACATAATATAAAGAAAGGTCATTTTGATGCCTTTGTCCATGCTGTCGGTTCGGAAATAGAACAGGCACAAGTCCGGCTCATTACCGCAGCCAATGCCCAGATGTTGTTCCATTACTGGAAAATGGGCAATTATATACTGTACCACCAAAACCTGCATGGCTGGGGTGGTAAAATTATCAAGAAGTTGGCACAGGCAATCAGATTCAATTATCCTGAAAAGAAGGGATATTCGGAGCGTAATCTTACTTATATGTGCCAGTTTGCCCGTTTATATCCGTTAAATGTACTTCGTAGTTTTATTGAAACAGATTCAATACTGTCAGTCCCTAATATTCAAAACATTACTAATGAAGTCCTTAAACTCAACAGCGGGCAATTTACGCAGGAGCTTACTGCGCAAATACAATCAGCTGATAATCAATCTTTAGAAATTACGCAGGAGGTTCCTGCGCAATTTCAGAATGTAGAAAAAACAGTAGCAACCATCTATAAAATAAAAATAGAGGATATAGAAGATTTATTCTTGGCGTCACCGATTGCAAGAATAAATTGGGCAAGCCATATGGTCATACTCAATAATCCGCTACCATTAGGTGTAAGGTATTGGTATATGAAACAATCTGTAGAAATGGGTTGGAGCAGTAATGTGCTGAAAATGCAGATTGAAAGTAATCTGTATGACAGACAAATCAAGAGTAACAAGGTAAACAACTTCACTGCCACACTTCCGGCACCTCAAAGCGATCTTGCCAATTATCTGTTAAAAGACCCGTATATCTTTGACTTGGCAGGAGCAAAGGAAAAGGCTGACGAAAGGGATATAGAAGAACAGTTGGTAAAGCATGTAACCCATTACTTGCTGGAAATGGGTAACGGCTTTGCTTTTGTTGCCAGACAAAAACATTTCCAGATTGGGGACAGTGACTTTTTCGCCGACCTGATTCTATATAATATCAAGCTCCACGCCTATGTCGTCGTGGAATTGAAAGCAACGCCATTCAAACCGGAATATGCAGGGCAGTTAAATTTCTATATCAATGTTGTAGATGATAAACTGAGGGGAGAAAATGATAACAAGACCATCGGTCTTTTGCTGTGCAGGGGTAAGGATGAGGTCGTGGCACAATATGCCTTGGCTGGATATGACCAGCCGATAGGTATCAGCGACTATCAATTGAGCAAGGCAGTACCCGAAAATCTGAAATCTGCCCTACCGAGTATAGAAGAAGTGGAAGAAGAACTGACCTTATTCCTTGACAAGGACAAGAACCCATAATATAAAGTATATGGCAGGAAAGATACAGACGATGATTCCCCAATATGGAGAACTTAACAGAATATACAGAGACTATATAGATAATTACGCTTTTTCTTTTGACAGGCAGAAATTCATATCGGATTTCTATCAGGAGTATAATGACATGAAATCCTTTGAAGCCGCTATCCTTGAACTGGTGCTTGACAAGCAAAAAGAGCAATACACCTTGATACTCAACAGTCTGAAAACTGAAATAGAAAAGAGCATACAGGCTTATGAGATACGCCCGTTAAGTGACAGAGCCATAGAACGTGCTTGCTATCAGCACATGGAAAGGTATTCTCAGGAAATTGAAGCCCAGCTGGATGTTACAAGAAGTCTGAGCAAGCCGCTGAATGAAGCCAACAACAGGTATGATTCCATTGGTTACAGGGAGCATACAGCCGAAGAGGAAAAACAGGCAGAGAAAGAATATGAACGCTGCAAGGCTGAATATGACAGGGAAAAAGCCAAACTGAACAAACTCTATGACCAGCAAAAGGCTACAAGAACAGAGGCATTCCAATATATGAAGAACTGTTGTGCGGACATATACCGTCAAAGCTGCCTTTTTCTGGATATATTGAAGAAATACATTCCTGACGGAAAGCAAGAGAATAAATCAAGCGAGCCAATCAGTCAGCAGGAAACGACAGAAGAACAACAGGAATATTTCAGCATGAAATTACTTTCGCTCATTCATGAGGTGTGCAAAGGAGAACAGTTCGAAGAAATTTCCGCACCAGATTTCTATGCCAATATGAATCTTCACCCCTGCAACTGTAAGCTGAAAATAAAACCGAGAGAGAAAATACGTGTATGCTATCTGATATTCCTGATGAGCGAGAAACTCTCCAAACAGGACAGGGACAAATGGAAAGACAGAATACTGAAACTGCTGGATATTGACGACAGCTACTACAAATCCAAGTACAAGGAGCCTGTTTCAGATTTCCCCAGTGACAGCAACCAAAATTTCGCCAAGGAAATGGAACATATATTCAGATAATCCGTGATATATCCTGATACTTTACGAAAGTTCCACTTTTACCACTCAAAATAATTTTTGAGTGGTATTTTTGTTTTCTGATATTCAATAAGATACAATGATATTCAGTTTGTACCGTCCCCATCCTTACCACTCATAACCCTACCTAATTTTGCATCGTTCGAGAACAGAAATAACAGCCAGTGCGCAGGGCTGATTGTTTAACGACTAAATAGATTGGACGATGACAAATATCCAAGAATTATTATCAAAACCCGTCTGGCAAATGACAGGCGAAGAATTCATATTCCTGAGTAAGCACGCTTCAGGTCAGGCCGAAGCATTGCCGCAACCCGTTACAGACACGGAAAAGAAGTATGTGTACGGAATACTCGGTATAGCCAAACTGTTCGGGTGCAGTCTGCCCACTGCCAACCGCATAAAGAAAAGCGGTAAGATAGACAAGGCGATTACCCAGATAGGGCGCAAGATTATAGTTGATGCAGAACTGGCTCTTGAACTTGCCGGAAAGAAAACAGGAGGACGGAAATAATGGGAGGTATGCTTATGGACTATATGAGAGAAATAAAGGAAATATCTGCAGAACAGGCGATAATCCTTTGGCAAGCCTCACGTCTGAGCCTATCGAAAATCTATGAGAAAGCACCTGAGATTTTAAAAGTGCAAGGTTCGGTCATTGGTACACTGGGCAATTTCAGTGCATCCATAGGCAAAGCCAAAAGTAAAAAGACTTTCAATGTGTCGGCTATTGTAGCCGCCTCATTGAAAAACGGTACGGTACTACGGTATGTGGCAGAACTTCCGGAGAACAAAAGGAAAGTCCTTTATGTGGACACGGAACAAAGCCATTATCACTGCCTGAAAGTCATGAAACGTATTTTACGGCTGGCCGGTCTTCCTGATGACAGGGACAATGAACATCTGGAGTTTCTCGCTTTGAGGAAATACACGCCCGAACAGCGCATCAGGATTGTCGAACAGGCTATCTATAATACACCGGACATAGGGCTTGTAATCATAGACGGCATCCGTGATATGGTATATGACATCAACAGTCCGGGAGAATCGACACGCATCATATCCAAGTTGATGCAGTGGACGGATGACAGGCAAATACACATCCATACGATACTCCACCAGAACAAAGGCGATGAAAACGCAAGAGGGCATATCGGTACGGAGCTGAACAACAAGGCGGAAACCGTTCTTCTCGTGGAAAAGGACAAGAGCAACGGGGATATAAGCAATGTTTCGGCCATGCACATACGTGCAATGGATTTCGAGCCTTTCGCTTTCCGTATCAACGACAATGCATTGCCTGAACTCATAGAGGGGTACAGACCCGAAGCGAAGAAACCCGGAAGACCGGAAGAGGAAAAGTTCGACCCTTACAGGCATATTACCGAACAACAGCACCGCATAGCACTAGAAGCGGCTTTCGGACTGAAAGAGGAATACGGCTACAAGGATCTGGAAACCGCCTTAATCAAGTCTTATATGTCAGTAGGTGTAAAACTGAACCATCAAAAGGCGGTATCACTTATCACCATGCTCCGGAACAAACGGATGATAGTACAGGAGAACGGCAGGAAATACACGTTCAAGCCAGACTTTCACTATTAGACCGTCTAACCTGTAATCACTTCACTTTATTCGGCAGGTCTATATATTAAGGATAAAGCGAAGCGATTGCAGAGAATGTAAAACCGCTTCACTTTATTACCGTATCCTATATATACGAAAATAAAGTGAAGTGATTATACAGACCGTACTTCATAAAAAGGTACGGGCGAAAAGAGAAATAAATATTCCAACCATTATTCAAACACTCATCTTATTATGGATATACAAACAGCAAAACAAATCAGGATAGCGGATTTTCTGTACAGTTTGGGACATTCTCCCGTCAAGCAGCAAGGTATCAACCTGTGGTATAAATCCCCGTTACGGGAAGAGACAGAGCCCTCGTTCAAAATAAATACCGAACGCAACCAATGGTATGATTTTGCAATTGGTAAAGGTGGAAATATCATTGCACTGGCACAGGAACTCTACTATTCCGACTATGTACCTTATCTTCTACAGAAAATCGAGGAACAGACTCCGCACATCCGTCCCGTATCTTTCTCTTTTGGCAAGCAGTCATTTTCCGAACCGAGTTTTCAGGAGTTGGACATTGTACAGCTGACTTCTCCTGCCCTGCTTGCCTATCTACAGGAAAGAGGGATAAACACGGCACTGGCGAAAAGAGAATGTAAGGAAGCCCGTTTCACCCACAACGGCAAACGTTATTTCGCCATTGCTTTTCCGAACATATCGGGTGGATATGAAATCCGCAACCGATATTTCAAGGGATGTATCGCACCAAAAGAAATATCCCATATCAGACAGTCAGGAAAGCCAAGGAGTGCATGTTACGTTTTTGAGGGATTTATGGATTACCTTTCCTTTCTGACCTTAAGACTGGAAAGCTGTCCGCAATCACCCGACTTCGACAGACAGGATTACATAGTTCTTAATTCCGTAGCCAATGTTCCCAAGGCACTCTATCCGTTGGGAAGCTATGAGCGCATCCACTGTTTCTTTGACAATGACCGTGCAGGAATGGAAGCAATACAGCAAATCCGAAAGGAGTATGATGCTACCCGGTATATACGTGACGCCTCGCAAATCTACAGTGGATGTAAAGATCTGAACGAATATTTACAGAAACGAATAGCCGATAGGAAAGAGCAAGCGCAATCTGTCAAAAAGAGGAATGATACACTATCCAAGAAACCGAAAGGCTTCCGGTTATAGCCCACTATAACTACACGCTTCGCTTTCGTAGTTGTGGGCTCTCCCGAGGGGATTAGGGCTTTGCCCTAATGACCCACTCAGGGCGTTTCACCCCTGAGAACCCCGAGCAAAGAGTGACCCTCTCTTTGCAATCTCCGCTTATGGGTTACCCCTAAGAACCCCTCTGCGAAAGCGAGCAAAGTAAATCAATTGTAAACAAAGGAAAGAAGCTATGGCAACAAAATCAAGCATACATATCAAGCCTTGCAACATCGCATCGAGCGAGGCACACAATCGAAGGACTGCCGAGTATATGCGTAATATCGGGGAGTCCAGAATCTATGTCGTTCCCGAACTTTCCACCGATAACGAACAGTGGATAAATCCCGACTTCGGCACTCCCGAACTGCGAACTCATTATGACAATATCAAGCAAATGGTCAAGGAAAAGACCGGACGTGCCATGCAGGAAAAGGAAAGGGAACGCAAGGGAAAGAATGGAAAGATTATCAAGGTGGCGGGATGCTCACCCATCCGTGAAGGAGTATTGCTTATCAGACCGGACACCACACTGGCTGATGTACGCAAATTCGGTGAAGAGTGCCAAAGACGCTGGGGCATCACTCCGCTACAGATTTTCCTGCATAAAGACGAAGGGCATTGGCTGAACGGTCAGCCGGAAGCAGAAGACAAGGAGAGCTTCCAAGTCGGTAACAGATGGTTCAAACCAAATTATCATGCTCATGTCGTATTCGACTGGATGAACCATGAAACTGGAAAGAGCCGAAAGCTCAATGACGAGGATATGGCAACCATGCAGACCCTTGCTTCCGATATTCTCCTGATGGAACGTGGACAGGCAAAAGCTGTCACAGGTAAAGAGCATCTGGAACGAAATGATTTCATCATTGAGAAGCAGAAAGCCGAACTGCAACGTATAGAGGAAACCAAGCGACACAAGGAACAACAAGTAAGCCTTGCCGAACAGGAACTCAAACAGGTAAAAGCAGAGATACGCACGGACAAACTAAAGAAAACAGCCACCAATGCTGCTACCGCCATAGCAAGCGGTGTAGGTTCTCTTTTCGGAAGCGGTAAGCTGAAAGAACTGGAACATCACATCGAGCAGCTACATCAGGAAATTACCAAACGGGACAAAGCTACTGATGAATTAAAAATTCAGATACAACAAATACAGGAACAGCATAGCAGACAAATTCGTAATCTTCAAAGAATACATAATCAAGAACTTGAAGCCAAAGACAAGGAAATATCACGATTGAGCACCTTGCTTGAAAAAGCCCACAAATGGTTTCCCATGTTCAAAGAGATGTTGAGAATGGAAAAATTATGCGCTGTTATCGGGTTTACCAAAGACATGATAGAAAACCTCTTGACAAAGAAAGAATCCATACAATGTAGTGGCAAAATTTATTCCGAAGAACACAGGTGGAAATTTGACATCAAGAATGATATTTTTAGGGTTGAGAAACATCCGATGGATAGTGGTAAGCTTATGCTGACCATAAACCGACAACCCATAGTACAATGGTTTAAGGAACAATGGGAAAAGTTACAGCAGAATCTACGTAACTCGGTGCAGAGAGAGCAAAAATCCAGAGGATTTAGAATATAGAATAGCCTATTATTAATAAAATCAAGTATCTATGCATCCAAACAGATTGTTTTTATTACAGAATCAAAATCCTAAGAATTTATAAAAAATGAAGCCTAAAGAAGTTTTGGAAAAATGGATAGATTGCTTTAACAAAGCAGATGCTTATCATATAGCAGAGCTGTATGCTACTAATGCAGTAAATCATCAAGTCGCAAACGAACCAATAATTGGTAAAGAATCAATCTACAAAATGTTTGTGAATGAATTTGCCACTGCTAAAATGGTTTGTATGGTGGAAAATATTTTTGAAGATGGCGAATGGGCTATCATGGAATGGAAAGACTCTCTTGGACTTCGTGGATGCGGATTTTTTCATGTAAAAGATAACAAAATCGTCTTTCAAAGAGGGTATTGGGATAAACTTTCATTCTTGAAGCAACACAATCTTCCAATTGAATAAGTACTATCAGAATACGGACTGGGAAATTGAAATACCCAGTCCGAGTTATATAATGAATTTTACTTGTTAAACTATTTAAAGTCAGTTGGATAACAAACCATACCTTTCACATTCTCAGTAGCTCCAGGTATTAATTCAGCCACCATGCAATATTCATGAGAGACTTCGAAAGGAAATTCAATTCCTAAATCGATAGCCTTGCGATAGCCAAATCGAGGATAATACTCTTTATGCCCCAATACGACTGCTGTGCCGTAACCCAAAAGTGCTGCCCTCTGATGGGCTTACTGAATCAACATCCCCCCCCAATTCCCTTACGCTGGAATTCCGGCAAGACTGCCAATGGAGCTACACTCAGGGATGTGACAGACTGGGTGTCACTATCTATCTTTACTTCTGTAAGTAAGATATACCAGACAATTTGTTTTTCTGTCATTTTCTTGTTCTTATCTAATTGTTAGGCTCATTGTTGTTATACATTGTTTAATTATAGATAAATCGTGAATATCCTTCTCTCTTAAATCGTAGCCCGAATGGAATACTTGTTGCCCTTTTGCAGAAATGCAAGGGATGCTTCTGCCTTCAAAGACTGCTGTTCCAAAATAGTCCGGTTGAAATTCATACCAGCCTCCATCCAAGTCGGCTTGTTTGGAAGTGCCGTCCGCATTCAAGACAAAAGGATGGATATCAATATAGCCTAATTCTTTGCTATACAGTTCCACACGGGTGGGCAACCAATTTGTTTCAATTTGATATCCTCTCTCCTGCAAAAGATCAAGGAGTTGGTCTGTATAATTGGCATCAAAATCAATGTCAATATCTCTATGCAAGCGGGTTTGCTGTCCGTACAAGACATCCACTCCCCAGCCTCCATCCAACCAAAACTGCATGTCCAGGCTTTCCAACAAGTCCAAAACTTGAAATAACTCTGTAATCGTAGTGTGTTCTTTCTTTGTCATATAATAATTCTTTAATAAATAATACTATGCGTAATTATCCAACTGCTTGATTGAAGAAATAAAATTTGCACCCACTCCAATCAGAAAGATAACCCATCCGCTGATCATAAAGACGGATGTGATACCCCATGCTTCCACCCAATATCCTGAAGCTACGATACCCAGCATTGATGGAAAGGTACTCAAACTAAAGATGAGAGAAAAAGTCCGTCCAAGCATGTCCGAAGCCAAGTTCTGCTGAATAATAGCGATGAAAAGCGCATGGTAAATGGAATAGGCTATGCCTCCTGTAAATGTTAGGCAAACAAAACCTATAAATGCGCTTGATGGTAAATAACTGGCGCTAATCAGATACAATCCCAATATCACATAAGCCGTATGCATCACTAATGTTTGCTTGCTTTTCAAAGCCTTACAGGCAAGTACTAAACCGCCCAACAATGCCCCTGAGCCCCAACCCATTTCCACAACTCCCATTTGCAAAATGTTTCCGTTGAAATGCAGAAGCGTCATAAAAGGAAATAACGTAAAAACAGGCATAAGGACAAAAGTCACCAGCGTAAAGCATACGAATAAAGGCAAAATGCCCATTGTACGCCGCAAGGTATGCCAACATTCCGTCAGTTCTTTTTTGAAATCTGGAAGAACTTTCGTTTTTTGAAGAGAAGGAATCTGGACACAAAGTAAGGTCAGACAAGCAGCAACAGCTCCGATCACATCTATGAGCAGAATATACTGTATGGGAAGCCAAACAACGAGGCTTGCCCCTACAACGGGGGCTATCACCTCACTGAAGGATTGAATGGAATGGTACAAACCTGATACCCTGACAAGATGGTGCTTGGGAACCAGTAGAGGGATGCTTGCCTGTAAAGCAGGTGCATGAAACGTACTGCCTATTGAACGACAAGCAGTCAATAGATAAAAAAAAGAAAGGTCTTTATAACCCTTGGTTATCACAATAAAAAGACATAGGGTACAGAACGCGATGAACAAGTCCGAATAAAACATCGTTTTCTTTCGATTCCATCTGTCAACATAGACCCCGGCAAACAAGCCTAATACAAATTGTGGTAAAAATCCAGCTAAAATAGCCAGAGATAAAGCTGTCGGGGATTTAAATTCGTTGCTAATCCAAAAAATAATGGAGAAGCCAACAATCGTACTTGTTAAAATAGATATGAGTTGGCCTATTCCTATCACGGCCAAAGTTGATTTCCAATGATTCATTGTGCTAATATTTCATGCGTTTATAGATAAGTACTTTCGTACATTAAGCAAAACGAAATTCTATCCACACAAAAAACTTGTATTATAATCCACTCCTGACGTTGGAATACAATAACAAATACTTTCAGGACGATGTAAAGTCCTGAAAAATCAAAGTGAATGGATAGATAAATATTAGTCTTTTCTCATCGGATTCTTTTAATATCGCTACTCTTTTATTATGTAGTGGTTGTATTATCTTAAATAAAACAAAAACACCCGACTTTACATTCTTGGGTGCAAAACTGGGTGTTTGTTTTGCAATCTGCTGATTTTCAGCGTTTGTTGCGGAGAGAGAGGGATTCGAACCCCCGGAGGTGTGACCCTCAACGGTTTTCAAGACCGCCGCAATCGACCACTCTGCCATCTCTCCGTGTGGTCTTCCGCCTCTGTGGCGGAACGCGATTGCAAAGTTAACGTTTTTTTCGCAATTACGGGCTATTTGCACTCAATTTTTCGGAATAGTGCGCGGCAAAGGCCCCGATTCTTTCCGCGAAAAGTCGACTTGCGATGGCACGGCTTCGCGTCTTAATGCGGTATAAAACGCTGACGTGCCGACACTCAGGCGTCGTAGATGGTGGGATCGGGAATGCCGGCGTCCCGGAAGGCTTCGCGACGCTCGCGGCAGGTGCCGCAGGTGCCGCAATGGTGCTCGCCGCCGCGATAGCAGCTGTAGGTGTGGCTGTAGTCCACGCCTATGGCGGTGCCGCGCTCGGCTATCTGTCCCTTGGTGAGGTGCGTATAGGGCGTCAGCAGGGTAATGCCGTCGTAGGTGCCGGCGGCTATGGCGCGCGACATATTCTCGACAAAGGCGGGGCGGCAATCGGGATATATGGCGTGGTCGCCGCTGTGGTTGGCCAGCATCACGTGCGCCAGGTGGTGCGTCTCGGCAAGGCCGGCTGCGACGGAAAGCATAATGCCGTTGCGGAAGGGCACGACGGTGCTGCGCATGTTTTCGTCATCGTAATTGCCGTCGGGGATGGCATCGGCCCCGGAGAGCAGAGAACTTGCAAAATGCTCGCCGATAAATTTCAAGGGTATGACCATCAACGGAATATCGAGCTTGGCGCACTGGAAGCGGGCGCACTCGATTTCGCGCGCATTGTGGTTGCTGCCGTAGTCATAGGTTACGGCCATGGCGATGCGCGAGGCGTATTCGCAAAGCATGGTGACGGAGTCCATACCTCCGCTCACCACCATCAGGGTGTCTTTTTTCATAGTCTGCAATAGTGGTAGCCAGGGAATTACATATCGTTGCGGAAGGAGGCCATCAGTCGCTCACGAGCCATTTCCTTGTGGTCTTCGTCGCCGTAATTGGCAAAAGGAATAATGGAGATGCCGCCGCGCGGTGCAAAAAGCCCGGTGACTTCGATGTACTTGGGATCCATCAGGCGGCACAGGTCCTTCATGATGATATTGACGCAGTCTTCGTGGAAATCGCCGTGGTTGCGGAACGAGAACAGATACAGTTTCAGGCTCTTGCTCTCGACCATCTTGGTGCGCGGGATATACGAGATGATGATTTTGCCGAAATCGGGCTGCCCGGTCTTGGGGCACAGCGCCGTAAATTCGGGACAGGTGAAGGTCACGAGATATTCGTTGTCGGGATGCTTATTGTCAAAGGTCTCAAGCATCTCGGGACAGTAGTCGGTGGGATATTTGACGCCGGTATTGCCCAGCAGGGTCACTCCCGGCATTTCTTGTGGTGTACGACTCATAGTGTGTATTTTTCTGTGAATTCAGTTTTTTGTTGATTAGCGTCTTTGGTGACGTCAGAGACCTCAAGGACTTTAAGGGCCTTAGGGACGTAAAAGCCTTGCAAAGGTAGCAATTTTGCGCGACATGGCGGACGACACGGACGGCACGGCGGCGCAGCCGTCAAAATGACTGCATGTCTACCAGGCGTTTATAGTAGCCGTCGAGGGCCAGGAGTTGGTCATGGGTGCCGCGCTCGACGATACGTCCCTCGTGCATCACGCATATCATATCGGCATTGCGTATGGTCGAAAGACGGTGCGCAATCACCAGGGTGGTACGGTCTTGCATCAGACGCTCAAGTGCCTGCTGCACCAACTGCTCGCTCTCGCTGTCGAGTGCGCTGGTGGCCTCGTCCAGTATCAGCACGGGCGGATTCTTGAGGATGGCGCGCGCTATGGATATGCGCTGACGCTGGCCTCCGCTGAGGCGGCAGCCGCGGTCGCCGATATTGGTCTGATAGCCCTCGGGACTTTCGGCGATGAAGTCGTGCGCATTTGCAATACGGGCGGCCTGCTCCACCTGCTCCTGAGTGGCCCCGGCCGGAGCACCGAAGGTGATGTTATTGTAGAATGTGTCGTTGAAAAGTATAGCTTCCTGGTTGACATTACCCATCAGCGCACGCAGGTCGTGTACGCGCACATCGCGGATATCGATGCCGTCGACGGTGATGCTGCCGCTGTCCACGTCATAGAAGCGCGGCAGCAAATCGGCCAGCGTGGACTTGCCGCTGCCGCTCTGCCCCACCAGAGCCACGGTAGCGCCTGCCGGGATGTCCAAGCTGACATCATCTATGACCTTATGGTCGCCGTAGCTGAAAGACACATGATTGTAGCTGATGGCCCCGGCATGAGCAGGCAACGTCTTGGGATGCTCCGGATCGGCGATGGGATTGACCGCCCCGAGAATCTTGTCGACGCGCTGCATCGACGCCAGACCCTTCTGAACCGAGTAGGCAGCCTTGCTCAAGTCTTTGGCCGGATTGATGATGCTGTAAAATATCACCATGTAATATATGAACTGCGGGGCATCAATACCGGCGCTGCCGCCCAAAATGAGCGTACCGCCAAACCACAGCACTATCGCGATGGCCGCCGTACCCAAAAACTCGCTCATCGGATGAGCCAACGACTGGCGACGCGCTATACGATTGGACAGACGATAGAACTCCTGATTCTCGCGATGGAAACGTGCACGTACCTTATCTTCGGCGTTGAAAGCCTTGATGATGCGCAGTCCGCCAAGGGTCTCCTCGATATTGGACATCAATACACCCCATTGGTTCTGCCCCTCAAGCGACTGACGCTTAAGACGTTTGCCCACACGACCCATAACCATTCCGGCCAAAGGCAGCAGCACAAACACAAACACAGTCAGCTGCCACGACACGGCCACCATCATAGCCAGGCACACGACAATCATCACCGGATTCTTGAACATCATATCCAGCGACGCCATCACCGAATTCTCGATTTCGGCCACATCGCCGCTCATACGCGCCATCACATCGCCCTTGCGCTCGCCTGTAAAGAACCCTATGGGTAGCCGCGTAATCTTGTCATAAACCTCGTTGCGAATATCGCGTACAATTCCGCTGCGCAGCGGAATGATGTAATACAAACTGAGGTACGTAGCTCCTGTCTTCAGAGCCGTCATCACCACCAGCGCCACAGCCAGCAGCGCCAGCGTCGCCGACGGCCCGTACAGCGCCACAGCCTCCTGTGTGTAATAATAGAAATTGTTGACTATCACCTCTTTGAACGAGCCGTCCGCCATCGTCATATACACATAATGCGTGGCATTGATTTTGAACAGCATCTCCAATATCGGGATGATCAGCGCAAACGAGAACAGCGTCAGCAGCGCCGCCAGCACATTGAACAAAATATTCAGAGCCAGATACTTCTTATACGGAGGAACAAAGCGGCGCAACAGCGCAAAAAAATCTTTCATATCAATATCGTAGTCTCGCACAGCCGGGCATCGCTCGGCCGCGCGACATCATCATGCGTTAGTATTCGCCCACAAAGTTACGCATTATTCGCGACATACCGCCCACATCCTGACGCAGCCCGACCCCCCCGAACAAAGGCCTTCGAATCATCCAATGTTCTACTTCAAACAAATGCTGCAAAAACTGATCATTCCGAATAGCTGAAACAAGTGACAGACATTCAACAGTATAATGAAATCGCTACCTCGCATCTACAATAGTAGAAATTATTTGAGCCTCTTAGGCCGCGGATACGGAGTTAAGCGCGAGGTTTTATCTACAATAGTAGAAATTATTTTCTAATGCCGAAATTCATATCTTTATAATTCTCCGTTAGCCTTCACGTTTATTATCCGGCGCATACTGATTGAGTTTGCATAGAATGTTCGAATGGGGCTATTGCGGATGTCGGGGGATATGGGTAACTTTGCAGGGAGAAAGCGAAATCTTATGCAGAGATATAATCTTATGTAGAGATATAGTCTTAAGCATTAAAATCTTAAGCGAAATAAAAGACGGATATGGGAAACCGGACGGTGACAGTGAAGTTCGTGGATTTCTGGCGGTCGTTTGATTGGCGGGACAACCGCTTTGTGCGGGCGCTGAGGTCGCAGCGGCAAGTGACGGTGCTGGAGCCGTCGTCGCCGGATGTGCCGGATATTCTGTTCTACTCGCGCGGCCCGGGATGCGACCATCTGCGATATGATTGCCTGAAAGTGTATTTTACGGGCGAAAATGATTTCCCGGATTTCAACGAATGCGATTATGCCTTGTCGTTTTACGAGTGCGACTGCGGCGGTCGTAATTTGCGCTATCCGCTGTATATGCTCTACGAGTGCGATGAGGCGGCTTGTCCGCCGGTGTTGTCGGACGCCGAGGCCTTGGACCGCGGCTTTTGCTCGCTGGTGATGAGCAATGCCTCTAATTGCCACCCCCGGCGGCTCGAAATTGTCGATGCCATCGAGGCTTACCGACCATTGGCTTACGGCGGCGCCTTCCGCAATAATGTCGGCTCACGTGTGGCGGACAAAATCTCGTTTATCGGCGGCTACAAGTTCAATTTGGCGCTCGAAAATTCGTCCATGCCGGGCTACGTCACCGAGAAGTTGCTCGAGCCGCTGGCAGCCGCTACCGTTCCTATATACTGGGGCGCGGAGGCGGCCAAGCGCGATTTCAATCCCGAGGCGTTTGTATGCGTCAACGATTATGCGACTCTCGACAGCCTCGTGGCCGAATTGCAGCGCCTGGACAACGACCCGGCGGCCTACCTGGCTATGCTGCGTGCGCCTTCGCACGTCGGAGAGACGGTGGCGCGTATGGACACACGTCTGGCCGAATTTCTCAACGCTATCGCCGACCGTCCCGAGCGACGCATCTCGCCCTATGGCGAGATTCACAACCTGCAACGGCGCAATCGCGCCCTGGTGCCGCTGTGGCACAGCCGCGTGGGTAGGGCGGCGGCACGACTGCTCGGACACATTGCAAAATAGGACATTCGCATGTCAAAATAAGACAAAAACGGGGCTGAATGCACTTTTGATTTGGAATGATGCCCGGAGCGTACTATCTTTGCAAGTGCAGACCGATGCCATACAAGGTCGCGTTCTGATTATACCGCAAAATTACCCAACTAAAAAAGCATCCCTGATATGAGAAAACTTTTCGCAGCCATTCTTCTATGTGCCGGCCTCTCGACAGCGCAAGCCGCACCCAACGTCTTCAACCACCTCGGCATCGGCGCCGCCGTCGGCACCAACGGCGTGTCCTTCGAAGTGGCGACACCTATCACCGGTTTTGTCAACCTGCGTGCCGGCGTGTCCTATATGCCCGGCATCACCTTCCACGCCGATGCCGATTACGCCTATAGCGTGGCGACCGTCAACCGCACCGGTACGGTAAGTCTCAAGGGCGACCTCGGCCGCGTCCAAGGCCAAGTTATCTTCAACGTCTATCCGGCGCCGGTAGTACCCTTCTACGTGGCCGTAGGCGCATACTTCGGCGGTGGTACGCTGCTCAAAATCTCCGGTCAAGCACCCGAGCTGGCAGCCTTAGCCTCCACAAACGGCGGCGCTGTCATCGGCGGCTACAAAATACCCGTAGATCCGCAGGGCAATATCTCCGGCGGCCTGACGGTGAAGAGCTTCCGCCCCTACATCGGCATCGGCTGGGGCCGCGCCATCCCCGGCAAATTGGTCAACTTCGCCCTTGACCTCGGTGTCCAATTCCAGGGCAAGCCCGAGCTGTACACCGATTACGGCGAAATTGATCCCGCCATAGTCGAGGACGACAACACCTTCAACAAGATTGCCGATGCGCTCAAAGTGTACCCCACACTGACCTTCAAGCTCAATTTCCGCGCTTTCTGATTTTTACATCGCTGTATAACGCCAACCTATACGCTCCGGAGCATTTGTTTCGGGGCGTTTTCCGTAAAAAGTGGCGACAATGGCTACCGTCAATTTTGCCGTAACCGCTATTATTTGTAATTTTGCACACAAGGCGCATAGCGCCGTCACCTTTACGACAATTCATGCATGAGCTTCATCACACCCAAAAATAAGGCACAAGACAGCCACCAAGCGTCCGGCCAAGGCAACGTAACGCCGCTGAGCCGCGACGAGCGCAACCGTCTCATCGTCCGCCGCATGTGGATAGTCTTCGGCAGCCTTGCAGCCGCCGGCCTACTGTTTTTCTTCCTGATATACAACGGCATCATCGGTTACATGCCGCCCGTCGAGGAACTCAAGAACCCCAAAGACCGCTTTGCCTCGGTAGTGTACACCGCCGACGGCGTCGAGATGGGCCGATTCTTCCGCAGCACCGGCAACCGCGTCTACGCCGACTATGACGAGATTTCGCAACACGTAGTGGACGCCCTGGTAGCCACCGAAGACGCCCGCTTCGAAGAGCACTCCGGCATTGACTTCCGCGCCCTGTTCCGCGCCATTGTCAAGACCGTCATACTTCGCGACAAAAGCTCGGGCGGCGGCTCGACCATCACCCAGCAGTTGGCCAAGCTGCTGTACACGCCACCCAGCGACGGATTCTTCGAGCGCGCCATGCAGAAGCCCATCGAATGGATGATAGCCATCAAACTCGAGCGCTACTACTCCAAGGAGGAGATTGTCAAGATGTACCTCAACCAGTTTGACTTCCTGTACAACGCCGTGGGCATCAAGTCGGCCGCTCAAGTGTATTTCAATAAGGAGGCGCGCAACCTCAACCTTCAGGAATCGGCCCTGCTGGTGGGTATGGTCAAAAACCCGACATATTACAACCCCGTGCGTCATCCCGAGCGTGCGACCAAACGCCGCAACATCGTCTTCGAGCAAATGCAGAAAGCCGGACTTATCAGCGACGCACAGCGCGATTCGCTCAGCCGCCTGCCCCTGGGCCTCGACTTCCACCGCATGGATCACAACGACGGCATCGCGCCTTACTTCCGCGAGGAACTGCGCCGTATCCTTACCGCCAATAAGCCCGAACGCTCCAATTATCCCTCATGGGACCGGCAGCGTTTCGTGGACGACTCCATAGCGTGGGACACCAACCCCCTGTACGGCTGGATAGCCAAGAATCCCAAGGCCGACGGCTCGTACTATGACATATACTCCGACGGACTACGCATCTACACCACCATCGACTCGCGTATGCAGCGCTATGCCGAGGAAGCCGTGCACGAGCACATGTCCGACCTGCAACGCCGCTTCGACCGCGAAAAACGCGGAATGCCATATACCACCAACCCCAACGAGCTCAGCGCTGCCGGACGCGAAAAGCTGATACGCAACGCTATACGCCAAAGCGAGCGCTACCGCGTGGCCAAGGCCGCCGGGCTTTCCGACGACGAAATCACGCGACAGTTCAACACCCCGGTGGAGATGACGCTATTCTCCTACGACGGCCCCGTCGAAAAGACCATGACCCCGCGCGACTCGATACTGTACGTCAAGACATTCCTGCGCACAGGTTTCATGTCCATGGATCCGCGCAACGGCCACGTCAAGGCATACGTCGGCGGACCCGACTTCCGATTCTTCCAATACGACATGGTGTCCATAGGTCGCCGACAGATAGGTTCGACCATCAAGCCGTTTCTATACACCCTGGCCATGGAAAGCGGATTCTCGCCGTGCAGCACCTTCCTGAATGCACAACCCACCTATACCGACGCCGCCGGCAACGTCTGGTCGCCGCGCAACTCGGGACACGCACGCATAGGCGAAATGGTGGACCTGCGCTGGGCTCTGACCAATTCAAACAACTGGATTTCGGCACGCCTGATCAATGAAGTCGGCCCCTCGCGACTGGTCAACCTGATGCACAACCTCGGCATTACCAACAAGTTGCCCTCGGTGATGTCGCTGGCCCTCGGCCCGTGCGAAGTCTCCGTGCGCGAGATGGTGGCCGCATATAGCGCCTTTGCCAATAAGGGTATGCGCGTAGACCCGATATACGTCACAGCCATCACCGACAACAACGGCAACGTCTTGGCCCAATTCTCACCCAATCAGACCGAAGTCATCAGCGAAACCGCATACTACCGCATATTGTCCATACTGCTCAACGTCGTCGACTCCGGTACCGGCAATCGCCTGCGCCGCGCCCCGTACGCACTGACGGCGCAGATAGGCGGCAAAACCGGCACCACCAACTTCAATGCCGATGGCTGGTTCATGGGCTTTACGCCCGAGCTGGTGTCCGGCGTATGGGTCGGCGGTGACGAACGATACATACACTTCAATACCATGGCCGATGGCCAAGGCGCCGAAATGGCGCTGCCAATCTACGGCCGCTACATGCGCAAGGTCTACAATGACAAGACATTGCCGTACAGCCAAAGCACCGCCTTCGCCTTCCCGCCCGGCATCAGCCTATGCGACGGATACGAAGGCCCCGAGGTTGAGGCCGAGGAAGCCACCGTCGGCGACGTCTTTGACTAAGCAGCAATACCGAATCATACAAACGGAAGGCGCATCGGCAGTCAAGTCGATGCGCCTCCTTTATCGTAGTGGTTGTGAATGCGTTGAATGCTGCTGCAACTATTATAGCTGCTATAGCTGTTATGGCTATTATAGCTATTACAGCTATTATGGCTGCTATGGCTATTGTGGCCTGCGATGATTTATGCGCACTTGCGCCTGAAAGCCTCGAGCCACGGGCGCAAAAGCGGGCGCACGGCCGGAACAGTAGCGACGAGAGGCACAACGGCTGCCACCCACGGCGACACATAATTCTTGAGTACGAGCGTAAGCACGGCGCAACCCGTCACCACGGCCAGCAGCAGCCACAGACGACGCGGCCATACGAGGCGATAGCGGCGCGCATACACCACATAGGTAATGACCGTATACGATGCGTACCATACGATGTAGGACACGCCCAAGCCCTCGAAACGCCATAGCGAGTAGCCCAAGATATTGAGCGCCAAGCCTAAGAATGCGCTGAGACTCTCGGTAAGTATATAGACTGTACCATCGCCCTTGGCCAAGATGACAAAAGCCATACACCACGACGTCGCACGAAAAAACACGCCGATAATGCCTATCGAAACCAGCGGTAGCATATCCAAAAAGCGCTCGGCATACAGGATGCGCACCATCAGCCCGTCAAGCACAATCATACCCAAGACCACGGGCACAAGTATGCGCAAGGCCAATTCGCACTCGTGGGCGACGAGTACCGAGGTGCGATGCCGCGAGTGCGTCACCGCCGACAAATGCGGATAGTATTCCACCCAGGCGCCGGTAAGCACCACGCCTACATAGGTATTGATAATCGTATATCCCGCCTGATAAAGTCCGAGGTCGGCGGTAGACCCCGTATGATTGAGCCATAGGACAAAGACGTAATTCATCAATTGCGTCACCACGGCCGAAAGGGTCATCAACGCCCCCAACTTGATAAATCCGCGCCCGCGTCGTATAATCTCGCGTGCGGCCAGGGCGCTGCGCGGCGTGCGTACGCGGTAGATATGAGCGGCAACGGCCATACATATCGAGGCGGCAAGTATCACCGGGATGACCGACGACTCGCCCAACCACCATATAAGAGCCACGGCGACCAATGTAGAGACCACCGCTGCCGCCGCACCGCTCTTGGCCAATCGGCGCAAGCGTCCGAGACCCTGCATCAAGGCATTCTCGGCACCGCCGTAAGACGAGCACAACGCCACCGGCGACAGTACGGCCAGCGTCCACCACTTGTCCGTAGTATCAAACATCCAGTAGCTCAATAGCGGCGATAGCAGCAATATCAGCGCCATACCGCCGAAGCCGAGCCATAGGCTCCAGCGACGCACTACAGCCGCGGTATCGCCGACCGAAGCCGAGCCTTCGCGTGCGACGTCTCGCACAGCGCTCTGGTCCATAGACATACGCGTGACTATCGACACAAGGTCCAGTGTCGTATTGTACAGCATCAGCAGGCCCAGGCCCACCGGTCCGGCAAGCACGGCAAAAAGTTTATTGCGCACCAGCGAACATACGATGCTGAGCACTCGTATGCCCGAAAACAGGCTTATCGACCCGAGTATTCGGCTTACCGAGCGACCCATTCCAAAGGATTAAGTTTGCGTGCGCCCAGACGTACCTCGAAGTGCAGCCGGGTCACGTTCTCCACCTTGTCCGTAAATAGCGTGCCCAAGGCCTGCCCGGTGACCACTTGGTCTCCTTTTTTGACATTGAGCGTCCCGATGCCGCCGTATATGGTGAGATACTTGCCGTGGGTGATGATAATTACCATATTCATCCCGGCCATGTAGCTGATCGAGCGGACCGTTCCGGCAAAGACGGCACGGGCGCGCGCTCCGGGTGCGGTGTGCATCTCTATGCCCGAGCTGCTGATAGTCAGACCTTCGTATGTCTGCGTGCCAAAGGTGGCGGTGATGGTATATTTGCCCGATACGGGGAATGGCATTCGACCCTTATTGGCTTCGAAACTGCCTGTCAGCTTGCGCGTAGCCGCATCCGCCGCCGTTTCAGTCATCGGCGGCTCGGGAGTGGAAGGCTTGGAGGGCTGCGTCTGTCCCGGTTGTTCCTGACGGTTTTGCTGTTGCTGACGGCGTTCACGTTCGCGCTGCTGACGCTGACGTTCGCGGCGACGCTGCTCCTCTTGCTCGCGTGCTATGCGGCGCTGCTCCTCGGCCACAATACGGTCCAATTCGCGGTCCAATTGCTGCATACGGCGACGGCGCTGGGCAAGGACGCTTTGCAAGGACGAGCCTTGGCGGCGTAAGTCATTAACCATCTGCTGCGATTGGTTTTGCTGTGTCACCAGGACGTTGCGCGCCACGCTCAGTTGATTGAGGGCGTCTGTCTGACGTGCCCGCATATTATTCAGATCATTGCGGCGGCTGTCCAACTGCACTATGGCTTGGCGCAGGCGTATGATTTTGGCCACGCGATGCCGGTTGAGCTGTTTAAGGTAGCCGATGCGGCGCACCGCCATATTGAAATCCTTGGAGGCGAAGACAAAAGCTAAGTTATTGGCCTGACGACGGCGGGCACGCTGCTGACGCAAAGCGACGGCCACATCGGCACGCAGCGAGTCGACAAGCGCTTCCATAGCTTGTATCGAGTCCTGCATCGAGGCAATGCCGCGGTTGAGCGAGTCTACGGTGACTTGCAGCGACGATATATGTCTGTTTTGGGTAAATATGCGCGAATTGAGGTCGTTGAGCTGGTTGAGCTGGCGTTGTGTCGCGCGTTTATTGTCGTCGATTTTGCGCCGCGTTTCGGTGATTTCGCGCGCGGTATTTGTCCGCTCGCGTTTGATGTCCGAGGCCGTACGCGGCTTGGGCGCTGCGGCCGTGGTGCGCGGCTTGGACTTTCGCGACTTCTTGGCATAGGCATCCGTGGCACAGACGGTGCCGGCGACGGCACAGGCTATGGCGACAATGGCTATGGCTGCAAGATTTTTCATGTCAGAGTGTTATATTCTTAAACATCTGTTGGGCCTCGGCGATGGTAATGCGGCGATAGCCGTTGCCGGGACGACGGAAGCGCACTTGCGGATAGGTGTTGCACCGCGCCGACGAGGGCGTCCACTCGATGGCGGCACGCACTTCCATCTTCTTCATCGTGGCATCTATGCCGACGGTGCGCGGCATACGTCCGGGGCAGGCGTCTTCGTAATTGCTGTAAGTGATGCTTACGGGCAGCGCCGATGTCGCGCCGAAGGTGACGACGTTGTCCACCGCCAAAGGCGAGCGCCCCATCAGCAATTCCTGTATATGCCCTATGCCCATATCTTTGCGATAGCGGCCGAGAACGGCATCCATCGATTCGGCAAAATAATACTTATGATATTTGTCCACAAAAAACACCGAATCGGCAGTTACGTTGAGCACCGCGGCTTCGAAACCCAGCACGCGGAAGGACATATACACCACGCTGTCACGTACAATCGTGGCTCGGCCGCCCAGCGAAAAGGATGTCGGCGACTTCAGGGACAACTTGACCGGAAGCACCACATCGTGCCACGATCCGCCTTCCGAAGCGGGCGACATTACGGCTTTACGGCCGGAGCATCCGGCAACCATACCGCATATCAGCGCGGCAACCATTACTGAAAGTATATTCTTGGATTTCATATCTGAGTGTCAACGTTTTTGCTTGGACGGCGCGGTTTTTTTGGACGTGGATTCGGTCGATGCGGGCTTGGATGTGCCTGACTTGGACGGCTTGACACTGTCGTCCGTCGCCTTTTTGGCCTTGCTTTTTTTGTCGTCATAGAAATAGGTTTTGTACTTGACCTTACGCGCCAGCATCTCGTCGTCGGGATCGATAAGGGCTGCACGTTCCCAGAACTCCAAAGCCTGTTCGGGCAAGCCGCTCATAAAGTATATATCACCTGCATGCGACAGCACTTCGGCCGACATTATATCGTTTATGTCAAAATCCTCACCCTCAATCGTGTCCGTCTCGGCATACTGTCCGTCCATGTCGATATATGCTGTATCCGACACAATCGAATCGGGGACAAAGCCTTCGGGCGGCATCACCGAGTCGACGGCGGCGCTGTCTACGGCGTACGGCGATGCCGACGTCGAATATTTCAGTGTCAGGTCTATGTATTTCTTGGCCTGCGGATAGTCGCGTTTTTTGAAGTATACCCACGCGTAAGTGTCCAGATACGTGGGATTCTCCATATCCGAAAGCACGGCGTAGCGTGCATACGACAAGGCTTGGTCAAGCAGCGTATCGTTCTGAGCCATAGCGTACGCGGCATTATTGTAAGCCAAGAAGTTAGAGGGATAGATTTCGATGGATTTATTGTAAGTCTCGATAGCCTTGCCCAGCGAATCGGCCGCCTGGTAGGCATCGCCGAGTGTGGACATAAAGTTTGAGACGGCTTCCGGGTTGTTCACCTCGTTGATTTTGACTTTATGCAATATCTCCAAGGCCTCTTGCGCCCTTCCGTTGACGATATTGGCCGACGCCGCCAGTATGGGGAAAGCGAGATTGTCCGGCGAGTAAGTAATGCCGCCGACAGCCGTCGTTATGGCAGCCGTCGTGTCGCCGCGCTGCATCTGGAGCGAATACAGCGACGAGCGCACGTCCGCATCCGACGGGTCAAGCGACAAGGCATATTCCATCTGCTCGGTGGCTTGCACCAAATTGCCGCAGGTGTACTCGAAGGCGCTGTACAGCGAGTGCAGCGACGGCTCGCCGGGATTCACCTGCTGCATACGAGCGAAGACATCCTCGATGCGCGACCATTGGGCCGTGTCCGAGTACATACGACCCACGTATCCGCGCAGCAGCTCGTGCTTGGTTTCGTACTCAAGCGTGGGGCTTACAAGAGCGCGGAACACCTGACGATCGTATGCCGACGAGTCGTTCTTGTCTGCATAATACTGCGCCATAGCTATGAGCGCGGCGCCGTAGGTGCTGTCTATATCACAGGCGCGGCGTATGGATGTGTAGCGCGACGAGTCTACGTTCAGGGTCTTGTATATCTCGGAAGCATAGAGGAACACGTCCGGATCGCGAGGATTGGCGTCCTCCAATTGGTCGAGTTCGCGTACTATGGCCGCGGTATCTTTCTTGAGGGCCATAGCACGTATTTTTTGCGAGGACAGGCCCATATCCTTGCCCGTTCCGCGCTCCAGGCGCTCGAAGATGGCCATAGCCTTGGCGTACGCGGAGGTATCGCCCGTGGCATATTTTACGATATAGGCATTGGCCAAATTGGCAGCGGTCTCGGTGCGCTCGGGGTATATTGAATCCAGTGTACGCCATACCTCGATGACATCGTCATAACGGTGAAGATATCGCGCTATCGAGGCTATGGCCGAGCCGTTGTAGTATTGCGTCGGGTCGGAGCGAAATTCGTCCCACAGCACGGCATAGCTGCGATATACTTCCGCCGAATCGGGATTCATATTCAGCGTAAGCAGCGCTTGCAATGCCTTGATATTGATATCTTCGGGGTCGAGTGCCGCAGCATACTCGACAAGTCGTTGTGCCAAGTCGTTGGAGTCTATATTGATGGCCGAGAGGGCCTGCATATAGGCATAATCCGCCTTGCGCATGTCCGCACTTTTTTCCCAAGAAGCAGAACGGTGTCCGGAAGCCGCCCACGATACTGCGGCTATCAGTACCACCATAGCCGCCATTGTGCCAAATGCTCGACGTAGGGTCATATCTGACTGTTGTTATTATTGTTTTTGACTACAATCTCCGAAGGCGACGGTCCACTGCATCGTTTCCATACCCGGAAGTGCCGTCGGACCCGCCCCGGGGCATTTCACTTGACGCCGGTGTGGCCGAAGCCGCCGGCGCCGCGCTCGCTGTCGTCCAAAGTCTCGGTCCGGGTCCATTGTACCCGGGTATACGGCGCTATCACCATCTGGCAAATACGCTCGCCGTCGTTGACCGTAAAGGGTTGGTTCGAAAGGTTGATAAGTATCACACCTATTTCGCCGCGATAGTCGGCATCTATCGTCCCGGGCGTATTGACCAGGGTGATGCCGTGCTTGAGCGCAAGGCCGCTGCGCGGACGCAACTGCATCTCGTAGCCTTCGGGAAGCTGGACGCGCAACCCGGTGGGGATGAGAGCGCGTTCGAGCGGTCCGAGTACTACCGGTTCGGACAAGTGCGCCCGCACGTCCATACCGGCGGACAATGCCGTGGCGTATGCCGGAAGCGCGTGTCCGGAAGCATTCACAATCTTTACATTGATATTATCCATATTGCGGGGTGTCTATGATGTGGGAGGTGACGCCGACCTCAAGTCGGGCGTTAGACGGTTATGCGGCAGGTGGCATCACCGGCCTTGAGTATATATATACCGCGGGCATTGACGCTGAGGCGCGTAGTTCCCGCCGGCACGTTTTGCTGGACAATCAATTGGCCGAGTATGGTGAAAATCTTCACCTGCATAGGCCGCGGCGTGGTGACATATATCGTCAGGCCGCGCACGGCCACCTCAATATCACCCTCGTCCGTCGTGGACACGGTCGACCGCACCACAGCGCCCGGGCGGGACGCTACGGGTACGGCCGCAACCGACCCGCTACCTGCGAGTATGGTCACAGCCATTATTACGGCATATTTGACTGCCTTCAACTTCACGCCCCAAAGTTACAAAAAAAGCGTCAATCGGCGTCGCTGTCAGCCGATAAAATCGGGGCTTTCGCGTCAAAAAAGCCTCCTTGCTTCCGCTGCCGACGCTTCTCCGCTGCCGATGCTTCACCGATACCGATGCTTCGTTGCATCAACCTTAGGCGCTTCACCGTTGCCGATGCCGACGGGACGAAACAGGGGCGATGCAGCCGAGTGGTCTGCATCGCCCCTGTATATGGGATATGGCCGCCGCTTAGGGCATGCGGCCTATATGTCAGTAAAATCAGCGTACCACCTTGAGGGCGTGTACGGTGCCGTCGGCTGTCGTGGCGCTGACCACAGCGACACCCTTGGGCAGCGTTACATTGGTCACGCCGTTGTAGGCGGCAATGGTGCGACCTGCGGCATCGACGATTACGATGTCGGCGGGTGCGGATACCGTCACGATGTCGCCGTTGACGCTGAAGAAGCGGCTGTCGTTGCCTTCGGCTGCGTCGGCCTTGATGTCGTCTACCGAGAGGGTCGATTCGTCATACACGGCTTCGATGCCGGGGATTTCGACGTGGTAGTCGGTCTTGGTCTTGCCGCCGATGCCCACAGCTACGGAGACAAAGCGGATGGGGTAGATACCTATATCGCTTTCGTCGAAGTATTCGGCGATAGGCATTTCGTAAGTGTTCATTTCGCCGGCCTTGACGTCGGTGAATTTCTTGGAAACGATGCCGGAGGCGTTATTGGCCTTCAGGGTCACGGTAACGTCCGTAATCTTGGCGGTGCCGGGATTGAGGCGTACGCGTACGCTCTGGGGATGGCTGAAGATGTCGGCTTCGGGAAGCACCGAGATACGGGCGCCGCGAGTGCTCTTGATGACGTAGTCCACGTTGGCGCCGTTTTCGTTGGGCGTAAGGGCTACGGAGGTCATACCGATATTGGTGGTCTTCCAATCGGCCACGCGCATAAGGCGGTCGGCGGGAGCTACCTTCGATCCGGCTATCTGAACTTTGACGTTGATATTGACCGTGATTTCGCCGCGAACGCCGGTGATAACGGTCTCGCCGTTGGCCACGGGCGTAACCAGACCTTCGGGTGTAACGGTGGCTACGGAAGCGTCGGCCGAGGTCCAGGTCATCGAGCGCGATGCCAAGGGCATCTTGCTTGCGCCGGTGGAAGATGTCTCGATTTCTGCCTCCCATTTGCGGGTCTTGTTGAGCACTACGGTCTCGTATTTGGCGGTAATGTCCTTGGTTCCGGTCAGGAAGACATTGACGGTGGCTTTGACGCCGTTGGCCGAGGTGACGGTGAGCACGCCCGAGGTGGTTACCTCGCTGGACATCAGCGAGTGTCCGTCGTTAATGATTTCGCCAAGGCCGGCGGGACATTCGAGGGTGAAGTCCTTATAGTCGGCGTTGATCAGCTTGCCGTACTTGTTGTAGGCGTATATCACGGGGGTATATACGGCCAGGGACGGAATCTTGACCGTCCAGTCGGAGAATTGCAGCTCGGCAATTTCGTCGTCTTCGGGGGCTTCGAGCACGGCGAATACGCCGCCGCCTACCGAGCGTTCGCTACCGTCGCTGCAGTGGTTGCGGATGCCCAGAGCCTGGGTATACAGCGTGGACGAGCCGCCACCGTCGATATTGGTGGACTCGTAAGCGCCGGCATAACGCATCACGTCAGCCAGCATGGAGGTGGTCACACCTGCCGAAGCGCTGGTGCGGCCGTCGATAACCATCATGATGATGTGCTTGCGGTCTTTGGTGTAGCCGATACATGTACGCGGATGACGCGAGGAAGCGTCGCCACGCTCGGCTTCGGTGTCCAAAGTTTCGCCAAGTCCGACGTTTTTGGGGTTACCCGAAACGATGCTGCGCGGATATATGCGCTGGCCGTCGGAAGTGAGGATGACGTTGTCGATAGTGACTACATCGCCCGGCTTGAGGCCCTTGACAAAATCGGCGGCGCCGGTATTGCCCAGCGATGTTCCGCCACGGCCGTGGAGTACGAAGCCGTCATCCGGAATTTTTGTATCACATGTGCTGTTGGGCTCGGAGGTTACGACAACCTTAAAGGTTCCGCCGGCGGTGAATTTCTCGCCCTCGGCAAGTTTGACAGTCACTTCGTAGCAACTGCCGGCGCGGTCGCCCTGGTTGGTGCTGCCCCAGTAGCGCGGAGTGTACAGAGTCAAGCCCTTATTGATACTTGCGTGGTTGATGCCCTTGAAGGACGTGGTCAAGTCGCCGCAAGCGGCTGTGCCCTGGTAGTAGTCCAAATGGTCGACGTAGGGTACGCCGCTCATATCGTATACAAACTGATACCACTGATTGTGAGCGGTATATACCTCGTTTTCGACGGTGCACGAGCTGGTAGGCGTGCCCACCTGAGAGGAACCGTTGGTGGCTGTACCGCTGGTCCAATAGAAGTCACCGTTGGTGCCGGCAAAATAAAGCAGACCGTCCTTGGAGTGAGAAGTAGCCATAGCCGAAGTACGGGATGTTCCGGCGACCTTGTCCGTACCGCTGACCGTACGTATAGATACGCCGGGAGTGGATACGTCTACGGTAAGGTAGAATACGTTGAGGGGGCTGGGACCTTCGAGTCGCAGTTGCGTCTGCGTGGTGCCGGGGCCGACCTTGGCGTGGAATAGTGTGTCCACCGTGTAGTCGACACCGCGAAGGTCTATATGGTCCAACTCGGCAAAAGAGGTCAGCGCAAAAGTTGCGCCCAATGCCAGTGTCAGAATTCGTTTCATAATTATAATCGTTGTTATGTGTTTTTGATGGGTTGTAAGTCTTTGCCCGAATAAAAAGAGGGGGGAGGGGCATACCGCCACTCCCCCTTCTTATGGTCGTGAATTGTCGTCTGTATTATTTAACGATAACTTTACCACCCTTGTCGCCCTGACGAGTCAGATAGATACCGGGAGTAAGGTTGTTGGCGTTAACTTCTACACCGTTGAGGTTGAAGTACTGCACGGGGGCGTTGTTGTTGTCGTCAACAGTGATGTCGCTGACACCGCCGGGAGTCTGATAGCCTTCGGGAGCAACCTGATATACGGCAAGACCGTTGTAGCATTTGAAGGTCAGCACGAATACACCGTCCATACCGTTGGGGTCAGTGATGTGAACAGCGTCAAGACCGTGGTAACGTGTGCCACCGTCGGAGGTGTCACCGAGGCCCTGATTTCCGGGGATAACCCACATTTCCTTCATACCGTCGAAGGACTGGCCTTCGCCGAGTTGAGCGATACGAGCGCCGCAAACAACACCGGTCTTTTCGTCAGCCTTGTTGTACTGGTTCATGGAGTATACGATGAAGTCTTTGTCAGCCAGGTTGAATTCGGCTACACCGTTTGTACCGGCATCCAGGGGAGCCAGTTCGGCGGGAGCATTCTTGAAGCTGTCAACGATGCCACCGGTGGTGTTGTACAGTGTGGGATAGGTTGTGAAGCCGTCGATGTAGAACAGTTGACCGGAGAAGTCTTCGTCCTTAACGATGGCAGCGGTGGGAGCGTAGCTCCACGAAGCCTTACCTTCGGGATAGGTTTCTTCGAAGTTCTGAGCGTAGTACGAGCCGTCGTTCATCAGAGGCTGCCATGCGTCATCGCCTGTGGCACCCTGCTCGGCGCGGAAACCGTAAACGGGAGCTGCTGTACCGTTGACAGCGGCCATGTATACACAGGGAGCTTCCTGCAAGGTAACGTCACCTACGAGGCTGCAGTAGTCGATACGGCCGGCGTTGGTTGCGCTCCAGTCGTCTTCGCCAAGTGCGAAGTCATTGACGATGGTGCATTCGCCGGTTTCCATATTCACTTGATATACGCGCTGTGCGTTGCATCCGGTGGGTTGGGCATCCTTGCCTTCGCCTGTCATCTTGACGGTGGAGGACAGATAACCTGCAATCCATACGTGGCCGTAGGAGTCGCAACCGATTTGGTTGGCGCAAAGTTGGCCGGTGATGGGCTTGCCTTGGTATGTGCATTGGAGAACACGCTCTTCCTTACCGGTAAGGAAGTTGATGACAACAATCTTAGCGTAGTCGTTGGAGCTTTCGCCCTCGGTCATAGTGTGAGACCAGCCTACGAGAATCTTGATGTCTTCGTTCTTGTCACCCAGCTTGGCGATACAAGCAGTACGAGCGCGAGTACCCATCTGCATAAAGGTGTAGCGAGCGAAGTCGTAGTTGTTGTGGAAGCGGTCGGCTATCCACATATTTTTACACTCGAGGCCGTCGATTGTTTCGTAAGTGGCCCCGTCTGTTACAGCGAAGGCAGACGATGATGCCAGCGCCATAGTCGCAAGAAGTAAAATCTTTTTCATGCGGTTCTGTTTTTTTAGGGTTAGTAGATGAATATTCAAATTGTTATTATCGGTTGTGCATACGCTTCCGTGCCGAAGCATCTATGTGTATGCCAAGAAACACGTGTACACCACTCTGTCGCAAGGCTTGACTTCATCAGGCCGATCGGCCGTTTCGGTGCATACGCTTTCACGCCGCTAAATTAGCACTAATTTCCGACATAGCGCCGTTTTAACAACCTAAAAAAATATTAAATTGTGCTAAAAGCGGCATCCCGTATTCGTTCGGGACGCCGCTTGTGTCATTTTGTTTATATCCGTGTTAAATCCTACAAATGTCTCCTCGAAGCAGTTGTCATTTGGTGAGGACTATGCGCGACTCTTCGATATATCGACGGAGGTTGATGATGGCGTAACGCATACGTCCGAGAGCGGTATTGATGCTTACGCCGGTTCGTTCGGCTATCTCCTTGAAAGACAAGTCGCGATAGTAGCGCATAGCCAGCACTTGACGCTGCTCGCGAGGCAGACGACGTATCATGGCGCGCACATCCTCACGTATAGTCTTGGCTATCAGAAGATCTTCGATATTTTCTTCGGCCAGCTCCATACGATTGAGCAGGTTTTTGTCCTCGGACATACCGTCGGCGCTGACCACGGCATAGCCGCGATCGGCACGGTAGTGGTCTATCATAATGTTGTGCGCGATACGAGTCAGCCACGAGGCAAATTTGCCGTCAGGCGTATACCGACCCTGCTTGATGGTCGTGATTACCTTGACAAAAGTCTCCTGGAAAAAGTCGTTTGCCAAATCCTCGTCACGTATGACACGCAATATATAATTGTACAGACGTGTCTCGTGCCGTCCCAAAAGGGCATCAAAAGCTTGATTGTCCCCTGCGGCAAATGCTGACACCAACTGGTCATCAGTCAGTTTCCGAAATTTCTGCATTCTACTGATTTGTCTTATTTAGTTCTAATAGAGTAGCAGTGTTTCGATAGGCAATACTTTATTAATAAGTTGATTCTATGGGTTATTGTTACGTTTCTTTCTTCATCCGCACGGCCCGCCGGACACCCGGCCTGCAGCGCGGCATTTCGGGCAAAGTTACAGCATTTATCCTACACAGACAAAAGCAAGGCATCAAGAAAATAAATATTTAACCTTATTTAACATCAGTCAAAACAATACCCGAGGCATCTCGGCGTTACTCTTTGTCTCAAGGAAGCAGGGATTACGACCGCAGCGCATCATCTCTGAAGGCACCTTTTTGAAAGCACATTCGGCTGCTATCATATTTTTTGAGGGCGAAGATGTAATAAAACATCCGTATCTTGCGTTATCTCTATACCGATGTGACACAAGCGCCTCACCGCGGCGCACCTCTACATATAAACAAGACAACTAAACAAGACACCGAACATAAGCAGACACCAAACTCAGATACATGCCTATGAAACAAAACTACACCCAGAACACTATGGTGGCTCAACCCGCCAAAACTTCCGGCCGCGCACGTCGCAGCGGCCTTCGCAAAGAGACTGTCGAACTGATACGACAATTTGCACGGGCATACACTCCCGTTGCAGGATTTCCCGGCATCGTCGCCAACTGACAGTCCACGACAAAACCAAACGCCTGCCGATGCGCCCCACCCTCGTCCACGAGGTCGGCTCATCGGCAGGCTTCGTTTCATTACTCTCGACGCCATACAGACGTAGCACCCTTCCGATTATACATAGCGCACCCCGAAAGCCTTGTTCTCGACTTTCGGGGTGCGTTTTTTTAAGTTCGTGAATTACAATCAGCGTACCACCTTGAGGGCGTGTACGGTGCCGTCGGCTGTCGTGGCGCTGACCACAGCGACACCCTTGGGCAGCGTTACATTGGTCACGCCGTTGTAGGCGGCAATGGTGCGACCTGCGGCATCGACGATTACGATGTCGGCGGGTGCGGATACCGTCACGATGTCGCCGTTGACGCTGAAGAAGCGGCTGTCGTTGCCTTCGGCTGCGTCGGCCTTGATGTCGTCTACCGAGAGGGTCGATTCGTCATACACGGCTTCGATGCCGGGGATTTCGACGTGGTAGTCGGTCTTGGTCTTGCCGCCGATGCCCACAGCTACGGAGACAAAGCGGATGGGGTAGATACCTATATCGCTTTCGTCGAAGTATTCGGCGATAGGCATTTCGTAAGTGTTCATTTCGCCGGCCTTGACGTCGGTGAATTTCTTGGAAACGATGCCGGAGGCGTTATTGGCCTTCAGGGTCACGGTAACGTCCGTAATCTTGGCGGTGCCGGGATTGAGGCGTACGCGTACGCTCTGGGGATGGCTGAAGATGTCGGCTTCGGGAAGCACCGAGATACGGGCGCCGCGAGTGCTCTTGATGACGTAGTCCACGTTGGCGCCGTTTTCGTTGGGCGTAAGGGCTACGGAGGTCATACCGATATTGGTGGTCTTCCAATCGGCCACGCGCATAAGGCGGTCGGCGGGAGCTACCTTCGATCCGGCTATCTGAACTTTGACGTTGATATTGACCGTGATTTCGCCGCGAACGCCGGTGATAACGGTCTCGCCGTTGGCCACGGGCGTAACCAGACCTTCGGGTGTAACGGTGGCTACGGAAGCGTCGGCCGAGGTCCAGGTCATCGAGCGCGATGCCAAGGGCATCTTGCTTGCGCCGGTGGAAGATGTCTCGATTTCTGCCTCCCATTTGCGGGTCTTGTTGAGCACTACGGTCTCGTATTTGGCGGTAATGTCCTTGGTTCCGGTCAGGAAGACATTGACGGTGGCTTTGACGCCGTTGGCCGAGGTGACGGTGAGCACGCCCGAGGTGGTTACCTCGCTGGACATCAGCGAGTGTCCGTCGTTAATGATTTCGCCAAGGCCGGCGGGACATTCGAGGGTGAAGTCCTTATAGTCGGCGTTGATCAGCTTGCCGTACTTGTTGTAGGCGTATATCACGGGGGTATATACGGCCAGGGACGGAATCTTGACCGTCCAGTCGGAGAATTGCAGCTCGGCAATTTCGTCGTCTTCGGGGGCTTCGAGCACGGCGAAAATTGCATTGGAGACAGATCTTTCGCTGCCGTCGCTGCAGTGGTTGCGGATGCCCAGAGCCTGAGTATACAGCGTAGACGAGCCGCCACCATCTATATTCACAGCCTCATAAGCTCCGGCATAGCGCATCACATCGCCGAGTGCCGGGATAGATATGCCTGCACTGGCGCTGGTGCGGCCGTCAACCACCATCATTATGACTTGCTTGCGGTCTTTGGTGTAGCCCAGACATGTGCGCGGATGGCGTGCCGCATCTTCTATGGTGATGGTCTCACCCAGGCCTACATTCTTGCTGCTGCCCGAGATAACGGTGCGCGGATACAAGCGCTGACCGCTCTCATCGAGGATGACGTTGTCGAGGGTGATGACGTCGCCTACCTTGAGGCCCTTAACGAAATCGGCGGCGCCGGTATTGCCCGTAGATGTGCCACCGCGGCCATGGAGTACGAAGCCGTCAGCCGGAATAGTGGTATCGCCATCGGTATTGGCCTCGGAGGTTACAACGATTGTGAATTTTCCGCCGGCAACGAACGTCTCGCCGTCCGCAAGTTTGGCCGTGACCTCGTAGCAATTGCCGGCGCGGTCGTTTTGGTTGGTGCTACCCCAGAAGCGCGAGGTATACAGCGTCAGGCCGTCAGCAACGCCGGCCGGGTCGTTGATACCCTTGAAAGACGTGGTCTTGTCGCCGCACTCGGCCGTACCGGTGTAGTAGTTGATATACTGCACGTGCGGCACTCCGTTGGTGTCATATATAAACTGACAGCCCTCGTTGAAGGTCAGGAAAGGCTCGTTTTCGACGACAAAAGAGTGCGTGGGCGTGCCCACCTTGGACGTACCGTTGGTGGCGGTACCGCTGGTCCAGTAGAAGTCGCCGTTGGTACCGGCAAAATACTGCAATCCGTCCGTCGATTTGTTCTGAGCCATCACGGAGGTACGGGATGTTCCGGCCACCTTGTCCGTACCGCTCACGGCGCGTATGGTGACGCCGGGGGTCGTACAATCGACGGTGAGATAGAACACGTTGAGGGGGCTGGGACCTTCGAGTCGCAGCTGTGTCTGAGTGGTGCCCGGGCCGACTTTGGCGTGGAACAGCGTGTCCACGGTATAGTCCACTCCAAGCAGGCTTATATGATCCTGCTCGGCAAAAGCGCTAAGCGCAAATGTCGCGCCCAAGGCCAGTGTAAAGATTCGTTTCATACAGGTTTTCGGTGTTTCTGTGGGAAGGTTCGTTTGACTTGCCAATTTAGCATATTTTTTTGACATGTAGGACTTTTTGGCCATCAACAAAATGTTAAATAACGCAAAGGCGCGCTCTATCGACTTTTACGACAGGGTGCGCCTTATGCTGAATCGGCTTCAGCCGCTATAGTTGCAGTATGGACGAGGAGTTGTCGGCGTTGTTGAGGCTGCGGCGGCCGCTGCGGAAGATGCTGCCGAAGTCGGCGGTATAGCTTGCAGTCACCACTACCATATTGGCGTTATCCTTGATATAGCGGTCGACGTACGCCGGAGCGGTCGTCGAGATGTTCCATTGGGGATACTCGGTGCCGCGAGCAAACATGTACCACCATCCGGCTTGCAGCATCCAGTGTTTATCGGGACGGAAGGTTACGGACAGACCATCGCCGTTTTCTTCCTTGCCTATATAGGGTCCGTGGAGATTTTTGCAGGGGATTTTGCGCCAATAGGAGATGGTCCACGGACCGCGATTCCACCAAAAACTGCCGTATGCATAGAATGTCGTCAGATTCTTGTTCCAAGTCGTACCCTGTGTATGAGTCCAATCGACATCGAGACGCACGTTGGCGCCGAATCCGGCGATGCCGCTGATTTTCATTTGCAGCGAGGCGCCCGCACCTTCGTTTGTCTTGTAATTGACTGTTTGGCTCAGAAATTTTTTGTCGCCGAGGTAGAAGTATTCGTCGGTACGGGGATTGTTCGCATTGTTGTAATACGCTGTCAGCGAAGCATAAAACTTCTTGTGCGAGAACGAAGCCATCAGTCGGTAGTTGAAGTATTCGGCCACTTTGAGGTTGGGGTTGCCGTTGTCTATAAGGTAGGGCGTGGTCTGCTGCTCGTAGTCGGTGAGTGCGGACAAGCCGGGGATGCTCGGTGTGTAGCTGAAATTGGCTTGCAGTCCCCATTTGTCGTTGATATTCCAGCTGATATTGGCGTTGCTGAGGTTGCGCACAAAGTTGCGCTTGTTCTCGCCGTTCTCCATCCGGAAGATTTTGACGCCGGAAGCCAGCCAAAAGTTGAACTTATCAACGGTAAAGCTGTAATTGACATAGCCGTAGTTGTTGTTCTCGGTAAGTATGGGGCGGTAATCGGTGCCGATGTACTTGTTGCGGCTGTGCGACAGCGTGTTCTGAAATCCGGTGCCCAATTCGGAGGCATTGCCGAACCTATGCCGATAAGCAATTTCGGTGATGAGCGAGCGGCGCGTATTGTCGATTTCGACCTCGTAATTCTGTGGGTTGGCCGGGTCGATGTAATATGTATTCAGACGGTTGTAATCCTCGAAGCGAAGCGTGCCCACGGCTTGTATTTCCAGCGAATTGGCATCATTGAAATCCCGTTTGAAGAACAAGTCGAGCGACGGCGAGGTGCTTTTGTTTTTTGTCTTGCTTGTGCTCTCGTAATCACCGGCATACGAGTCTTTGGTGGAGCTGATATAGCGACGGCGGCTTGGATTGATGCCACCGGAGAGTTTGGCCGAGAACAATGTCTTGCTGTCGGGACGGTAGGTATATCCGAATTGCAGTTGATTGATTACGTAATTAAACGGATTTCGGTCGTGCGTCTCGAGGTCTACGCGGAAGTCGTCTCCCACGTATGCTTGTGTCGTATTGTCGTAGACGCGCTGATAGTTGCGCCACGAGTTGTAGAAGTACAGATTGAACTGCGACGAACCCTGGTGATACGTGGCATTGACCTGATCGTCGACAAAAGCCGTAGCCGTGGCGCTGCGTGCCCAAAGCTCGATGCTGCCGCCGTCGGTGCGACGTTTGAGCGTAATCTGCAGCAAGCCTTTGTAACCCTTGTCGGCATAACGTGCCGGGGTGACGCGCGAGTACTCGACACGTTCGATATCTTTGGCCTTCAACATATTGACATCGCTCATGGCCGAGGGTACGCCGTCAATAAGTATCATAGGAGACCCGCCGTCGACGCTCAGCGAGCGATTGATGGGGTCGGCTGTGAGGCCCGGCAGAGGCAGTTTTTGAAACAACTCAACGGAAGTGGCGGACGCCGAAGCCTCTTGCGTGGACGGATAGACTATGGTGCGACCGTTGCGCATCGTGGCGGCCGTAGCCGTGACGGTCACCGCCTCGAGTGTCTTGATGTCCGGAAGGTAAATCTTCAAGCCTTTGATGTCGTGGCCGCCCTTGGGTATCACGATTTCGGCCTGCCCGTATCCGACAGCGGTAATGCTGAGTGTCGCGGCATTTTTGCCGGGGGTATTAAGCGAAAACGCACCGTTGGTATCGCCGACGGTCTTGAGTGCCGCGGCGGCCTCGGAATTCAACTCGCAAACGGCGCCCGCGACGGCAATCGAATCGTTCTCGGATAGGACTACGCCGCTGATCTGACGTGCTTGCGACAGGGTCGGCACAAGCAGTGCCACGGCAAGCAGTTTGATGGTTTGATTGTTCATGTATCTTTTTTTTGATAGGATTATGATTCGAAATATGAACCCGATTCGAGCAGAGCATAGGCCGCAGAGAAGCCATAGTCGGCAATGTGTCGGAGGATGTATGACCGAAAGCCACGGCCGTGGGCTCTTTCGTTTCCGCCCTATGCTCTTTTATCTATAAGACGCACAAAGATACGCAACGTGACAGCACCATGGGCAAATTCACGTTTTTTTTTAATTTTTTTAAGATTTCTGATAGTCGGACGGGGACATTCCGGTGAGATGCTTGAAGTATTTGCCGAAGGCGGACTGATTGGTGAAATTGAGGGCATAGGCCACCTGCTGGATGTTTTTGCCGGAGAATTTGATGAGGTTCTTGGCTTCGAGTACCACAAATTCGTTGATCCAGTCGGCGGCCGAACGGCCGGTGGCTTCGCGGACTATCATCGAGAGGTATTTGGGTGAGATGTACAACTGCGTGGCGTAGTATGACACCTCGCGATGACGCATGTAGTCGCTGTGTACCAAGTGCATAAAGTCGCGCACGTAGGCCAGACGTCTATTGACGGGCTGCTCGATTTGGGTCTCTATGCGGTTGAGGCGCGTGAAGTTGAATTCGAGTAACTGGTAGACGCACGCCGACACAAGCGACCGAGCCGTATTGCGCGAATATACGCTGTCGGCGTTATTGGCGGCGATAAGTCCGAACAATTCGAGGAAACGCGTGAAGAGCGTGGTCTCGGTGGACGTCAGCGTGGTCACCGGCGTATGCTGCTGAAACAACGACCTGATATTGATGGCATTGAGGTCGATATTAACATCGGACAGGAAGTCGGAGGACAGAAACAGCACGTATGCGTCTATAGCCGAATAGTCGAGGTCAAAAATCCGGAAGAGCATCTTGGGATTGATGACTACCAGCGTATTGTCCTGCGCGTGGTATTCCTGGAAATTGATTTCGAGGCGCAGGCTGCCGTGGTGACATATCACGAAGACCATACCGTCGAGGCGCAAGGGGCGCTCGAGTGTGGCTATGGGCTGCATCCCGGGCTCGAGGCGCCAGCATAAGTATTTGTCCGTCATACGCGAAAAGTGCGGCGTATACGCCTCCACGCGCGCGATGTCCTCGATGCGTAGTATCTGTTCGGTTTCCATACATTCAGTATTTCATAATCACAAATCCGGCGTCAAAATTGCCCCACATCACGGGGTGTTGCTTGTTGCGCGAATCGCGGCGCACCGCCCCGCTGACATAGCGAAAAAGCTCGCGTGCGGTTACATTGCGATCGCCGTCGGCATCGGCATTGCCGCGCATTCCGCGCAGCAAATGATAGGTGAACAGCGACTGGGACATGCCCTGCACTTCAAGCGAATACTCATCGGTGCGCGACGACATAAAGAGTATCGTATTGGGGTCGCCGATATTGTGGCGCACCTTGCGCGACGACGAGGTGGTATTGCGCGACGACCCGGAGTGGCACGAGTCGATGATGATGACCTTGCGCGTCGCCGGCGAGCGCTTCATCAGTCGCGCCAAGACTTTGTAGGACAATATCTCGCTTTCGCTATCGTCCTCGGTGTCGTAAGTCACCACTCCGCCGCCCACGCCGTGACCCGAGAAGAAGAATATCAGCGAGTCATCGGCCTTGGCCTTGGCAAAATGACTCTCGATGACATTAATCAGATTGGCACGTGTGGCGTTAGACCCGGTCACCAGTGCGACGTGTAAGTCAGGATAAGACTTGCACATTTGGGCAAAGGCGCGAGCATCGTCCTCGGAAACGGTCAACGATGATACATACTTGTAATTGTTGATGCCGACAGCGACAATATATGTGGAGGCACGCGAAACCATCGCGCACAGCAACGTCAAAGTCAGCAGGCACAAGCGGAGGACGGCGGATGTCTTGATTTTCATAATCTTGGGTGGAAAAGTTGGGAGGTATGGGAAAAGATGAGAGGATTGGGTAAAATGAGAGGAATGGGAACTACGGATTCACGCCGTTAGGCGGTTACTCTCTGAATTTGACCTTGCAAAACGGGCATTGGCCCTGCTTGACAAGGACTTCGTAGGGCTTGGCCGCGCCCATGAAGTTGTGGCAGCACGGGCAACTGTAGTCGATTTGGAAACGGCGGTTGATGTCGAATTGCTCCTCGGCCAGACGGTCGCCCATAGGAATCATACGCAATGTCAGAGCCGAGCCCAGGGCCATCAATCCGCCCATACATACACCCTTGACGGCGATGTCGGTCGTGAACATTCCGACAAGACCCATCACCAGCGGCATACCTATGGCCATGGGCAGTATGCGGTATACGGATGCATGGTTGCGGCGGCGCGCTATCGTCAGGGTGTCATGGCGATATTTTTCGTAGACGGCCTCGAGATGCTTTATGGACACGCTGCCGTCAGCGGCGACAGTCGGCTCGGCCGGGGCTGACGTTGGCGAGGGTGCAGGCGTAGATATCGGTGCAGGCTCGGCTGCGTGTACGGGCGCCGGCTTTGGCACAACCTTGGGCGCGGATGCGAGGTTCAGCAGCTGCCTGAGCGTGGTCTGCAACGACCCAAGCATAAGCGGAGTGTCGGCATCGACGATGGCCGTTACCACGGGCAACCCGTTGACATACGTGCCGTTGGTGCTGCCCAAGTCCTCTATGGACCACCGTCCGTCAGCCATAGGCGTGGCCGAGAGATGACGCTTGCTCACCGAGAGATCGTCGATGTCGGTAGGCTGCTGCCCCTGACGGCCTATGATAATGCTTTGAGATTGCATATGTATCTATGTTATAATATGTTTGCTTTGATAATCCCTTGCCGGGCGGGCGCAATGTATTGCGCCCCTACAATGACGCTATTGTGAAGCATCCTCGTCCTCCGTACGCGGTTGCACGCCCTCGGCATCCGCAGCGCTGCGGCGTACCGGAGTGGTATACAGTGTTTTGAGCTTGCGCAGCGCATCCTTGCTCACCGAAAGCGTTGCCGTATACGAGGACATCAAGTCGCTCAGCACCAGTCGCTGACGCAAGACGTTGATTTGGAACAGATAAGCGCTATTGATGATATAGCGTTTGCCGATGCGCACAAAGATGCTGTTTTTCTCGATAAGCACTCCGGCTATGAGTTTCTCCAGATGCACCAGCGAGGTCAACAGCGTAGCCGTCAACCCGTTGGAAAACACAACCTTCGTGTAATTGGCATCCGCCTCAAAATACATCACACGTTCCAGTCGTATGCGCGTCAGCTCGTCGCGTGTCGAAAAGAGCAAAATATTGTCCATAACGTCATATTATATCTGCCTCGTAACCACCGAAGGGCTCATTATTCTTATTGTTCTCGGTGTCCTCATTGTTCTTATTGTTCTTATTGTCCTCTGAGTCCTCAGATTCCTCGGCAGCATTTACTGCGCAAAAATACGAACAATTTTCCTTTTCAGCCAAAAATTTCCCGTTTTTTCTAATCATTAGCCCGTGTTTCATCTCCGCCAGTCGTTGTTTCGCTCCCACAGCCTTTGTTTCGCGGTTGGCTCCCGCCACCCCGAACACCTATTTGCTCATCGGTCAATCGGGTTGTTCGTAGTAGTATGAGTAATCAATGCCTTTCATAAACATCTCGCGGTCGTCTATCAGGGGCGTCAAGGCTGAGGCGACCAAGCGTTTGACGTGGGCGCTATCGGCTACGCTTTCGCGCATAGCGGCGAGATATTCGTTTTTTTCGATGCGACTCCAGTCCACGCAACGTCTGAGCGAGCGCTTCAGCATCAAGTCCAGCCAGATGCGTGTACTGCGACCGTTGCCCTCCATAAAGGGATGCGCAACGTTCATCTCGACGTACTTGTCCATGATTTCGTCGAAAGTCGTTTCCGCCATACGCTCAATGACTTGTAACGTGTCCGGGAAGTGCATACAATTGGCAAAAGTGAATCCTCCCTTCGAGATATTCTTTGTCCTGATCTGCCCGGCAAAGTCGTACATCCCACCGAATATATACGCGTGTATCTGCTGCAAACATTTCAGCGTCCCCGGCTCCATACTGTTCAGCAATCCGCTCTCGTATAAGCCATACGCTTTTTTGTGGCTTTTGTGGTCCGGAGAATTATCGCTATATGCAAGCCATCCCGGAACTTCACGGTCATTGAAAAAGCGGATGGACTTTTTTGTAGTCTCGGCGGTCATAATGTCTCGAGTGTATTTTATGATGTATGATTGATGGTGGTGGGGAGGGTGGCGACGCCTGAGAGCGGGCGAGCACACGAATTTACAAAGATACGAAGAATTTTCTTAGGGTCAACGCATTGCCAATCCGAAAAATATGCGTACCTTTGCAGTCGGTTTGACCCCGGGGGGCGACAGCACCCATAAGGCATACCGCCAAAAACAACATTAACACATACCCCAACTAACATTAAACAATGCAGTACGAAACCGTTTTCATTTTAACTCCCGTTTTGTCTGACGAACAGATGAAGGAAGCGGTAGCAAAGTTCAGCAAGGTACTCACCGATGCCGGTGCCAATCTTGTGAACACCGAAGAATGGGGCCTGCGCAAGCTGGCTTATCCTATCGCCAAAAAGTCCACGGGCTACTACACTCTGATTGAGTTTGACGCGCCCACCAACACCGTCAAGAAGCTCGAAACAGCTTTCCGTCGTGACGAACGCGTCATCCGCTTCCTCACCTTCCGTCAGGACAAATACGCCGCCGAGTACGCTGCCAAGCGTCGCAGCCTCCGTGGCAAAAAGAACACCGAAACCACAAACGCCGAAGCACCCAAGGAGGACTAAACAATGGCACAGACACAATCCGAAATCCGCTACCTGACCCCCATGTCGGTAGACGTTAAGAAGAAAAAATACTGCCGCTTCAAACGTGCAGGCATCAAGTACATCGACTACAAGGATCCCGAATTCCTCAAGAAATTCCTCAACGAGCAAGGCAAGATCCTGCCCCGTCGCATCACCGGCACTTCGCTGAAATTTCAGCGTCGCGTAGCTCAGGCCGTTAAGCGTGCCCGTCACCTGGCCCTGCTGCCCTACGTAACCGACCTTATGAAATAACAACCCCAATTCAAGGACCATATAAGATATGAAACTTATTCTTAAAGAAGACGTTGCAGGCCTTGGATACAAGGACGACGTTGTTGAAGTAAAGAACGGCTATGGCCGCAACTACCTGATCCCCACCGGACGCGGTGTCATCGCAACACCCTCCGCACTGAAAGTTCTCGCCGAGAACCTGCGCCAACGCGCACACAAGCTGGCTCAGCTCAAAGCTGACGCCGAAGCTCTCGCCGAAGCTCTCAAGGATGTCAAGCTGTCCATCGCTACCAAAGTTAGCGAAACCGGCACTATCTTCGGTTCGGTCAACGCAGCCCAGATTGCCGAGGCTCTCAAAGAAGCCGGACACGAAATCGACCGCAAACTTATCGTGCTCAAGCAACCCGTTAAGGAAGTGGGCAACTATACCGCCACTGTGAATATCTACAAAGAAGTCAGCGTAGAAATTCCCTTCGAGGTTGTAGCCGAATAATCATTTTTCGGAGACACATCACAATACAGCCGAAAGGGCCGATCCCGCCAAGGGGTCGGCCCTTTTTGATATTTTTTTTGTGCCCTAATGCAGACTTTGTAGGGGCGCAATACATTGCGCCGGCCTCGTCTGTGTCCAATACCATATAAACTCGCGAAAATCATCATATTAGCATCTTACTGCGTAGGCGCTATGTATAGCGTCCCTACAATAATTCGCGATGATGCACCACGACAAATCACCGTTATGGCACACCCGCGTCCTCCTATGTTCCTATAGACGCTCAGAAAGCGGCGAACAGGGCCAAGGCCATGATGACGGCCAGGCCCGTGCCCACGACAAGGCGCGAGGGCGTCAACTCGTGCCACCGTTCCGGAATTTCAGGCGTTTGCATGGTGCGTGTATAGTGCCGCACCACGAGTACGCACAACAGCGCCGCCGCAGTGCCGACAATTGCACCTACCAGGATGTCGCCCGGATAGTGCACGCCCAGGTATATGCGGCTGTAGCACGTCACCAGGGCCCAAGCATACACAAAGGCGACAACGCCGCGCCGACGCAGCAGTATGGCCACTGCCGCCGCAAGTACAAAGGTATTGGCGGCATGGCATGATGGGAAACCGTATTGACCGCCGCGATATCCGTCGACGATATGTACCATCGCACTCAGCGGATTGTCCAAATTGGCGGGGCGTAAGCGTTCGGCCAGGGGTCGCAACAGCGATGCGCAGGTCTGGTCGGCAATAGCCACTGCAAGGCCCACGGCCAAAGACAGCAGCAGGCCGCGTCGCCATCCGTAGCGCCACAGCACAGCGCCCAAAACGGCTGCATACATCGGCACCCAGACCCAGCGTCCGGAGAACAGCATCATGAATGTGTCCATATACTCCGAGTGCATACCGTTGAGCGCCAACATCAGCGACCGGTCTATATCTATCAAGAATTCCAGCATATCTTCATCTCTTGGATAAATCTGTATAAATAGTCTGTACCAGCGCCTTAGCCGCACGCACGTCCGCAGTGTCGCCCTGCAACGTCGCCCCGGTGTCCGTGCTCACGGCCGAGAGGCCGCGGTCGCTCACCAAGCCGAACCACGACGGCTCGGAGACATAGGCGAAGCCGGCGGTGTGCGTATCCAGCAAGTCGCGGCCGAAAGGAAGCGAAGTCTTGATACCCATCAGATTGAGTATAGTGGTGGCTATACCGCTTTGGCTGCCGATTTTGTCAACCGTCACCGGCGTACCGGCCAGTGCTCCGCCCGTCATAACCAGCGGCACATGGTGGCGACGCATCCGGTCCTCCAAACCCTGCGGCCATGCGCCCCAGTGGTCGGGAACTATCACTACCAAGGCACGCTCCCATGCCCCGGAATCGCGCAATCGCCGCACAAAGCGTCCGAGGCAGTCATCGGCATACGCAAAAGCGTTCAGACGCTTGTCCCGGGGGAAGCGGTCAAAAGGCACTTCGAAAGGCTCGTGGCTGCTCGAAGTCTGTATGACAGTCAGCGTCGGAGTCTTGTCCTTACGGCTCAGAATATCACTCAATGCCCGCTCGAAAACCGGGCCATCGTGTACGCCCCATTTGCTCAGGCGCTCTCCTACCGGGAAATCGGTATCGCCCACCGGTCGGGCATAGCCCGTGGCACGCAGATATGCCCGGAGGTTGGTAAAGTCCAAATCGCCGCCATAGTAATATGTCGTGCGGTATCCATTGGCACCCAGCACAGTGGACAGCGTGGGAATCTTGTCAAACTTATTGATATATCGCAGCAGCGATGTCGAGGGCTGGGCCGGATAGCCGCCCAATATGGTGGTAAGGGCGCGGTCGGTGCGGAAGCTCTCGGCGTAGAAGCGCGTCCACAGTGCGCCCGAACGGGCAATGCTGTCCAGATTGACGGCTACGACTCGACCGCCGAGGCTCGGCATCAGCTCGGCCGAAAAACTCTCGAGTATGACGATATAAACGTCCGGGCGCTGCACCTTCAGCGACAGCCCGTAAGCCGGCGCGACGCTGTCGGTATGTACCGCCGGGCGGTGGAAAAGCGCCTCGACCTCGGCCGATGCCGCGTCTTCGTCCATATACCGGAATTGACTGCCGAGGTCGTCCGTATGGCTGAGCGAGTACAGAAAGCTGAACAGCGGATTGACCGCGGCGTGGTTCAGCCGCATATCCTCGCTGAAAAACGCGCGTCCCGGCGACATCGTAGACACGGTGATGCCGCCACGTATGGGTATAATCATAGCGCCGCCAATCATCAGCCACGCCACCGTCGTGAGAATGCGCCGGCGCAAGGGACGGCACGGTTGGTCCGGCAGTCCGAAACGACGCACCACGGCGCGCAGCAGAAAGCCCAAGGTCAAGGTCAAGACAGCCATCAGAGCCACCACGCCCACCTCGGCATACCACGGCAAACTGGCCATGGCCGAAGACGGGGAAGTCACAAAATAGAACCACGGCGTCACGTCCAGGCGGAAGCCCCAATAGGGATACAGCACGGCATCAAGCACATAACCCACGGCGATAAGTACCGAAATAGTCCAAAGATAGATGCGCAACGCCGTCGACATCCACGGCCGCACAACCCATATCGAAGCCATTACAAGCAACAGCACCGGCGCTACCAAATATGCCGACATCGACAAATCCATACCCAAGCCGTGCCACAGCACCGCCGGTGCCTGAGCCATATCGGCCCATGCAAATTGAGGCTCGACGGCCATCCATAGCGGATGAGCCACCGCCATCACAAGCAACATCGCAGCCCATACGGCTACAAATATTTTGACTCGTTGTTTCATACCGAAAGGGTTATCGTAATCGGAAGCGTATATCGTAATCGGAAGTGCGCATCTGCATAAGGCCGCATTTCGGCACCCCCACGCGTTTCGCACCACAAATTTACCACTTTTTTCTTGTACCGCCACAAAATACAAGGCTGTAGACGCAACTAATCCATAGAGCGACATTTAAGACGACGCAGCCGCCTTCCACGCTGCCTCCCCACCCCAACCCGACCCGGCCCTTACGTACACCGGTATACACGGCATACATCCGCCCCGAATCGGGATTGTTGCGATGATTCTCGCAAAAAACATGCAAAAAACTTTGCCACATCAGGAATATCGCTTAAATTTGCCAATACAATCCAATACCCTCGACCATGAATGTCGCAACACTACGCACCATCATCACCTGTGTCGGTATCGCCATCATAACGGCGGCACGTGCCGCCGTGCCCGAAAACAACATCATTATCACCAAGCTGGAAGCTGCATACACCATCGAAGCCGATTGCAGCAGCGCAGCGATATGCGTACGCGCCGAAGAAAAGCGCACCTACACCGCCACACGAGCCAATGCCTCCGACATCTGGGCGACATTCTACGACGAGAGCATTTCGATTGACCGGGCCAAGGCTCCCGGAGCGACCCCGATATACCGAGCATGGGAAGACGACGACCTTTTTCACTCAGGCGCACGCGTATGCGTACTGCCCTTGAAAATCCGTGCAGGCAAGACCATCGAAGCCGTCGTCAAGCGCACCTACAAAGACCCGATGCAATTCACAAAAGTCATCATCGCCCCCAATGTCCCGGTGCGCGAAGGTCGCTGGGCCATTGAGATACCGCCGGCATTGGCATCTCAGATATCCGTAAAGGCACTACGCCTGCCCGCAACGGCACACCTTGACAGCATCGTCTCAGACAAAGGCGCCAAGATCTACACACTGACAGCCAAGGATATTCCGGCTTTTACCGAAGAGAAATATATACCGTCATCCTTGGCCGTAGCTCCGGTACTGGCCGTCTCCGGCATGGCAGGCGATTGGCACGGCCTATATCGCTACCTACACTCGCTGGTAAACACCGATATAGACAATGCGCCCGCGGCCTCAGACCTGGCACAACGACTGACCGCCGAGATTCCGCAGGACGACGTCAAGGCCAAAGCCGACACCATCGCCCGATGGGTACGACGCAATATACGATATGTAGCCATCGAGAACGGCAAATACGCCTTCAGTCCCGACCGTCCGGACGATGTATTGGCCAAGCGCTACGGAGATTGCAAAGGCAGCGCATGTCTGATACGCGCAATGCTGCGCGCCGTAGGCATCGACGGGCGTATGGTGTGGATAGGCACACGCGACGACGTAATCGGCGACTGGGACGCACTGCCATCGCTGGGCTGCGGCAACCACATGATTGCTGCAGCAATACTGCCCGACACCGTATTGTACCTTGACGGCACGGTGCGCAATGCTCCCGACGGCTTTATACCCGAAGCCATAATCGGGGCGCAGGCCCTTGTCGAAAACGGTCAAGACGGCCTGTTGCTTCGCGTGCCCGATGACGAGAAGTCGCACGGAGCCACACGGCTGAGCGGCACGGCGGCCGTGGCCGAAGACCTGCGCACTATGCGCGGACATATGACAATGTCCGTCTCGGGCAGCCGTATACCCTTACTGTCGTCCATAAACGACGCCATACAGGCTTCGCGCCGAGATATATATTTGGAAGACATTCTCACCGGAGGCAGTCGCAGTTGCCACCTCGACAGCCTCAGGACGATGCACAGCGCCGACGGCGCCATCATCGGCATACAAGCGTCATACCGTGACGATGGAGCTGTCATCTCCGGCGCCGGCGGCAACAAGTTGTACATCAACGTATCGCCGCTACGCAGCATCTCGCTACCACTCTTCGATTTGCCCCAAAGGCGCTACAATGCCAAAATTCCGATGGCCGATGACGCCGCAGCCGATATCTCAATCGACATCCCCAACGGATATGCGGCAGAATATGCTGCGCCGGTCGAAATATCGACACGCTGGTACGACCTTCGTATGGAATATGTCCCCGACAACGGCAATGCCCGCTGCCGCGCCTCCTTCAAATGGAAGACACCGTATATCGACCGTGCAGATATGGAGGCATGGAACGAAGCCGCACGCAAGGCCCGCCGAATCATGACCACGCCTCTTTCGTTAAGTCGCGCAGCCGCACAATGACCTTCCCGGAGGCCGACATACGATCGACCCGAAACAGAATATTAACCCACTAACCGACAGAACATAGCATCTATCCCCCCAAAAAAAGACCGAACCCATTATGAGACCGTTACGCTACCTACTACTATCATTAGCTCTACTGGCAGCCGCCGCGGCACACGCCGGTATTGACGCGAAATTGTACCGACAGACAGCCAAACGCATCTGGGGCGAAGCCGACACCCTATTTCGCGCAGACATGCCCATACCCGACAGCATCGCCGACAAGTCTTCGGCCGTAATAATGATGCGACTTGACCGAATCAGCACCAAACAGCAGATTCAAAACACAATATACAAAGCCTCGGGACGCACCAACCGCACAATACGTTGCCACCTGCGCCGCACTATGGTCAAGCTACTGGACCAAAAGGCCGTAGAAGACTATGGCGATACCGAATTCGGCGTCAAGGAAAACATCAAATACCGCGGACTGCTGCTGTACGAAGCCAAGGACGTCTTTGGTGCACGCATACACAAGCCCGACGGCTCGGTGGTCGAAATTGACATCCCGGACAACGCCATCGAAGTGGCGCACGGCAAAAAGGAAGACAAGGAACGCAAGTACAAAATTGCAATACCGGGGCTGGCCGTGGGCGATATTCTCGAATACTTCTTCTATGACGAAGAAATGGCCGAAGAATTCAGCCTCGACCCCATAGATATCAAATTCTATGACCGCTATCCGATACTTAACCGCGTAGTGTCGATGAAGATGTCCCCGTACCTCACTTCCGAGTACCGCACCTACAACGGCGCACCCACACTCAATGTCTCACGCGATAAGGACGAGAACTATTGCGCCGATATACACGCCACCAATATCCCCGGCGTAGACTTCAGCCTGTACGTGATGTCTACGCGCCAACTGCCGTTTATACGCCTGCAGACGCTCAACAACTCATCGTACGAATACCATGCACCGTCCTCACGCAACGCCGGATTTTACACCAATATATTGCCCGGCAAGTACTATCGCGAAGTGGGCGAAGTGCTGCGCGACGCCGAATACGATTCCACGCTACCGGGCAAGGCCGTCAAAATTGCCAAGAACTACATCAAGGCCCATCCGGGAATGACCCAACGCCAAATCGTGGACATAATGTGGCTGGCGCTGCAATACAGCGATGCCATCGACGACGAAGATGATACGCCCAACTACTACGGGATGTGGAAAACGCTGTATATGTCCGACTGTCTGGACAAACTGAAAGCCTACTACGAAACCGGCGTAGGCATAGGCGTCATCAATCCGCGCAACGACGTCCCGACCACCGAGCCGTCTGCGTGGTATGACTTCACGTTTGTAAACCTCGTAGGCGACAGCGTATACTTCGCCAAGCCGCAGATGTGCTATATGCCCGGCGAGGACCCCGCTGCATATCAAGGCGAGAAAGGATACGCCCTCATGGGACCGCGAAAGGACATAAACAAACGCACGATTCCCGCCGAATTCACCATCGAAGACCATAAGCACATCGGCAATCGCATCATCTCTAACGCCACCATAGACCTCGACCCGGACATGGGCACAGCCTCAGTCAAGGGCACGGCCACCTACACCGGCGGATGCAAGGAATTGGCGGGCAAACTCACCAATACCAACGAGTGGATAGCTAATGTCGAAGAATACCTCGGCATCAGCAAGAAATACGTAGACAAGGAATATGACGCCGTGGAGCGCGAAAACGAAGTGCGCGGCATTGTATCCAAGGAACGTGCATTTATCCTGGGCACTCAGCCCGATTCGGTGCTATCCTACAAGATATCGGATCGCGGCATCCTGCCCGGTTCCAAAGGTCTCGAGCTGGAGGCCGAGTGCCATCTTTCGGACATCGTCTCGCCCTTAGGCGCCGACCTGAGTCTACACGCAGGCAAGCTGATAGGCAGCTTTGAGAAAGTCACCGGGCCGGAACGCGCGCCGCTGCTGGACGCTATGATGCCCACGGCACGCCAATTCTCGCGCACAGTCACCATACACGTTCCCGAAGGATATACGGTAGACGAGACCTCGCTGCGCGACTTCGCGTCCAACGTCAACAAGCCCATCGGCCAATTTGCCGTACAAGGCGCCGTCACCGCCGAAGGCGACATCCGGATTATAAGCATGTGGCGCGTCAAGATTCCCACCGTACCGCTGCATCTATGGCCGCAGTTGCTCGAAATACTTGACGGCGCGGCGGCCGCCACCGAGAAATCCATACTTCTCACCCGTAAATAGCACTCCCAGAGACACATAAATTGCGCCCCGGCGGACATTCCGTCGGGGCGCAACCACTTTGCCGAAACAGATGCGCGGGCAAGTCCCGCGTATCATATTTTGGGGACGAGCGGCGAGGTCGGCATCAGCCGCGGCCTCGGGCAATCACACTATTTCTTTCTCTTCCAGCCCTTGAAGTAGTTGCGCACGCGCTTGGACTCGGCGCAATAGAGAGCATCCTCGGGCAGGCTGGACATCAAGCCATAGAACCTCTTACGCATCCTACATTCCTGCTTCCACATGTCTTCCGCGCCTTCCTCCGAGGCGTCAAAGTCCATATAATTGTCGATATTGAGGCCGGTTGCGACAGATTCAACATCCTGATTGGCACCAAGGTATGTGAAAGTCCAGCCTTTGAGGCGCAACTCATCCACGAGCGCCTTGACCGTCGCCGAGGTATACTCCTGCGACGAGTTTTCCTCGCCATCGGTGATGACGGTCACCATCACGATATCCTCGTTCGCCACGCGAGTGCGCAGGTCGTTAATGGTCACGCCCATAGCATCGTACAGCGGCGTGCACTCCCCCGGGCGGTACTGCTCGGTAGTGATATTCTTCGTCTCCTCAGCCGGAGTGCCGTTGTAAATAAAGCGGAGGTGGCTGCTGTCAAAAGCCACCAGCGACACAAAATGACGCTGCGTATCATCCTCGGTCTGCGACTGCCGGATGGTGCTCAGCGTCTCGTTGACGCCGTCAAGAGCCTGCTTGTATATCGTGCACATCGAGCCGCTTTCGTCCAAGACGATAAGGTCGAAGAAACAGCGCTTGCCCTCCTTGCGAGCCCGCGCGACAGCCGTAGCATCGAATTCGAAGTCCTTTTCAAGACTCATCCCCGACACCTTTTTGTCGAGGCCCATCACTTTTCTGAATGTCTTGTTCATATCTGTAAATTTGTTTGAGGTGAATACTTTATGTTTACTTCATATATCTTGATGTGAATACTTTACGTTTACTTCCATATATATTGTCCGGTTTGACAGCTATATTTTTCGCATTATCGTCTACACTATTACTGCATGTATTGACGTCGGCCCACTTCCGGCCGCCCTTCACGTATATATACCGCAAGCCCCCCAAAAGTAAATCCCCCAAAGAAAAAAAATCGGCGTAATGGTCAAAAATCCGCCTACGCGCCCAAAGCAAGGAGTGCCCCATCCCATAATTACGCAATGCCGGGACGCAGCCACAGCCACATCCCGGCACATACGCTCAAGCCGTAATTATTTTTCAGAATTCAGCATATAGACTCTGCCATCATTGACATAATGCATCTATTTTGTGTTCCCTGACACTTGATTTATTTAATCTAATAAGCTAAATTAAATGTGTCATGCCCAAATCTATCGACATATCCGTATTTACCATAAAGCATTACGACTGCAAAACCCTCAGAAAATGCAGATGCATCATCGTAAATAAATGGAATAATTATTTGATTATGCTCATTAATATACCCAAATTTTCCATCTTTCTTTACAGGTATTAGGCCTTCCTTAAACGACCAACCATCGAACTCAATTTCATAAATAGGAGGGATTACAACTTGTCCCGTAGCCTTGTCTGCAACGCCGGCTTTACCATTAATCTCAATAATTACATATTGAGTTTTATTGTCAACCCGATTTGCAATAAACGTGTATTCACAAGGGATTGTAAATTCCCCGTTTGTATTTACTAATCCATATCTATTATTTTTCCGAATAACACAATAGCCGTTTCTAAAGCCCGCTATATTTTGCACATCAAAATACACAGAGGCCAATTTGCCATTCTTATCAATGAATGCTCCATCAATGTATTGTTTTTCAGGCGTTAATTTCGATCCATGTACAATAAAATTCCCATCTTCATCACATCTATACTTCACTGATAATCCCGATGAGAATGGAGTGCCAATTATACCTGGTTGAAATGGGATTACGACTTTACCAGTCTTGTCAATGTAGCCCCATTTGTCATCAAAAATACCATCTTTGCCACCATCAATACTAACGCCGGCAAGTCCATCGCTAAATGTACTATGGTCCTTATATTTACATGGCACTATGAGCTGTCCACTTTTGTCTACGAACCCAATTAGCCCATCTTTACTAACAGCTGCCATTCCCTCATAAAAAGACTCACAATATTCATAATCGAAAGGAATAACTATATTTCCTTCGAAATCTATAAACCCTGATGTCCCATCTATAGATGCAATGGCCAAACTGTCATTATCACAGATAACTATATTGTCATATTTGCATGGAATAACCATATATCCGTGTCTATTAATAGCTCCTTTCTTCTTTCCCATCGTTACTATAGCGATTCCTTTATCATAATCTTCTGCCTTATCATATTTACATGGACTAATCTCGTTGCCTAATTTATCAATGAATCCATACTTCTCGTTTTTACAAACTCGGGCAAGCCCTTCGTGAAACTTATACAGTTCGTCATACTTTTTTGTGGCTTCCGCCAACTCCTGAGAGGTCTGATTGATTGTAACGTCTGCTATATCTTTTTCGCTAAATATTCTCGACAATACGCACACAACTATCGCCACAGATAGCAGGACAAGAATAACAATACTTTTTTTATTTAGCCTTATTCGTTGTTTAATCTTTACAGAATCCCGTTCTGTATCCACTATCATTACATCATTAGATTCTGAACAACATTTCTTTGCAATTTCGGAACGACTACCCTTTTCGCGCAGAGGCATTCCACAATAGCTACAAAATACCGAATCTTTATCAATAGGCTTCCCACAATATTTACAATACATAACTATAAGGGTTAAATTGTTTAGTTTCTTTTAGCTCAATATTCAAAAAACAATTCTGGAGATATATGTAAAAACAATCATTGGTTTAAGGATTGTTTGGCTGGCTCTTTCTTTGACTTGTTTCAGGGCTTCATCGCCTTATGATTGGCCATAGTCAATTCTACCCAATGAATAACCGCAAATTTACAACTAATATTTAGCTACAACAAGATTTGCCTTGCTTTTTTGTCCGCTGTAGAGTCAAGTGGCAAGTGCAAAATTAATGAATCATTTTGTAGAACTCAATT
>UQGP01000010.1 GCA_900540625.1 uncultured Porphyromonadaceae bacterium | reverse complement strand
ACCCTGGTAATTCCAAGGTCGTTAATCTTCCTCGTTTTTTGATGCGGTTGCCCTGCGCGCAACCAATTCCACATTCGACATTCCACATTATTTTGTATCTTTGCACCCAAATACGCTATTGCGACATGACCGACACCGACACATCAGCGCAAGTCGCGACATCCGCGACGTCCGACGGGCCGATACAACTCGACGACGGGCCGATACAACTCGACCTGCACGCCATAGTGCGTGCACGCCTCGGACGCAAAGCCCGTTGGGTACCGCGATGCTTGGTGTCTTGGCTGGCACGACTGATACGCCAAGACCGACTCAACGCCCTGCTGCGCAACAATTACCCGCGGCGCGGCGCCGAATTCTGCCGCGGCGTCCTGGGCGACCTCGATGTCACCGTCAGCCTCGCCGAGGGCTCCCACCTGCCCGACCCGGCTCGACGCCGCGTCATCATCGTGTCCAATCACCCCTTGGGCGGCCTCGACGGAATGGCCCTCATCGACATCTTCACCCGCCACTACGGCGGACAAGTACATTTCATCGTCAACGACCTGCTGATGGCCGTCGAACCGCTCACGGACGTCTTTGTGCCCGTAGATACCCACGCCGCCCAAAGCCGCAGCACCATCACTTCCATCGAAGACGTTCTCTGTGGCGACGACCCCGTACTCATATTCCCCGCCGGGCTGTGCTCGCGACTGAGCCCCGACGGCAAAACGATTACCGACCTGCCATGGCGCAAGAGCTTCGTCACCATGGCCCGCCAATACCGTCGCGACATTCTCCCGGTATACTTCGAGGGACAAAACTCCCCCTCGTTTTACCGCGCCGCTCGACGCCGCCAACGCCTGGGACTGCGTTTCAACTTCGAGATGGTACTGCTGCCCCGCGAAGTCTTCCGCGCACAAGGCCACCACTTCCGCATAGCGTGCGCCGACACCATCCCTTGGCAAGACATCCAGGCGCAATCACCCCGACAGGTCGCCACTGACATCCGAAACATAGTATACGGCTTAGGACAACGGTCCGTGCCTTCTGTAGAAGACAATGAATAAGAAAATTATAGACCCCGTGGACACTGCCCTGATAGAGGCAGAACTGACGCCCCAACGCTTCCTGCGCAAGACCAATAAGGCGGACAACGACATCTACATCGTAGACGCCCATACATGTCCCAATACCATGCGCGAAATAGGACGCCTGCGCGAAATCGCCTTCCGTACCGCCGGCGGCGGCACCGGAAAAGACTGCGACATCGACCAATACGACACTATGGAGCCACCCTGCCGTCAGCTCATTGTCTGGGAACCCGAAAGCCGGCTGATACTCGGCGGATACCGATTTATCATCGGCGAAGACATACACATGGACGCCGACGGACGACCCCGCATCGCTACAAGCCACATGTTCGACTTCAGCGACAGATTCATACACGACTACCTGCCCCACACCATCGAACTGGGACGCTCGTTTGTACGCCTCGAATACCAGTCGTCACGCGCCGGCGCCAAAGCCCTCTACGCCCTCGACAACCTCTGGGACGGCCTGGGAGCGCTCACCGTCGTCTACCCCCAAATACACTATCTCTTCGGCAAAGTCACCATGTATCCCAACTACTCGTGCGAGTGCCGCAACATGATACTATACTTCATGAACAAGTACTTCCCCGACCCCGAACACCTGGTACGACCGCGCCACCCACTGGACACACACATCGACACCGAAGCGATGCAACGGCTGTTCACCGGCGCCGACTTCAAAGCCGACTACCGTATACTCAACACCGAGATACGACGCCTGGGATACAACATCCCGCCGCTGGTCAACGCCTACATGTCCCTCTCGCCCACCATGCGCATGTTCGGCACGGCCATCAACGATGAATTCGGTGACGTCGAGGAGTCCGGCATATTCTTCGCCATCAGCGAAATCTTCGAAGAAAAGAAAGCCCGGCACATCGCCACATTCCACCCCTGAGCCACGGCGCGGCCGACCCGGGCAACGCCGCTACGCGCCACAGAAACAAGCAGATACGCCACAGAGCAAAAAAAAAGAAGATAATTAGGTTAGGCAAAACACATAAATGGACGAAACTTCACCCAACGTAAGAGTCATCGTAGCCGACGAGACACACCTGTCATACGTCGACGAGATACTCGAGACAATCAACGCCGCCGCACGCGTACGCGGCACCGGCATCGCCAAACGCTCGCCCGAGTACGTTCGACAGAAAATGCTCGAGCACAAAGCCGTCATCGCACTCGACGACCAAGGACGCTTTGCCGGATTCAGCTACATCGAATCGTGGAGCAACCGACGATTCGTAGCCAATTCGGGCCTCATCGTCGCACCCGCATTCCGCGGCATCGGACTGGCCAAACGCATCAAGCAGCGCATCTTCGAACTGTCACGACAAATGTTTCCGCACGCCAAGATATTCTCCCTGACCACCGGAGCAGCCGTCATGAAGATGAACTTCGAACTCGGATACCGCCCCGTCACCTTCGACGAACTCACCTCGGACACAGCCTTCTGGCGCGGATGCGAAAGCTGCGTCAACTACGACATCCTCCAACGCAACGGCGGACACAAATGCCTCTGCGTCGGACTACTATACGACCCCGAGGACAGTCTCTGCGTCCCCCACCCCAACACCGACGCCGACATCGCCACCTCACCCAAACACAACGACACAACTATGGACACACCCACCACCAAGAAAAAAGTCGTACTGGCCTTCAGCGGAGGCCTCGACACCTCATTCGCCGTCAAATACCTCAGCGAAGAATGCGGATACGAAGTATACACCGCCATCGCCAACACCGGAGGTTTCACCCCCGACGAACTCGATAAAATACGCGAGCGCGCCCTCGCCCTGGGCGCCCGACAGCACGCCACACTCGACATCACCGACGAGTACTATCAAAAAAGCATACGATACATGGTCTACGGCAACATCCTGCGCAACGGCACCTACCCCATATCCGTATCCTCGGAGCGCATATTCCAAGCCATAGCCATCATCAACTACGCCAAAAGCATCGGCGCACACTGCGTCGCTCACGGCAGCACCAGCGCCGGCAACGACCAAGTACGCTTCGACCTCACATTCCAGATTCTCGCCCCCGAAATCGAAATCATCACGCCCACACGCGATATGAACCTCACCCGCGAGTACGAAATCGACTACCTCCGCCGCCACGGATTCCAAGCCGATTTCAAAAAAATGGAATACTCCATCAATAAAGGCCTCTGGGGTACCAGCATCGGCGGCAAAGAAACGCTTCACAGCGACCAAACACTCCCCGAAGAAGCATACCCCACCCGGATGACCGCCACCGAGCCACGACGCCTAACCATCGACTTCGAACAAGGCCAAATCGTAGCCGTCGACGCCCAACGTTTCGCCAACCCCGTAGACGCCATACGCCGCGTCGAACAAATCGCCGCACCCTACGGCGTAGGACGAGACATGCACATCGGCGACACAATCATCGGAATCAAAGGTCGTGTAGGTTTCGAAGCCGCAGCACCGATGCTGATTATCGGAGCGCACAAAATGCTCGAAAAGCACACCCTGACCAAGTGGCAGCAATACTGGAAAGACCAGCTCGGCAACTGGTACGGCATGTTCCTGCACGAAGCACAATACCTCGAACCCGTCATGCGCGACATCGAAGCTTTCCTCGAAAAATCACAGCGCAACGTCACCGGACGCGTCATCGTCGACCTCCGGCCCTACAATATGGTTATGGTAGGCGTCGAAAGCGATTTCGACCTCATGAAAACATCCTTCGGCGAATACGGCGAACTATCTCGCGCATGGACTGCCGACGACATCAAAGGATTCACCCGCATCCTGGGCAACCAGATGAAAATCTACCACGACATCCAGCAACGCAACGGCCGCGACGAATAACCCCCCGGGCTGACCCTAAGGGTCCTAAAATCCTTAATGCCCTTAGGGTCACCCCAAAAGCGAAAAAGAGTCTTAGCCGCTGTCCCGCGCAGCCCATTCAACATTCAACATTCCAAATTATTATGATAAATACCGCAATCATAGGCGGTGCCGGATACACCGCCGGCGAACTCATCCGCCTGCTGCTCAACCATCCCGACGTACACCTCGAATGGGTACACTCGGTCAGCAACGCCGGACGCCCCGTCACCGAAGTACACCAAGGACTCATCGGCGAAACAGACCTGCACTTCACCTCTGCGGTAGACTACTCCGGCATCGACTGCCTATTCTGCTGCACACCACACGGCACCGCCCGCCAATTCCTGGCCGAGCACCCCGTGCCCGAAGACACACGCATCATCGACCTCAGCGCCGACCACCGCATCGAAGACGGAACACACGACTTTGTCTACGGACTACCCGAACTCAACCGCAAACGCATAGTCCGCGGCGCACGACACGTCGCCAACCCCGGATGCTTTGCCACGGCAATCCAACTGGCGCTGCTCCCGCTGGCCAAAAATTTGTTGATAAACAGCGCCGTACACGTCACAGCCATCACCGGAAGCACCGGCGCCGGCGTCAAACCCGGGCCCACATCACACTACTCGTGGCGCAACGACAACGTCTCAATATACCGCCCCTTCCAGCATCAGCACCTCGCCGAAATACGCCAAAGCCTCTCACAACTGCAGACCAGCTTCAGCGCACCCATCGAATTCATACCCATGCGCGGATGCTTCTCGCGCGGAATACTGGCCGCTGTCTACCTCGACTGCAAAGTGTCCCTCGATCGCCTGCGCGAAATCTACGACGACTACTACAGCGACCACAACTTCACCTTCGTCACCGATAAAGCGCCCGACCTCAAAGATGTCGTCAACACCAACAAATGCATCCTCCACCTCGACCGCATAGGCGACCGACTGCTCGTGACATCTGTCATCGACAACCTCCTCAAAGGCGCATCAGGCACAGCCGTCCACAACCTCAACCTCCTCTTCGGCCTCCACGAACGCGTCGGCCTCAACCTCAAGCCTTCCGCCTTCTAAGACCATCCCCAGGCCTGCACCCCGACCCCGCAACATTAAATTCCTAAAACGAAAGAGTCCTTAAAGGCCCGTCCTTAAAGGTCCTTAAGTTCCTTAAGAATACTTTAGCCGCTGTTCCGGCGCAGCCTTCAATTCGACATTACACATTCCAAATTCGACATTATGAAAAGGATGCATTACATGGACCTCCTCAAAGGCATCGCCATATTTATGGTGGTGATGGGGCACGTCCTGACCATGTGCATACGCGACATCGACGCCGCCACACTCTTCAAAATCATCGGCGAAGTACACATGCCCATCTTCTTCTTTATCAGCGGATGGTTCACATACAAAACCACCGAAGACGGCCGCATACGTCGCCCCAACCTGCGGCAACGCGCTATGCAACTCATTGTTCCCATGGTAATTGTATCCTCGCTTTGGGTGCTACAATTCCCCTACAGCGGACTGCGCTCACCCATGGCACCCGGCTTTGAAGGACTATGGACAAGCGAATACAAAAACGGATACTGGTTCACCCCCGTACTCTTCGTCATCATGGCCCTCTACGCCCTGCTCGCCCCCGTGATACTGCGGCGGAGACGCCCCGTACTCGCCGTCACCGCCTCCATCGCCATCAGCCTCGCCCTATACGCTGTTATAGCGCACTTTGTACCTATCAAATACATCGGCATCACCTCCGCCCTGCTCATCCTCCAATTCCTCCCCATATTCATGGCCGGAGCCATCGCCAGACAACACCAAGACGACTTCATGCGCCTGATAGCCAACCCACGAGCCGTCACCCTCGCCATACTCGCCGGCATCCCCCTATTCTTCATCGCCGTATGGCCCTGGCGCATCCCCGCCCTCGAAAACATACCCTTCATCGTCCCCACGGCCAAAATGCTCTTCCAATTGGCCCTCGCCATCGTAGCCATGAACATCGCCGTACCATGGTCCGAAACCGCCTACGCCCCCGGACGCACACGCCCCGGACGCTTAGCCGTAATATGGGAATACCTCGGGCGTAAATCCCTGGCCATATACCTGTTACACTACTTCTTCCTATTCCCCCTGACCTTCCTGCAACAGCCGGCACGCGACATGGCTCTCTCCATAGTGCCCCTGGCAGTCATCGCCGCCGCCATCGCAGCCTGCATCATCGCCGTCACCCTCGCCGCCGAGTACCTGCTCAGCCGCAGCCCTCTGACAGCCCGCCTCATCTGCGGCAACTACAACACCATCAGCCCAAAGCAACAACAACAGCAGCAGCAAAAACAATAAGAACAATAAGAGCAAGGTTGGTGGAAATAATGGGAGCAATGGGAACAATAAGAATAATGAGAGCAATGCATCACTCCCATAATTCTCATTACTCCCATAATTCTCATAATGCCCTTATCACCCACTGCACAGCCCAATTCCACATTATCTTAGCAGTCCGTTGAGATCCATCGAAAAGAACTCCTCGGCGCCGATGCCACCATCTCCAACCACAAAAGCCGTCTGCGGATTAAAACATCTACGGAATTTATCCAGGCCGGTCGTACACTTTTCGGCATTACTCTTGACCTCAATAGCCACAACAGCCTCATTCTTGCGCAGCACAAAATCCACCTCATCATTTTTCTCGCGCCAATAAAACACCTCGAAACGCCCCGCAAAAGCCTGACAAATCAGATAAGCTCCCACCCCCGACTCAAAGATATGCCCCCAGGCCTTGCGGTCGGCAATAGCCTGCTCGAAAGACAGAGGACTATACAAAGTCTTCAGCGCGTTGTTATACACCTGCAATTTCGGGATACTTGCCCTACGCCTTGCCATATCGACACCGAACTTCTGAAGACCGCACAGCAAACCGCTCTCGTTCAGCAGATTAATATACCCGGCCAAAGTCGCCGCATTGCCGGCATCCTGCAACATCCCAAGCATCTTGTTCAGTGACAATAAATTACCCGAATATGCAGCGCCAAGCTCGAAAGTCTGGCGCAACAATGCCGGCTTGCTTATCGGAGTATCCATTAAGATATCCTTATTAATGGTGGCATCGATAATAGAAGATTGGATATACTGCCTGAAGCGGTCGAGATCGTCATACAAAAAAGCAGCACCCGGGTAGCCACCGTAATATATATATTGGTCAAGCGTCACCCCAAAACACTCATTCATCTCCCGAAAACTCCAATGACTCATACGAATCTCCTCGAAACGCCCCGCCAAAGACTCCGAAAGCCCCCTTTCCAACAATACTCGACTGCTACCCAACAGAAGCACCCTTATATCGCGGTCGTAGAAAGTATCATCATCCCACTCCTTCTTGACCACCTCGCTCCAATTAGCGATTTTCTGTATCTCGTCAATGACCAAAACAACACTTTTCCATCCGTTACTGCTCATGAGCGAACGCACAGCAGCCCAGCAATTCGATATCCAGCCGCCGTTAGTCGCCGGAACATTATCCGCCGAATAAAACATATACGGAGCATCCAAATCCTTCAATACCTGCTTCACGACAGTGGATTTCCCGACTTGGCGAGGACCCATTACAACCTGAACAAAGCGTCGCGGCTCCTTCAGACGCCTTGTAATTACTTGATATTCCGCTCTTTTATACATACTACAGAATTTTATGCAGTGCAACATAGAATTTTATGCAGTGCACTGCGTAATTTTACGCACAGCAAAGATAATAAATAATTCCGAAATCACGGCAACCCCACCCACACATTAAAAATCCCCGGAATTCCACATTACCAAAGGCACAGCCCTATCCCACATTCCTTATTACCGAAGACACACTCCTCATTACCGAAGACACACTCCACATTATTCTTGTTTTGGCCGTTAGGCGAAAAAAGCGTAAATTTGTGGTCGTCGTCATAGGCGACATCACACCGATGTATACACACCCAATATGAACATCACAATAGTAGGCACAGGATACGTGGGACTTGTATCCGGAGCATGTTTCGCCGAAATAGGCGTCAACGTCACCTGCATCGACATCGACGCCGCCAAAATCGAGCGACTACGCCAAGGCCAAATACCTATCTACGAACCCGGACTGGACGACCTGGTAAGCCGCAACGTAGCCGGCGGACGCCTGCACTTCGGCACAAACCTGTGCGAAGTCCTCGACGACAGCGACATAGTATTCTGCGCCGTAGGCACGCCCCCGGACGAAGACGGCTCGGCCGACCTAAGCTACGTCCTCGAAGTAGCACGCACCTTCGGCCGACACATCAAACACTACACCCTCCTGGTCACCAAAAGCACCGTCCCCGTAGGCACATCACAACTGGTCAAGCAAACCATACAAGCCGAATTAGACGCTCGAGGCTGCGACATCCCCTTCGAAGTCGCATCCAACCCCGAATTCCTCAAAGAAGGAGCCGCAATCAAAGACTTCATGTCACCCGACCGCGTAGTCATAGGCATCGAAAGCGAACGCGCAAGGCGCGTCATGGAACGACTATACAGACCGTTCCTGCTCAACAACTTCCGCGTCATATTCATGGACATAGCCTCCGCCGAAATGACCAAATACGCCGCCAACGCCATGCTCGCCACCCGTATATCATTCATCAACGACATCGCCAACCTCTGCGACCTCACCGGCGCAGACGTCAATATGGTACGCAAAGGCATAGGCAGCGACGCACGCATAGGCAGCAAATTCCTATACCCCGGCTGCGGATACGGCGGATCATGCTTCCCCAAAGACGTCAAAGCACTCATGCACATAGGCGCCAAACACGGATACACCATGCGCGTCATCGAAGCCGTAGACGCCGTCAACGAAGCACAAAAACTGCGCCCCATCGAAATACTACGCCGACGCCTGGGCAGCCTCTCCGGACGACGCATAGCCCTCTGGGGCCTCGCCTTCAAACCCGAAACAGACGACATGCGATGCGCACCCGCTCTCGTCGCCATAGACGCCCTGCGCCAAGACGGCGCCACCATACGAGTATACGACCCCGTAGCCATGAGCGAATGTCGACGACGCATGGGCGACACCGTAGAATACGCCTCCGACATGTACGACGCATGCGCCGACGCCGATGCACTGGTACTGCTCACCGAATGGAAACAATTCAGACTACCATCCTGGAAAGTCGTCGCACGCGCAATGCGCGGCAACCTCGTAGTCGACGGACGCAACATCTACCAAGGCACCGACCTCGCCGAAGAAGGCCTCGAATACCACGGCCTGGGCATACCTCCCACCGCCGCACGCCATCATTAGAAAAATTTTCACAATCAACATTCAACACCCCACATTACTATGTCCCGCATTCTCCTGTCACTCGCCCATATGGGTGGCGGCGAAAAAAAATACGTAGATCACGCCTTCGAGACCAACTGGATAGTCCCCTTAGGCCCCAACGTCAACCTCTTTGAAGACATGCTCGCCGACTTCCTCGGCATCGAGCGCGGACGCGTCGTCGCCCTCAGCGCCGGCACCGCAGCCATACACCTGGGACTCGTCATGCTCGGCGTAAGCCCCGGCGACGAAGTCATCTGCCAATCCTTCACATTCTCGGCCAGCGCCAACCCCGTGCGATACTGCGGCGCCAACCCCGTATTCGTCGACAGCGACCCCGAAACATGGGACCTCGACCCCGAAATCCTCGAGCAAGCCATCATCGACCGCCACGCAATCACCGGCAAATACCCCAAAGCCATCATCCCCGTATACCTATACGGAATGCCCGCACATATCGACCGGATACTCGCCATAGCCGCAAAATACAACATCCCCGTACTGGAAGACGCCGCCGAAGGCCTCGGCAGCGAATACCGCGGCCACAAATGCGGAACCTTCGGAACATACGGCGCACTATCATTCAACGGCAACAAAATCATCACCACCAGCGGCGGCGGAGCTCTCATATGCCCCGACAAACAAGCCGCCGAACGCGTCAAATTCTACGCCACCCAAGCACGCGAAAACCGCCCATACTACTACCACAAAGTCATCGGATACAACTACCGACTCTCTAACGTCAGCGCCGGCATAGGCTGCGGACAAATGGAAGTCCTGCCTCAACACCTCCAAAGACGCCGAGACATCGACGCCCTATACGTCCGACTGCTCGCCGACATCGACGGCATCACCGTACACACCAACCCCTCCGAAGACTTCAACAGCAACTACTGGCTCACCACCATACTGCTCGACCCGGACATCATCACCGTCACCCCCGACCAACTCCGTCAAGCACTTGACGCCGCCGACATCGAAAGCCGACTGCTATGGCGACCCATGCACACCCAGCCCGTATACCAAGACGCGCCATACTACGGCGGCACAATATGCACCGACACCTTCGATCGCGGACTATGCCTCCCCAGCGGCTCATCCCTCACCGACGACGACATCCACCGCGTATGCCAAACAATACGCCAAACAATACGGCACTGACCCCCCCGTAAAAAACCACGCCGTCACAGACACCGACAGACACTAACACCCAAGCATATACACACCATGCCCACAGCCCTCATCACAGGCATCACAGGACAAGACGGCTCGTACCTGGCCGAATTCCTCCTCGACAAAGGATACGAAGTACACGGCATCATACGCCGCAGCTCATCCTTCAACACCGCTCGCATCGAACACCTATACCTCGACGAATGGGTACGCGACATGCACCGCCGACGACTACTCACACTCCACTACGGCGACATGACCGACTCATCATCACTCATACGCATCATCGGCGAAGTACGACCCGACGAAATATACAACCTCGCCGCACAAAGCCACGTCAAAGTATCATTCGACGTTCCCGAATACACCGCCGACGTCGACGCCACAGGCACACTCAGACTGCTCGAAGCAATACGCATACTCGGCCTCGAAAAACAATGCCGCGTATACCAAGCCTCCACCAGCGAACTCTTCGGCAAAGTACGCCAAGTACCCCAAAACGAAGACACACCATTCTATCCGCGCTCACCCTACGCCGTAGCCAAAATGTACTCCTTCTGGATCATGAAAAACTACCGCGAAAGCTACGGAATGTATACCGCCAACGGCATACTCTTCAACCACGAAAGCCCACGCCGAGGCGAAAACTTCGTCACACGCAAAATCACCCTCGCCGCCGCACGCATAGCACACAAACGCCAAGACAAACTCTACCTGGGCAACCTCGACGCACTACGCGACTGGGGCTACGCCGCCGACTACGTCGAATGTATGTGGCTTATACTACAACAGCCCCAACCCGACGACTTCGTCATCGCCACCGGCGAATACCACACCGTGCGCGACTTCACCACTCGCGCCTTCGCCCGCGCAGGCATCAACCTGCGATGGGAAGGCTCCGGCCTCGACGAAAAAGGCATAGACACCGACACCGGACGCACACTCGTCGAAGTCGACCCGCGCTTCTTCCGCCCCGCCGAAGTCGAACAACTCCTCGGAGACCCCTCCAAGGCACGCACAACACTCGGCTGGAACCCACGCAAAACATCCTTTCAAGCCCTCGTAGACATGATGGTAGACGCCGACATGCAACTCGCCCGAGAAGGCAAAATCTAAACAATCCCACAACAGCCATAATAGCCATAACAGCCATACCGGCCATACCGGCTATAACAGCCATACCGGCCACCCCCAAAACCAAGACAATGCAAGATAACGACAACACCGCCAAGCCACTACTCGACCCAACGGCCAAGATATACGTCGCCGGACACCGCGGCCTCGTAGGCTCGGCAATATGGCACAACCTCATACAGCGCGGATACACCAACCTCGTAGGCCGTACCCACAGTCAACTCGACCTGCTCGACCCCATCGCAGTACGCACATTCTTCGACCAAGAACAACCCGACGCCGTAGTCCTCGCCGCCGCACACGTCGGCGGAATACTCGCCAACAGCACCTACCCCGCCGACTTCATATACCAAAACCTCCAAATACAACAAAACGTCATCGGCGAAGCATGGCGCCACGGCGTCCGACGCCTCGTATTCCTCGGCTCGACATGCATATACCCGCGCGAAGCACCCCAGCCCATGGACGAAGACGCACTGCTCACATCTCCACTCGAATTCACCAACGAACCTTACGCCATAGCCAAAATAGCCGGACTCAAACTCTGCGAAAGCCTCAACCGACAATACGGCACAGACTACGTCGCAGTCATGCCCACCAACCTCTACGGCCCCGGCGACAACTTCCACCTCGACAACGGACACGTCCTGCCCGTGATGATGCGCAAAATGCACCTGGCCCGGATGCTCCGACAAGGCGACTACGCCGCACTGCGACACGACCTTACACGACTGCCCGTCAAAGAATTCGACCCCGCACTCTCAGACGCCGAAATAGACACCATACTACACCGATACGGCATATACGCCGACCGCCTCGAACTATGGGGCACTGGCACTCCACTGCGCGAATTCCTCTGGAGCCGAGACATGGCCGACGCAACCGTATACGTCATGCTACACGTATCATACAAAGACCTCGCCGCCGAACGCCGCGCCGCAGACAAACCACTGCGAAACATGCACATCAACGTCGGAACAGGCATCGAAATATCCATAGCCCGACTCGCCGAAAAAATACGCCGATGCGTAGGCTTCGAAGGCGCCATAATCTTCGACCACCGTCACCCCGACGGAACCATGCGCAAACTCTGCGACGTCAGCCGCCTGCACCGCCTCGGATGGCGTCATACAGTCGAACTCGACGACGGCATCGACCGCCTATACCGCTGGTACACCGACCCAGCCAACGACCCGGCCAACCGCTGAAAATCCGACAACCACGAAAACCACAAAAAAAAGCTCGACACATTGCCCACCCTCTGGATGCTCATATCACTGCTGGCCATCGAGATAGCCTACATCCCGATAGCACGACGACTGCACATAACAGCACCCGTCGACAGCCGCTCGTCCCACAACCGCCCGATGCTCACCTGCGGCGGAATCATCGTGCCACTGGCCGCCGTGATATTCACCGCCGTCACCCCACAGGCTCAAAACACCCAATGGATAACCATGGGCATATGCGCACTGACACTCGCCGCCGTCAGCATGTACGACGACATCCGACCACTGCCCCCCTGGCCACGACTGCTGCTCCAAATCATCGCCGTAGCCATCACATTCAAAAGCCTCTGCTATCCCGGCGCCTTCGACATCTACCTGCTGATTATCATCTTCGGCGTAGGATGTATCAACGCCGTCAACTTCATAGACGGCATCACCGGAATGCTCGCACTATACACCCTCGTGGTCCTCGGCTCAATGCTATACGTACTGCACGGCACCACATCCATGCCCGAAGCACCGATGTACATCCACTTCTGCATCACCCTTATGGCCGCCATGACCATATTCGGCATATTCAACATCAGCCGCAAAATCTTCGCCGGAGACGTCGGAGCCATCACCCTGGGATTCCTCATAGTCTACATCCTCACCACCATTATACTCGCCGAAGGAGACGCCACCATGATGATATTCCTCATAGTATGCCTCTTCGACGCCGGACTCACAACAACCCAACGCCTCTTCGCCGGCGAAAACATCCTCACCCCACACCACAAATTCATCTTCCACCTGCTTATACGCCAATGGCAGCTGCCGCACATCGTCGTCTCGATATGCTACGCCCTGCTGCAACTGCTCATCAACGCCATTTACTTCCTCATCCCGCCACAACAACACCTGACATACTTCATCATAGTATTCGCACTGCTCACAGTGACATACTTCGCCATACGCTTCGCCCCGCGCAGCCGCACACAACACCAATGACAACCCGCACGACAAAATTGGAATCCGAACCCTCCGAGAAAACAGAGGAATCCGTGTCCTCCGAACACACAGACCCCTCCGAACACTCAGAGAAAACAGAACACTCCGAACACTACAGCCCATGCCCGGCGCAGCCCGTTCCACATTCCTCATTCCACATTCCAGATTCCCAAAAGACCTACCATAAGGCGCAATTAACATTCCTGGGCACAGGCACATCCACCGGCGTCCCGCAGATAGGCTGCCAATGCCCCACTTGCACCTCCGACGACCCACGCGACAAACGCCTGCGCGCCAGCGCACTCGTCCAAACAAGACACACCGGCATCCTCATAGACTGCGGCCCCGACTTCCGCCAACAAATACTACGCGCCGGCTCCCCGGCACTCGATGCCCTCCTGGTCACCCATAGCCACTACGACCACGTAGGCGGCATCGACGACCTGCGCCCATACTGCAACATCCCGGCACTGCGACACGGCACCACCGGACCCTTCCCCGTATACTGCAGCGAAGACGTCGCACACGACCTGCGCACACGCGTCCCATACTGCTTCGCCAGACACCTATACCCCGGCGTACCCACCTACGACATACACATCATCGAACCATACAAAGAATTCCATATCAACCGAATACGCATACTGCCCGTCACCGTCATGCACGCACGACTGCCCATACTCGGATTCCGCATATACACACCCGACAACGCCCACAGCTTCGGATACATCACCGACTGCAAGACACTGCCACAACAATCCATAGACGCCATGCGCGGCGTAGACACCCTCATCATCAACGCCCTGCGACACAAACCCCACATGTCCCACATCAACCTCGACCAAGCCCTCGCCCTGATACAAGACATCAACCCGTGCCGAGCCTACCTCACCCACCTGAGCCACGACATGGGCACCCACGCCGACACCGCCGCCACCCTCCCCCAAGGCGTCGCCATCGCCACAGACACTCTAAGTATCACCCTGCCGTGACCACCGACTACACAGACAATACCGGCCATAATAGTCATAATAGCTATAATAGCCGCCCCATTCTCGCAAAAATTGCTTAAATTTGCAAGACATTAGAGAGAGACCTAAAGTCCTTAAGGTCCTTAAGGTCTCTAAGGTCCTTAAAGACCCTAAAGTCCCTAAGGACCCCTAAAAAAAGCGAGCAAAATCAAGACACAAAACAATACACCCTATATACAACACACATTATGGCAACCAAACCATTTAAGTATCAGCCCATGTTCCCACTGGGACCCGATACCACCGAGTATTACAAGCTCACAGACAAATACGTACACGTCGAAAACTGGGGCGGTCACGAATTTCTCGTAGTAGACCCCGAGGCACTCACCGTCCTGGCGCGCCAAGCCACCCATGACAACGCCTTCATGCTCCGCCGCGAGCACAACGCCATGGTCGCCAAAATCCTCCATGACCCCGAAGCCAGCGAAAACGACAAATTCGTTGCCCTGACAATGCTGCGCAACGCCGAAGTCGCAGCCAAAGGCCAACTCCCCTTCTGCCAAGACACCGGCACTGCCATCGTTCACGGCGAAAAAGGCCAGTACGTATTCACCGGATGCGACGATGCTGAACGCATATCTCGCGGTGTATATGACACTTACACCACCGACAACCTTCGCTACAGCCAAAACGCTCCCCTGAACATGTACGACGAAGTCAACACAGGCTGCAACCTCCCCGCCCAAGTCGACATCCACGCCGGCGACGACGACGAATACCACTTCCTCTTCGTAGCCAAAGGTGGCGGCTCGGCCAACAAAACATACCTCTACCAAGAGACCAAAGCCCTGATCAACCCCAAGACACTGCTCCCCTTCCTGGTCGAGAAAATGAAGACACTCGGCACCGCCGCTTGTCCCCCCTACCACATCGCATTCGTCATCGGCGGCACCTCCGCCGAGAAAAACCTCGAGACGGTCAAGAAAGCTTCCGTCAAATACTACGACAACCTTCCCACTCAAGGCAACGAACTGGGACACGCCTTCCGTGACATCGAACTCGAGAAACAACTCAAAGAAGCCTCCGAACGCATCGGACTCGGCGCTCAATTCGGCGGTAAATACTTTGCTCACGACATCCGCGTCATCCGCCTGCCCCGCCACGGTGCATCTTGCCCCGTAGGCCTCGGCGTAAGCTGCAGCGCCGACCGCAACGTCAAAGCCAAAATCAACCGCCAAGGCCTCTGGATCGAAAAACTCGACGCCAACCCCGGCGAACTCATCCCCGAAGAAATGCGCAAAGCCGGCGAAGGCAAAGTCGTCAATATCGACCTCGACCGACCCATGCCAGAAATCCTCGCCGAACTCTCCAAATACCCGGTATCGACACGCCTGTCCCTGCGCGGTACCATCATCGTAGGTCGCGACATCGCACACGCCAAAATCAAAGAACGCCTCGACCGCGGCGAACCCATGCCTCAATACCTCAAAGACCATCCCATATACTACGCCGGCCCGGCCAAGACGCCGCAGGGTATGCCCTCGGGCAGCTTCGGTCCCACCACCGCCGGACGAATGGACAGCTACGTCGACCAATTCCAGGCCGCCGGAGGCTCTATGGTCATGATTGCCAAGGGCAACCGCTCCAAGCAAGTCACCGACGCCTGCCATAAGCACGGCGGATTCTACCTGGGCAGTATCGGCGGTCCCGCCGCCGTCCTGGCACAGAACTCCATCAAGAAAGTCGAACTCCTCGAATACCCCGAGCTCGGCATGGAAGCCATCTGGAAAATCCAAGTCGAAGACTTCCCCGCCTTCATCCTCGTAGACGACAAGGGCAACGACTTCTTCACCCAAATCGCCGAAAAATGTAAAGGCTGCGCCCTCGGCAAATAAGCCGTAGCGCACCCTCCCCATCAACCATAACAGCCATTATTGCTATGACAGCTTTAATGGCTGTTATAGTTATTGTAGCCGTTATTGGCCGTTAAATCTGTTGTAGCTGTTATTGGCCGTTATAGCGGTAGTCATTGTGGCCGAAAGAAAGGTTTTTTACTTGCTTTCGCAGAAGGTATTGTGATTTCCGTTCTCCCCGAGCCTTCGGTTAATAAATTTTCACATAAAAAATTTATTAGGATTTTGATATACCGAAAAAACCGTTTACCTTTGCAGTAGAAAAATACCCTTCGTGACTGAACGGCTACGTGAAAAGTGCGTAGCTCACAAGTGTAGGTTACGAGGGCTATTTTTTTGCCCTTTTGGTCCGAGCGGTGTCTCGCGTATGGTATTTAGGAATAAAACTCCAATGCCTGTAAACCTGTGTCCAGCTATCGGAATTTACTCGTATCGGTGTGGTGACTCCAATATTGAAATTCGGATATATATCCCGTATTCGCATATTAATGTGCTTGTATAGCTTTAGCTTCATAATCGTGCGCTTGCCTACCTTATTCTCACCTTCTGCCTTAAGTTTGTCTTTTTCATTCAGTTTGAAACAAATAGCACCGAGAATGACGTCCATAAATTGTAACGGTAGATGCTGTTTTGAATTGACTTCAATGATGCTGTCCTCTGCAATTTTCAACCCCATTTTTTTTAAAATATGGTCTTTTGCAAGCCCACGTATATGAGATATAAAATCATCTCTTTCGGCTTGTCGTAATGGTATCTCGTCCAAATATAGCGTAAGTGCATCCAATTCTCCAACACCTGCATAAGGCAGCCCAAACGCATACTTAATGAATTGGTAGTACAACATTGGATAATCAGACTTTCTTTCTTCTGACGTTAGCCTTGTCGGACAGTATTGGTTGTGCCGAAAGAATATCCTGATTTTAAGCTTTCCCTCTTTGGCAAGGTCGAAAAGCAAATCTACCAACCTAATATACTTCTCATAATGATATTCATTGACTTTCTGCCACTTGATTTCATCTCTAATCCCTGTTTCTTCAACAATTGAGCGCATACGTTCCAACACCTCGCGGTAATATCGCGAATGCACCAAAAGACCTCCATAGAAGTTAGAGTAAAACTCTCCATGGCGATTGCTTTCGTCAAGCCAAATATAAATCATTCCTTAGTCTATTACTATTACTTCGACAAAGATACTATAATTTCCCGGATTATCAGGCGAGAAACTCGTTGCGCTCGGATAGCATCATGCTATCAATTATTATTTCTAACAAATCGTGAAAAACCATTTTCTTCTGTTCCTGCTTGCATATTTGCTCTAAAATTCGACATTGGAAATTCGATATGCGACAGTCCAAATTATAGAAGTGGAAGTAGTCTATCGCTATTGCAAGCGGTAGATTATTACTTGACGATGACCTTGGCGGTGGTGGCGCCGGCACGTACGATGTATACGCCGGGCACTACGGACACGGAGGCATCGGTGACGGAGGCGCCGACATATACGGCCTTACCGTCTGCGGCATAGACTGCCAATGCCTGACCGGCGTTGCCGGACACAATGATGGCGCCGTCAGCGGCCTTGATGGAGGCGGAGCCGTCCACGCTGATGTCGTTGACACCGGCACCGGGGATGAAGAGAACATTAATGTCCGGGACTATAGAGTTGGCTGCGTAGCCGAAGGTTTCATCTGTCTTCTCGGGGTCGAGGGTGTATTCTGCGTCATCGACTTCGTCGTTGTTGTCGAAGCGGGTGTTGAGCGGCGACTCGGGCTTGCCGTAGGTGCCCTTGAATGCCACGCCGTCGAGGTTGGTCTCTTTTCCGGTCTTGTAGATCATCACCACGAGGTTCTTGCCGTTGTACTTGTACTCGTTTTGGAGGGCGAAGGCCATGGCTTCGTCGTCGAGCTTGACGTCGATGGTTCCTTCAAAGACTTTGGTGAGTTGGCCGACGGGAATAATCCCTTCTTCGAGATTAGTCTTTTCGGTTTCGCCCAGCCATACGCGCATGGGTACATTGCTGAACTCGTTTTCGAGGGTGCCGTATGGGAAGGATATCATCGCAATCTTCTTGCCGGCGTTTTCGCCCAGATCCGAAGCGTAGTAGATGCCCTCGAATACGGACTGATTGGCCATGAATGTGGTAGGTACTACATATACGTCATCGGGGGAGGCGGCGCCGATGGTTACCAGCTCGCTGCCTTCCGGAACAATGTTTAGCACAAGTGCGGCTGTCGAGTTGTTGGACACGTCTTCGTCTGCATCGTAGAGCACATATCCGGAGACGGTGGTATTCTTGGCCTCTGTAAAGGTGTATTGCAGCTTGAGTTCGGTCGAGGCGTTGCGTGCCAGTTCGGTTCCATCGGCAGTAGCGAGGACATTGCCTTCGGCGTCACGCAGTTGCACCTTGTAGTTGGATGCCGTGTTGCGTCCCTTATTGTTGACTTTCACGAAGTACTCTGCGGGCTTGTTCGTAGTGGGGAATTTCTCGCCTCTGACCGAGACGGCTGCCAGGTCATTGGCCTTGGCCTCCACGGCGGTGACGGTGGCGACCCAACCCAAGCGGCGGTCCATGATGTCGCTGGTAAAGTGGAATGTCAGGGCTCCGCTGTCATTGGTGGCTTGGAGGTCTTTGATTGCCGCGGGCACTCCACCTTCGCTGTTGAACTCGCCGATTTTGGGTGCGGCTTCGTCCAATCCGTTGTATATGATTAGGTAATCACCGAAGGTATCAATTTCGAATTCGGTGAATTGCACTCGTATATAGCTGTTGGGATTGGCGGGCTTGATGGTCAGCAGATCGTTGGCATTGTTGGTGTAATCGCCTTCGCCGCCGTTGTCGTAGAATTTGTAGGTCTTGCCATCTTCGACCACTGCCACTGCTTCGCCCTGTCCCATGACAATCCAGTCGGCCGGTTTGACCAGAACGGTGGGAGCTTCGGTATATGCGCCTTCGCCCTTGTCGTTGACAGCAGCGATGCTGTAGATGTAGCGTCCGTATCCGGGGGTGTCCTCGTAGGATGTCTGCGTGGGATCGGAAATCTTGATTTCGGTCTGGTCGGACGAGCCGTAGATGCGTCGTTTGATTACGTATCCGGTAAGTCCTGCCGGGTCAAAGCTTCCGCCATTGAGGCCTTTGGTGGGGGCTGTCCAGCTAAGTACGGCCTTGTTGTCGTCCGGGACGGCACTGAAGGATGCCACGGCTGCCGGGACATCGGCGCCGACTACCACGTGTAGCGGGTCGGTGTCCACGCCGCCGTCGCCGGCAGCGTTGAAGGGCACGAGCTTGTAGTCGTGGCCGCCTTCGGAGACGTTATTGTCCGTGTATTCCGTGGCTGTGGCGTCCAAAGAGGCTACTTGCGTGCCGTCGCGCAGCACCTTGATGCCTTCGAGCGAGGTCAGGGCGTTGCCTTGGGCGTCCTTGGTGGGGAGAGTCCATGCAAGCTTTACAGAGGTCCCCGAGACGGTGGCGCTGCGGCCGGTGACGCGGTCGGGGGCTCCCTTGGCTACATTGATATATGGTATCATCAGCGTGTTGAGGCTGTCGTATTCGCCGTTGTACAGGATGTTGTTGATGCCTTTAGCTTTGCCTGTCTTGGTATCTATGGTGTACAAGGCGTATTTGCCGTTGTTGAACCAGTATAGAACACCTGTGGAGTAATCAAAGGCCATAGACTGGTCGTAGGCCGCATCGACGCCCAATTCGCCTACCAGGGTCACGCGACCATTGGTCTTATTGACCTTGTAGAACGAGTCGTTGGTGCACACTGCGTAAAGCTGTCCGTCCAAGTCGCAGTCAAGGGCAATCATGCTAAACTTGTTGCCTGCCAAGTCGGTGAAATCGCCTATTTTCTTGACTGCGCCGGTGTTTATGTCCAGCGTCGCCAGGGCGCCGTTGCCCTTGTAGATGCCGTAGACGTTGTTCGTGGTGTAGTCGTAGGTCAGGTCGATGCACTTGGTGCTGGTGAGCGATATGGGCGTGCGCTCACCGGTCTCGGTGTCGATGGTGCTGAAGCTCTCGATGGTGGACTGTGTGCCGGGGAGTGTCACTTGCACATACCACTTGTAGTTGTAGTAGAAGCCGCAGTAGCACAATCCCAGTCTTGACTGGTCCGCTATCAGCGTCACATCGATAGGATCGGTCTCCGGGTCAAACTTTATGGGCCCGGTCACGGAGTTGTCGTTGCCATACTGCCAGGTCTGGTAGGCATAGATGACCGGCGCGGCCGACGCCCCTATTACGGTGGCGAGGGTTATGGCAAGCGTTGCGTAGAATTTTTTCATACGAACTTTTTTTGAAAGGTTAATTTGTAGTTTACTTCCTTGGATAGGAAATGTTGTATGCTTCCTCAGGTCAGACTTTCGGATAGCTTGCCGCAAATATAAACATTTTTTTCGGCCTGACACGCATTATATCACTATTTCTGAAAATACCGACCATTTAGACAAATTGTCAATTACAATCATGTCGGCTGCGCGTCAATCCGGCAGAAAACCTATCATTTTGACAGTCATCCGCAGACACATATCGGACAGCTGCGGACAAGTCGCTGAAATCAATGCGTTTGCGTCATATTCTCAAGTCTCACTCCGGCATGTGCACGGGCGGTGTCAGAATAGCGAATTATTGTAGGGACGCAATATATTGCGTTCGCATCGATTGTGGGTAACGCTGTATAATACACAGGAGCTCATTATATTATCCTCCTACTGCGCGGGCGCAATGTATTGCGCCCCTACCGGTCCCACCATTTTGACACATCCTCTATTTTTGATTCCGTGGAGGGAAAGGTGATTTTTTCGTCTCCGTGAAGATGGATGGAATTTGCCCGATATTCTTTTCGCATATTCGGTCGGCTAATGGTTTCCGGGCTACTTCTCGCGGAGGAAGCGGTAGCCGAAGCGCCGGCATGCGGCGCGTTCGAGGTCTTCGCGGGCCTCGGGAGCGGCGATGGCGATGAGGGCGCGTGCACGCTGAGCGCAGTCCTTGTCTTTGAGGAAGGCGGCGCCGTATTCGGTCACCACATACTGGGTCTGGAATCGGGTGGTGACAACTCCGGCGCCCTCGGTGAGCACCGGCTTGATCTTGGAGATGCCCTTGCCGGAGGTCGCCGTCATGGCTATAAAGGTCTTGCCGCCCTCGGAGAGTGCGCCGCCGTACATGAAGTCGTGCTGTCCGCCGACGCCGGAGAACAGTCGAGTGCCTATCGAATCGGCACATACTTGTCCGGTAAGGTCCACTTCGATGGCCGAATTGATGGACATCACCTTGGGATTTTGGCATATGCGGAAGGGATAGTTGGTCCACGCTACGTCCTTGAATATAATGTCCGGGTTGTAGTCCATGAAGTCGTATAGTGCCCTTGAACCCAAGGCAAGGCTGGCCACGCTCTTTCCGGGCATGACCACCTTCTGTGAGTTGTCTATCACTCCGCTTTGGATGAGCGGCAGCACGCCGTCGGTCATTGCCTCAGTGTGCAAGCCGAGATGCCGGTGGTCGCGCAGCCGCCCGAGCACGGCATTGGGAATGCCGCCCACGCCTATTTGCAGCGTGGCGCCGTCGGGTATCAGTTCGGCAATATGCCCGCCGATTCGGCGCTCGGCATCATTGGGTACGGCCGTAGGCACTTCGACCAGCGGGTCATCGACTTCGACGCAGGCATCGAAGCGGCTGATATGTATGAGCGGGTCGCCGTAAGAGTAGGGCATCTGCTTGTTCACCTGCGCGATGATGGTCTTGGAACATTCGACGGCCGAGAATGCCAGGTCGGCCGACACGCCGTAGCTGCAATAGCCGTCCTTGTCGGGGGGCGAGACGTTGAGCAGGGTGACATCCAGCGGCAGGTATCCCTCGCGGAACAGCGCCGGCACCTCGCCGAGGAAGCATGGGATGATTTGTGCCTCGCCACGGTCTACGGCCTTGCGTATACTATTGCAAACGAACAGACTGCGCGGAATAAATATATCCCGGTACTCGGTCTTGGCATACGGAGCGTCACGGCGGCCGACGGCAAAGGCCGAGTACATTTCCACGCCCTCAAGCTCGGCGTGACGCGCCGTTATGGCGTCCAGCAACACCTCCGGGATGGACGTGCTGCCCTGGATGTACACGCGGTCGTGGCTTTTGACCAGTTTGGCCGCCTCGGCGGCAGTCATATAGTTCGCTTTCATGTCTGTGGCGTATTGTGTCTGTGGCGTATTATGCCAATGGTGTATTATATATGGTGTATTATGTCTGTGGAAAATTACGATTGAAGGCTGCGAGTCGCTCTTCAAGGAGTGGATAATCGCTGTCGCCGAGCATCGATGTGCATATGCGCAGCCCTTGCTGTTCGCTGCCGGTGGTACGCAGCGAGATGGCGGCAATGCCGTAGTGGATGAGCTCGTCGACGAGGTCGTCACCCGTAAAGCCCTTGCGCCCTATTGTGAAGAAGAAGCCGTCACTGACATCCCGATCGAGGTCCTTGTCGTAGACGATATGGAAGCCGTTGCGCAAGAATATGGACTTCAGCCTCGCGGCACGCGCGGCATATTCGCGGTTCTCGGTCACGAAATCGAGTTTTCCATCGCATGCGGCCTCGTACATTGCCGCCAGGGCATACTGTGCCGAGTGGCACACGCCCGATGACAAGGTGTACAGTATGGTGTGTACAAAGGTGCGTCCGGGCGTGTCCATACCGAGAGTCTCCTTCAGATGGGGATACTCGCGGTCGAACAATGCGTCGGATATGACAGCCGTGGCCACACGCTCGCCGGCATAGCTGAATATCTTGGAGGCGGAGAGCAGTAGTATGTAGTTGTCGGTATATCGCGCTACGGTGCTCTGGTACGGCGGCTCGAACGGATGTCCTATGTTTTTGCGCGAGTCCATGCCAAAATATGCGAGGTCTTCAAGGACTATCGTGTCGTATTGTGTGGCCAGACGGCCGATGTGTTCCAACTCGCTCTCGGTGAAGCATATCCACGCCGGATTGTTGGGATTGGAATATATGATTGCGGCGATATTGCCTTTTTCAAGGCGGCTTTCGAGCTGCCGGGCCAGCTTCTCGCCGCGGAAGTCGTGGACATCAAATTCGTCTGTCTTGTATCCCAGTACTTTGGCTTGCAACGGCTGTACCGAGAAGCCCGGATTGATAAACAATATGGTGTCCTTGTCGGCGTGCAGGTGTGTGCTCAGGATAAATGATGCAAAGGTGCCCATCATAGACCCCACGGTGGGCACGCAACTTTCCGGCCTTACGTCTATGCCGAGGAAGGCCTTGACAAATCGTGAGGCTTGCTGTTTGAGCGGGGTGATGCCGGCTATATTGGGATACTTGTTTGCCACTCCGGCGTCGAGAGCCTGTTTTTGGGCCTCGATGCCTATTCGAGATGCCGGAAGTCCGGGCGAACCTAACTCGAGATGTACGAATTTACGCCCCGTAATTCTCTCCAGTTCCTCGGCAAGGGCAAGGGTCTGCCGGATGGTGGCATCGCCGGCATGAGTGATGTGCATCTTGTGCAGCACCTCGCCGACAGTCTTTCGGTCAAAAGGTATTTCCATGCGTTATAGTTGTTTTTCGTGGATGTGTGCTCAATTGTTTCCGTTGATGCGGGCGTGTGCCACCTTGAGCCCGGCGCGGAAGGCCTTGATGTTCATCTCGACGATGGCATCTCCTTTGCGTGCGAACACCGAGTGTATGCCGTCTTCGATTTTAGCGATGTCAATACCGAGGAAAGGCGCTGCGGCGCCCAACAATACGATATTGGCGGCGCGCGGCGAGGCGGCCTCGCTTGCAATCGCGGCCACATCAAGCGCCACGTGGTGGGGCAACGCTTCGATGCGCTGCATCAGCGTGTCAAGGTCGGGGTAGTCGGGAATATTGACAAAAGGCTCGGTATTTGTGATTACCCATCCGTCCTTTTTGAGGTACGGCAGGTAGCGCATAGCCTCCATGGGTTCGAGCGAGATGATGAGGTCGGCCTTACCCAAGGGGATGAGGTCGGACGCTATGGGCGCCGAACTGATGCGCAGATTGGACTGCACATCGCCGCCGCGCTGGCTCATGCCGTGCACTTCGGCCTGCTTGATATAAAGGTTGTCGTTGATAGCGGCAGCACCGATAATTGTGGCAATTGAGAGGATGCCTTGTCCTCCCACTCCGGAAAGAATTATATCTGTATTCATAGGGCGTCCTTCTATTTAGTGGTTTTCTTGGCGTGGCGGCGAGCTGTCTGTATGCACTCGCGGCGCGGTACGATGACGCTCACTCCTTGGTACTCGATTTCTTGTCGGATAATATCTTCCATCTCGGCCATATTCTTAGGCAGAGGGATGACCGTGCGCACGTGCTCCGGCTCGACGCCTATGCCGAGGCAGATGCTCTCGATACGGCCTGTCCCGGCCGAGTCCTGTCCTCCGGTCATTCCGGTGGTGAGGTTGTCGGAGATTATTATCACAATATCTGACTTGCAGTTGACGGCATCCAACAGCCCGGTCATTCCCGAATGTGTAAACGTGGAGTCGCCGATGACGGCCACCGACGGCCACTGGCCCGCATCGGCAGCGCCTTTGGCCATCGTAATCGATGCGCCCATATCCACCACGGAGTGTAGTGCTTGATATGGAGGCAGATAGCCGAGTGTATAGCAGCCTATATCGCCGAAGACGCGCGGATTGGCGTACTCGCCCAGAACATTGTTTAGTGCCGCAAACATATCGCGGTGTCCGCAGCCCCGGCACAAGGCGGGCGGACGCGGCATCACCAATTCGGACGGCGCAAACACTTCTTCATTCTTGAGCCCGAGGGCGGAGGCGACATTATCGGGTGTCAGTTCGCCGGTGCGTGGTACGGCGCCCGAAAGACGACCCTCGATACGGACGCTCTGCTCCAGGACGCCGAGCAGCATCTCCTCCACCACCGGCTGGCCGTCTTCGAGCACAAGCAGCGATTGGCACTTGGAGGCCAGTCGCCTTACGGCATTCACCGGCAGCGGATATTGTGAGACCTTCAGCACCGGATGCGGGCATCCGTCCTTGAAGTTTTCCATGAGGTAATTGTATGCAATGCCGCAGGCGATAATGCCCACCGAGGTGTCGGCCCCGTCGATATATTTATTGTACTCGGATTCCTCGGCTCGGCGCTCTAAATCTTTCTGCATACCGGTCAGTCGCTCGTTGCGACGGCGTGCCACAGCCGGAAGCAGCACCCATTCTTTGGGATTGTCGGGATAGCGCATCGGGTTGGGCTCGCGAATATCCCCGGTAGCGACAACGGCACGCGAATGTGCCATACGCGTCACAATGCGCAGCAACACAGGCACTTTGTATTCCTCGGACATACCGAAAGCGTCTTTCATCATATTGTAAGCCTCTTGCTGCGAAGACGGCTCGAACACGGGCACCATAGCAAATTTGCCGTAGAAACGCGAGTCCTGCTCGTTCTGCGACGAGTGCATCGACGGGTCATCGGCAGCCACTACGACAAGTCCGCCGTTGGTGCCGGTCATGGCCGAATTCACAAATGCATCGGCGCAGACATTCATGCCTACATGCTTCATACACACCATGGCACGCTTGCCCATATAGGACATTCCGAGGGCTTCCTCCATGGCTGTTTTCTCATTGGCCGACCAGCGACAATGAATACCCCGAGCCCGGGCCAACGCGTTGCCCTGCACGAATTCGGTGATTTCGGTCGAAGGTGTTCCGGGATATGCATAGCACCCCGAAAGCCCGGCATGTACGGCGCCCAAGGCTATGGCCTCGTCGCCCAGCAGCAATCGTCTTTCTCTCATAAGGTTAATAGTGTTTTTATGTTTTGTGTTTCTGCTTTTGATGTTTTTCAGTGCCTCAGCGCCCGGCATCTCGTGTATCAGCCTTTAACGCATTATGTCTCAGCGTTTGACGCTATCAGCCTCGGCCTTTAACGTCTTACGTCTCAACCTTTAGCATCTTGTGCATCAGCATTTGACGCTCTTGGCTATTGTGTTTTGCCGGATTCTGTCTCGGACGCGTCCGGAGCGAATATGGCGAAGCGGCCTAAAGTTAAGCGAAGGCCTCTCCGCGGCCAAAACGAGACATTGCCCGTCAGCCTCTACGGCAAAGATAGTACTTTTAGCTCACGCAATCGACACGTCGACAAACTTTTTTTCGCGCTTTTCGGCGCCGCAACACACTATGCAAAAACCGTTATGTCAGCCTAATACGACACTTTCAGTCACCCGTGCCGCCGTTCGTTCGTTCATCCGAACATATTGACACAATTGCCACCCATTCTCTTATTTCCGTCCACCGCAAAAAAAAATTCTCCTTCCCTCAAAAAAATCCGTGCGACAAGACCGCCGGCACACCCAACCGCCCGTCACGTCCGAAGGCATGGCATCCATAGCCGGATTTGGCTCCGAGGGTGCTTTATTTAGACAACACCCGCTTGTACACGGCGCATACATCCTTGGCCATACGTTCGATAGAGAACTCTTGCTGTGCTTTCTTTTGTCCTGCACAAGCCAACGTCCGCCTATACTCCGGATTATTTATAAGTTCGGCAAGGATATCCCTCAACCCTTCTACATCATCGACCTGGAATATACGTCCGTCAACTCCGTCAGTTATTTGCAGGTCGGCACCCTCGCAATTGCTTCGCACGACGCAAGTGCCGCTCATCATTCCTTCCACTGCAGTAAGCGGAAAGCCCTCTTGCCGCGACGGTAGCACCAGGATGTCCAGAATCTTGTACAGCGGATATGGGTCGCAGTACTTTATTTGAGTGACACAATCGCCTAATCCGGTGTCTTTTACAAGTTCATCAAGCCAACGCTGCGACATCTGGTTTTCGTTCTTATCACTTCCGACAAACAAGACATGTATTTGCTCCCGTATTTTGCCCGGCAGTCCGGCTAACGCCTTCAGGAGCACATCATGACCTTTGCGCGGTTCAACCGAACCCACCAAGCCTACATATATCTTTCCACAAGGAATACGGTATTGGCTAAACACTTTTTCACGCGCGCCTTCGCCAAGCGGTTGGGCAAAACGTATCGAAACCCCGTGTGTAACCATCGTAACCTGCTGCGGTTTGAAGTGACATACATCAATCGCCCACCGAGTTGTCTCCTTGCTTATCGATATGCAATGATTTCCTCTTTTGAAATATAACTTCGGATAAATATCCGTGATGTGCATCGTTGACAAAAACTTCTTGCCGCATAGCCATGGAATATACGTGTAATACGCCGACTCGCAGTGTACCAAATCATAATGTCCGAGGAGCAACATTTTCATAACCCTCAATGCCGTGCGTAATATTTGAAAAGCCGAGCCGGTGCGGCACTTGAAAAAGCGGACATCCTTGTCTTCCGAATATTTGTCATAAAACCTGTTGTTGCCCACATTTTCCGGAACACCCACAATCAATGTAGGATGGACATCTTCGCGTAATCGCAGGCCCTCAAACAAATCCACAGTATTTGTCGTCACTCCGGACAACTCAAACCGTGAAAGCAATATTGCAACTTTTATCATAATTCTATTTTTATGATTGTCAATGGTCGTTTTCCCATTCAATATACTGATGCAAGAGCTCTATAAATATATGCGAGTGTTATATGTTATATAAAGCATGCAATTAGCAGTGTCAGGGCAAGAGTGGCCGCCACAGCCACGTTCTGGTTTACAAATAATTTTGCACGGCACAGCGGCAGCATCAGCAGTATCGGAATAAGGCACCACGACAGGTAGGCGAAACGGTCGGTGAAGAATGCACCTATCACCAACAACCATACAGAGTTGGCGATAATGTATGTGCAGTAGAGGTGCTTATACATTCCGTCCTCAAACTTCTTGACATATATATAATACCACCCAACTACGATGGGCAGCAGCGAATACGCGACAAAATCCCAGCGGAAGCCCTTCTTAAGCAAGGCAACACCGACCGAATTAAACCCGCCTTGCTTCGAGATTTCTGTCTCCAAATACTTGGCACGTTCATCCGTCACCAAATCGGCGAGCATATCCTGCACCGCACTGCCCATACCGAAGGATAAGAGCAGGCACAGGCACCACAACGTCAAACACCATTTGGGATTCTTGACGATGAAAGCCAATCCGAAGGCGCATACGGTCAATGCCACCGAGAAGTGGATATTGATGGCTATCAGCGCCAAAATTCCCGCCCAAATACGGCTGCGCGAATACATCGCTATCGCCAATACGGCCGTCGAAACAGCCATACCTGCGCGAAGGGTGTTCACTCCGTAGGCCATAAAGAACGAGCTGCACATTATCATTACAAGCAGCGTCGCCTGCGCCCGCCCTCGCGTCATGACACGGCAGGCCAACCAATATGCGCCCACATACCACGCCGCTATCAGCCCGAAGTACCAGCTCAAAGGCGACCCCGTAGCGCGCACCGTATTGGTGAAGAACGTGAAAAACGGGTCATTGGCATATCGCGTGCCATGACCCATATACGTGTACGAATACACGACGTGGTCTTCCCACCACGCATTCATATCCAGGGGAATATTTGCACACGCTATCGCATACCCCAGCACTAATGTTCCGCAAAGTATCGGGGCATTGATATTGTGCTTACGCGAGATGGTGACGACCACGAATAACCATCCGATGATGCTGAGAACCAGTCGCATCACCGCTATATGATCGTGATATGCAAACAATAATGAATGGTCCATATCTCAGACTTCGAGGAGGTTGTAAATGCGTGAAAGGATGGTACGGGGCGCGAATGTCGCCAGAGCGTAGCGGTGAGCCTCATCGGCACGGCGGCGTGCAAGGTCGTAATCGTCCATTACCGCAAGGACTCCGGTGAGGATGTCCTCGTCTGCATGTCCGCACAGCAAGCCCCTGGGATGTGCCCCTTCGCCTATAAGCTCGGAAGGCCCGGCCGTGCGCGTAGCCAATACCGGCACTCCCAGCACCATAGCTTCGGCCACTACCAACGAGAAACTCTCGCTATTGGAACACGACACCAGCAAATCGGCATCGGCCATACGCCCGTAGGGATTGGCTGCATATCCGGCAAGGGTGACGTTCTCGCCCACTCCGGCGGCATCTATCTGCCGCTGCAAATCGTCTCGCAACTCGCCGTCACCGATAATTGTGATGTGAAACGGACGCGAAGTACGCCCGGGCAAGGCTCGGGCAAGACGCACAAGACGGTCAAAACGCTTCTGGTCGGTGAGGCGTCCCACGGCGACGATGTCAAAGACTCCGTCGCGATGTCCGCCGTCCGAGTCCAAAGGTGCTGCGGCCGCCTGCGCACATATCGCCTCGGCATCCACCGGATTGTATATCGTACGCAATTTGAGTGATTTAAGCGAAGGGAAACGGCGGCGGAAAGCGCTCACCACCCCGTCGCTGACGCCCACAACGGCATCCATAGCTGCGTATGCACGACATTCGCGTTCTTCGCTCCCGAACTGAGCTCGCTCGTACGGCGCGGTGTAGATGTCCGAATGTACCCACGATACATTGGCGGCCTTACGGGGCGCCACCAAGGCATGGCACAACAGCGGTAGCCCTTCGAGAAAGCTGACCACAGCATCATAGCCGTCAAGGCCGCCTCCGCAGGCTCGACGCAAGCGATGCCGCAAAAGGCTGTGTACGTGCAGACTGCGGCTCAGATTGTACGCCACCGAAAACCCGCGGCAGTATCCCGACCAAGCCCGCAAGCGCCCTACCCATTCGGGCACCTGCCCGTCAAGGATACCGCCGCCCACGACCTGCAACAGATCCACGTCGGCACGCTCGCGGTCCCAGTGGCGCAGTACGTCCACGAGGACACGCTCGGCACCGCCGCCATTCAGCGGCCCGGTGATAAATAGTACTTTTTTGCGCTTTTGTGCCATAACGTGCAAAGGTACGAAATTTTACACAATGCCGCAAAAAAACAAAATTCGCCCACCATTTTACGATTTACCTTGTCCGTTCCTGAAATTGGTTGACTCGATTTTGGATATTAACTATGACTATTCCTAAAAAGTGTTGACAGATTTGAGGGCGATTAACTAATGTGGTTGACACCGCCGGGGACGCTTCACCATTTCTCTTTCAAATACTCACTCAAGACCTTGTTCTTTCCGGATTGCGCCCTAAATCGTGCTCCGAAAAATCAAAACAAAAATTCTCGCGAAAATATTTGGTCAGACCGAAAAAAGTGCTTAACTTTGCACTCGCAAAACGGCGGGATAGCTCAGCTGGTTAGAGCGTCGGATTCATAACCCGGAGGTCCCGAGTTCAATTCTCGGTCCCGCTACAGCACTTGACAGGGAAGTCATACGGCTTCCCTGTCTTTTTTGTATATGCCGCCCAAAAGCGCTAACTTTGCATCAAAAGCGGCACTTTCCGTGCTCTCCAAGTTCGCTGAGCCCTCCGAGTTCTCCGAATCATCGCCCTCCCGGAGTGCCGCAACATCCGACCAAATACATCTTGCCTTTATGAAAAGTTCCAAAGCGCCGAAAGGCTCAAAGCTCAAGATTGTACGGGCAACCACCATAGGCAGCTCGCTGGAATCTTTCTGCGCGCCAATGCTGCCGTATCTCGTCGACAAATACGACATCGTAGCCATATCCAATCCCGATGACGCACTGGAGCGCATCTCGAACCGCCCCGGCGTACGCGCCATCGGGGTACCCATGCAGCGGCATATCGCCCCTCTGAGCGACTTGCGCTCGCTGTGGACCATGTATCGCACTCTGCGACGCGAACGACCTTGGCTTGTTCATTCGATGACCCCAAAGGCCGGCCTCATCTGCATGCTCGCCGCCTGTCTGGCCGGAGTACCTAATCGTATGCATACTTTCACCGGACTTATATGGCCGACTTCTCACGGACTTAAACGCTCGATACTCAAGGCGATGGACCGCCTGTTGTGCAGTTGTGCCACGGTCATCAACCCCGAGGGACGCGGCGTGCGCGACGATATGGTACGCGGCGGCATCACCCGTCGCCCTATGGTCATTCTGGGCCACGGCAATGTGCGCGGCATCGACCCCGAATACTACAATCCGCAAGACCCCGGCGTGCAGCAGGCCGCAACGGCTCTGCGCCAAGGCGACCCGGAAGCATCCACGGTATATGTATTTGTGGGGCGACTTGTAGCGGACAAGGGCATAGCCGAACTGGTACAGGCTTTTAGCAGCGTCTACGCCAAAGACAACGGCGTACGGCTGTGGCTGGTAGGACGCACCGAAGACAACCTCGACCCGCTGGACAGCGACACTCGCAATACCATAGCCACGCATCCGGGCATACGCGCCTTTGGCGAGCAGGCCGATGTGCGTCCCTATCTCGTTGGGGCAGACGCCTTTGTATTTCCCTCGCACCGCGAGGGCTTCCCTAATGTAGTATTGGAAGCCGGAGCCATGGGGCTACCATCAATAGTGACCGACATCAACGGCTCGCGCGAAATCATTGAAAATCACTACAACGGCACCATTGTCGCCCCCGGCGATGCAAAGGCTTTGGAAGCCGCTATGAACGAATTGCGCGACAGCTCGATACGTACACGTATGGCCGCTCACTGCCGCGACCATGTACTGCGCTACTGGTCGGCATCGCAAGTGCGACAAGCGCTGCTCGACTTTTACGCCACGCTGCCCCGATAGGCATCACCGGGCATCTACGCCGTGACTGCCGTCATCGGACAACACTTGCAGCAACAGCCTATGTTGCAATCAATTGTGCCCGTTAAAGGCTTCCATAGTCGCCGAAGTGGCCGACGATATATCGGCGCGTTTCAACACTTTCTTTGCCGTTGTCCAAACTATCGACAAATCGGTTTTCAGCGAGATATGGTCTACATACCATACGTCAAGCTCGAATTTCTGTCCCCAGGATATGGCATTGCGGCCGTGGCATTGCGCCCATCCGGTGATACCGGGGCGCACCTCGTGACGACGTGCCTGTCGCTCGGAATACAGCGGTAAATACTTGGGCAACAGCGGTCTCGGGCCTATCAAACTCATATCCCCGACCAATACATTGACCAATTGTGGCAATTCGTCCAAGGACGTCGACCGGACAAAACTTCCTATCCGCGTCAGGCGTTGCTCGTCGGGCAGCAATTCGCCGTCGGCACCTCGTCGGTCTGACATCGTTTTGAATTTCACGATCTTAAAAATCTTGGCATTGCGCCCGGGTCGACGTTGCAAGAAAAAGGGATTGCGGCAGCCGTAGCTGAAAAACAGCATCAAGGCCACCGCTATCAATATCGGGGATAATATTATGAGCGCCAACACCGAACATACGATGTCAATAGTGCGTTTGCCGTATCGTGCGTAAAAGGACATAAGCCGTGTAATGGTTGTATTTATGCAAATTTACGCGTTTTTTCGCTAAACGACAACAAAGATAATGTGGAATGTGGAATGTTGAATGTGGAATTTTAAGGACCTTAAAGACCTTAAAGACACTAAGGACATTAAAGTCCCAAGGACCTTATACACTCCTTAAGATCTTTATAAGGCCCCACCCCGGCATCGTGTCAGCGCTTCCGGCAAAGCTATATGTAGTCGGAGAACTGTTCTTGCAAGCGTTTGCGTGCCACGTATATACGCGATTTGACAGTACCTAAGGGCAAACCCATTTTTTCGGCTATCTCCGAGTACTTGTACCCGGCGACATGCATCGCAAAGGGTCGTCTGTATTCTTCTGGAAAGCTGTTGATGGCGCGCGTAATCTCGTTTGCGCCGTATGTTCCCTCGGGAGTTTCGGCTACACTGTCCTGCGCTATATCAATGTACGCCAGGCTGTCTGCGGTCTCCGTCACAACGCCCGAACGGACTTTACGACGATAGCCGTTTATGAAAATATTGCGCATTATCGTGAACACCCAGCCCTTGAAATTGACGTTCTTCGCGTACTTTTTTTCGTTGTCCAACGCCTTAAGCGTCGTGTCTTGCAACAAATCGTACGCGTCATCACGATTCGAGGTCAGTGTGTACGCAAAATTGAGCATCTTGGACTGAAGCTCCATCAGGCTTTCTTTGAATCCCGTCTTAATCATATCAAAAAGGTTTTTAGATGTTAAACATTTAGAAGTCTTTCTACGTCATACAAGTACTTGGCTTGTACGGTATTTCCGCAGTCGCGGAAAAGTGTGTAAGTCACGGGGGACGAGAGCGAGTATCAGAGTGATGTTTACAGTACGGGCACGCGCCAGTACCATAGGAGTATGCCCGCTAAGGGCGAGGGAACAAGTTCAATAATAAAATAATGCCACGGACTAAGCGCCGCAGACTCTCTTCGAAAGCACAACAGGCGGACACGGCGGTGTTTACTTCTGCCCTATCCTACCGCAGGTTTTCGCCCCAAAGTTACGCCGTAAAGTTCATAAATGCAAATTATATTGCAATATTTAACATTGTTTAGTTTTAACATTTCATCCATTACCTCGATATTATATTCTATATCAATGCATTAGCATTATTACAAGCATTTTACACACAACCACGTCATAGACACCTAACATGTAATCATCCCCGCAGAAGTCCCGTACTTCAGCGCGGCACATGGCACCGACAACACTTGCCGGGAAAAATAGCAGGACGCCCACCGGATATGATCCGGGGACGTCCTGAATATGAAGATTGGAATATTTTGCTTATATCAGTTTAGCGCACAAGCACGCGTGCGGCTGCACGTTGTCCATCGGCGCTGACGGCGGTTGCCACGTAGATGCCGGGTGCAAGGCTGCCTGCATCTACGGTGTCTGCATTGGCTGAGGCCACAAGTGCTCCGGTGGGGGTGTATACGGCGATATTGGCTTTTTCGACGCCGAGTACGCGGATGGTGCGGCCTTCGAGCGCTATGGTCATTTGGTCGGCGGCGTTTGCGAAGTCATTCACCGAGGTCGACCCGGAGGTGGCCGCAGCAGTGTACTTGGCTATGCCCTGCCCCGGCACGAGTACCCATAGGTTGATTTTAGCGCCATTGACACGTGCTATGGCCGTGCTTACAAAGGTGCTGTTCGATGCGCCCGTGGTGCTGCTCAGCGCCGGATATTCGTGTATCAGCGAGGCATTGGACAGGCCGTTGGTGGCGTCTATGAGGTTGAGGCGTCCGCCCTTGACGCCGGTGGCGTAGGTCACGGATGCGGCGAGGGTGTAGTCGCCGAATGCGAACATCTGGCAGCTGCTGCCGAAGGTGTTGTCGCCGACTGCCGTATTTTTCATAGATTCGATGTGTGTGCCGTCGGCTTTGAATAGGGCTGTGGCGCCGCCTTTACCGCTGGCCAGGATGCGGCCCTGTTCGTCTACGCGTATTTCGATGACTGCAAATCCGCCGCCCAGGTCAAAGTCATTGCCGGAGGCGTCTTTGAGTGTAATCACCTGCGGAGTGGCGTTGGCCGTGCCGTTGGTGACGGTGTACACATACACTTTGCCGGCGTACCCGGTATTGGAGGCGAAGTAGAGTTTGCCGTTGTTGATGGTGCCGGAGGCGCACATCAGGTCGCCTGCGCGGCCGCCGTGGTTGGTGGTGCTGAGGATTGTCGCGGGTGTGGCGTTATCGCCGTTCCAGGCATAGACCTTGAGGGTAGAGGCGGCGCTCAGTGCTGCGTTGCAAGCCACTATGGTGCCCGAGAGATTGGCCACGGAGAAATAGCGATATGTTTCGGCGGCGATGCTGCCGTTGTCCAGTGTGCCTTTCTGTACACCGGTTTCGGCATTCACAATGTGGATATTGGCATCGTCGCTGCTGCGTTGCAGTACGTACAGGTTGTCGCCGTTGAGCACCATATTGCGCGTATTGACATTCGAGGGATCCATATAGGATGTCGAGGTGCCTTGTGCGGAGCTGTACTCCCAGTCGGTGTTGAACATGGTGGGTAGTGACGTTGGCTTCTCGGGATTGGGTTCGGGATTGGGTTCGGGTTCGGGGTTTACCGGATTTGTGGTGCATGAACTGTAGTATGCAAGGCCTTGACCGGTAATCAGCACCCAAGCTTCGATGCCCTGACATGAGGCGACATTGTATTCGATGCCTCCGGTGAATGTGGTGTTGCGGGTGGCGCCGAGGCCGTTGGCGGGATAGTCGCCCATGGCTTTTGCTTTGTCGTAGCCGTCGGTGACGTCGTACAGACGCATGGTGCCGTCGGCGATGGAAGCGGCGCTCTTGTTGAGATATGTGGTGACGAACATGTATTTACGGCCGCCGTAGACGAATTCCTTCCAGGCGTTGCCTTGTAGTACGCTTTCGCCGGTGAGGGCGTATTGCTTGACGCCGCTGAGGTTGCAGAAGGTGGGCAGTATGCCCTGTCCGTCAATCCAGTATCCGTTGCCGGTGGGATGTACGCGCGAGCTGATGCCGCTGGCCAGGCGTGCGCCGTTGGCGGTGGCGTTGGTGCATTTGGCTGTCCACGACCCGTTGGCGCGGTGGTACTCGACGATGCGTGTCGTTGTGCCGTCGTCGTTGCAGAATGCAAACCACATATCGTTTTCGTTGCCGACAATTTCCATGCAGTCGCCTAAGCGAGCCGCTCCTTGCAGGTCGGTGGTGCTGTAAAACAGTCGTGCCTGCGAGTCTTTATTGTCCCAGACGTATATGCGGAGTTCCTTGCCGGAGGCGGCGAGGTTGCAGGCGTAGATCTTGCCTTCGAAGCAGCGCACGTCACACAGCGCGAGTGTGCCGCCGGATACGATGGAGCCTTTGGCGAGTGTACCGACTTTCTGGCCGGTGCGAGCGTCCAGAACGATGACGTCCGCATTATTATATATTGCGTACAGATATCCGTCGCAGTAGTCGAAGTTGCGCAATTTGTCGGACCAGTCCGTGGCGGTATTGGCTGTGGTGCTCAGGTTCCAGACCTCTTTGAGCTTTAGTTCGGTGGAGGGTGTCGGGTCGGGGGTTGTGCCTTTGTCCTTGATGGTGCCGGTGATGGTGACGTTGCGTGTGGTGACGCCGCCGCCTTTGACGGTCAGTGTGGCGTTGTAGGTTCCGGCGGCTTTGGATGCGTCCAGGGCCACGGTGAGGCGTCCGCCGGTGCTTCCGTTCCATCCGCTTTGCGGAGTGACGGTAAATCCGTTGCCGTTGATGTCATATATCAGTCCGGAGGTGAGGTTGGAGGCGCTCACGGTGACAGTGGCCGTGGGGTTGGCGTCGCCCTGTGTGCAGGATAGCGTCAGTGTCGAGGGTGAGACGTTTAGCGTGGGATTGGCTGTCGGTTCGGTGATGGTACCGGAGATGTTGACTTGTACTCGCGAGGCACCGCCGCCGGAGATGGCTACGTATCCGCTGTAGTTGCCGGCGCTCTTGGAGGCGTCCATGGTGACGATGAGGTTGCCGCCGGTGCGGGCATTCCATCCGGAGGCCGGTGCGACGGTGAATGTCGAGGTGCTGCTGTTGTAGCTGATATCGCTCGTCAGGCTTGTTGCCTTGACCGAAATGGTGGCTGTGGGGTTGGATTGTCCGCGAGTGGCGCTAAGTGTCAGCGAGCCGGGTGTGGCGCTCAGCGAGGGCGCTGCTGCGGGTTCGGTGACGGTGATTTTCACCTCAATTTGAATACGTTTAAGATCGCTGCCCGAGCCGCTTTGCACTGCCACGTAAGTATTATAAGTACCTGCGGCCTTGCCGGTTGCATCAGCCTTAATGGACATCGTGCCGCCCGTGTAGTCGTCCCATCCGGAGGTGGACACGGAGGCCATCTTGGAGGCGGCGTTGTAGACAATTTTGGACGAAAGGTTCGAGCCGGTGATGGTAACGTTTTGTGCCGACGAGACTTTGCCTTTCTCGACGGTGAAGCTCAGCGAGGTTTTGGAGGCTTTCAGCGTGGGGTTGGCCACGTTGAAGGCCATCATTTGGTTGTATACCGCGAGGATTTGTGTGCCGTAGTTGGTTGCTGAGGCCCATTTGCCGCCGAGGGACTCCCAGGTGGGGGCGCAGCCGCGTCTCACGTAGTTGAATCGCGGATCTACCTTCGGGTATGGCAGTGCATCTGTGCACGCGTATGCAAAGAGGTGTTGGATTTGGGCTTCGCAGCCCAGAGCTACGGTGGCGAATTGGCAGCCTTTTTTGCCTTTTTGGGTGACGCCGAGGCCGCAATAGTTGTGGTCGTCGGGGGTCACCGCAGTGCCGCCGGTGTATTTGAACCATCCGGTCTCGATACAGGACTGACACAGGGCGATATCGCCGCGTATGCCGTATTTTTCGCCCATCTTGTACATTTGGACGGCGATTTCGCGGTCGAAACCGGGGTTCTTGGACTTGACAAATTGGTACATTCGGTCGATGGTTGCCACCTGTTTGCCTTTGATGTATGTCGCGGCGTAGGCGCCTATCGGCAGAAGTAGCGCCATGGCTATTAACGTCAGGAGCTTTTTCATGTGGTAAGTTAAGTAAGTGGTAGGTTGTCTACCTTTTTATTTTTTTAGGTGAATAATTGTCTGGCAAGTGCTCATAGCTGTAGCGCCATACTGTCATTTGCGCTACATACGTGCAAAGGTACAAAAAAACGGCCAACACAAGGCGATTTTCGCCGTATTTTTTTATCAAGCCTTACATTTTTCGCTGTTTAAAGGTTTTAAGCAATCATGTAGGCACCGGCTAAGGCCGTCTTCCGCTTGGACAAAAAAAGCAGGAGGCGTCGGGATTCTTGAGCCTGACGCCTCCGTATTGCGAATCGTAAATGCGATTATGGATGGATGCTATTGTTGTGTCGTGTCGTCTGCGGACTTGGGTGCGGGAGCCGGTTCTGCCTTGAGCTCCGAGTTCCTTGTGTTCTCTGAGGTCTCTGAGGTCTTTGTGTTCTCTGAGTTTTCTGAGTTCCCGGAGTTTTCTGAGTTCCCTATGTCCCCCGAGTTTTCCGATGCCACAGCAGAGGCGGCGGCTTTTGCGGCGGCCAACTTCTTGGCACGGGAGCTACGGCGGCGATGCTTGTTGCGCCTGGGTTTGTCCTTAGCCTCGCTCGAGTTTTCGTCGGCGGATACGGCGCTCTCGGCTATGACGTTATCCACGGCGGCGGATGTCTCAGCGGCAGTATCCGCTACGGGTGCAAGGTCCTCGGTGATGACGGTAGCCTCGGAAGTCGTTTCGACGGACGATGTGTCCGTGCCGGATTTTTTCTCTGATTTCTTTGCCTTCTTGGGCTTGGACGTCTCGGGCGTCTTGTCTGCCTTTTCGGTTTTCGCGCTCTTGGGCTTATCCGATTTCTCGACTTTGGTTTTCTCGGCTTTCTCTACTTTCTCGGCCTTGGGTTTCTCCGCTTTGGCTTTTTCGGCCTTGGACGCCTTCGGTTTGTCGGCCTTGGCTGTCTTGGCCGGGGTGACTTCACTTTCGTCGGCGCGGGCTGCGGCTTGGCGGCGGCGCGTCTTGGCTACACTGCTTTGCTGCGTGTCTTTTTCCTGCTTGAGGTCGATGGCGTTGCCGTCTTTGTCCAAGACGCGGTATTGCAGGTAGGCCAGTGACTGGTCGGGTATAAGGCTGAACTTGGCGCCGAGGCTGCGACGCCAACGGCGATAGAGGCTTGAGAGCCATCCTTTGCGCAGATATGCCTCGACATAGGGATGGACGTAGAGCGTGAACTCTTTGACACCGAGGTCGTCAACCATGTAATGGAGTTTCTCGTAAAGCGTATCCGTAAACAGCAGCGAGGGCTGAATCTCGCCCTTGCCGAAGCACGAGGGGCAGGTCTCGGTGGTGGTGATGTCGAGCACGGGGCGTACACGCTGGCGCGTAATCTGCATCAGGCCGAACTTACTCAGCGGCAGAATGTTGTGGCGTGCGCGGTCTGTTGCCATGACTTCTTTCATGTGCTCGTACAGTTGCTGACGGTGCTCGCCCTTGGCCATATCTATGAAGTCGACGACGATGATGCCGCCCATATCACGCAGGCGCAATTGGCGTGCAATCTCGTCGGCGGCACGCAGGTTGACGTCCAAGGCATTGGTTTCCTGGTCGGTATCGGCTTTGGTGCGATTGCCCGAATTGACGTCTATGGTGTGGAGTGCCTCGGTGTGCTCGATGATGATGTACGCTCCGGCCTTGAAGGACACGGTCTTGCCGAAGGACGCCTTTATTTGGCGGGTGACGGCGTAAGTGTCGAAGATGGGCTCGGGCTTGGTGTAGAGCTTGACGATGTCCGCACGCTCGGGGGCGATGAGGGCTACGTAGTTGCGTATCTGCTCGTAAGTCTCGGCGTCATTGACGTATATGGCCTCGAAAGAGGGCGAGAATACATCGCGAAGCATGCCGACGATGCGGCTTTCTTCCTCAAAGACAAGGGTGGGTGCGGTGGCGCGTTGAGCCTTGGCCAGGGTATCTTCCCAACATTTCACAAGGGTCTTGAGCTCGTTGTTGAGCTCGGCCACGCGCTTGCCCTCGGCGGAGGTGCGTATGATGATGCCGAAATTCTTGGGCTTGATACTTTCGAGAAGTTGGCGCAGACGCATACGCTCCTCCATGGACTTGATTTTCTGCGATACGGAAACCTTGTCTTGGAAAGGCGTCAGCACCATGTAGCGTCCCGTGAAGGACAGCTCGGTGGTCAATCGCGGACCCTTGGTCGAAATGGGTTCCTTGACTATCTGCACCAAAATTTCGCGACCGGGTTCGAGTTGGTCGGCAATTTTGCCCTGTTTGTCTATATCGGGCAGGATATTTTGGCGTGAAAGCTGCGGGATATGCTTCTTGTCTTCCAGCAGCTTAGACATAAACTCGGAGTAGGACGCAAAATGCGGTCCGAGGTCCAAGTAGTGTAAAAAAGCATCCTTCTCATAACCCACATTGACGAAGGCGGCATTGAGGCCGGGCAGCAACTTGCGGACCTTGGCCAGGTATATATCACCTACGGCATAGGCGATATTTCGGGCCTCCTTCTGCAGCGATACCAAGCGCGAGTCCTCCAATAGTGCTATTGACACCTCGGAGGGCTGTACATCTATGACGAGTTCGCTTTTCATCGTGTGTGGTTTATGGTTGGTGTTACATTTTGCCGGGTCTTGCGCAGGGACGGACGCCGACCCGATAGCCCTGATGACTATTAGGCCATTTAAGCTGTTACGGCTATTTTAGCTGTTACGGCTATTACGGTCAATACGGCTATTATAGCTATAATGGCTCAGATAGGCGGCAGTCTCGGAGTACTCGACGCTTGGTCTTACCGACCCGGCATAAAATAAAAAAAAGGCAAGCCGTAAGGCTATGGTGCCCGGTCAACCCTTCGGGGAGCGTCGTGTGTCGTTGGCGACACCTGCTCTACCCTCCGGTTTGCCGTGCTTCCCCGCATTACGGCTTGTCCTTTTACGACTGCAGCGCGGCGCATGCGTCGCTCACTGCATCTTCTGCCGACGGGCTATGCCGCCGGGGCCGTCTTACTTCTTCTTATGACGGTTCTTGCGCAGACGTTTCTTGCGTTTGTGCGTAGCCATCTTGTGGCCTTTTCTCTTTTTTCCGCTGGGCATTGTGTCTGTAGTTTTTGGAAATTGGTTAGTGTATTCGATGTGTGGTCAGGCGTAGCTGCGGATTTTCCGCAGCATCCCTTGTATGGGGATATGAACCTTACTTATCCTTGACCTCCTGCATGAAGACCTTAGCGGGCTTGAATGCGGGAATCTTGTGCTCGGGGATGATGATGGTAGTGTTCTTGGAGATGTTGCGAGCGGTCTTTTCGGAGCGCACCTTGATGATGAAGCTACCGAAGCCACGGAGGTACACGTTTTCGCCGTTGGCGAGGGAGTCCTTCACAACTTCCATGAATTTCTCTATTGTTTCGAGCACGTTGGCTTTTTCGATGCCTGTGGTCTTCGAGATTTCGTTAACGATGTCGGCTTTAGTCATTGTTACGTTGTTTTGTTTATGTTATTATATTCAGTTGATTAGCGCGTTAATGAACCGGGCGCGGCACTAAGTTTTGCGGGGATGTCGCGCTCGTCTCTTATTTTTGCGACTGCAAATATCGTAATTTTTTTTGATACTGCACGCATTTTCAGAGAAATTTCTTTGATTTTTCGGCTTTTATGGTGTTTTTGGGGATCCACGAAGGGCGACATGAGAGCTATGGGAACGATGGGAACTATAAGAACGATGGAAGCCATAGGAACTATAAGAGCTATGAGAATTATGAGAGCGATGGGAACGATACCATTACACCCGGAATTCCCATCATTCTCGTTATTTCCATTATTCTCGGAGTTCTCTGAGTTCTCGAATAACTGTCACGCGCAGCCCATTCGACATTCCACATTCCACATTCGACATTAGCACCGCGTCCCACCCGGCGTTCAGGGCGCCGCGGATGTCCGTATCGATGTTGTCGCCCACCATAAGGCAGTCGGAGGGAGCGCAGCGAACCTCGGGATACAAGGCGGCGGCACGCTGTCGGGCATAGTCATAGATGCGGCGGTCGGGCTTATTGACATTGATGTCGTCGCTGAGCACGACCAAATCCACCAAGGTATCGAGACCCGCCGAGCGTAGTTTCTGCTGCTGAGTGTCCTTGAAGCCGTTGGAGAGTATGCCTATGCGGCATCCGGCGGCGCGTAGTGCCGTCAGGGTCTCTCGTGCGCCCTCCATGGTGGCGGGGAGCAGGGCCAGACGCCGCAGGTACTCGCTGTCGAGGTGCCCGGCCAGGGCGGCGGCAGTGGCTTCATCGGCTCCGGCGTCAAGCAAGGGACGGCGGAAGCGCTCGCGCCGCAGGGTGTCGCGGTCAATCTTCCCGGGGGTATACAGCGCCCATAGCGCCGTATTGTGACGATGGTAATTGTCGCGCCAAGCGTCCACATCCGCCCACCAGCGATCCAGGCGCTCGGCCTCGTAGAGTTGGGCCAGTGCCTCCAAGGAGTTGTTGGTGAAGTCCCAGACGGTATCGTCGAGGTCGAACCACACCCACGGGTAGGATGCGGCGGCACGCGGCTCAGCGCTCGACATCGTGAGGCTGTATTTCGATGGTGTCGCGCCGCTGCTCGTCGCGCGCCATACGGCGCCGCGCAAGACCCAGGAGGAGGCTCTCGACAAATCCTCCGAGGCCGAAGACTATGAGTGCGCTGCCTGTCAAGACGTTGACAGTAGGCTCGCCAAAGCCTCCGACAAATACCAAGACGGCGCACACAACCATCAGCGCCGGCACGGCATACAGCCACCGGGGCATACGCACGGGACGCGTGCCGTAGGCCAGTACCCACAGCTGCACCAGCGCCCCCAGCAGCACCAGGATGCCGAACATCGGAACTATGAGCCGCGTAAAGGTGTCGTTGAACACAAACATGCTGACACCCAGCAGCAAGGCTGCCACGCTCACTATCCATCCGAAGACGAGGGCGGCGCCGCGCTTGCGCGGCTGCCCCTCGCGGTCGCGGCCGCCGAGGTATAACACGATGTCCACCAACGCCGAAATCACAAATATGATGCCGCCGGCGGTGACTATGCCCGACCCGGTGATGGTGTCGTGGCATATAATAAGTATCAGTCCCATGGCAAGTATGATGACACCTGCCAGTAGTGTCGATGTCGCTTTCATTGTGTCCGAGTGTATTTGTGTGTCTGATTGTTTTGTCGACTTGCGTAATGTATTATAGTATAAACTCTATAATATAAATATGTGTTCTGCAAAAGTACAAAAATAATTTGGAATGTGGAATGTGGAATGAGCAGAATGAGCTGCGCGGTACTCTGAGAATAACGGGAATGATGAGAAAGATGAGAATAATGGGAGCTGTGAGAATAATGGGAATAATAGGAGCAATGGTATCGCTCCCATAGTTCCCATCGCTCCCATAGTTCCCATCACCATGATTGTTACAAAAGAGGCTACAAGAGGTGATGTGCATTGTGCTGTTGGCAATATTTTTGGCGCAATATTTTCCATAAAGTTATACAGATTTAACGCGAACCATTGCGACAATTTCCGTATCTTTGCATAGTCAAGCGAAAACGGGACTAATGCCATTACCGTGATACCGGGGCGTCATACAGCGCCTCCGGAGGCATGGAAGATATGGCGTTGTCTGCAAGTGTGTTAGCGCTCACACGCCGTCTTGAATTGCTCCCGCACCTTGGCGGACGCAATATATTTGTAAAAGTCGGCCACAGCCGTCGCAGCGGATACGTCGCGGCACATGATGCCTCTTGTGGCTGACTGCTCCCCGAAAATTGGCGTTATGCGTCAATATCCTCTATATATAAACCCCAATAGACCGTATGTACACCTTAAATATCCGTACACAATAACGGCAACTTATTCACGCCGCGGCCGCACGCCTTATATCCCGAAGGGCACGGCTACGGCACCCTCGGCGACAGGCCTCCTCGCAACTGCGACAGCCGATGCCGACAACGCAACTCCCGGGCGCGAAATCCGCCACGATACACCCTATTTGCGATAATAATAACCTAAAAACAATATTCTAACAAAATGAGACTTAAAAGGATACTCTTATCTCTTACGGCATTCGTGCTGGCGCTCTCCTCGGCCTTGCCCGCCGGCGCCGAGGCGTTTACCATCCCGACCGGCAGCACTACTTCCTGCAAGAAGAACGCAGCCCCGGTCAACGCCTGGTGGCCTAACGGCGGAAATAGCAGCAACGAAGTCAACATCAAAGCTGTGGATATGGCTGTCGACCAATATGGTTATGTATGGGTTGTTGTCCAAAACGGAAGCATGCAAACGGCATCGAGCTTCACCATCCAAATTATAGATGGCACGACATTCGAGCTCAAAAAATCAATAAAAGCCTCAGATGCCGGAGTTACAGATGGCTCAAATAGTACAAGTTATGCCATTTCGAGCATCCGCAGAATGGGAGATTGTATCGTCGCCCATGGCGGCAACTCCTGGGGTACTACACCACAAAACATATATATATGGAAGTGCTATAGCAATCCAACTCAAATTGGCAACCCTACTGTCAAAAGCATAGGAAGCGTTAGATACGGCTTTGGCTTTGGCGTTTACGGAGACACCTCAAACGGCAAGCTGTATTTCTTAGGCGCTGATGGCAACGACACGATGAACTCCCACTCCATCACAGGAGGCAGCACCATTGGCTCTGCTTCAACGGTGAATATTACCATCGCACGCCCAACCCGAATGGCATATATTGATCCCCAAAGTGATGGATCTTTTTGGGTAAAGAATTCCGGCACATACGGCATCCACTATAAAGCCGATGGCACAAAGATTGAAGAATTCAACGGCACAGGCATGAACGGACAACCAGGCCGCGGTCAACGCCACTTCTCCTTCAAAGGCCAAAAACTCGCCCTGTGTATGAACTATACCGCCAGCACGTGGGAATCGCCCGGTCTCTCTCTCATCGATTACACTACCGGTGTAGGGAACAATCAAAAGAATATACTTGAAGACGAGGCTGTAAAGCTGTCCAATCACAAACAAGACAAGATTAACTTCACCGGCTGCGACTATTTGATTAAGAAGGCAGACAAGCACTTGGTATTATACGGTCTGGATTGCGACGGTGGTATCGTGCGCGTAGAATATAACGAGGAAAGTACGCTTCCCGGGCAGATACAGAACTTCACGGCGACGGCACGCTGGGAAGGCGCCGGACAGAAGGTAGACCTGAAATGGGATGGCGATGCCAAGGCCACGAGCTATAAAGTGTTTGATTACACCGCAGGCGAAAGTTCGGCGGTCAAGGTCTACGAAGGCAGCGAGACATCCTGCACACTTGACCTCGCCATAGGCGGCGGCAAGGAACACAAATACCGCATCAAAGGATATAACAACGATGGCGAGAGCCCGCAAAATGCCTACGCCAATACCTACGATGTATGGTTCGGCGCTATCACCCTCACCGGCACCATAGACCCGGCAGACCAAACATCCACGGCCAAGCTCGAATGGAGCGCCCCGGCACACGGCACACTTCTGGAATACGAGCTGTGGAAGCACCTCAAGAAGACCGGCAACGACAACAGCACCTCCGAGTCAGACGTCCTCGTGGCCACACTGCCAACCACTCAGACTTCCTACGAAATCCCCGAATTCCAATCGCTGTCGTCCATAACCGAGGGCGAAGTAACCTATAGCGTGTCCACCTCGTTGTTTGTCCGCGCCAAGATGGGACAGACCGTAACCACCAAAGATGGCACAGCCAATACGGTGAATTCGAACACCGTGACCCCCACGGCGGCCAAGGCTCCCCACTTCACCTCCGTAACCACCTACCCGGGACGTCGCACCGTTGCCCTGTCTTGGGAATTGGCCAACTCGTACAACTTTACGCGCTATGAGTTGTACCGCGACGGCATCAAGATTCTGAACAACTACCAAAGCGGCTCGTACATCGATACGGACTTACCCGACGGAACATACACCTATTTCGTTGTGGCCTATTTCACCGAAGGCGGCAACACCTACGCCACACGCACTACATCCGTCAGCGCCACCATACAGTATAAGGAGGATGTGACATCGTACATCCTCGATACCGTCTACGACTACCCCATCATGACACAAGCCGAATGGGAAGCCGCCGGCAAACCCGCAGATGCTTGCCTTGCTACAAACAATTTTGCCAACGCCAGGACTCCTGTCGGCGGCGGCGCTCCCGGCGATGCATTCCGTCAGGCTCAGTTCTACGACGGCAAATGGTATTTGGCAAGACTAACGGCATGTGATTTAAACCCCATTCCCAGAGGATACTGGCAGACCCCTTCCGGTACAGATAAAAGTATATGGACAAATACCTGGATGGGCGGAGCCTATGTCATAAGTGCCGACAATGCCACAATCAAAACGATAGGCAATGCAGACGGGCTACAATCCACCGGATGCAAATGGTATGGCCTTGAAAACCAATTCATCGCCTTGGATGATGACGGGGTTATAATCCGACGATCAACACAGTCAGACTTAGGCAAGGAAGGTAGCTTCTACCGTCCTACGAAATACCTCTTTTCGAATGGTGTCGGCGAAACAGAAGTGATTACATATGGAGGCAAAACCTTCCTTGAGCTTTCCAAAGATGGGAATAGCACTGACCAGCATTACCGCACCCACTACATAAGCGCAGGAGGAAGCATCAAAGGCGGCACAGGTTACGCACTGCTTGCCATGAACAAGAGCGCTGATTTATACCGAGTTAGCTTTAACACAAACGGCACGGTGAAGAACGTGACGAAATTCACTCCCAATCTCGAAGGTATGGTATATTCTTCGGGAAAAGATGCCGGGAAACCTGTAAATCCATGGGGCTCGACCGAGAACTACGCCTTCCCCGTAGCCGGGCGCAACGGGGCCTTTATCCAGACCGTGCGCGGCATCGGCACATGGTATGTAGACCCCTCCGGCAACTACACATTAATGTATACAGACATGGCAGATGTCTCCCAATGCGGCGGTGTGACCTTCAAGTACAACAACGAATTCTTCGTGTTGCACAGCTCTACCGTCCGCAGCAACAACCCCGGTTACTTCCGCATAGACATCGCGCAACACAAAAACGGCGAGACCGCGGACAATGTCGTGCCCTCCAAGGATAACCTGATACCGTGCGTAGGCAACAAGTTGGACGAAACCGCACAATTCGAAGCCGGCAACTCCAACGGCAGCTGGTACGGTGCCGAGTACAACGCCGCAGACGACTGCATATACATCTATCAGTATGTCCCGGGCATACGATTTGCCAAATACCGCCTGTACAAGCGCGACCAATACCCCGATGTACCCCCGACATTGGACATTACCACCGGATATAACGGCGAAGACAAGACCGACATCACGCGCTTTGACTCCAAAATCACCTGGCGTCGTCCCGGCACAGACCACGAATACGGCATGTCCGAAACAGCCAACATCAAAGTAGACCACTACGAAGTGACCCTCCGCGACCGCGACAACAACGTGATCAAGACGTGGGACAACATCGCCGATGTCGCCGATGCCAACCACGTGTTTACACTCGAATACAAACCTGACTACAACCCGTCAGCCGGCGACAACAGCATGGTGCTCAACTCGCAGAAGTATATCGCCGAGATTGTACCTGTCTACAAGCGCAACAACACCGATATCATCCGCGGCGCCTCCAACTTCGCAGTAGATAACAACGACTACCCGGCAGCCATAGGCGAAGCCAAAGCATACATCTATAGCGGAAATGGCGCTGCCGCCGGCATGTACCGCGTAGACCTCGACTTTGACCGTGCCACAGCCGCCAATTCAAACGAACCCGTGTCGTACTTCCTCGTGGAATACTCCACCGACGGAGGCGCCACCTTCAACACCCTTAACAAATTCAACCTGCTCAAGCAGGGCGAAGACTACCACCACTACCCCGTAGAAGTCACCAACGGCCAAGTGCCCGGCAACTACAAGTTCGGCGGGAGCGATACGTACAAATTCGGCATCGACACCCCCGGCGAAAAGGGCTACGCCTTGCGCGAAAAAGCCAACCACGCCACCGACCACAAGTGCGTGCTATACTACTACACCAACGTCAACCCGTCGGACTTCAAGTACCGCATCACGGCCGTGTACGCCTCCACCAATGCCCGCATACGCAAGACCGCCTCGACCAACGCCGAGAACTTCACCGGCGGGACAACCGGCATAGGTGACGCCACCGGCTACAGCCTGAGCGCCTACCCCGTGCCCGCCACCACTGCGGTAACCGTCACCAGCCCCGAGGCTATAGAAAGCGTACGCATCTTCTCAACAGCGGGCGCCGAAGTGGCACGCGTGGCCGGCGAAAAGGACTACACCCAAAGCGTGGACGTCTCCACCCTGGCCCCGGGCGTGTACATGCTCGTAGTCAACGAGCAGGCCCCCCTGCGTATCGTTAAGAAGTGATTGATACTTTGATATATGCGGCCGTGCCGACCAAGGTTGGCACGTGCTCGCAGGGCCACCGCTCGCTTGTGCGAGTGAAGCCCTAAGAAGCAAGTAATTAATAGAATTACTTAGTACTGCAGTGATGCAGCACGCATCTTAAAAACAACTGAAAAAGTGATTGATTGATCAACCTGAAATGTAGAATGCAATATTGTTAAGGGCTCCGCCGACCGCCGAGGTTAGCGGAGCTCAGTTTATATAATGTGGAACTTCGAATAATGTGGAATGTCGAATGTGGAATGTGGAATTGAGGGCCCGGGACTTTAAGGACCTTAAGGACTTTAAGGGCTTTAGGGTCTTTAGGTCCCCAATGCACGAATGAGCAGCGACAAATGAGTGGTCGACCTTCGGCGTTAGCTCAATTCAACATTCAAAATTCAACATTCCACATTATTTTGGCACTTTTTGTGCTGTATTTGCAGAATAATGCTTAACTTTGCAGGCTCAAAATCAAGCTCAATGCTTGATATAACATACATTGACTTTATTGCATTATGGGCACGGACGGCAAAAACGTCCGCGAACCGATTATCAAAAAGCCTCCAAGCCGGAGGCCATTCTACAACCTCCCGGAGTATAGGCCCGAGGCACGCACGACCAAACGCCGCCACCGCTGCCACAAGACCGCCCCGCGGCACACCACACACATAAAAAGTTACAGAGCACGCATCCATCCACATTCGTGGCATCGCGTGCACAAGTCCTCGCATTTGCCCGGGCAAGACAACCGACATCGACTGACAACATCCGACATCGACTGACACCGACTGACAGCTCCTGACAAGACAGGACTAAGCACGCATGAAACACTATACAAAGCACTACGCTTCCCCTCGACAACCTATGGCTTAGAGCAGCTTGGACCGGAACAGCGTGAAAAACTCGGAACAAACATTAACTACATTTCATAATATGAGATTCAAAAATGCATTCTTAACACTGATGGCGTTTATCACGGCGCTCGGCTCCTCGGTGGGAGCCTCCGCCGAGGCTTTCACCATCCCCGCAGGGGCCACCACCTACTGCAAGAAAAACGCCTCCCCGGTCAACGCCTGGTGGCCGAACAACGGCAACACCACCGGCGACGGCAATGTTTGTGCCGCCGGTCTGACCGTTTTCAACAACCAATTGTGGGTGTTGACTCAAAACGGCAACATGGGCACGAAATCATCCTACAAGATTAAGGTGCTCAACAGCACTACTTTTGCCCAAGAAGGCGAAGCTAACATGAACGGTGTGGACAATACCATTGACTGGTCTGAAGGAGGGAGCTACTATGCCGCACTATTAGGTATGACCCGTATGGGCAATTCGGTCGTTGCTATGAATTGTCCAAGCAGCAGCACCCAAAATACCAAGATATATTGCTGGAGTAGTGCCTCAAGTGCACCAATATACCTTTTCAATGACAAAATTGAGAACCGAGTAGACTGCTCAGGAAATCCAAGACTTAATCCATACCAAGGATTTGGTGCATGGGGTACACCCGATGACGGCAGGATATACATGATTGCAACGAAAGGAAACGACATAGATCGATTGCTCGTCTTCACAATCAAGAACAAGCAGACGACTTCCGTCAAGGAAATCAAATTAGCCAAAAGCTTAGGCGCTGACTGGAATAACGTCAGCATAGACCCGATGGATGACGGCACAGTGTGGATTACGTCTTTCAACAATACATACGGCATCCACTTTAATGCCGACGGATCCGTAAAGGAGGAGCTCTCCGGCAACGGATTAAGCACTATTTACGGCACCGGCCAAAAATTCTTCACCTTCAAAGGCCGCAAATTGTCCTTGAATATGAACTGTTCAAGCGGCACCACTGCGCCCAAACTCTCCCTCATCGACTACACCGATGGCGTGGCCAACGGCAAGAATATTATCACCGACGCTCAGACTGTTTCGAATAACGATATAAGCAAAGCAGGCTTCACCTTCTGCGATTACGACATCAAGGAAGCCGATCGACATCTGGTGCTCTACGGCGTCGACCCCGATGGCGGCATCGTCCGTGTCGAGTACAAAGACGACCGCAGGCCTGCAACCGTTACCGGCTTCACCGCCACGGCAAGGTGGGAGGGCACATCCCAGAAGGTCGACTTGAAATGGAACGCAGCCGACAAAGCCACTTCGTATCAAGTGTACGACTGTACCAACTCGCCCGAAACCAAGGTATATGACGGCAATGCCACCTCAAAGACACTTGTTCTGACCACCGGTACGGGCAAGCAGCACAAATACCGCATCATAGCCGTCAACGCCGAAGGCACAAGCGCCCAAAACGCCACTGCCTCGACTTACGATGCCGGCTTCGGCAACATCGCCCTGACCGCCTCCATCGACCCGACAGACGCCACAGCCACGGCACACCTCGAATGGAGTACCCCGGCATACGGCACAATCAAGAACTTCACCGTGGTCAAGGTAATCAAAAAGACACCCGCCGGCGGCACCGCCACCACCACGACACAAGACCTCGCCACCATACCCGCCAACACCACCAAATACGACGTGGCCAACTACTCGCCCTTAGGCTCGGAAACCGAGAACGGCGTTGTAGTCACCGTGGAGACCTCGCTGATGGTACGCGCCACTATGAACCAAACCATCACCACCAAGGACGGCGAAAAGACCAATTCCGTCACCTCCAACACCGTAGCGCCTAAGGCCTCCGCCGCCCCCTACTTCACTTCCGTAGATACCTATAAGGGACGCCGCACCGCCGCCCTGGCATGGGAAGTGGCCTCGACGGAGAACCTCGACCACTACGAATTATTCCGCGACGGTATCAAGATCCTGAACAATTACAACGGCGGCTCGTATATCGACACCAACCTTCCAGACGGCACATACTCCTACGTGATTGTGGCTTATTGGATAGACGGCAGCGTCACGCGCTCGACATCGGTATCCGCTACCATCAAGCACGCCGATGACGTAGCATCGTACGTCCTCGACACCGTATACAACTACCCCATCATGACCGAGGACGAGTGGAACAAGGCCGGTAAGCCCGCCGATGCAGTAGTGGCCAAAGGCCTGTTTGCCAACGCCAAGACGCCGGTAGGCGCATATGGTGCCCCCGGCGATGTATACCGTCAGGCTCAGTACTACAACGGCAAGTGGTACATCGCACAGCTGACCGCACGCACCGAGCCCAACGCCGCCGGAGCACTAACGGCAACAAAACCACAACTTAAATATATACCCAATAACTATTGGGATCTGCCCAGCGGTGTAACTTCCGAAAAGTATAAAAGCGATTGGGGTGGCGGCATCAAATCTATCGGTGCCGATGCAGCTACCATCAAGACCATCGGCGACAACCTCCACACCGAAGTCGGCACCTGGGGCCTTGAAAACCAGTTTGTCGCCGTAGACGAAGGCGGTAATAAATGGCGTCGCGCCACACACTCCGCAGCCTTCTCCGATGAAAACGCACTATTCTACCGCCCGACAGCATACGTACATGGCAACGAAACCGGCGAGACCGAGCTCAGATACAACGGCAAACACTTCTCCGATATGGAGACCGACTATATCAATTCGGAAGCCGGCAAGGCCGCAGTAGCCGATTTCAACGCCAAAAACGGCAGCAAGTTGGCGTGCGACAAAGGTCTTCAGTACTACCGTACACACTACATCTCGGCCGGCGGCAACGCCAAAAACGGCACGGGCTTCCTGCTGATGTCCATGAACCGCTCGGCTGACGTCTTCCGCATCAAGATGAACGGCGGCACCGCCACAGCCGTGGACAAATTCACCGCTCCCATCAGCGAAATCGCAGCCCTCGGTCGCGACATCAATACACTGGCTTCCACCGAGAACTATTCCTACCCCGTAGCCGGACGCCAAGCCTTCATACAGACCGTACGCGGCATCGGCACATGGTACGTAGACGCCAACGGCAAATACACCCTGATGTTCTCGAACACAGCCGATATCACCCAGTGCGGCGGCGTGACCTTCACGTACAACAACGAATTCTTTGTACTACACTCCACGACTATCAACAGCAACAGCCCCGGCAACTTCCGTATCGACATCGCACAATGCAAGAACGGCGAGAATTACACCACCGTCGTGCCCTCCAAGGACAACCTCATGCCCACGGTAGCCAACAAGTTGGACGAAAGCATCCGGTTCACCGCCGGCAACTCCAACGCAAGCTGGTACGGCGCCGAGTATAACAAGGAAGAGAACTGCATATACATCTATCAGTACGTTCCGGGCGTGCGCTTTGCCAAGTACCGCCTGTACATCAGCGTGCAGTACCCCGATGTACCCCCGACATTGGACATCACCACCGGATACAATAATGCCAAGACCGACATCACACACTTTGACTCGAAGATTACATGGCGGCGTCCCGGCACCAACCACGATTACGGCCTGAGCGAAAACGCCGATGTCATAGTCGACCATTACGAAGTGTCGCTCAAGGACAAGTCCGGCAACATCATACAAGCATGGAACAACGTGCCCGATGTCACAAAAGCCGACCACACGTTCACCCTCGAGTACAGCAAGACCGCTTCGGGCGAGTACAACCTCGATTCGGAGAAATACACCGCCGAAATTGTGCCCATCTACAAGCGCAAGAAAGACGGCTCCATCATCCACGGCGCCGCTAACTTCGCAGTGGACAACAACGACTACCCGGCAGCCATAGGCGCAGCCAATGCCTACGCCTACCAAGGCTCGGGCAGCGCTAAGGGCGCCTACCGCGTAGACCTCGACTTCGATCGCGCACTGCCGGCTCAGTCCTCCGAACCCGTGTCGTACTTCCTCGTCGAAGTCTCCACCGACGGCGGCAGCAGCTACAAGACGCTTAGCAACTTCGAGCTGCTCAAGCAAGGCGAAGACTACCACTACTATCCCGTAGAAGTCACCAACGGCCAAGTGCCCGGACAATACAAATTCGGCACTACCGCCGCCGACAGCCCGAGTGAAAAAGGCTATGCCATGCGCGAAAAAGCCAACTACGCCACCGACCACAAGTGCGTGCTGTACTACTACACCAACGCCAACCCGTCGGGCTACAAGTACCGCATCACGGCCGTGTACGCCTCCACCAATGCACGCATAAGCAAGAGTGCGAACACCACCGCCACCGCCACCATCGCCGGGACATCCGGCATAGGTGACGCCACGGGCTACAGCCTGAGCGCCTACCCCGTACCGGCCACCACCGAGGTGACCGTCACCAGCCCCGAGGCTATACGCGACATCCGCGTATTCTCGAGCACCGGCGCCGAAGTGGCACGCATAGCCGGCGAAGACAGCTACACCCAAAGCGTGGACGTCTCCACACTGGCCTCCGGCGTGTATATGATTGTAATCAACGAACAAACGCCCATACGCATCGTCAAGAAGTAGCATGGGCATCCCCCGCGACAGAGGCGCATACAGGTCGGCAAGTCCGGCCAAGCGCCCCTGCCCTTCTCCAAAAACAACTGATTGATTTTGATATGAAGGCGCAGTGATGCGCTGACGTGATTGACTAACCTGAAATGTAGAACAAAAGTAAGGGCTATCTCCGGCCTAAATGGCCGGATGTATAGAATTCGTACCTGAATTAGTTAAGAGTCCCGCCGACCGTTGAGGTTAGCGGGCTCTGTTTTTTTTAATGTGGGATGGGCTGCGCAACGCATGGGCGGAGGACGATGGGGCTTTGGGGGCTTTAGGGACCTTAAGGACCTTAAGGACCTTAGGGACTTTAGGGTCCTTAGGAGTCTTTCGGGGTCTCGCAAAAAAAGCGTACCTTTGCACTATCTAAAAATCACCGCTACATCATCCACAAAAAAGACGATGCCACAAAAAATCATTATTCTCGATTTCGGGTCGCAGACGACACAGCTTATAGGCCGCCGCCTGCGCGAACTCGACACTTACTGCGAAATTCTCCCCTACAACCGTATGCCTGCTGACGATCCCGATGTCATCGGCGTCATCCTCTCGGGCAGCCCCTTCTCGGTATACGATGACAAGGCCTTCAAGGTTGACACCGAGGCCCTTGTGTCGCGCTACCCGGTACTGGGCATATGCTACGGCGCCCAACTGATGGCCTATCAGCGCGGCGGACGCGTCGAACCGGCCTCCACTCGCGAATACGGCCGTGCCATCCTCAGCGAAGTGGACAGCTCCGATCCGCTGATGACCGGCATCGAGGTCGGCGCACAGGTATGGATGAGCCACGGCGACACCATCACCGCCGTCGGCGAAGGCATGGATATAGTAGCCTCCACCGACAAAGTACACGTGGCCGCTTATCGCCGCCGAGGCCTCCGATGCTGGGGCGTGCAATTCCATCCCGAGGTGTTCCACAGCACCTGCGGCATACAATTGCTGCAGAATTTCGTGGTGGACATCTGCGGCTCGCGTCGCGAATGGACTCCCGCATCGTACATAGACAGCACCGTGGAAAGCCTGCGCCGGACATTAGGCGATGACCGCGTGGTACTCGGACTGAGCGGAGGCGTGGACTCGTCCGTGGCCGCCGTACTGCTCAACCGCGCCATCGGCGACCGCCTCACCTGCATATTCGTAGACCACGGAATGCTGCGCAAAAACGAGTACACCAACGTCTTACGCGACTACCAAGGGCTGGGCCTCAACGTCATAGGCGTCAATGCCTCGGCCAAATTCTTCGACGAACTGGCCGGAATCACCGACCCGGAGGCCAAGCGCAAAATAATCGGTAAGGGCTTTATCGACGTCTTCGATGAAGAAGCCCGCAAAATCAAGGATGTCAAATGGTTGGCGCAAGGCACAATATACCCCGACTGCATAGAGTCGCTGAGCATCACCGGCACCACCATCAAGAGTCACCACAACGTCGGCGGACTGCCCGAGAAAATGCACCTGAAGTTGTGCGAACCGCTGCGTTCGCTCTTCAAGGACGAGGTACGCGCCGTCGGACGGCAGCTGGGCATGCCCGAACACCTGATACGCCGCCACCCCTTCCCGGGCCCCGGCCTGGCCGTACGCATACTGGGCGAAGTCACCCCCGAGAAGGTGCGCATACTGCAAGACGCCGACGATATATTCATCTCCAAGATGCGTCAGTACGGCTTGTACGACGACATCTGGCAAGCCGGAGTGATACTGCTGCCGGTGCAAAGCGTCGGCGTCATGGGCGACGAACGCACCTACGAACAAGCCGTGGCCCTGCGTGCCGTTACCTCCACGGACGCCATGACTGCCGACTGGGCGCGCCTACCCTACGACTTCCTGGCCGACGTCAGCAACACCATCATCAACAGCGTGCGCGGCGTTAACCGCGTATGCTACGATGTCTCCTCCAAGCCGCCGAGCACAATCGAATGGGAATGAAAATAATGTGGAATGTCAGAACTATGGGAGTTATGAGAACTATGAGAGCTATGGGAACTATGGGAGCTATGGGAGCTATGGGAGCTATGAGAACTATGAGAACTATGAGAACTATGGGAGCTATGGGAGCTATGGGTGTATGACATCCTTCCCATTATTCCCATTATTCCCATTATTCTCATCTTTCCCATTATTCCCATTAGCACAATAGTCCAAGCTCGCCATCAAATCGGCCTCACAGCGCACGCTGTGAGGCCGATTTGGCTATATCGTTTATTTTGCGTATTTTTGCGGTCGCATTCATATGAATCATACACGACTTGACACATGCAATTTACAGCTGAAATGTTAGCAGCCCTTATCGGCGGTACCGTTGACGGCGACCCCAAAGCCGCAGTCAGCACCTTTGCCAAAATCGAAGAAGGGCATCCCGGCGCACTGTCTTTTCTTGCCAATCCCAAATACACACACTACATCTACGACACTCAATCGTCGATAGTGCTCGTGGCCGATACATTCGTGCCCGAGCGTCCCGTACAAGCCACCATGATACGCGTGGCCGACCCCTACGGCGCAGTCACCAAGCTCATGGAAATGGCCGCTGCAGCCATGACACAGCACCCCGTCGGCATCGAGCAGCCCAGCTACATAGCCGAGGACGTCGCCATAGACAAGGAGACATACGTCGGCGCATTTGCATACATCGGCAAAGGCGCCGTCATAGGACGCGGCGCCAAGATCTATCCCCAAGTGTACGTAGGCAACGGCGCCGTCATAGGCGAAGACACCGTGCTTTACCCCGGAAGCCGCGTATATCCCGGATGCCATATCGGAGCACGCTGCATCATCCATGCCGGCGTGGTCATAGGAGCCGACGGCTTCGGCTTTGCACCCGACAGCGAAGGCGTCTACCATAAAATACCCCAAATGGGCATCGTCGAGATAGGCGATGACGTCGAAATAGGAGCCAATACCACCGTGGACCGCGCCACCATGGGCGCCACCCGCGTAGGCCGCGGCACCAAGCTGGACAACCTGATACAGGTGGCACACAACGTCACCGTAGGCGAGCACACGGTGGTGGCCGCACAAGCCGGCATAGCAGGCAGTGCACACGTAGGCAGCCACTGCATGGTGGGCGGACAAGTGGGCATCGCCGGGCACATCGCCGTGGGCGACCGCACACAAATAGGCGCCCAGTCGGGCGTACCCAACAACGTCGCCCCCGGCAGCCGCATCATGGGATACCCCGCAGTGCCCGCCGGCGAATTTGCCCGTCAAGCCGCATACATACGCCGCTTGGGCCAACTCTTTGACCGCGTCGGCGCCCTCGAAAAATCCGCCAAGCAACAGTAACCCAAGTACGAAACAATATATAACACCATATACGCCACAATGAAACAGCTCACGCTCGCCAAGCCCTTTACGCTCCAAGGCAAAGGGCTGCATACAGGCCTCAATATCACGGCAACCTTCAACCCCGCAGCCGAAGACACAGGATACAAAATCCAACGCGTCGACCTCGAAGATCGGCCAATAATACCCGCTGTGGCCGAAAACGTCGTAGCCACCAGCCGCGGCACCGTCATCGGCATCGCTCCCGACATCACCGTCAGCACCATAGAGCACGCCATGGCCGCACTCTATGCCTCCGGAATAGACAACGTACTCATCAGTGTGGACGGCCCCGAGATGCCCATACTGGACGGCAGCGCCGCAATATACACCCACGCCATAGCCCAAGCCGGACTCCAAGAACAAGATGCCGACAAAGAATTCTTTGTCGTCCGCCACAAAATAGAGGTCTCCGACCCCGAAACAGGCTCCAAAATCATAGTACTACCCGACGAAGAATTCACCGCCGATGTGATGATCAACTTCGACTCACCCGTACTGCACAACCAGTACGCAAGCCTCGAACACCTGAGCGACTTCGCCGACGAAATTGCAGCCAGTCGTACCTTCGTGTTCGTGCGCGAGATAGAGCAACTGCTGGCCGCCAACCTCATCAAGGGCGGCGACCTCGACAACGCCATAGTCATCTACGACTCGCCCCTGAGCCAAGACAAGCTGGACCATATCGCCGACATCATGGGCGTACAGCACAAATGCGTCACCGAGTACGGATACATCAACGAGACACCCCTGACGCACGAAAACGAACCCGCACGCCACAAACTGCTCGACATCATAGGCGACATCGCCCTGATAGGCGCCCCGCTACGCGGCCGTATCATCGCCACACGCCCCGGACACACCATCAACACCCAACTATCCAAGAAACTGCGCCGCGATGTGCGCCGTATGGACGCCATAGCGCCCGTGTACGACCCCAACGCCACCCCCATACTGGACAACAACCAGATACGCGCCCTACTGCCCCACCGCTACCCCTTCCTGCTGGTGGACAAAATCATCGAACGCAGCGAAAGCTATATCGTGGGCGTGAAAAATATCACCGCCAACGAACCATTCTTCCAAGGGCACTTCCCCCAGGAACCGGTAATGCCCGGCGTACTCATGATTGAAGCCATGGCCCAGACCGGCGGACTGCTCGTGCTCGGCACCGTGCCCGACCCAGAACGCTACTCGACATACTTCATGAAAATAGACAATGTGAAATTCCGCCAAAAAGTCGTCCCCGGAGACACACTCCTATTCCACGTGTCCTTCATGACCGAGCTACGTCGCGGATGCGCCGTCATGAAAGGCCGCGCCTTCGTAGGCGAGAAACTCGTGGCCGAATGCGAATTTATGGCACAAATCATCAAGAACAAATGAAACAACCCTTAGCATACGTACATCCCGCAGCCAAGATACACCCCAGCGTCGTCATCGACCCCTTTGTCACCATTGACCAAAACGTCGAAATCGGCGAAGGCACACGCATAGGCTCCAACGTCACCATCCTCGAAGGCGCACGCATAGGCCGCAACTGTACCATATTCCCCGGTGCCGTCATAGGCGCAATACCTCAAGACCTCAAATTCAGAGGCGAAGAAACCTACGCCGTCATCGGCGACAACACCACCCTGCGCGAATACGTCACCGTCAACCGCGGCACAGCCTCCAAAGGCCGCACCGTCGTGGGCAACAACTGCCTGATTATGGCGTACTCGCACATCGCCCACGACTGCTGCGTAGGCAACAACATCATCATCTCCAACGCCACACAACTGGCCGGCGAAGTCATCGTAGACGACTACGCCATCATCGGCGGCGGAACACTGGTACACCAATTCTGCCACCTGGGTTCGCACATCATGATACAAGGCGGCGCACTCATCAATAAAGACGTGCCCCCATACGTCAAAGCCGCACGCGAACCCATATCCTACGCCGGCATCAACAGCATCGGCCTGCGCCGACGCAACTTCTCCAGCGACACCATACGCGAGATACAGGACATATACCGCTACCTCTATCTCTCGGGACTGAACGTCTCAGACGCCGTCGCCCGCATCGAAGCCGAGCTGCCGGCCACCCCCGAACGCGACGAAATCATCATGTTTGTCCGCAACAGCAAACGCGGCATCATTAAAGGATACGTCTAAACAGACGCCAAACACATAGACGAAGAGAAAACGACGACGGGCAGAGGCGCGTCGCTCGTCCGGCAGAGAAGCCGCGAGGCCGACCTGCGTAGACGTGAGGAAAGTCCGGGCAACGCAGAGCACCATACTTGCTAACGGCAAGCTGTCGGAAACGGCAGAGTAGTGTGACAGAAAATAACAGCCGACAACGTCGGCAATGGTGAAAAGGTGGGGTAAGAGCCCACCGGGAGACATGGTGACATGACTCGCCGCACACCTTATGGGTTGCAAGGTCAAATATACCGGCATTTAAGGGCTGCTCGTCCATTGCCGGGGGGTAGACTGCTAAAGCGTTCGTGGCAACACGGCGCTCAGATAAATGACGTGCATGGCCCCGTCCGGTCCCCACGCGGGATACCGAGGGCTTACAGAACCCGGCTTACATCCGCCCGCCGTCCTTTTCGCTTCATCTATTTTCTCGACATGGTCTAAGTCCTCGGATAATAGAATAGTCTCATGCAGCACATTTCGATCTTAATGTCCTTAAGGTTCTTAGAGTCCCTAAGGTCCTTAGGGACTTAAAAATAGCCACTAAAGCCTCAAACTCCAAATTACCTAAGTTTTATGAAAGGAGAATACTGGACATGCCCCACCGTCAGCGACGAAGGATATGATATCCTGGTCACCGGACGTGCCGACATCGAAAAATTCCGTACCAACCCTCGCTTCAGCATCCGCGTAACCATCACCTGGAAATACGGTGGTCACGACATGCCCGGCATCGAAGACTCCAAACTCATGGAACAAGCCACCGATGCCCTGGCCGACACCTTCGACAAAGACCCCGTAGCCGTGCTCACAGGCATATACACCGGTGACGGAAGCCGTCAATGGGTATTCTACACCGCCAGCACCAATATCTTCGGACGCAAACTCAACGAGGCCCTGGCGCAGCTGCCGCTGATGCCACTGGAAATCACATGCGAGAACGACCCCGACTGGGGAGAATACGACGAAATGGCCACCGCCAGCCGCATCGACGTCTGACAGCTGCTTCAACAGGCTCTTACACGCAGTATAGCCGATGAATAACCATAATGGTCATAACAACTATTATGGCTATAATAGTAGATATAACTTGCGTGAGACAGCAGCACGCTCATCAAAACTCAAGCTTATCATCCCGGTCGAGCTTATAATATCCGGCAAGCATCGCCAAAAGTTTGGAAATCTGAGCCACAGCATCAGCCGTGCCTTTGGAAATCTCCCTGCCGCGCAGCCTTAGCATCAGCACCCCGTACAGCGCATTGAAACACGTCTCCAACTCGCCGACCGGAGCTTTTCCACCCTTGGCACGCAACTCGACTATAAACGGCAATGTCTTGTACAACTGAGCACTATACTCGGCATACTTGTCACTCGACAACAGACGCCGATGCAAGTCCACAAGCTGTCCCAACGTATTGCGATTGATTTGCAAATGACCCGAACGCTCCACACCCTCGCGCCTCATCATATCAATGAGTGACACGTACCACTCACGCAAAGCATGCGCCCGCTCTTCATCAAGCCCCATGGGACGGATTACGGACTCTTCTATATGGTCAATATCAAGGTTGTAGGCACGGATAATATCCTCTATCTGCCACATATACAACAAGTATTCGGCGATATTCTCTTTGTGCTTTCGGGATGCGATATACATTGTACGATAGCTGTTGAAGTGTACGATCACGGCGGGACATCCGC
>UQGP01000009.1 GCA_900540625.1 uncultured Porphyromonadaceae bacterium | reverse complement strand
CTGCGAGCGCAATGGATTGCATTCCTACAATAATTCGCTATTATGACACACCACCCTAAAGCAGCCACGAACAAATAAGTAAAGCATTAGCAGATAGAACAATAGCGCATTTTAACAACATTTAGTGGCTTGCCGTGATCACCATCTCGAAAAAAAACGCTAACTTTGCAAACAGGACATTGACGCGGCCATACGCCACGGTGCCGTCCACGACATCTACCACATCCTTAGGGATCTTCGCCCGGTTAGCGCGGGGCTGAGATTCTTTCTTTTTTATGTTTTACGGAAAAAACACAGATGACGACCCGGGTACCGCTAAATGTCTCTATATACTTAACATCCAACAACTAAAAACACAAAACAAGCAACTATGGCTATCACATACATGACCAAGGAAGGTTATAAGAAAAAAATGGAGGAAATCGCTTACCTCGAATCAGTTAAGCGACCCGAAATATCACGCGCCATCGCCGAAGCACGCGACAAAGGCGATTTGAGCGAAAACGCCGAATACGACGCAGCAAAAGAAGCCCAAGGTATGCTTGAGATGAAAATCTCACAGCTCAAGGACCTCGTGGCCAATGCCCGCATCTTAGACGAAAGCCAGCTCAACTGCGAAGAAGTTCAGATACTCAACCGCGTCACCATCAAGAACGTGGCCAACGGTATGACTATGGAATACACCATCGTAGCCGACAGCGAAGCCAACCTCAAGGAAAAGAAGATTGCATCCTCCACTCCCATCGCCAAAGGACTCTTAGGCCACAAATTGGGCGACATCGTCGAAATACGCGTACCCTCCGGCCTGATGAAATTCGAAATCACCAACATCACTTTCTGATAGCACTATCGCTACTAATTTCGCGCCACGGCACAGCAATAAGCCGGACAAGACCGAAATCAGATACGGCAATAAGCTCGGAAAGACAAGGAACATATAATCTAATATAAATAGCTAACTATCATGGCAACAATATTTTCACGCATAGCAGCCGGCGAAATAGGCTGCTACAAAGTCGCCGAAGACGACCGCCATTTCGCATTCCTGGACATCAATCCCGTAGCCGCCGGACATGTCCTGGTCATCCCCAAGAAGGAAGTCGACTACATCTTTGACCTTGAAGAAAACGATTACGTCGAGCTGCAGAAATTTGCTCGTCGCGTGGCCATCGCTATGCGCCGTGCCATACCCTGCAAACGCATCGGCGTTGCCGTCATGGGTCTCGAAGTACCTCACACTCACATCCATTTGGTGCCCATCAACGCCGAATCGGATATGAACTTCTTCAAGCAACACCCTGTTATTCCCGACACAGAGATGGAATCCATCGCCAAGGCTATATTCACCGAATTCGAGAAGCTTTAACCCCCCTCCGCCCCCCAATGAAAAGATTACTCAGCATCGCAGCCGCCGCACTGGTAGTAGCGGCATGCACCTCCGGGCACGACGGCTGGACACTCAAAGGCAACATCGAAGGAGGTGCCGGCAAGACCGTATACATCGAAGGCTCGACCATTGGCAACTGGTATCTTATTGACTCGGTGGCCATTGACGACAACGGCTCCTTTGACTATACAGCCGCAAAAGCCGATTCGCTGCCTACTATATACCGTATACGCCTGGCCGACAAATACATATACTTCCCTGCCCAAGGCAAACAAGTCCTCACACTCAAAGCCGACGCCAAGTCCTTTGACCGTGGTTTTGATGTGTCCGGCTCGCCCCTCGCAGCCGAATTTACTTCCGTAGACAGACTGATCAACAAGTATATAGACTCGCTGGGAACGGACGCCGCACGCAACGACAAGAGTCTCAAGACCGAGCTTATGCTTATGGTCAATAAAGACACTACCTGCTTGGCTTCGTATTACATTGTCGGCAAATTCATCGACAAACGACCGCTGCTCAACCTTTCGGATCGAGCCGATCTGCGTATCCTCGGCAATGCTGCAAACAACTACAAACGTCTGCATCCCAACGATCCGCGCGGCAAAGACCTCGAACAACGCTACCTGGCCGCACGACGCGCGATGCCCTCCTCGGGGCGTGCTATGGAAGCACAAATGGCGTCCAAACCGGATATCGAAATTGCCCGATATGACATCAACGGCACACTGCGCAACTTCAACGACTACTGCGGCAAGGGTGTCACCGTGCTCAATTTTGTGCGCTATGACCACAAAAACTCGCCGGCCAACACCGTGGCACTCAACGAAGTCTACACCAAATACAAAAACGCCGGGCTGAAAATATACCAAATATCATTTGATCCGGACGAAATGAACTGGAGACGCTCGGCCGCCAATATGCCCTGGACTTCGGTATGGAACTCGCCCACCGAAGGCTATGACATCCTGCTGGCCTACAACGTCAATCCCGACGGCGGTCCCGTAAGCTTCATCTTCGACCGCAACGGCGACTTGGTGCTCCGCGTAGCCGACGCACGCGACCTGCCCGCCGCACTGGCTCGCTACTTCTGATGCACAAAAACGCGTAAACGATAACGCTTTACAGCGCATCACAATATAATCCGCCGCAAGAATCGGAAGATATTCTTGCGGCGGATTATATTGTCAATCAGTGGATTAGCCCAGCCTAACAAGACCTGCAAGCGGAGAGAACAGCACCAAGTGCAATTTCGATTTGCGTATTCGGCAAAAGTATCGTACCTTTGCAGTCCGAAAAGGCGCATAGCGTCTTCCACAGTGGACAAATTTGGCTGCTTGCAACCACTAAAAAAAATGCTAAAAAACAACCCCTACAGACTGCCGTACTCAACGCACGGCCCTCTATGAGGGAACATCCCATAGCATTAATCGCCACACAACAGTGGGCAGCCCGAACATCCACCCGGAATCTCGCGCTGTCCGCTTTTCTTTTGCGTCCTCGCGCAAAGAACTCACTTCAATAGACACACATCTAACACTCATATGTAATGAAGCAATTATTCACATCTGAATCCGTATCCGAAGGGCATCCCGACAAGGTTGCCGACCAAATATCCGATGCCATCGTCGATGAATTCCTGGCACGCGATCCCCACAGCAAAGTGGCCTGCGAGACACTGGTTACCACCGGCCAAGTCATCATCGCCGGCGAAGTCAATAGCGAGGCATACATAGACCTGGCAGGCACAGCACGCAACGTCATCGACCAAATAGGGTATAATCGCGCCGAGCTGGGCTTCGATGCCGGTAGCTGCGGCGTACTCGTAGCCGTACACGAGCAAAGTCGCGACATCAACCGCGGCGTTGTGCGTCAGGCACCCGAAGAGCAGGGCGCCGGCGACCAAGGCATGATGTTCGGCTATGCATGCAACGAAACGCCGCTATACATTCCGCTGAGCCTCGCGCTAAGCCACGCATTGGTACGTGGCCTCGCCGAGATACGCCGCGAAGGTCGCCAAATGACATATCTTCGTCCCGACTCTAAAAGCCAAGTAACCGTAGAATACGACGAAAACGGCAAACTGGTACGCGTACACACCATAGTGATTTCGACACAGCACGACGAATTCATCGTCCCCGACCTCACCGGCCTGCCCCCCGAACAAGCCGAAAAGCGCCAAGCCGCCGCCGATGCCGAGATGTGCGCCGTCATTGCCGCCGATGTCCGCGACATCCTCATACCGCGCGTACGTCAGGCCATGCCCGAGGATTTGCGTCACTTCCTGGACGAGGATTACACTCTGTACGTCAATCCCACCGGCAAATTTGTCGTCGGAGGACCCAACGGCGACACCGGACTCACCGGGCGCAAAATCATCGTTGATACCTACGGAGGCCACGGCGCACACGGCGGCGGAGCCTTCTCGGGCAAGGATCCCAGCAAGGTAGACCGCTCGGCCGCTTACGCCGCACGTCACATCGCCAAGAATCTTGTAGCCGCCGGAGTGGCCGACCGCGCCCTCGTACAAGTGGCGTACGCCATCGGCGTGGCCAAGCCCGTCAGCGTATGCGTCAACACTTATGGCACCGCGCACGTCAATTTCTCGGACGCACAAATCGGCGATATCGTGGCCACGACCTTTGACTTGACGCCCCACGCCATCGAAAAAGCGCTCAAGTTGCGCCAACCTATGTATCGCGAAACAGCCTCCTACGGACACATGGGACGCATACCGCGCACCGTCACCAAGACTTTTGTCGATGACCACGGCAACAAATTCGAGCGCGAAGTCGAGCTGTTCACCTGGGAAAAGACCGACCGCGTAGATGACGTACGTCGCGCCTTCGGACTCTGAGAAACCGATTCGGGCACAAATACGAAGAAACAAAGCAAGCCTTGACAGCAAAGGAGGGAGACAACCCGACTCCGAGAAAAAAATGTCAGGGACACATCCGAACTCTGCAGCATTTACATTCGTATCGCATATGGTATAATAACACAGGAAGGCACTCCAACGCCTTCCTGTGTCTCATTGAGAGCACATCAAGTCACAACAACTATTCGTCTCAACGAGTAAAACGATTAGCAACAAACATCCAAACGCACAATATATCATGGCAAAAAGATCGACACCCATTCCGGGGCTATCATTTTCGTGGAAACGCGCCGTCGGCATCACCCGACTACGCCAAAATATCGCACGCAAAACCGGCATACCCACCACCCGCTCCGGCATCGAGCGCAAAATCGGAGGAAGCATCATTTCCTGGCTCTTTGGCAAAAAGTAAAGCACAAAAAACGTTGTTTTGGAACCGAAACAACGTTTTTGTGCGTCAGGGGCTTTGCCGATTTGCGAAAAAACACTAACTTTGTGCGTTTATTGCACACCGGCACTGTCGGTGCGCACACATTGACATCAAGTCAGTGCTTTAATAATTAGCAAATTAAAACTTAACTATACCAATATCAATGGCAACATTAGAGAAAATCAGAAGCAAATCGGTGATGCTATTCACCATCATCATTGTTGCGCTTTTAGCATTTATCCTCGGAGACTTCTTCACCTCCGGCCGCTCGTTCTTCGGCGTAGGCGACAAAGTGGCTACAGCCAACGGCGCCACAGTCAAGTACAACGACTATCAAGCCAAGCAGCAGGAATTTGACGACATGCTCAAGGACCAAAACCAGAGCATCAATCCTGACGACCGCAGCGAACAAGTTATCCAAACCCTGCTCATGCAAGGCCTCCTGGACGAGGAATACGACCGCATGGGTATCACAGTGACTGACAACGAATTGTCTTCCGTAATGCTGGGCAACGGCCAGCAGAGTGTCTACGTTCTCTATCAATTGGCACAGAACGCCGGCATCAACCCCCAAGGCCTTATGCAAGCCGGCATTACCGACGCCAAGACATTCTATGACGCAATGAACAACCCCGCCAAGTATCAGCTTGACGCCGAACTGGCCGCAGCGTTCAAAAACGCCTGGATCAAGACCGAAAAGGACATCACCGAAGGCCTCAAAGCCAACGCATATATGTCCCTCGCCTACGGACTGTTCACCGCCAGCAAGGTCGACGCTCGCGCCATCTACAACGACCGCTCCGTGACCACAACTTTCGCTTACGTCACCAAGCAGTATACCGCCGTATCCGAGGCTGAGGCCGAGAAGACCATCACCGATGCCGACTACGAAAAAGTATACAACGAGCGTAAGAGCGCATTCAAACTTGACGAAGAAAAACGCCTGATTTCGTATATCGTCGTAGACTTGGCTCCCTCCGCAAAGGACCAGGCAGACGCCATCAACGAAGTCAACACGCTCTTCAACGAACTCCAGACTTCCGAAGGCATCGATGCAGTCAATCAGCACAGCAACTTCGAGAAGAATACAGCCAAATACACCGCCGACAAACTCGGTCAGGATCCCATCCTGCGTATGCTCACCAATGACAGCGTGCCCATGGCCGCCGGAACGGTACGCAATCTCGGCAACCAGAACGGCAAACTCTATCTGGCCAAAGTTCTTGACAAGACCACCGGCGTGGACGATGTAACATTCAGCGTCATGCCCTTGCCCGAGAAGAAAGAACAAGCAGACTCGCTGTTGAGCCTGCTCAACACCGCAACCTTTGACTCGATTACGCGTCTCAATCAGGGCAACGTCGGCCTCCAAACCTCGCTGGTTACACCCAACCCGCAGATGCCCCTGCCCGAAAAGATGTACAAGGCTCTTGAACAGCAGGCCGTCAACAACGTATTCGTATTCACCGACACCATCAAGACCGCCAACGATAAAGGTCAGGAAATCTCCAAGGCCGTAAGCTACGCAATGCTTATCACCAAGCGTTCCGAACCCGTCACCGTATACGACATCGCTACAATCGACTACGAAATCGTACCCTCGCAAGCCACCATCACCGAACTTACGCAGAACTTCCACAACTTCGTAGCCACCAACGGTACCGCCGAATCCTTCGGTAAGAACGCCGAGAAAGCCGGATACGCAGTATACAAAGCCATCGTAGGTGCCAGCAGCCCCATAGGCGACCTCGCTCCCGGTTCGATGTCCACCGTTAAGTGGGCAATGAATGCCGACAAGGGCGATGTTTCCAAGGTTTACAACTGCACCAAAGTTGCACGCCAGAACGGCTCCAACGAGTACATGCTTGCCGTAGCTATCGACGAAGTCTTCAACGACAACTACATGCCCGTCACCTCGCAATACGTAAAGGATATGCTCAAACCCCTCGTAATCCGCGACAAGAAGGCATCCATCCTCGCAGCTCAGGCCAAGAACGCCAAGACGCTCAATGCCGCTGCCGCCAACCTCGGTGTCAAAGTGGCAGACCAACCCGCCACCAGCACCTTCGGCGATGACTTCGTAACCGGTATCGGCTTCGGCGAAGGCACCATCCAAGGCGCTGTCGCTGCCGCCAAGCCCGGCACACTTGTAGGCCCCGTAGAAGGCAACACCGGCATCTACTACTTCGTAGTTTCCTCCAACAAAAACGCCGGTCGTCCCTACAACTACCTCGAATCGGCCAACACCTTCATGGGTACAGCCGCAGCGCCCATCTATATGATTGACCGTCAGGGTCGCCCCGCAGGTCTGTCGCTGCTCACCCTCGTAGGCAACAACAAGATTAAGAACAACATCCTCGAGTTCACCGCCGACGATAAATAATCCGGCACAACTCGCCTAACTGAATTGGTCGCGGCCACGGCCGGACAGAATCCAATCTATTCCGACACAACAAGCGGCCGATGCCACAAGACATCGGCCGCTTGCCGTAAAGGCAGCACCACATCAGCCAAGACACACATCCGACCGGCACAGCCATACGCATCGAGCAATATACATAAGAGAATGACAGAACAACAAAACGCCGACGACATCAACGAAAAAGTCGCAACCGAGCCCGTCGCCTCGACCGCCACTTTTGCCGATTTGGGCATACGCGCCGACCTGCTGCAAGGCATCAGCGAGTTGGGCTTCGAACGACCCATGCCCATTCAGGAGCAAGTGATACCATATCTGCTGGATAGCGACCGCGATGTCGTAGGTTTGGCGCAAACCGGCACAGGCAAGACCGCAGCCTTCGGGCTGCCGTTGATACAGCGCGTAGACACTGCCAAACGACGCCCGCAAGCGTTGATTTTGGCACCTACTCGCGAATTATGCCTCCAAATAGCCTCCGACTTAGCCGATTACGCCAAGTACATACCCTCCATCGAAATATTGCCCGTATATGGCGGCAGCAGCATTCAAAGCCAAATCAAGGCCCTGCGTGCCGGCGGCATCCAAATCATCGTAGCCACACCGGGACGATTGCTCGACCTGATAGACCGCGGCGTGGTACACCTGGATGATGTGCATACCGTAGTACTCGACGAGGCCGACGAGATGCTCAATATGGGATTTATCGACAGCATCAACGACATCCTAGACCATGTGCCGGACAACCGCAAAATGCTGCTGTTCTCGGCCACTATGCCCAATGAGGTAGCCAAGATTGCACGACGTTTTATGCACGATCCCGTCGAAGTCGTCGTCGGGCACCGCAACCAAGGAGCCGAAAACGTCCGCCACGTGTATTATATGGTTGCAGCCAAGGACAAATACCTGGCGCTTAAACGCATAGCGGATGATTGCCCCAATATCTACGCCATAGTATTTTGTCGTACACGCTCGGAGACGCAGGAGATTGCAGACCGACTTATCTCGGACGGATACAATGCCGACTCGTTGCACGGCGACCTCTCGCAACAGCAGCGCGACATCGTCATGAAGAAATTCCGCGAGGGTCATATCTCAATACTCGTAGCCACGGACGTCGCTGCCCGCGGTCTCGACGTAGACGACCTGACGCACGTCATCAATTTCGGACTACCCGACGACACAGCCGTATACACCCATCGCTCGGGACGTACCGGACGCGCCGGCAAGACCGGTATTTCCGTAGCCATAATCCACACGCGCGAACAAGGACGTTTGCGCCAAATCGAACGATCGATAGGCAAGAAATTCGAGCGCTGCAACGTACCATCGCCGCAGCACATCATCGAGAAACAGCTCTACAACCTCGCCGACCGCCTCGAGAAAGTCAAAGTGGACGACAGCGAAATCGAGAAATACCTTCCCGGCATCTCCAAGAAGCTGTCATGGCTGTCCGGCGAAGACCTACTGAAACGCGTATTATCGCTCGAATTCAACCGATTGCTCGACTATTACAAGGACGCGCGTGACATCGACATTCCCGACACAAAGGAAGGCCGACGTGCCAAGAACGACAAGGAACGTCCGCGTCGCGACCGCGCTTTTGCCGACAACGGCGAACGCCCTGTCACCGACGCCGATAAAGACCGCCGTACCGCCGATGCAGGCATGGCACGCATTTACGTCAACGCCGGGAAAGCCCAAGGCTTCTACGCCGGCAACCTTATCACGATGATCAACCGCGGCACGCGCGATCAGCGTGTCGATGTGGGCCGTATAGACCTGCTCACCGATTACACCCTCTTCGATGTAGCCGATAAGGATGCCGCCACCGTAGTCAAGGCGCTGCGCGGTGCCGATTTCTTCGGACAAGTGCTGTACAGCGAAGTGGCCGAAGCCGACAAAGATTACGCCGATGCCTCCAGACGCAAGACCGCTCGCAAAAAACGCGACGACCGTGACGACCGCGCCAAGCGTGACCGCAATTTCAAGTCCAAGGGCCGCAGTTTCAAGGACAAAAACTTCAAAGGCAAAGACTTTAAAGACAAAGACTTCAAGGACAAAGGACACAAAAACGATAAAAAAGATCGCGAAGGCTCCTACGAAGGCGGATTCAAGAAAAAGCACAAACGCAAGTGACCGCCTACCATCCGCCCTTCCATTCCGAAACTTTTATCATTATATATCCTCCTCAAATATCTATCCTCTAACATCTATCCTCGTAATAATATGCTGAGATACACCATAGCACTCATCATCGCCACCGCAGCATTAGCCGTGCAAGCGCGTACCGCCGCCGATTTCTTCGGCATGGCCGAGGCTGACATCGCCTTCGATGCCATCAGCGCCACAACGCGCCTGGACATGCTCGATTACGCACACTCGGGACTTACGACACCCTCCAACAACCGTCAAGGTGGAGTGGCGCGCATCATCTCGGTCTCCGATAAGTCGATAAAGTTGACGCCCGCGACTTCGGTCGAAGCCTCGCTTGACGTCCTCACGACAGGCAAAGACACAGTCTTGATGGTCATCGAAACACTTCCGCTGCCCCAGCAGGACAGCCGTATATCGTTCTATGATACACAATGGCGTCCGGTGAAGAAAGCGCCGCTGGACACCCCCAAGCTCTCCGATTGGATGGAGACGACGGACAAGGCCGCGCTCGAACAGGCGCGACAGCAGCTACCGTTCATACTCTCTACCGCCGAGTACGACCCCGAGACGCGCACGCTTACACTTACAAGTTCGATGGGCCAATACTTTGTTCCGGAAGACACCCCGGCAGCATTGGGACAGATGCACAAGAGCCTCACTTTCAGGCTCAATGACAAAATGCGCTTCATTCGCACAACGCCACATCAATGAACGCCTGCGCACAAGACAGTGCCGACAGCCGCAACGTGCTGTCCTTGCTCCAGCTCAACACGCTGGTGCACGATGCCGTCAGCGCCGCCGCCGGCATACATGATGTCTGGATTACGGCCGAAACCTCGGACGTGCGCCAATCCGGTCCTCATTGCTACCTGCAATTGATACAGAAAGACGAGCAAGGTGCCACAGTAGCACGCATTTCGGCCAATATCTGGGGCAATGTATGGTCGTCCGTGTCGCGCAAATTTGCCGTGGCCACCGGAGCTGCGCTCGGCTCGGGCATACGCATCCTGCTGCGCGGCTCGGTGTCATTCCACCCCTACCACGGCATAGCGTTGACCATCACGGATATAGACCCGTCTTACACCATCGGCGATGCCGAACGACGACTACGAGAGCTACGCCAAAGACTTACACAAGAAGGCCTTATAGGGCTCAACCAACGCGTACCCTGGGGCGATATGCCGCAACGTATTGCTGTCATAAGTGCTCCCGGCGCTGCCGGATACGGCGACTTCAGCCACCAATTGTCGCACAACGAGGCACATCTACGATTTACCACCGGCCTGTTCCCGGCCATAATGCAGGGTCAAAACACATCTACGACCGTCATTTCGGCGCTGAAAGATGTCATTGCCGAACGCCTGCGCTGGGATTGCGTGGTCATCATCCGCGGCGGCGGAAGCACCAGCGACCTCGATGCCTTCAATGACTACGCCCTCGCCGCCGCAGTGGCCCGCTGTCCGCTGCCCGTAATCGTCGGCATAGGGCACGAACGAGACCATACCATCCTCGACGAGGTGGCCAAGGTGAGCACCAAGACACCAACGGCTGCCGCCGAGTGGCTCATAGCCAAGGGCAAAAGTGCACTGCGACGCTTCGCCGATTTGGGCAACACTATGGCTCTGCTTGCTCAAAAAATCCTCGCCGACAATCGCACACGTTACACCGAAGCGGCATACGCGCTGCCCACCACGGCCCAACGCGCGGCGGACGATGCCCAACGAGCCCTGCGCAGCTACGCTACAGCCCTATATCGCGACGTCGCCGACACCCTCTCGGATGCGGCAACCTCACTTCTGCAATCGACCTCCGCTATCGAACATGCCGTCACAGCCACCATCGCGACACGGCGCAATGCCCTCGATGCCGCTGCGGCGACAATTCCGCCGGCCATAAACGCACGTCTGCATATAGCCGACAGTCTCTTGACATCCAAAGCCACGCTCCTGGACGCCCTATCGCCCGAAAAAGTCCTGGCTCGCGGATACTCGCTGACTTACGGCGCTGACGGACACATCCTCACCGACGCTGATGCCGTATCCACCGGCGACACCATCACCACACGCCTTGCCGGCGGATTGACAATACAATCACAAGTAACTTCTAAAGACACCTCCAATGGATAATAACGAAAATACCCCCAAGACGTACGTCGAGGCCATCACCGAACTCGAAGAAATCATTGCTTCGCTGCAAGACCCTGACTGCGATATCGACACTATGGTCGCCAAGACTCGCCGCGGTGCCTTCCTGCTCAAATATTGCCGCAGTCGCCTGACCACAGTCAGCCGTGAGCTGGACACCATATTGGACGATATACGCGAAACTCCCGAACAAGACTGAGCCATGTCCAAGAAGCACGCTGCATCCAATAAGACCAATGCCGCAAGGCTGCTTGATGCCGCCGGCATAGAATACTCACTCGTACCTTACCCCGTCGACGAAGAACATCTCGAAGCAACGCACGTGGCCGAGTGCCTCGGCGAGGACATTCGCCGGGTATTCAAGACCCTTGTGCTGCGAGGCGAACGTTGCGGCCTGTTTGTATGCGTCGTACCCGGCGATGCCGAGGTCGACCTCAAGAAAGCCGCTCGAGCCATAGGCGACAAAAAAGCCGACCTTATACCTATGCGCAAATTGCTGCCACTCACCGGATACATCCGCGGAGGATGCTCGCCCATCGGCATGAAGAAGGCTCTACCTACACTGATACACAGCACCGTAAACGATTTTGACTCGGTATACGTGAGCGCCGGCGTCCGCGGGCTCCAGTTATGCATCGCCCCGGCCGACATCGTGACAGCCTCTTCCGCCACCGTCACCGACCTCATCAAAGAATGATATGAACACCTTTGGCACGACATACACCCTGACATCCTTCGGCGAAAGCCATGGCCCGGCCATAGGCGGCGTCATCGACGGCATGCCCGCCGGAGTACACATCGACCTCGACCGACTGCAAGCGGCTTTGAATCGTCGCCGTCCGGGACAATCGGCACTGACCACGGCTCGCAACGAGCCTGATAAGGTGCAAATTCTTTCGGGTATCATTGATGCAAACGTGTGCGCAGGTACTTCGGGCACACCCGATTACGTTACCCTCGGCACTCCCATAGGATTTGTAATACCCAACACGTCACAGCACTCGCACGACTACGAGAGCCTGCGCAACACCTACCGCCCGGGGCATGCCGACTTTACCTATCAAGCCAAGTACGGCATACGCGACCATCGCGGCGGCGGCCGTGCCAGTGCCCGCGAGACAGCCGCACGCATCGTCGCCGGAGCCCTGGCTATGCAGGCTATGGCCGCCTACGGCATAGACGTACGTGCATACACTCGAGCCATAGGAGGCATAAGTGCAAATATCGACCCGATGGCTGCAACGCCCTCATCAATAGAGGCCAACGCCGTACGATGCCCGGACGCAACGGCGGCCGCTGCCATGGAAGCAGCCATACTCGACGCCAAGGACCATGGCGACACACTCGGCGGAACCATCGAATGTGTCATCACCGGAATGCCGGCAGGTATTGGCGACCCCGTAGCCGGAAAACTGCAAGCGCTACTCGCCGAAGCTATGATGAGCATACCCGCAGCCAAGGGCTTCGAATACGGAATGGGATTTGAAGGTGCCGCACATCAGGGCTCTCAAGTCATCGACAACTGGATGCCGGCGCCGGACGACCCACGCGGCATAGCCGCCGCAGCCAACAATTCGGGCGGCATACAAGGCGGCATCTCAAACGGCGAGCCTATCGTGATGCGCGTGGCTTTCAAGCCCGTAGCTACGCTACTGCGCCCGGTGCAGACCGTAGACAGCGAGCATCGCGCCGTCACCCTCGAAGTTCACGGACGTCACGACCCTTGCGTAGTGCCACGCGCCGTGCCCATCGTCGAGGCTATGGCCGCCATCACGGCATTCGGCGCACTGCTACGCAATCGTGCATCACGAATCTGACAGCCCGATAGTTCACAGAAAGAACGAACGGTTACGATAGCTGTTCCCCAACATTTTACGCTTTACAAGTCACGGTTTTTCGGACCGAAATTGGAAGCAATGTCCGGCACACGGCACAAAAAAGATCATCGTACAACGCAAAAAATCACAAAAAAAACATAACTTTGCACCGCCGCACACAGCGGTATACTCTTAATAACGAGTATCCAAATCTAACACTAAATCACTTATGAAGAAATTATTATTGACCGTATTCTGCGCTGTTCTCGGCGTATGCGCTTATGCGCAAAAAGGCTCTAACACCATCGGTGTAAACCTTCTTTACGACACACAAGTGACTCAATCCGTCGGCCTCGGCATCAAGGCTCAGCACTTCTTCACCAACAGCTTCCGCGGCGAAGCATCCTTCAACTACTTCTTCCAGAACGACAAAGTGTCGATGTTTGACTTCAACGCCAACGTCCACTATCTGGTAAACATCACCAAAGACTTCCACATCTATCCCCTGGTAGGTCTCACCGTAGGTCACTACATGGTTGACGTCGACGGCGCAGACAGCGAAACACGCGTCGGCGGCAACTTCGGTGGCGGCCTCGAGTACGACATCGACTCCAAACTCACCATCGGATTCGAAGGCAAATACCAACTGGTAAGCGACTTCGACCAAGGCGTCATCTCCGTAGGTCTCACCTACCGCTTCTAAAAAAACATACACGGCACATAGCCGTACACAAAGATGGCATATCCTCAGCGATATGCCACCTTTTTTTTGAGCGCGGCAGTGCCGCAGACGACCGTCACAACCACGCAAAAAGTCGGAGCAAAAATACATGCTCAAAAAGTTGGCGTATTCGGCGAAAAAACAGTAACTTTGCACTTCGGAAGCGTAGCAGCCTCCGGCAGCATCGGCATCGGCATATAGTTCGAGGCCGAGACGCTACATCGAACAAAGCAAAAAAGATACACTAAATAATGGAAAACAAGACATTTAACACCCCCGAAGCGCAGCAGGAAGCCCGCGAACAGGCCCGCGCGCAACGCAACAAGAAAATCTTCATTTTCTCGTCCATCGCCATCTTAGTAGTCCTCGTGATTGCCGGAGCAGTGTACTTCCTGCACTCCAACGCCGTCAGCAAAGCCAACGATGCCATCGGTCTGGCCGACATCGAAACCAACGACAGCATCCGCTCCGCAATGTATCAGAAGATTGCCGATGACGGCAGCACAGCCGCCAACGAGCGCGCACAGCTTATGGTCGCTATCCGCGCTTACAACGATTCCAACTACGTCAAAGCCATCGAATATCTCGACAAGACCTCGGTAAGCAGCGAAATCATCGGCGCCGGAGTTTACAGCCTCAAAGGCGACTGCTACGCCAACCTCAATAAACTTGACGATGCCATCAGCGAATACGAAAACGCTGTAAGCAAGGCCGACGGCAACCCCACAATTACGCCGTTCATCCTTATCAAGATGGCCAACATCTACGCTCAACAAAAGAACTATGCCAAGGAGTATGAGTGCTACAACACCATCCGCACCGACTACCAGGCTTACGTACAGCAGGCAGGCTTCAACATCGACAAATACGTTGAACGCGCACGCGTCCGCGCCGGAAAATAATACAGCGCCGAGCCTCCTGACGCAAATTCTCTATCCATAACCAATCGCGGACAGTGCTCCCTATCATGGGAACGCTGTCCGTTGCATAATACACGGATTTCAAGAAGCGTCAACCCCAATGTCCGCAAAACAACAGACAAAACACACCACCGATAGCGCCCGGCACAAAAGCACCGGCGAAGACAATCACGACAGCATCAACGGCGACAGCAGCACAATCAGTGCCACCGAAGCCCACGATGTCGCCGAAGCCGAGCGCACAGCCGAAGGTGACACCGACAAGAGCGCCGAAAGCGCTAACGCCGCAGGACTCAACAGCCTCGCCACACGTCCCGTAGGTGCATTGCTCTGGCAATACAGCGTTCCCGCCGTTGCCGGAATGGTGGTCGTATCGCTATACAACGTCATCGACCGCATATTCATCGGACGCGGTGTCGGTCCGGACGCCATCTCCGGCCTGGCAATTACATTCCCGTTGATGAACTTGGCCACGGCGCTCGGCGTACTCGTAGGCGCAGGCGCCTCGGCACGCGTATCCATAATGCTTGGAGCCAAGCGTTTACGCGAAGCGCAGACTATATTAGGCAACTCGGTGGTGATGCTGTTGATATTCGCCACTATTTACATCACCGCCTTCGCGGTATTCCTGGACCCGCTGCTTCGCGCTTTCGGGGCCAGCGACCGCACACTCCCCTATGCGCACGACTTTTTGTCGGTGCTGCTTCCGGGTATGCTGTTGATGAATCTCAGTTTCTCGCTCAACAACATCCAACGCGCTTCCGGGTATCCGCGTCGTGCAATGATGACTATGATACTCAGTGCTGTGGCCAACGCCATACTCGCACCCATATTCATCTTCGGACTCGACATGGGCATACGCGGTGCCGCCCTGGCTACGGACCTGGCTATGGCCAGCACCTTGGTATTTGTATTATGGCACTTCTTTGACCGACGCAGCAATCTCCACTTCACTCGCGGCACCTACCGCCTGCGCCGCGCAGTGGTCATCAGCATCATCGGCATCGGCGCCGCCCCATCGCTGGTAAACGCCGCCGCATCGCTCATCAATTTCCTGATAAACAATACTATGTATGCTTATGGCGGCGACAATGCCGTCGGCGCTGCCGGCATATTCTCCACCTACGCGTCGCTGATTACAATGATTATCATCGGCATCTGCCAAGGTATGCAACCCGTGGTAGGCTACAATTACGGCGCGGGCAAACTCCACCGCTTGCGTCGCGCATATATGCTGACATTGGTCGCCGCGACCATACTCAGTATCCTCGGGTGGTGCGGAGCATTCTTTATCCCCGATACCATTGCCTCAATATTCACTACGGACACAGATTTGGTCAACACCACCGCACACGGCCTTAGCATCGCCCTGCTGGCGTTTGTCTTCGTAGGATTTCAGATTGTGTCCACCAACTTTTTCCAAAGCATCGGGCGTGTCGGCAAATCCATATTTCTGGGGCTCTCGCGTCAGGTTCTCTTCCTCATACCGCTACTTATCATCATGCCCGGGCTTTGGGGACTGAACGGCGTATGGTACTCCTTCCCCATTGCCGACCTCTTTGCCACCGCCGTCACCGTTATCCTGATAATTATGGAATTCAGGCGATTGCGCAATATGAGACCCGGCGGAACCATAGCATAACATCCGCGCATCGCACAACGACAAAAAGAAATAACAGAACACGATATGACCTTTGAGCAATTAGACCTCAGCGACGAAGTCCTTGACGCACTCTACGACATGAACTTCGAGGAATGTACGCCCATACAAGAGCAATCCATACCCTACATCCTGCAAGGGCGCGACCTCATAGCCGTCGCACAAACCGGCACCGGCAAGACCGCAGCATACCTGCTGCCCATCATCAGCCGTCTATACACCGACGGAGCGCCCACCGACGCCATCAATTGCATAGTCATGGCCCCCACACGCGAATTGGCGCAGCAAATCGACCGTCAAATGGAAGGTATGGCCTATTACCTGCCGGTCAGCTCAATAGCCGTTTACGGCGGTACCGACGGTCCGACTTTTGCCCGTCAACAGAATAGTATGCATGCCGGCGCAGATGTCGTTATCGCCACCCCGGGACGGCTGCTTGCACACATGCAAATGGGCACTATCGACCTGAGCCGAGTGTCCTTCTTCGTGCTCGACGAAGCCGACCGAATGCTCGATATGGGATTTTACGACGACATCATGCAGATTGTACGCTGCCTACCCAAGGAGCGTCAGACCCTGATGTTCAGCGCCACTATGCCACCCAAAATCAAGAAACTGGCCGAAGAAATTCTCAACGATCCCGCAGAAGTCAAGATTGCCGTATCGCGCCCCGCCGACGGCATCGACCAAAGCGCATATATCTGTCACGAGCGCCAAAAGACCCCAATACTTCTGGACTTGTTGCGCAAAGACGGAGGAGCCAAACGCGTCATCATCTTCGCCTCATCCAAGCTTAAAGTCAAAGACCTCACGCGCCAGTTACGTCAGGCTCATCTCAATGTAGCACAAATACATAGCGACCTCGACCAAAAGGAACGCGACGAAGTTATGCTCGGATTTCGCGCCGGCAAAATCGACATACTCGTGGCCACGGACATCGTGGCACGCGGCATCGATATCGACGACATCACTATGGTCGTCAATTATGACGTACCCTACGAAGCCGAAGACTACGTTCACCGCATCGGACGTACCGCACGCGCCGGCAGCCAAGGCCGCGCCATCACTATGGTCAGCACTATGGACCAGTTCCGCTTCGGCCAAATCGAGAAATTTCTCGGCAAGCCCGTGCGCAAAGAGCTCGTCGCGCCCGAGTACGGCGAAGCGCCCGAGTATCACCCCGAACGCCGCTTAGACACGCGCCACGGTCACGGTTCAAACAGCCGGGGCTCGAACAAGCGAGGCTCCGGCGCAGGCAAACCGCGCAACACCAAGCCGTCGGGACACAAAGGAAAGCAGACAGAAAACAAGAGCGCCCAAAACGCCAACCGCAATAGCGACAACAACGATAGCGCAAAGAAGCGCAGCAAAAAGTCCTACAAGCACAACAGCGGCAAAAAGCCCCGTCCCGAAGAAGGCCGAAACGAGGGCCAATCATAAGAGCCGAACAACCCCGAATCCGCCGCCATCGACAACGCAAAAAGCCGCCGAAAACGCCCCGTAAAGCCCGGCAAAAGCCTAAAACGCGGGCAAAGCCGTTTTAGTACGCGTAAAAAGTTGGCGGTTTGGAAGTTTTTGTCTAACTTTGCACAGTTTTTCCCACCCGACTTAAACGACAATGGGTACTCTCGCCGAATACAAGCTACCACTAAGGCCCTTAGTGATAGGCACACACAAATTCAGCTTCCGTCTGACAAAGGACTTCTTTGAGCAGATGGAAAGTACGGATGTGCGTGATGGCGATATCCTTGCCGAAGTCACGGTGGAATACACCGGCGACGTCTACGAGATAGACATGCGCTGCACCGGAGAGGTAACCATACCCTGCGACCGCTGTTTGGACGATATGCAAGAGAGCATCGACGCCGAATACCACATCGCAGCCAAGTACGGCGACCGCTACAACGACGAAGACGAGGCCCTGATAGAAGTGCCGCGCAGCGACAGCGACCTGGACATCGCGCACATGCTTTATGATACGGTGATGCTGGACATCCCCATACAGCACATGCACGCCGACGGACAGTGCAACAGCGCTATGAGCGACATTCTCAATCAACACCGCGTCATCGACCTGCAAGACAGCCAAGAGCAAGGCCCCCAAGACACCGAAGGCGCCGATACGCCCAACGACCCGCGGTGGGACGCGCTCAAAAACTTCAAGACACAAGATTGACCCCGAACAGGTCCAAGACCTCGGGATCGAAGACAACAATATATTCCACACAAAAACAATCAAAGCACATAAAATAAAATGGCACATCCTAAACGCAAACAATCCAAGACCCGCACAGCCAAACGCCGTACACACGACAAGGCTATCGAACCCACATTGGCACTCTGCCCCAACTGCGGTGCATGGCACGTATACCACACCGTATGCGAATGCGGCTACTACCGCGGACAGCAGGCCATAGCCAAGGAAGAGGTAGTCGGCTAAAGCCGGACGAGCTTCAAACCGTCCGCCACAGCCAGGCGACACAACTTCCGGCCACGGTAATGGCTACGCATGAGGCCCACAACACCGGCAGGCAATATGCCACGGCAAGGGCAATCACACTGCCACAGCATCGGCGAGATACACGACGCGCCGATGCCGTGGGAGCGTAGTCTATAGACTTAACACAAGCCACACATTCTATTACAACACACCTATGTTTAACGCACGCATTTCAGCCCTGGCATCATACGTCCCGGACGACATCCTCGACAACGAAATGTTGTCCAAGATGGTCGACACCAACGACGAATGGATTACCACACGTGTAGGCATCAAAGAGCGCCGCATACTCCATAAAGACGGCGCCGGATCATCGTATATGGGCATAAAGGCCGTCAGCAAGCTTCTGGCCGAGACGCCCTCGGTCAAGGCCGAAGACATCGACCTGCTCATCTGCGCTACCTCCAACCCCGACTATCGCTTCCCCTCGACAGCATCCATCATCGCATACCACACCGGACTTACCGGAGCATACGCCTACGACATTCAGGCCGCATGCGCCGGATTTATCGTGGCATTACAAGACGCCACAGCGTACATTCGCTCCGGTATATACAAAAACGTGCTGGTAGTCTGCACCGAGAAAATGTCCTCGATGATAGACTATACAGACCGTTCGACCTGCGCACTCTTCGGCGACGGTGCAGCCGCCGCTCTGGTTCAGCCCACCGACCAACCCAATACAGGCGTCATTGACGGACTGTTCCACGTAGACGGCAGCGGCCTCGAACACCTCGTAATGCTCGGCGGCGGCTCGGCACACCCCACCACTCAGGAAACGCTGGACAAGAAATGGCACTTCCTGTTCCAAGACGGACGCCATGTATACAAAAATGCCGTAACCGACATGCTGACCTCCACTCAGGACATCATGAAGCGCAACAACCTCGGCGTAGACGACATCGACTACATCGTGCCGCATCAGGCCAACCTTCGCATCATCGAAGCCGTGGCTCAGCGCGCCGGCATACCCATGGATAAGGTGCTGGTCAACATCCAGTACCGCGGCAATACTTCCGCAGCATCCATACCCATCTGTCTGGACGAATACAAGCACACGCTCAAGAAAGGCGACAAAATCATCCTGACAGCCTTCGGCGCCGGATTCACCTGGGGCGCGATGTACCTCGTTTGGGACATGTAACACTCGGCAGCGCGGCATCCTGTCCCGCACGCCCGCAGACGGCAGCGCGGAGCAGTCCACGCCACGCGGCCACAGCATTGATAGCACCTTCGCGGTGCTATCAATGTTATATATAGACTATCACGGGGCGGAAGCCTCAGGCATACACGCCGTCTCATCTTCAACGCCAAAAGCTATGGAACAAAAGCACAAATCAGGATTTGTAAACATCGTCGGCAACCCGAATGTCGGCAAATCGACACTCATGAACGACCTCGTAGGCGAACGCATATCCATCATCACCTCCAAGGCGCAAACCACGCGTCACCGTATCATGGGCATCGTCAACGCCCCCGAGTACCAGATCGTATTCTCGGACACCCCCGGTGTGCTCAAACCCAAGTACAAGCTTCAGGAATCCATGCTCGAGTTCAGCGAAGGAGCACTCACCGACGCAGACATCCTGCTGTACGTCACCGATGTGGTTGAAGACCCGACAAAGAACGCCGATTTCGTGGCACGCGTGGCTGCCGAAAAAATTCCCGTGCTTCTGGTCATCAACAAGATAGACCTTCTACCAAGCCAAGACCGACTCAACGAAATATACGACCGCTGGCATCAGATACTGCCCAAGGCCGAGATATTTCCCACATCCGCCAAAGAGCACTTCAATGTCACCAACCTGATGAAACGTATCGTCGAGTTGCTGCCCGAAGGCGAGCCTTATTTCGGCAAAGACGCCCTGACGGACAAACCGGCACGTTTCTTCGTCACCGAAATCATCCGCGAAAAAATTCTGCTGGACTACGATAAAGAAGTACCGTACAGCACCGAAGTCATCGTCGAGAAATTTGACGAGAAAGACACCTCGATACACATCATGGCCGTAGTATATGTCGAACGCGACAGCCAAAAAGGCATAATTATCGGCCGCGGCGGAGCAATGCTCAAAAAAGTCGGCACCGAGGCACGCAAAGACATCGAAGCATTCTTCGGCAAACGCGTGTACCTCGAAATATTTGTCAAAGTAGAGCCCAATTGGCGCAACCGCGAAAACAAGCTGCGTCAATTCGGATACATCGAATGACCGCACCCGAGACCATCCACATCCACCAACACCCACGACTAACACCAAGACACTATTATGGGAAAACTCGTAGCCATCGTCGGACGCCCTAATGTAGGCAAGTCCACTCTCTTCAACCGCCTTACCCAAACACGTACGGCCATCACCGACCCTACAGCCGGCACAACGCGCGACCGTCAATACGGCAAAGTCGACTGGAACGGTATTGAATTCTCCATAGTAGACACCGGAGGATGGGTAGTCAACAGCGAAGATATATTCGAAAGCGAAATCAATAAGCAGGTCGAATTGGCCATCGAACAGGCCGACGTCATACTCTTTGTAGTCGACTCGATGAACGGTGTCACCGACCTCGACGACCACGTCGCAGCCATACTTCGCCGCAGCCGCAAGCCCGTGATTTTGGTGGCCAATAAGGTGGATTCCAACGAATGGCAGTACAACGTGCCCGAGTTTTACTCCCTCGGATTGGGCGATCCCTACGGCATCAGCGCCGTCAACGGCTATGGCACCGGCGACCTGCTCGACCAGGTGGTGGCCAAACTCCCGGCACAAGAGGACGAAGATGCCGAAGCGCTGGCCGACATCCCCAAATTCGCTATCGTCGGACGTCCTAACGCCGGCAAATCCTCGCTTATCAACGCCTTTATCGGCGAAGACCGACACATCGTCACCGACATCGCCGGAACAACTCGCGACTCAATATACACACGCTACGACAAATTCGGTTTCGACTTCTATCTTGTAGATACCGCCGGAATACGCAAGAAGAACAAGGTCAACGAAGACATCGAGTACTACTCGGTCATCCGCAGTATACGCGCCATCGAAGCCTCGGACGTCTGCATTCTCATGATTGACGCCACACGCGGCATCGAAGCCCAAGATGCAAACATCTTCTCGCTGATACAGCGCAACCGCAAAGGTCTTGTGGTCGTCGTCAACAAATGGGATTTGGTGCAGGACAAGAGCCAAGCGGCCATCGCGCACTTCGAAGCGGCCATACGCAACCGCTTCGCACCGTTCACCGACTTCCCCATCATCTTTGGTTCGGCATTGACCAAGCAACGCATCTTCAAAGTCATCGAGACTGCCGTAGAGGTATACAAAAACCGCAAACGCACCGTACCCACCTCGCAGCTCAACACATACATGCTCGAAGCCATTGCGGCCTATCCGCCGCCTTCCAATAAGGGTAAATTCGTCAAAATCAAATACATCACCCAGTTGCGCGGCGCCATCATTCCGACATTCATATTCTTCTGCAACCTACCTCAATGGGTCAAGGAGCCATACCGCCGCTATCTGGAGAATAAAATCCGCGAACGCTGGGGGTTCCACGGCACACCAATCGCAATATTTATGCGCGAAAAATAACGTCCGATGTTGCGGACGTACTCCTAAGGTAAGGCCGCAATGATACCGGACGCATAAATTAGGGCACACGTCAAAGTACGACGCCCGAAAGCAACACCCGAGCAACGCCCTCCGAAAAGCATTTTTATAGGAAATTGCCCGAAAAATTGTAACTTTGCATTGTATTTACGCCGCAAGGCGGTAGAATACCGTTGCACACCCATATTATACAGAAAAAGACAGCAATGAAAGTAGCTATTGTCGGCGCCAGCGGCGCTGTAGGGCAGGAGTTCCTGCGTGTTCTCGACCAGCAGAATTTTCCCATCGAGGAATTGAAGCTATTCGGCTCGACGCGTAGCGCCGGCAGTTCTATTGTTTTCCGCGGCAAAAATCACACTATACAACTACTCAGAGACGAGCCCGAAGACTTTGCCGGGATAGACGTAGCTTTTGTCAGTGCCGGGGCCGGGGTGTCGCGTCAGTATGCCGAGACCATCACCGCACGCGGCGCACTGATGATTGACAATTCGAGTGCATTCCGCATGGACGCCGATGTCCCCTTGGTCGTTCCCGAAGTCAACGGTGCAGATGCCTTTGACACACCGCGTAACATCATCGCCAACCCCAACTGCACGACAATACAGATGGTGGTGGCACTCAATCCCATCAATGCACTGTCACCCATCGAATCGGTACACGTCTCCACCTATCAGGCAGCCAGCGGCGCCGGAGCATCGGCTATGGCCGAGCTCGAGCATCAGCACCGCCAGATAGCCGATGGCGAAGAGCCCACCGTCGAAAAATTCGCCTACCAGTTGGCCGACAACGTCATACCCCATATCGACGTATTCACCGACAACGGATACACTCGCGAGGAAATGAAAATGCACCTCGAGACCAAGAAGATAATGCACGCGCCCGACCTGCAAGTCAGCGCCACCTGCGTACGCGTACCCGTGATGCGTGCCCACTCCGAGGCAATATGGGTGCAGACACAGCGTGCAATCTCGGTCGAAGAGGCACGCAAAGCATTTGCCGACGCGCCGGGAGTATCACTGATGGACAATCCCGCCGCCCTCGAATACCCCATGCCGCTGCACCTGGCCGGCACCGATGACGTATACGTAGGACGCATACGCCGAGACCTTGCCAACGAACGCGGGCTATCCTTCTGGTGCGTAGCCGATCAAATCAAGAAAGGTGCAGCACTCAACGCCGTACAGATTGCGCTATACCTTATGGCACACAATCGACTGCCGCGCTAAGGCCACGCCGCCACATCGCAGCAGTCTCCGGCGCAGAGGACAATACGCACACACTCCACTCACCACAGATTTTCAGAAAAAAAGCATCACTACCTAATCCGATATGCCTCCCCACCTTGCGCTGCTTGACGTGTCCCCTATGGTGACACAGCCCGTGCCGATATTTTTCATCGTCTTGGTGATAATATTGACCGCGCCGCTTTTGCTCAATAAGCTCAAGATTCCGCATATTATAGGAATGATTGTTGCGGGCGTTATCATCGGCCCGTACGGGTTCAATGTGCTTGCTGCGGACGAATCCTTCTCTATCTTCGGACAAGTCGGGCTGCTATACCTTATGTTCCTGGCCGGCCTCGAGATAGATATGTTTCACCTGCGGCTCAACCTGCGACGAGGGCTGTTTTTCGGCATAATGACGCTGCTTATACCGCTGGGATTGGGCGTGATCACCAGCTATTACATACTCGGGCTTGACCTGCTTACGAGTATGCTCTTAGGCGCGATGTACGCTTCGCACACGCTTATCTCCTACCCCGTAGCGGCACGTCTGGGCATCACCAAAGCCCCGGCGGTAATCATCGCTGTCGTGGGCACCATCATCGCCGTTGTAGGCGCCCTGCTCGTCATTGCCGGCACGGTAAGCGTGGCTCGCAGCGGCGAATTCAGTTGGTCGGAAATGCTCGCCCTACTCGGACGTATCGCCGTATATTGTCTATGCGTATTGTACACCTATCCGCGCATCACGCGTTACTTTTTCAAACGCCATGCAGACAAGGTTATGCAATACGTCTTTGTAATGGCTATGGTATTCCTCTCGGCCTGGTTGGCTCAACTCATAGGCCTTGAAGCCGTTCTCGGGGCATTCTTCGCCGGGCTGGTGCTCAATCGCTATATCCCGGCCGCGTCGCCGCTCATGGGCAGCATCGAATTTGTAGGTAACGCCCTATTCATACCCTACTTCCTGATAAGTGTGGGCATGATGATTAACCTTAACGTCGTCCTCGAGCGCGACACACTAATCGTTGCCTCGCTGATGATAGCCGTTGCATTGGTATCCAAATGGCTCCCGGCATATCTATGCCAAAAACTATCGAGCCTGGACAAACACAGCCGCGGCGTCATATACGGCCTCACTTCGGCGCACACCGCCGTAGCCTTGGCCGTGGTGACATTGGGCAACACCCTGGGGATGCTGGACGCCCGTATACTCAACAGTACGGTACTTGTCATCCTCGTCACCTGCGCCGTAGCGCCCATCGTCACGGCTTTTTCGGCGCCTCGACTCCGTATATCAATGCTCAAAAAAGAGGAAGAAATCGGAGCCGAAAGCACCGCTACAGGTCGCCGTATGCGCCTCAACAATACGCTCATAGCCGTACCCAATCCCCAATTGGCCACCGCACTGGTGGATATGGCTCTGCTGATGCGTAACGACCGCGGCAAGCACAACTTCTACGCCCTGCACGTGCGCAACGACAACAACCCGGCCGCTCGCGCTCTATCCCAAAAGACACTCAAAGTGGCGCGACATACAGCTGCAGCAGCATCCGTGACGCTCGAAGCCATCGACCGCTACGACCTCAACACCGTCACCGGCGTACTCAACACCATCGAAGAAAGGGACATCACCGAAATCATTCTCGGGCTGCACCGTCGCAGCGCCGTACTGGACAGTATATACGGGAACAAGGTGGATACGCTGCTACGATCGACCAACCGCATGGTCATCATCACCCGAATGTTTATCCCGGTATACACCGTCACACGCATCATCGTATACGCGCCGCCGCGTGCGCAGTACGAGACCGGATTCAGCCGCTGGGTACGCGCCGTGGCCCGTCTGACACGACAGATAGGATGCCGCGTCATATTCTGCTGTCCCGACGAGATACAGCCCCACATTCGCGGTGTAATATACCAGGAAAACTACGGAATACGCTGCGAATTCCGCCAAGCCGAGGACTGGGACGACTTTATCCTGATTTCAGGCAAGATTTTGGACGACGACCTGCTGGTGGTAATCGGAGCACGCGTCAATTCGGTGTCTTACAATCAGGATATTGCCGGGATGCCTACTTTCCTGCAACGCAATTTTGCCACGACAAACATCGCGGTAATATATCCCGAGCAATTCGGAACAGCCGTTCCGTCCACCACCTTCGTCGATCCTATGGCCAGCGACATCACCACGGCACCCTCACCATTGTGGCGACGTCTGCGTGCGCTTCTGCACCCACGCCGTTCCTCATAAGCCGAGGCATCCAACAGCACAGCACTTCACATCAAGAAGGACAACAGCGCAGATTCCATCAAATAAGACAACAGCGAAGCATCATTCACGAGATAATGACAAGAAAAGCGGAATAAGGTTCGACCCTACCCCGCTTTGTTCTTATACGAAGTGTTCTGTTACAATGCTTTAGGCCCGGCGCTACAACGATACGCGTTGCGAGTGCACTTGCGCACCCATAAACGTGGACGCTATCTTATCAAATCGTTCGGGCAAATCCGTAGTCAGATAAGTAACGCGACATGATGCGTCTTGTTCGCCGGGACACAGCCGCGTATCCATCTCGGGATGCCGATGCAAATAGTCTATGAGCGACGGCGCCACTATGCGCCCCTGCGTAAGGATGCGCACATGTTCGGGAAGATGACGCCGTATGACCGGTACAAGCAACGGATAATGCGTGCAGCCGAGTATCAGCGTGTCTATTTCCGGGTCCCGAACCATAACGGCTTCGAGATCTTTGCGAACGAAGTAGTCCGTTCCGGGGTTATCCAACTGCCCGTTTTCGACCAAAGGAACCCACATAGGACACGCGTGCGATGTCAGTCGGTAGCCGGGACACATCTTTGCGATTTCGATATCGTAGCTGTGCGATGCTATGGTTCCGGGGGTGGCGACAATACCGATATGTCCGTTAGTTTCTATTCCGGCCAGATGTTCGACCGTGGGACGTATCACGCCCAACACGCGACGCGTAGGGTCGTCGCTGCCCGGCAAGTAGCGTTGCTGTATGGTGCGTAAAGCTTTGGCACTTGCCGTATTGCAAGCAAGTATCACCAGAGGGCAACCTCGATTCCACAGATATCGCGTGGCTTGCAGCGTAAAGTCGTATACCAGGTCAAACGACCGTGTCCCGTAAGGGGCACGGGCATTGTCGCCCAAGTATGTAAAACGATACTGCGGCATGGCTTCCGCCAAGTCGCGCAAGACACTCAGGCCGCCATAGCCCGAGTCAAAGACGCCGATCGAGGGCTGTATCATTGTTTGGTAGTGTCGTCAGTTTCGGTCAATCCAAGCCGCATTGCCCGAGACGCAAAAGGCATTTGCGCGTCCCGGGCCGATGGGCTTCAGCCCAAACGTTTGCGGATAGCTGCGGATTGTTCTTCGTAGCCGGGCTTGTCAAGCAACGCAAACATATTGCGTTTGTAGTCCTCGACACCGGGCTGGTTGAAAGGATTGACTCCGAGGATATACCCCGAGATGCCGCACGCTTTCTCGAAGAAGTACAGCAATTGGCCTATGTAATACTCGTTGACTGCGGGAATAGTGATGCGGATATTGGGCACACCGCCGTCGATATGAGCCAAGCGCGTTCCGGCTTCGGCCATCTTGTTGACCTGATCGATATGGAGGTCTGCAATGTAGTTGAGGCCGTCCAGGTCTGCCTGCTCGCGCGGTATTGTGAGGCTGCGTTGCACTTTTTCGACAGAAATAACTGTCTCGAAGATAGTGCGTTCGCCATCCTGTATCCATTGGCCCATCGAGTGGAGGTCGGTGGTATTGTCCACAGATGCGGGGAATATGCCGCGGTGCTGCTTGCCTTCGCTTTCGCCGTACAGCTGTTTCCACCATTCGGCCAGGTAGTGCAAGCGCGGGTCGTAGTTGACCAATATCTCGATTTTTTTGCCGGCGCGGTACAGGGCGTTGCGTGTAGCGGCATAGGTCCCGGCAATATTTGTCGCATTGATGTTGATGGTGTTCTTCTGCATCTTGCGAGCGCCCTCGACAAGGTTGTGAATGTCGTGTCCGGCGACGGCTATAGGCAGCAATCCCACAGGCGTGAGTACCGAGAAACGACCGCCGACACTATCTTCGATGACGTATGTCTTGTAGCCTTCCTGAGTGGCGAGTTGACGCAGAGCGCCACGCTTGGCATCGGTGATGGCCACGATGCGGCGAGCAGCCTCTTCGTGCCCTACGGCCTTTTCCAATTGCTCGCGCAGCAAGCGGAAAGCAATGGCCGGTTCGGTGGTGGTACCGCTCTTGGATATGACAATGATGCCGAAACGACGGTTGTGCAGATACTGCTGCAATTCGTACAGATAGTCTTCGGAGATGTTATGTCCGGCAAAAACTACTTCTGTAGTTTTTTCGCCCGGTTGGGGGAATGCGGGCGAGAGTGCATGGATGACTGCCTTGGCGCCCAGATAGCTTCCGCCGATGCCGATACATACCACAGTATCACAGCGTTCGCGCATATCCTTTGCGGTGGCCATAATGTCATCTATGAGTTCTTCGGGTGTACGTGTCGGCAGGTCCACCCATCCGATAAAGTCGTTGCCGGCGCCGGTGCCGTTGTGCAGGTGCGAGAGCGCCGTGGCCACTTCGGGTTGCAAAGCTGCTACTTCGGCGGCGCTGACGGCCATCCCGGTATTTGTAGTGTCTATCTGAATTTCCTTCATAGTGTATCTCGGTTTTGTTGTAAGTATGATTTGTCTATATACTTCGGATTGGTAGTTCCCGGGCCATGCGTCTCAGACAAAAGTTTGGCTCATCTTGGCCAAAGCCTTGGCCGGATTGATGCGCCTATATAAAATGTCGTACACAGCATCCAGAATGGGCATGGGTACATGCAATCCCTTATTGATGTCGTGGATGCACTGGGTGCCGTAGTATCCCTCGGCGGTCTGTTCCATTTCCATCTTGGCGGCAGCCACCGAATAGCCGCGTCCTATCATCGCGCCAAAGTTGTGGTTGCGCGAAAAACGCGAGTATGCAGTCACCAGCAAGTCGCCCAAGTATACCGAATCGGTAATACGGCGTGCATGTGGTGCCGCAGCATCCAAAAAGCGTTCCATCTCGCGTATAGCATTGGACACCAGCATTGCCAGCAAGTTGTCGCCCATCTTAATGCCATGAATGATGCCGGCGGCGATGGCGTAAATATTCTTGAGCACGGCGGCATATTGTATGCCGTTGATGTCCGTGGAGGTTATTGTCTTGACTTTCTTGGACTCCAAGCATTTGGCAAACGTCTTGGCATTGGATTCGGACGGGCTGCCGATGGTCAGGAAGCACGAGTGGTCAAGAGCCACCTCCTCGGCGTGGCACGGACCGGAAATCACAAGAATTTGATTTCGGTCGCAGCCGAAATGGTCGGCCATATAGTCCGTAATCAAGACATTGTCATCGGGCACAATGCCTTTGACGGCGGACACTATCGACTTGCCGCTCAAATCTACGGTGATTTTGTCCGTATGAGCCTTGAAATACGGCGAGGGCATCGCCAGCAGAAGTGTGTCGCATCGACGGCACATCTCGTTGATGTCGCTGGAGAAGTATATGCGATTGACGTCAAAGGGGACATCGCTCAAATATGCGGGATTGCGGCCCTCGCTGATAAATTGTTCGATACGGTCGTCACGGCGCATATACCAATGTATGGTCTCGCAATCTTGTAACAGCAATTTGGCCAACGCTGTTGCCCAACTGCCGCCACCCATGACGCATATATTGCCTGGAAAAGCCATAGTAAAATGTATCGAGAGAGGTTGGTTAAATGTTTTTCTTTGTCTAAATGCACCCGGTTCGGGCATCCCGGCAGCCGCCAACGACGGCGCCCGGCATAGGATTACTGCGCTGCGGCAGCTATCCAGGCCCCTACCGTATCAACGCTCACCGGCTTCAGCCCCAGTTTGTGCTTTTTGTTGAGACCGCACAATTCCTGCTGCAGTTTGGCGGCGGTGGCGGCGGCAAGGTCGCCCACGGTATTGATGCCGACTTTGTTCATCAGAGGTACCCAAGCGGCGACTTCGTCCGAGCCAAGGGCCTCGACAAAGCGTTCGGGGGCATCACGTTTGATGACCTTCTCGGGACGCATCTGCGGGAAGAAAAGCACTTCCTGTATGGTAGTCTGTCCGGTCATCAGCATCACGAGGCGGTCCATACCTATGCCCATACCCGATGTGGGAGGCATTCCGTATTCGAGTGCACGAATAAAGTCCTTATCGATAATCATGGCCTCATCGTCTCCCTTTTCGCTCAAACGCATCTGCTCGACAAAACGTTCGTATTGGTCGATGGGGTCGTTGAGCTCGGAATAGGCGTTGGCCAATTCCTTTCCGTTGACCATGAGTTCGAAGCGCTCGGTCAGCTCGGGGTTGTCGCGGTGACGCTTGGTCAGCGGCGACATTTCTATAGGATAATCGGTGATAAACGTGGGTTGGATGTAGCAGCCCTCGCATTTTTCGCCGAAAATTTCGTCGATAAGTTTGCCCTTGCCCATAGACTCGTCCACCTCTATGCCGAGGTCCTTGCAGACCTTGCGAAGTGCGGCCTCGTCCATTCCGGTGATATCCACGCCGGTATGGTCTTTGATGGCCTGCGTCATGGTCACGCGCGGGAACGGAGCCTTGAAACTGATGACATTATCACCCACACGTACCTCGTCCGTACCGTTGACGTCACGGCAGATACGTTCAAGCATGTGCTCGGTGAAGGTCATCATCCAGTTGTAGTCCTTGTACGCTACATATATTTCCATGCAGGTGAATTCGGGGTTGTGTGTGCGGTCCATACCTTCGTTGCGGAAGTTCTTGGAAAACTCGTACACGCCGTCAAATCCGCCTACGATAAGGCGCTTGAGATACAACTCATCTGCAATACGCAGATACAGAGGAATATCCAGCGCATTGTGGTGCGTCACGAAAGGACGTGCGGCGGCACCGCCGGGTATGCTTTGCAGTATCGGAGTTTCGACCTCCATATACCCATGCTCATTGAAGTAATTGCGCATGGAGTTGTACACACCTGTACGCTTTATGAATATTTCCTTGACGCCGTCGTTGACGATAAGGTCGACATAGCGGCGGCGATAGCGCAATTCCGGATCGTCAAAGCTGTCGTAAGTCTTGCCGTCTTTCACCTTGACTATAGGCAGCGGACGCAGCGACTTGCTCAGAAGCGTCATCTCCCGGGCATGTACCGTGATTTCGCCTGTCTGTGTACGGAATACAAAGCCCTTGAAGCCTACGATGTCGCCGATATCGAGCAATTTCTTGAATACGACATTGTACATATCCTTGTCTTCGCCCGGACAAATCTCGTCACGTGCTACATACACTTGTATGCGGCCGTCGTTGTCTTGCAGTTCGACGAATGATGCCTTGCCCATAATGCGACGGCTCATAATGCGGCCGGCGATGCACACCTGACGTTGTTCGGCTGCATCGTCTTTGAAGTTGGCACGGATGTCCGCCGAGGTGGCATCTACAGGATAAAGCGCTGCCGGATACGGTTCTATACCCATTTGGCGCAGTGTTGTCAGCGAATTTCGACGTATCGTTTCTTGTTCGCTAAGTTCGAGGGGATTCATATATAGCTGTTGTTATTTTGTTCCGTGTTCATAAGTTGCGGCTGCCTCGGGGACATATTTGACGTCCCGTGTCAGGCACCTTTGGGCCGCGCCTTTGCCATATGGCAATATTCAAGGGCAAAGTTACACAAATTTCCCCGGAGTGCCAAATCACTGTTTTCTCTCGGTGTTTCCGGCCGTTTCCGGCCGTTGCAACACTCTCCCGGGCAACGGTTCGGCAAAACGCTCGAAAGCGCACTTGCGCAAACAGCCATCCGACATTTCCGACGCGGATGACGTGTCCACATCCGCCGAGATACATGGCCAACATTGCTGTCGGAGCCACATTCAACGCAAACTTAGGAGTTATGCAACATTTTGTAAACACTATAATCCGTCCTTTGCATAGAGAAAAGAAGGCCCGAACACACCGGCAATGGAGGAACGGCCGACGGCAGCGGAGACGCTGCCACTTTCGCCCCTTAAAGACAACACTCACATACATAGCATGGATATAGTATTTCTTTGTATCATCGTATTTCTGCTGTTATTGGCGGTATTCGATCTTTCGGTAGGCGTCAGCAACGACGCTGTCAACTTTCTCAACTCCGCCATAGGCTCAAAGGCCGCCCCGTTAGGTCGCATCATCCTCGTTGCAGCTACGGGCGTATTTCTCGGAGCCGCAATGTCAAACGGCATGATGGATGTCGCCAGACACGGCATTTTCCGCCCTGAATTCTTTTCTTTTTATGACTTGGTCTGCATATTCATGGCCGTGATGTGCATCGACATCGTATTGCTGGACATCTTCAATACGCTGGGTATGCCCACGTCTACTACGGTTTCGCTGGTTTTCGAACTTCTGGGCGCCACCTTCGTGGTCGCATTATTCAAAACCCATGGTGACTGCGCCGGGATGAGCGTTGTCGACCTGCTCAACACCGAGAAGGCGCTGACCATCATTATCGGCATATTCCTTTCGGTAGCAATAGCTTTCTTCTTTGGCACGGTGATACAATTCCTGACCCGAATGCTTTTCACCTTCCATTTCGGCGACCACCTCAAATGGACCATAGGCGTCTTCGGCGGCCTATGCTGCACAGCTATCATATACTTCCTTGTCATTAAAGGCATCAAAGACCTGTCCTTTATGACACCGCAAGTCAAGGACTGGATACATTCCAACACCGGGCTATTGATGGTGTACTGTTTTGTCGGCTTCTCGATACTGATGCAGATGCTCTACTGGCTCAAGATCAATGTCTTCAAAGTCGTGGTACTACTGGGCACTTTTGCACTGGCTATGGCCTTTGCCGGCAACGACTTGGTCAACTTCATAGGCGTTCCGCTGACGGGCTTGGCTTCGTTTCAGGATTTTATGGCCTCGGGAGCTACAGATGCCCATACGCACATGATGGGCGTTCTCAATGGTCCGGCCAATACTCCGATATACTTCCTAATAGGCGCCGGAGCATTGATGGTTGTCACCTTGGCCACCTCCAAGAAGGCACGCAACGTCACTAAGACCCAAAACGGGCTCGGAAGTCAGAACAATACCGGCGACGAAATGTTCGGATCTTCGCGTATCGGACGCCGCCTGGTGCGCTGGACGCTATCCGGTATCACCTGGGTGAGCAGCCATACACCGCTCCGCGTACGTCGCTGGGTGGACAAGCGTTTCAGTATGGAAGGCGTCACCCTGGAGCAGGGACAATCCTTTGACCTTGTGCGCGGCGCCATCAATCTGGTAGTGGCTGGTGCCCTCATCGCCTTGGGTACTTCGCTCAAGTTGCCGCTGTCCACGACATTCGTCACCTTTATGGTGGCTATGGGCACCAGCCTCGCCGACCGCGCTTGGGGTCGCGAAAGCGCCGTATTCCGCGTGACAGGCGTCATCAGCGTTGTCGGCGGATGGTTTATCACCGCCGGCGTGGCATTCATAGGCGCCGGACTGGTGGCAGCATTCATCTACTGGGGCGGGCTGTGGACCATTCCCGTAGTCGCCGCCATAGCAGTAGCCCTACTCATACACAGCAACCGGCGCTACCGTCGGCGCAAAGCCGAAGACGGAGGTGATGCAATGTTCCAGACAATTCTCAGCACCGAAGACACGGAAGAACGCTGGCCGCTGCTGTTGACTTATATCTCCGAACGCCAAGGCGAGTTCCTGACATTTGCCCGCGAGAGCTTTGACGGAATGACCGGGGCTTTCATACACGAGGACGTGCATACACTCGAGCGCCTCGACCGCACATTGTTCCACGAAAAAGATACCCTCAAGAGCGCCCGACGCAAAGAGACTCTATGCTTACGCCAAGTGACGCATCCCACTGCCATCGAAAAGAGCACATGGTTCCACCTGGCCAACAACTGCTGCATGTCCATGCTCTACAACTTACGACGTATCAACGAGGTATGCAAAGAACACACTGAGAACAACTTCCTGCCACTGCCGCAACATTACGTGGCCGAATTCGAGGAAATACGTGCACGCGCCGACGAGATTTTTGCCGATGCCTTGTCCGCGATGACCACTCGCAACGTAGACGCCGTACCGCCGATACGTCGCCGCTGCGACGAGCTCAAGGATCGCATTTCGGACGGCTACCACCGCCTGCACGAGCAGTTGCGCGAAGGCGATCCGTCCACCATCACAGTATTGTACGTATACCTGAATATGTTGCAAGAGACTCAGGACTTGATTTCCAACGTTCGCAAATACTTGCGTGCCTTTGCCAAATTATGCGATACAGACAGCCGCATCGCCGGACCGCGTGCAGCCATTTCCTCACCCTCCGGCGCAATGGCCTCACCCAACCGATTTGCGACTATCGACCAACGTCTGCTGTAACCATTGCCGCCGAGGCGTCTCGACAGCCGACGGCAACGGCGACAATAAGGAATAGTCATGATGGCTATAATCACCATAAGGGTCATAGCTATTACCCCACCGAAGGCTCACCCTAAGCATAAAGTATGACGAATGCCCGTGGCCGATATTACCGCGGGCATTCGCTGTATTGTTACTAAACAATTGGAAATAAGCGTAAGCCGGCGTCAGCGGCGCACGCGATCGGTAGCCGTCTGTATGCCGTTGCGACCACCGGGCAGGGATAATCCCGGACGGCCCATACCCTGACGATTGCTGCCGTTGCGGTTGATGGGTTCGCCCCATTCGTCCAGTTCTTCTTCCTGGTCGGGAGCCTTCTCACCGGGTTTCAACTTGGGCTTATTCTTAAGTATGGCATAAGGCTTCTGCGTGTCTATGGGCTTGGCGTAGATATCCCACGCCAATTCGTTGTCCCAATTTGCTTTAAGCTCGAGTTTCTTATCGAAGTAAGCAACCTCCTCGGGCTGAAGCCTCTCGGCGAAGTTGCCGGTATCCCAACGTCCGTTTCCATTGGCGTCTATAAACACACGTGCATAGTACGTGCCGGGGGTAATGTACGGCACGACGACCTTGCCTGTGGTCGTATCTACAGGCACCGTACGCACGACATCATCGCTATTGTTGAGCAATTCGAAGCACAGTGCGTGTCCGTCCACCATTTTGGGCGTAATGGTAAAGGCGAGGTTGGAGTATTCCTCGAGCTTCTTGATTGAGAACTCGTGACGCAAGGCCTTGTTGTGGATACTATAGATACTTATGACAGCCGCCGAGTCGACGAGCAAGCGGTATTTGGCGCCGGGGGCCCAACGGTAGTCGAATACGCGGCCCAACAGCGGATTGAGCGAATCGGGACGTAGCGGCGGCAAAACAAGGTCTTTCCATACGGAGTCGACTTGCTGTTGCAAGTGAACACCGGTCGTATCTATGCGCAATATGGGCAGGGCCGACTCGATACGCATGGGAGCATATACATCGTGCGAAGACTGGCTTCTGACCATAAGAGTGGCAAATTCGCGCTCGGGCACATTAAGACTGTCCGCTTCCTCTTTCTTCTTCGTTTTTGAGACCTTTGGCGGGCGGTATATGAAATTAATCGTGTCATTGACCCATACGCGGCGGTTGAGTGAATCCTGCGCGGAATGGTGCACGCTCACACGCAGCGTGTCCATGGCCAAGAGCTCGGGGTCGCGTATCCAGTACGTAAGTGAATCGGCGTTGGCATTGGCCTGCAGCAGTGCCAAATCGGCATCGGTATCGCCGTCGCGCGGCCCGCCGACAAGCGTAAGCGTGGGTAGAGTGTCTCGAGGAGCGCCCATGCCTATAAAGAGACGGCGACGATCAGGACGCTGATTGTCCTTGAGGTACTGAGCATGGTAGTCTTCGTTGAACCACGTCAGCAGTACGTCATTGGGCAGAAACAATGTGGCGGCACGCTCGACGATACTGTCCGTACCTTCGGACGAGCGTAGGGTGTCATTCACCGTCGTCGGGCGCGACGTCGGGACAATGGCTGCGTCATAAAATGCCACATCCTCGGAGCGGTCCCAGCAGTTGTCGCGGTTGACGTCATTGACGGCAAATATGCGATAAGTACCGGCCTTGAGGTTGCGTATAGTGAATTGGCCGCGCTGATTGGTACGGGCTATGCGCTGCAAGGGGGACTTAACAAATGCGGTGTCCGTCATATCGGTGGTGACGCCCACGGTGATGCCTTGTGCCGGTTCGAGATTGCGGGCCGAAAGGACGATGCCTGAAATCTGCAAAGAATCTATCGAATCACCCGTAGCAAAATCCACGGCAAAGCCATCGAGGATATTACCTTCATTGAGGTCGCGAATGGCATCGGCGAAGTCTATGGTATAGGTAGTGTTCGGAAGCAAGGTATCGCGCAATTCGACGGTGACACGCCGTCCGCCGGCACGCACCACGGGCGTGGACTTCTGTACGGGCGAAACTATTACTTTATTGAATGCGTCGTCGAGGCTGACGTTCTCGTCAAAGTACAATTCAAGTCGCGAAGGGCTTACGCCGGTCTGTCCGGGCATGGGCGTGGAGCGCACAAATACCGGGGGTTGGTAGTCGCGCGGTCCGCCTTCGGGATTGCCTATGGAGGCGCAGGCAGCCATCAGCACGGCCAGCGCTATTGCCGCCACCGTCATAGGCAGTGCGTACATTCCTCCGAATTTAGTCTCAGCGTGTTTCGTCTTAGCGTTTTCGTTATTCATAACCACAAAATTACAATTTTTTCGGCAGATAACGCATACGATACGCCATATTCGGACACAACAGAAGCTGCGGCCGACCCGACCTTGCGGATTTGACATTCCGAAGGTCGTGTCGGCCGTAGCTTATTCTCTGTCGCGGACGGACAGCCGAGCCTGCTCCTATGGCTTTAGGCAGCGACTATCTATCCCGTTTGCTCGGTCTTATTTCTTAATCCACTTGATAGCGGACGAGTTGGCATCGGCGAGACGCACGATGTACATACCTGCGGGCAGCGCTTGCAGCGACAACTCGCCGGCGGCATCGGCCACGCCATAGTGTACGGCAGCACCGGCCAATGTGTAAACATTGACAGCACATGCGCCGCATCCGGTGTGCAGGATGGACTCGGAGTCGATGTATGCGGCGGCACTTGTGTCGGCAGTTACATCATTGACACCTTCCGTGCCGGAATATACGAAGCTGACCACGGGCGAATCGGCGGTATTCTTGGTGGTATTGTCCACATAATATGCCGCACGGGTCTTGCAGTAGTAAGTTTTGCCGTCAGTGAGGGCTTTACCGCTGATCTTGATTTCGCCGAGAGCTTTGGTCATAGTCTCGAAGTCGCGCAATGTAACCGAATATGACGTACGTCCAAACAAGGTCTTGGATGTCGAGATGTATATGGTTACAGATGCCAGACCGCTCCATTTTTCGATAGTGAGAGCTTCGTTGACATGGATTGTTGCGCCGTCGGAAGCCGGATTGGTGAAGACGGGAGCGGTGTAATCGGTGCGATTGACCGTAGTGAACGTAATCGGCTCGCTTTCGGTCTCATAGCTACCTACAGTCGTAGTGAGGGTGGCCGTATAGGTACGTCCTGTACGGAGTACTTCGGCGGGGACGGTGACGCTGTTGGCCGGGCCTTCGTAAGTATAAACTTCGGTAGATCCGTCGACGATAGCCATATGATGCTTAACTTCCTGATCGACTTCGACCTTGGTCCATGTGAGAGTGGGTGTGGCCGATACTCCGGTAGACTTGTCAGCCGGAGCGGTGAACGAGATGCGACCGCCCTTGAAGGACTGGACGTCGGAGAGCGCATCGGTCATATTGGTACCGATGGAGCGTACGCGCCAGTAGTAAGTCTTGCCGTTTTCGAGGTGAGGCATATTCATGGACGATGCAGTATTGCCGGCAGCGTCAAAAAGTGCGATGATATGGCTCATATCGGCTTTGTCGGACACTTCGATGCGGCTGCGCGATGCGGTGCCGTTCCACTTGAAGGTGAAAATTTCGGGGGCGCTTTCGCCGTTGACGGGGTAAGTGAGCGTCGCCTTGGTTCCGGTGACGGTCTTGCCTCCGGCTGTCACGGCAGAGTATTCGTTTCCGTAACGGTCGTATACGCATACAGCCCATTTGTATCCGGAAGCCATATCGGCGGGAATCTCGTAGGAGTTGGTATACGATATGCCTTGGAGGTATTCGCGCTGGCAAGCGAAGGCGGCTTCACCTACGCTTTCGGGGAAAGCATATACGGTGTAGCGCATACCGGGGACGGCATCCCAAGTTAGGGTTGTACCCGAGGCGGCTACATTGGTTACCATTTTGGGCGCCCAAACATGTTCCCAAGTACGTATCGGCGTCAGAGCCTTGTCTTGGAATACTTCTTGAGCCATAATTTGGCCGAAAGTCAGTCGCTTGTCGCCGTATTTCTCATTGTAGTTGACAAATTCGCCGTAGTGGAAGAATACCATACCGTTGGCATCATAGGTGTTGGCCTGACGTGCGGTATTGGTTTCGCGGACATACTCAGCCACCTTGTCGTTTACGATATTGGAGAGTGTCACCGAGGGATAGAAGTGGCGGTCGAAATGACGAGCAGCCACTCCGTACCACTTGGACAGTTCGGAGAAACGGTTGGGCCAATATATCTGAGGCGACAGGAAATCGATATCACCGGCATTGAGCCAGCTCATCGGGTCGGAGAAAATTTTGTCATACTGCCAGTCGCCGGTGACGGATGTCAAGCCGTATTTAGCGATGTCGGGAGGGCAAGCCACACCGGCAGGCGAGATGCCGAAAGGCAGGTAGGGTTTCACTTTCTTGATGGCCTTATTGACGACCTTCACCATATTATTGATGTTGTTGCGACGCCAGTCGGCGAGGCTCATCGTACCACCGGCCTTGGTGTACGCCGAATATTGCGTAGCGTCCTGGTCGGCACCCATACCGGAGGGATAGAAGTAGTCGTCATATACCACACCGTCTACGTCATAGTTGGTGACGATTTCGGTGACTACGTCTACGATACGTTGTGTCACCTCGGGTATACCGGGGTTGAGGTAGATTTCCTTGCTGTTGCGCACCAGCCAATCGGGATGCGAGGTCTCATAATTCAGAGGATTGTTTCCTCCATAGAGGTTGGTTGTACCCGAATAGCGATAAGGGTTGAGCCATGCATACACTTCGATGCCCACGGCATGAGCCTCTTCGAGAAGCATTTGGAAGGGGTCGGCGAGGGGTGTGCCGCCGCGCGTTCCGGCCACTTGGTGTCCCCAAGGTTCGTACGACGACTTGTACATTGCATCGCAATTGGGACGCACGTGGAAGTATATAACATTGATATTCTGGTCCTTGAACTGCGCAAGTTTTTTCTTCAGGAAATTGCGCTGGAAGGTGACCTGATAGTCGGAGGTCAACGCATTCGAAGGCCAGCCGGAGTTAAGGTATGCAGACAGCCATAAAGCACGGTGTTCGCGTGCCGGCATATTCTGTGCCTCGGCAGGCATTGTCGGCGCTGCCATCACCATAGCCAGGAGTGCTGCGGCTATTTTCAGTGAAATCTTCATTATTTGTTTAATAAATAAGTTCTTAGGTGATTATACTATGGTTGGGTATTGCGGACGATACTGTCCGATGTTTTAATCACAGCTTGGAGCAAAGTCATCTCAAACTCTGAACACCATCTCGTAAGACAGCCGGGAAAGTATTCTCTTGCGAGGCCGTCGAGTAACTCTCTTACAAGGTTGTCGGAAAATTCTCTTGCGAGGCTATCAGACAATCTATTATAAGACTATATGACAGATATTTAGAGATTACTTTGGATGCTTTCCAAGTCATATCGCAAAGCAAAAGGCGGCTGCCGCCACACTATTGTGGTGGACAGCCGCCTTTGTCTTGAGATAGTTATATCTTAGAATAGTTTGCTCTTGTGGGGGTTGATGCAGATGCCCATACCGAGGTCGTTGGCGTCACCGTAGTGTACGACTTTCTTGGTAGCGGGATCGTAGTAGCAGATACCGGCAGGAATCTTGGAGCTATCCTTGGCATCGGGACGGAAGCAGAAGTATACGCGACCAGTCTCTTTGTCCAGGGCGAGCTGGCAAGTGAAGATACCTTCATCGGAAGTGGTGTTGACTGCGTCAGCTTCCATAGAAATATGTTTGGTATACTTCTTTTCATCGCCGGGATCGGTATAGGACGGCAGGTCGTAAGCGGTAAAGCCTTTTTCCGAACCTATACGCCAAATGTACATTGCCTTGCGTGTTTCGTCAATGACCATTGCACGGGGCTTGATACCGGAGAAGAGCACGGGAGCGGGCAGAGCCTTGGCTTCGGCTTCTTTCTGAGTGGCATATACATCGGTTTCTTTGAAACGATAGATACCGTTGCCGGAGTAGTTCTTAGCCCAGTACCACCATCCGTCGGACAGTTTCTGGTGAGCTACGTGGATGGCACCGTAAGCGATACCACGGCCGTAGAAAGGTATCAGGCTGTTCTGTACCATGTAGCTGTCGCGGGTATAAGTGCTGCCCGAGAGAGCCTTGCCTTGTACTTCGCCACGGGTCTTGAGAGCTACCTTGGAGATACCGGTGTTACGATCGCTGTAGTAGAGATATTCGCCGGAAGCAAAGCCCTGGAAGGGATCTGCGAAGGCGGGACCGCCGACGTTGGTGAGCACGGTGTTGACACCAGTGCCGTCGGGACGCATAGCATCGATTTTGCCGTCGCCGAGAACGCCGTTTTCGTCGTTGATGTAGTAGTATTGCTTACCGGCGTCGAGGATGTAAATCCAGCCTTCGGTATTGGCATTACCTTCTTCATCGGTTCCGGGGACATCGGCATATACGAGGTTGAAGCAGTTGTTGCCTGCACTCACGCCCATATCGTACGGGAAAATCTTGGTACCCTTGGGCAGTGTAGTGGGGTCAATAATCTTCATAGCCTTGATGTTGCCGCCTTTCTCTGCGTAGTAGAGAGTGGGTGCGGGGGTGTCGCAACCTACTTGTACGTTGAGATAGGTGTCTTCGAGACGACGGTTTTCGCCGTCTACGTCAAACCATGTGGCGATCTGTACCTTTTGCGAGCCGATGTTTTTGAATTTCACGGCTTCGGGGTATTCGATATTGCCCTGTTCATCGGAGTATCCGGTGAAGGTGGTCACGGCGTTACCGTTGGCGTCAACAGTACCTTCGGGGAATGTCCAGACGTATTTCACCTTGAGGTTCTCGGGGTTCGGGAGCTCGAGGTTGAAAGTCATCATAGTGTTATTGAATTCCACGATTTCGGTAGACTGTTCCTTGACGGTCAGTACGGGGACGATGTCATAGATCATGATGGGATAGGTCTTGGAGCCTACACCGTCAACGGTGAGAGTTACGCGGTATGTACCTGCTTTTTTGAATTTATGCAGGGGATTGGGCTCGTTGGAGGTTTCGCCATCACCGAAGTCCCAGGATACATTTCCGGACTTGGCCGAGGTGTTGTTGAACTGGATGGTGGATACCACGTAGTAGTCCAACGTATATTCATCGCCGCTGATGTTGTACGTAAAGTCTACATCAGGGTTGGGATATTGCTGGAAGGAGGGCTCGGCGTCCTTGCATCCATACAGTGCCAGCACGCAACCCAAAGCGATTAGCGATTTTTTTAAGAGTTTCATAGTTTGTGCGGTAGTGTCTTAAATGTGGGACGTATCAGTTGATAGTGATTGTGCGTACATCGTTGGCTATGCCTTCCTCGCCCTTGGAGTCGTATACGCGGAACTGTGCGTCAAGCGAGTACTTACGCGAGAATTCGACTTTGTAAACCTTATTGGCGCTGTCATATATCCACTGGTCGAAGGTGATGGTGGCGAGCAGCTCCTTGAAGGCGGGGATGTAAGCCGGGCGGACGGTGGAGATGATTGCACCGAGGTCGTCATCGTAGCGGCAGAATACCCATGCCGAGGATTTGTATACGGGATAGTAGTTGATGCCTTCTTGTTTCTGAACATCTTTGGCTACCTCGTGCACAATCTTGTTGCCGGCGGCGTCGATGGTCACGTAGTACCAGCCTACGATAGCGTCATCAGATGCCTGAGTGGTGGAGAACCACAGATCGGATTTTTCGCCGGAGCCCTTGTCTTCCTTGGTCATATCGATGTTGGTGGGGAATGCAAGGTTGTACTTGGCATTGACTGCGGTGAACTGCTCCATAGTGAAGGGATGGCTGATATATACCTGACGCAGAGCGTTGTAGTATGTCGAGTCCTTGGTCAACAGGTTGATGACTTCGGCATTGAATTCTTCAGCAAAGCCTTCGGGATAGTACTGAGCAAAGCGGTCGCCGTCCCAAGTGGCCACGTCGGTCCAGCTGACAGGGCTGAGGGTGCGCGATACAGGCACGCTGCCGGAGATATGGAATTCATGGTCCGCCCATTCGGCCTGGTCGTGCGTGAAGCGAGCGATGGGCTGATACGAACGCATAACCTGATTGTCGGCTACGGTCTTGGTGTAGTTGAGGCTTGCGCCGGCCAGCTTGACGGTGGCTGCGGCAGACTCATCGCGTACCACGCGATACCATACTTCGGAGTATGCAGGTGTGGCGCCTTCGTAATCCACCGTATACTTGCCCATGAAAGTGAAGGACTCACCGGCCTTGCATGCTGTCGAGCCTACTTCCCAATATGCGGTAGGTACTTTCTGTCCGGGCTTTACAACGTCCTCTAACGGGTCGTTTTTCTCACAGGAGGTGAGCATAGCCACAGCTCCGAGAGCCAAGAGCAATGTTTTATATTGGAATTTCATCTTATATTCTGTATTAGTGGTTGCTGATTATTGTAGTCGTACACGGGTCGTTTTATTCGGCAGTCAGGGATGTGCGTACACCGTATTCCTCAGCCCAAATCATCGGCTTGCGCAGCCATTTGTGATTCTTGGCAGCGCCCAGACGCTCGAGTTCGGCGAGGTTATATTTCTCTTCGGTCTCGGGGTCGTAGTTGTAACGCTGTACCCAGGTATTTTCCTTCTCTGCATCGGTGAGACCGTCTACCCAGAATGCTTGGTAGAGGTTGTAGGGACGACGCAGACCGGGATATACGATTTCCTTGTTGTCACCTATGCCATAACCGTTGCGGTTGTTGGAGTAGTGGTAGCGACGGAGGTCGGTCCACTGTTCGGGTTGCATATACATTGCGATATACTTCTGCATCATCAGGTCGCTGAGGCTATACTGCGAGGGGTTGAAGAAGTAGCGCATATTGCCGATTTCGGAAGCGGGCTTGGTCTTTTCGACTTGCTCGTTCTCGAGGAAAGCTGTCACCCATTTGTTCCAGCGCTTGATGGCTGCATTGGTACCTGCGGGGTTGCACTGGTCGGAGGGAACCATTCCGGGGTGATCTTTCTGGAAGCGGTCGAGGTGGCGTTGGATATTCCATTGTGTGGCTTCCTTGGCCAGGGCGCAAGCCTGTTCCTTATTGCCCATCCAGTAGTAAGCTTCGGCCTGTATGAAGTAGAGCTCTTCCATGGTGAACAGCGGGGTATAGGCGTCCTTGCTGGCTGCATAAGCGCCGCAGTACAGCGACGGGAAGTGTGTAATCTTATATGTCGAGCCGGCACCGATGTTGTTTTCGAGGTAGCGCATCATCACCTTTTCGCTGGTATTGGAAGCGCTGATGGGGCCTTTGTTGGGGTGGAAGAGCAGCATCAGACGGGGGTCGTTGCCGTAGCCGTTTTCACGGTCATACACGCCCTGTTTGATTTCGTTGCCCTGGTTGATGACGCCGAGGCAGTTCTCCATGAAGAACTTGGAGGGTACGGCATCAGTCAGCAGGTTGGCACGCGATTCCCAAGCATTGATGACGGGCTGGGATTCGGACCATTGTGCATTCTCTTCGGTCACACCGCCGTCGAAGTTGTAGCGGGGTTCGTTGCCGAACCATGCGCCGTAGAGCAGGTCACCGCTACGCCATGTGTCGATAGCCTTTTGGGCTGCATCGATGATTTTCTGGCAAGTAGCAGACGAACGGTCGATATTGGGGATGTTGCGGAGCAACAGGCGAGCCTTGATGGCGTATGCCAGACCTTTCCATTTGTTGAGGTCACCGGAGTATACACGGTCTTGGCTTACATCTATCTTCTGGTTGGTTTCGCAGTTGACAGCTTGGTCGTAGAAAGTGCCGGTGAGTTCGTCGGCCTCTTTGAGCATCCAATCGTAGATGGAGGCCTGAGTGTCATACTTGGGCGAATTGCTTTCGTAAGCCTGGCTACGAGGCATATCGCCGAAGGCGTCGGTGGTCAACTGAGTGGACATCAGACGAATGACGCGTGCAATGTACTCGTAGTTGAGCGAGCCCATAGACTCGGCGTTGGCGATAAGTTCTTTACCGTTGACGCCTATGTCGTAGAAGTGGCGACGCCACTGCGGGTGACGGTTCATCGTCAGGAATTGCCAGCCGCTTTTGTATGCGTAAGTACCCGTCTGGCTCTTGCCCATAGTGGTGAGACATTGCGACAGATAGATGTTGTATTCGGCGTGGTCATAGTTTACCTGGCTGGAATAGAACACCAGCACGGGAAGGCCGAGCGAGCAGGTATTGCGGTGTGCAACGTCCGGATTGACATTCTCATAGAGGACGTCGTCGCAAGATACCGCAGTAACACCCAGCAGGGCAGCCAAAGCTATGGATTTTATCTTGTTCATATCTGTGTATGATAAAGTCGTGATTTATAAGTATTGGTCGGAGAGATTTAGAATGTAACGTTTACATTGAAGTTGAAGCTGCGGAGGCTGGGGACGCTGTAGTTGTCGATACCCATCGAGCCTGTACCGTTGGATGCGGAGGGCATCACCTGCGGGTCGGCGCCGGTATACTTGGTCAGCAGGAAGAGGTTGCGGCCTGTCAGCGAGCACTTGAGACCCTTGATGGGGTTGGCACTGCCCAGACGCTTCATCAGGTTTGTGAAGTCGTAAGCAAGTGTTACGTAGCTCATACGCAGATACGATCCGTCTTCGATGAAGTTGGACGATACATTGTAAATGTAGTTGTTGAATGTCGTCTGGTCAAGGATGACTGGAGTGGTGTTGGGGCTGTAGGTGCCGTCACCGTTGTCTACCACGCCTTTGAACACGACTTTGCGGTTGCGGTAGGGAACGAGCAGAGCGTTCTGACCGTTGGAGTAGAGGCTGCGGCCTGTGATGTTGGCCACGTCACCGCCGATACGACCGTCAAGCAGGAAGGACAGCGAGAGGTCTTTCCAGGTGAAGGTGGAGCCGAGGCCGAGGAGGCAGTCGGGTTCGCGGTTACCGATATAGGTCTGTTTTACGGGCGAAATCTTGGGAAGGCCGTTTTCGTCGATGAGGACGTCACCGGCGGCGTTGCGCTCGTAGTCGATACCGGCAAGACCGGTGGTGGATTCGCCGGCGTAAGCTACGGTGAAGATGTCACCGTATTGTCCGCCTTGGATGAGGGCTACGTTCTCGGGCAACGAGAGGACTTTACCACGGTTGTACGAGAAGTTGAGGGTAGCGGTCCACGAGAAGTCCTTGGTGGAAAGAATGTCTTGGTTGAGGGTAAGTTCGAGACCCTTGTTTTCGATGCATCCCTCGTTACGTGTCTGGAGGATGGTGCCCGATGCGGGAGATACACGCACGGTTACAATCTGGTTGTCCACGCTGGTGTTGTAGTATGCAACATCAAGACGAGTGCGGTTGCGGAAGAAACGCAGGTCGGCACCGATTTCCCAAGACTTGGTCATTTCGGGTTCGAGGGTGATGGCCTTGGAGATGGTGGGGTTGACACCGAAGCCCTTGTCGGGGAAGGTGGACCATTGCTTGTAGTTGTCGCTGAACTGGTTGGCGGGAGCATCTTTACCTACCTTTGCCCAGTTACCGCGAATCTTACCATAGTTGAACACGCCGTTGGACGATCCTATACCGAGAAGCTCGGAGAAGATGATACCGCCGGTGAAGGAGGGATAGAAGTATGTGGAGGTCATCTGCTTGAGTGTCGAGGAACCGTCGACGCGGGCGGTTGCGGACAGCTGAATGACGTTGCGATAGTCGAAGCGAATTTCGCCGAAGTAACCGAACTTGTTACGTTTGGCGTGGTTTAGGTAAACGTTGTAGTCGCCTGTGCCGTATTTGAGGTATTCGTTGTCGCAGTTGTTGAGCGAGTGGAAGTCGCCGTCAAGCACGTAGTGAATACCACCGAGACCTGCGCTGTAGGACTTTGTCTCGGAGTACTCGGCACCTGCAAAGAAGTTCAAGTTGAAGTTGTCGTTGATCTTCCAGTAGTAGTTGCCGAGAAGTTGAGCGGTGGCACGTTCGCTACGCGAAGGCTGGAAGGTATATGTACCCATGCGCTCGTCGTAAGCTTGTTTGATGGACGAGGGGAATTCGGAACCGATTTGGTTACCTTCGGCATCATATACGGGGTCGAAGATAAATTCCTTGCCCGAAGTGGAGTAGCGGGGAACGGTGGACGATTCGTATGAAGACCAGCCCTTATCATAGTTGACCTTACCGGTGAAAGTGAGGTTCTTAATGGGTTCCCATTGGATAGAACCGTTGATGATGATACGCGAGCTTTCGGTGCGGCTGCTGTCCATATAGCGGCTGTAGTAGGGCGATAAGGTTGCGCCTACACGCTGGCTGTTGGTGAGGATATCCCAATCATCGTAGCGGTTGCTCCAGTTGGGGAGGCCGTTTTCGAGTTTATAGTCAGACATATCGCGGTTGATGCTCCAGCCGTAGATGGTGCTCATCGAGTTGCCGAAGCCGCGGGCCTTGCTGTCGATAAAGTTGGCGGAGAGCATGATTTTCATAGCCTTAGAGGGAGTGAATTCGCCTTTGACGAAGACACCGAGGCGTTTCTTGAAGTCCTTGGGAACGACACCTTCATTGTCCATGAAGTTGGCGGAAGCATAGGCCGAGTATTTGTCGTTGCCACCGCTGAGCGAGATGTCGTATTTCTGCATGAAGCCCGTGCCGAGGAAGTTGCCGACGTTGTCATAGTATACGTCGTTGCTGTTCATCTTGGGACCCCAGCCACCGGAGGAGTTGGCTACGTAGAAGCCGTTGGCACCGCCGATGTATTCTTTTTGCAGGGAGGGGAGGTTGAGCGTATTGGAGATTTCCCAACCGCCGTTGACGGTTACGTTGACCTTACCTTCCTTACCGCTCTTGGTAGTGATGATGATGACGCCGTTGGCACCTTCCTGACCGTAGAGTGCGGAAGCGGCAGCGCCCTTGAGCACGCTCATGGTCTCGATATCGGAGGGGTTGATATCGCCGATGGACGAACCACCGCCGCGGATAGGCATACCGTCAATCACGAAGAGGGGCTCGTTGGACTGAGCGTTGTTGATGGACGAGATGGCGCGGATCACAATCTGCGAAGCGGAGTTGGGCGAACCGCCGGAGGTGCTGACCTGCACACCGGCCACCTTGCCTTGCAGCGAGTTGACGAAGTTGGCGGACTGACCGGCAAGCACTTGGTCGCTCTTGAGTTCCTGAACGCCGAAGTTAAGTTTGCTCTTGGCCTGGCTCTGACCCATGGCGGTTACGACCACGGCGTCCAGCACTTCGGCATTTGCAGGCAGGTTGACGTCGATGACTGTACGCGATCCGACAGTCTCGAATACGGTCTTGTGACCTACCATAGAGAATTCCAAGACGGCCTTGTCATTAGGGACATTGATGGAGTACTTACCATCAAAATCAGTAGCGACACCGGTCTTGGCACCCTTCAGGGTGACAGAAGCTCCTAAGGCGGGCTCGCCGTCGGAGTCGTAGACGGTACCTGTCACGACTCGGGCTTGCGCCATTATCGTGATAAGGGAAAATAACAGTAGAAATAGCTGTTTTTTCATAACTAATTAATAATGTTTATATTCAAGGTTAACATACTTGTCTATAGATGATTAACACAGCAAGATGTGCCACTCGAAAGATGTTTTTCCGAGGCTTTGGTTCGTCAATTGCATCACGATAGCACACCAATGATTTCCTCTGATTGGTCTTCAAATCGGTTTCTTGCGGGATTTTCATACAAACATACCGCTTTTTTTGGACGTAGAAGCATTTTGTTAAGATTATTTATACATCATTTGCTAACGTAAAGATTATTTAACACTATACGACCACCATGTAATCGCGTAATCCGTCTCCACGCCCGAACCGCCCGACACTTTAAAACTGAAGCGATGCATCTCATCATCCTCCGAAATATTCCTATATATATAATGTGTACCTATAATATAATAATGTGTATCGGCATCGGAAGCCAAGCCCGTCGGCCGAGATTAACAATCTGTTAAGAATCGCGATAAAATATGTCTACCACCAAAAAAAACGCTAACTTTGTCCATACCAAACGATATAATCCAAAAGAACTCTAAACAATGGCTACAAAGGAGCATCCATACCACATCCTCGTGGTGGACGACGAAGAAACCTTGTGCGAAGCGTTGCGCTTCAATCTCGAGGCCGAGGGCTACGAAGTATCCGTGGCTTATAGTGCCGAGGAGGCTTTGGCGCTGGACTTTCGCACATTCGACCTGATACTCTTGGACATCATGATGGGCGCGGTCAGCGGCACACGCTTGGCGCGAATGATCAAAAGCGACCCCGCCACATCCAACATTCCGATAATATTCTGCACCGCACGCGATGACGTCGAAGACATGGTCGCGGGTCTTGAGCTGGGTGCAGACGACTATATCACCAAACCCTACTCGCTGCGTAACGTCCTGGCACGCGTAAAGGCCGTATTGCGCCGCACCCACTCGGACAATACTCCGGCGTTGCACGCGTCCCATATCCTTGAATGTCAAGGCCTGAGAGTGGACACCGACAGCAAGCAATGCACCGTGGACGGAAAAGACGTGGCCATGCCGCGTAAGGAGTTCGAGATTTTGGCGACACTGATGACCGACCCGGGACATATCTTCAGCCGCGAGGAGTTGCTGGCCAAAGTTTGGCCCGAACAAGTGGTTGTCGTAGACCGCGTTGTCGATGTACACATCACTCGTCTGCGTGCCAAGATAGCTCCTTACGGCAAACATATTATCACCCGTGCGGGCTACGGATATGGATTCAAGCCATAAGACATCTTACCATCATCGGCTGTTCATCGGTCTTGTCGTATACTCGTGGTTGCTGGTAGGCTGCTTTGCCGTATTCCAGTATTACCGCGAACGGCGCTACAAGGCAGACGAACTGGATGCGCAGTTGCAGCTAATTAACAACCGCGTACTGGCCGAATATGACACCGACAGCATCTTTGACCCGAATGTCGCGCGCCCCTACCCCTTCGAGGATATGCGCATAACGGTTATAGACAACGGCGGCAAAGTGATTTACGACAATTCGCTTGACCGCCTACCGAACGCCAACCACCTTGACCGTGAGGAAATTGCCGCCGCAATGAAATCAGGGCACGGATTCAGCACACGGCGCCACAGCCAGAGTACCGGCCAAACATATTTTTATAGCGCGACTCGCGGCCGCGATTGCATCGTACGCACCGCAGTGCCCTATTCGGTTAATTTACAGGAGTTTTTGAGCGCTGACTACGGTTTTCTGTGGTTCATGATAGGCATCACTATAATAATGTGTTTCTTCGGATACTGGGTTACACGCCGTGCCGGGCAAAACATTGCACGCCTACGCGACTTTGCGCGACATGCCGAAGCCGGCGACCGCATATACGACTCTCCCGGTTTTCCACACGACGAACTGGGCGAAATCTCCGGGAACATAGTGCGGCTGTATTCACGTCTGCAACAGGCTGTTGTCGACCGCGACCGCGAGCATCGCGCAGCGCTGAAACAAGAGCAGGAAAAGATACGCATCAAGCGCGAGCTGACCAATAACATCAACCACGAACTCAAGACTCCCGTGGCATCTATGGCCCTGTGTATGGAGACACTCTTGGCGCACCCCGAGATGGATGCCGCGCACCGCGAGGACTTCCTGCGTCGCAGCCTTGCCTCTTGCCGACGGTTGCAGAGCCTGTTAGCTGACGTATCGGCCATCACGCGTCTTGAGGACGGCAGCACGGCCATAGCACGTGCCGACGTCGACTTGGCCGACATAGTCTCCGAAGCGGTGGCCGAAAGTACAGATGCGGCGACCAAGAAGGGGCTCTCAATCAACTGCGTCTGCGACGATCCGGTGATTGTCAACGGCAACGAAGCGCTATTGATATCAGTGATGCACAACCTGATAGACAATGCCATCGCCTACAGCGGAGGCTCTGTAATAGATGTCCGCCTGAAATGCGCCGAGGACAATGCAGTACTCACCGTCGCCGACAACGGCGTGGGCGTGAGCGATGAACATCTGCCAAGACTGTTCGAACGTTTCTACCGCGTGGACAAAGGGCGCTCGCGACAAGCCGGAGGCACGGGCCTGGGATTGGCTATTGTCAAGAACGCCATACTATGGCACGGCGGCACCGTAGCCGTGACGCACAATCGCCCCTCGGGATTGATATTCACCATTACCATCCCCATCAAGCACTGATACACAAACCAGATTCGTAGCGACTCGCTCAATCGTCGCGATCGGTAAAGAATCTGTTGAAATTGCACAAAAAGACATCGGAGGCTTCCGCCAAGTCCTTACGCCGGGCGTACAAGTCAGACAAAGCCACGTCCCCTATGACATATTTGTACTCGGCACTGCGATAGCTCTCGTCTATGTGCCGCCACGGCAGCAATGCGACAACATCTGTGGCATTGTAGCGTGCATATACGTGCAATACAACGTCATCGGTGAAGGTCGGGCGGTTGGCAAAACCCATTTTCTTGTACTCGTAGTGATAGTCATGACAGCGAGCCATGACATCGCTGAGTATGGACGATGCCGTTGGACTGCCGCCCGCGCCCTTGCCGAACATGAACTGGCGGTCATAACACTCGCCGCGTATGACCACGCCGTTGTACTCATTGTCCACCCCATATATATAACGGTCGGGAGTAACAAATTCGGGCATCACAAACATGGTAAAACGGTCGGGAGCGACTTTGGCCACCTGTGCCACAAGCTTGATTTTTGCCCGTTTTTCGAGCGCATAGCTGATATCGTTGTCATTTATGGACTGTATTCCATAAGCAAAAACCCCGGCAGGAGACACGTACACGCCCAAGGCGTGCATCGTAATGATGACCAACTTATTGAGTGAATCTATGCCGCTTAGGTCAAGCGATGGGTCGCTCTCGGCAAAGCCCAAGCGTTGAGCCAAAGCCAAGGCCTCGCCATAGCCTTCACCATGGTCGAAGACGCGCGAAAGGATGTAATTGGACGACCCGTTGAGAATGCCGCGAACCTCAAGCAACAAATCGTTATCGTAGTACTCCTCAAGATTGCGTATCACAGGAATCGAGCCGCATGACGAGGCATCATAGAGCAGCGCCCCGCCGCCGGAGCGTTGCAGGGATATGAGTTCGGGTAGATGGGCGGCTATCATGGCCTTATTCCCGGACACAACCGACAGACCGCGCCGCAAGGCCCGGCTGACGATACCGAAGGCTGCATCGGCATCGTCTATAACTTCGACAACAAGATTTATATCATTGTCATCGAACACCTTGTCAGCGTCATCCGTAATCAGGGATGTCGCAATGTCCGCAGGTCTGGGGCGATTTATATTACGCACAACGATATGGCGTATGGAGGCATGAGCATTGGCGCAAGTCGAGAGAACCCGGCAAAAAGCCGTACCCACCGTTCCAAGTCCGAACAGGCCGATATTGAGGTGATTTGATTGTATTGGCATATATTGTATTACACTATGGCTAAATAAATTGAGTGAGAATAGCATTAAGTTGCGCGTGCTCGACCAAGAAGCCGTCATGGCCCATCGGCGAATCTATCCGGCGATACACCGCATTGGGGATATCGGTTGCAAGTCGCTGCATATCTTCCGGCGGAAAAATAATGTCCGAGGTGATGCCGACGACTATCGTGGGCGCTGTGATACGTTGCAAGGCTGCTTTTACCCCGCCACGGCCGCGGCCGACATCGTGTGTATCAAAGGAATTGAGTATAGACACATACGAATAGGCATTGAACCGCTTGACAAGCTTTTGGCCCTGATGCTGCTGATAGGTGCAGGCGCGATGCGACGTCGGCACACCGTCCGAGCCCTCGACATCGCGCTGCGTGGCATTATATCCACTGCCGCCACGATATGTCAGCATCCCGATGGCTCGCGCCGCGGCCAGTCCCGCAGCACCCGCGTCCGGCGTATGTGCTCCGAAGGTGGCATCCGCGCGTATGGCCATACGCTGGGCTTCGTCTATGGCCAGCGTCCAGGGCGTGGCGTATGCATCTGTGGCTATGAGCGCAAGCGTGCCAAAGCGCAGCGGCTCTTGTATAGCCCATTCGACAGCTTGAAAGCCGCCGACACTGCTGCCTACAAGTGCATGTATACGGCTGATACCCAAATAGTCGGCCAAGAGCCGATGAGCGCGCACCATATCGGCTATAGTGACAGCCGGAAAAGTTTCGTAGTAGCGATGTCCGGTAGACGGGTCAATACTCAAAGGGCCGGTAGTGCCGTAGCACGAGCCTAAGATATTGGCGCATACAATGTAATATTTAGCGGGGTCGAGAAAGCCTCCGGCCTCAATCGTATGCGGCCACCAGTCGGCCACTTCGCTATTGGCCGTCAGCGCATGGCACACCCAAACGACATTGGAGCGCTCGGCATCGAGCTTACCATAAGTGTGGTATGCAATTTCCAGCCCCTCGATGGAGCCTCCCTGTTCGAGTGCGAAAACCCCGGGATGACGATATATCAGCGGATTACTCATCGATGTCTATCTTACTGAAAGCCTGTTCGAAATCGGCAATAATATCCTCAACATCCTCCAACCCCGGCGACAGGCGCAGCAGTGTGGGAGTGACGCCGGCAGCAGCGAGGTCGCTGTCGCTGAGCTGACGGTGCGTCGTGGAGGCAGGATGCGATACGGCGGTAATCGAATCGCCTATCATCGTCTCGTGCGTAACCAGTTGCAGCGCCTCGACAAAACGTATCGTCGTCTGCAACGTGCCACGTAATTCGACGCACAGCACCGCGCCAAGACCGTCGCGGAAGTACTTGGCCGCATTTGCATGGCCGGGATGGTCCTCAAAACCCACATAGCTCACGGTCTTAACCTTAGGATGGTTCTTGAAATACGTGGCCAGGCGTTGGGCCGATTGCACCTGATGACGCGCACGTAGTGCAAGCGTCTCCACGCCTACCGCCAGCAGGTAGCTGTCAAACGGAGACGGGCATACGCCGAAGTCGCGCATACCGTCGACGCGGCATTTTACGATAAACGCAGCCTTGCCGAAGGCTTCACAGAGGTTGAGACCATGGTATCCCTCGTCGGGGCCGGCAATCTGCGGAAAGCGACCCGAAGCAGCCCAGTCAAAGCGCCCGCTGTCAACGATGATGCCTCCCATCGTCGTACCATGTCCGCCAATCCATTTGGTGGCGCTGTCCACGATGATATCGGCGCCCCAATCGAATGGATTGCACAGATAGCCGCCGGCGCCGAAGGTATTGTCGATTACCAGCGGCACATTGTGGCGATGAGCGACAGCGGCAAGACCCTCAAGGTCGGGTACATAGCACGTCGGATTACCCATAGATTCGGCATACACGGCACGTGTTTTTTCGTCGATGAGAGCTTCGAAAGCCTCCGGTTCGACGGATGCTGCTATACGCACGTCCACGCCCAAACGGCGCAGCGTATGGCGGTAGAGATTGTAGGTGCCGCCGTACAGCAAGGGGGACACGACGATATTCTCGCCCTGAGCAGCCAACGATGTGACCGTGAGCACGACGGCGGACATACCCGAAGACGTGGCCAGGGCTCCCACCCCGCCATACAATGCAGCCACGCGCTCTTCGTAGGCGCTTGTGGTGGGGTTCATCAGACGTGTATATATATTGCCGCCGGTGCTCAAGTCAAAAAGTCCTGCGGCATGGTCGCATGTAGGGAAACGGTAAGCCGCTGTAGGATAGATAGCAAGTCCGCGGGCGCATGTTTTGTCGTCTTTGTCCAGTCCGGCATGGATCTGGCGTGTCGCAAAGTGTAGCTTAGTGTAGTCCATTGTGTCTTTGATTATGTTGTTTGTCGTTAGTGCATAAAAAAAGCGCCGACCCCGTGTGGGAGTCGGCGCGATGTCTTATCAATACTCGCAGAAATTATGCGCGAAACATCTACATCCGACTCCCTGAGCGTCGCATGTACATCATCATACCCATGGACATGACTGCTGTCAATGTCCGCGGTACCATTGTCGATGCTATGTACATGTTGCGTTTCACTGTCGAATTGCGTTTCTGCATTTTGCAAGGCCGCAGTCTCTATCGGGACGCTTGGCCTTGGTTTTCGGCTGCAAAGTTACCAATTTTCCACCAACTACCAAAAGAAAAATTCATTTTGCCCGGCGCAGCAGTCATCGCGCATAGCCGAGCGCACGTCCATACGACGAGCTAATCGGCGGCATCATTGCAACTTGGCGGTGGCAAATATCAGGGTATGGGCGTGCCGAACACGCCGAGGAAGTACGTCGCCACTTGCACGTAGATGACCAGACCTACGATATCATTGGATATTTGGATAAAAGGACCGGTGGCAAGAGCGGGGTTGATATGCAGCTTCTCGAGCGTCAGCGGCACCACCGTGCCCAGAATTGTGGCAAACATCACCACAATAAACAGCGACACGGCCACCGAGATGGTCACGGCAAACTCGTCGGGCAAAGTGATAAGGTTGTATACAAATATCACGGACGATATTATCGTGGCATTCATCAGACCTATAAGGACTTCCTTGCCTAATTGTCGACTGAACTCCTTGATTTCGAGCGTACCGTTGGCCAGGGACTGTACCACGATAGCCGAAGCCTGCACACCGACGTTACCGCCCGTACCGCCGATAATCGGGATAAAGAGCGCCAAAGCCGTGACTGCCTCCAATTTGGCCTCGAAGGTGCCGAGGATGAGAGATGCCAAAATTCCGGAGGCAATACCAATAAGCAGCCATGGGATGCGGGCCTTGGTCTGCGCAAAGATACTGTCGTCTGCATCGACATCGCTCGAAAGACCGGATGCCAATTGGTAGTCGCGCTCGGTGCTTTCACGAACTTGGTCCATGACATCGTCGACGGTGATACGTCCCAGCAGGCGCCCTATCGAATCGACAACGGGCATAGCCACGAGGTCATACTTCTCGAAGTCGAGAGCCACATCATCTATGGGCGTATCCACCTTCACACTTACGGGGTCGGTCTCCATTACATGTTTGATTTTGGATACCGATGGATGCGTAATCAGCTTTTTCAGAGGCAATACGCCGCGCAACTTATTGTCGTCATCGACGACATAGACGTAGTATATTTCGTCCATATCCTCGGCCTGCATACGCATCTGCTTGATACACTCGGGCATAGACCAATTTTCGTTGACGACAATCATCTCCGTACCCATAAGGCCGCCGGCGGTGTCTTCGTCGTACTTCAACAGGTCTATAATGTCTCCGGCTTGCTCTACGTCGTCTATATGCGAGAGGATTTCGTCGCGGTCTTCCTCGTCCAACTGCTGTATAAGGTCGACGGCATCATCGGTGTCCAGGTGGTCAATCTGCTTGGCAATCTGCTCGGCCGGCATGGCGTCCAACAACTTACGGCGGTCGTCTTCGTCCAACTCCATAAGGACGTCCGCAGCCGTATCTTCGTCCAACAGTTTATACAGAAACTCGGCTTCTTCGAGATCGAGATTCTGGTACAATTCGGCGATATCGGCCGGGTGCAGGTCCTTAAGCTCCTTGCGAGCCTGGTCTATGTCGTTGCCATGTATAATCTTGCGGATGTGCTCGAGGTATTCGTCGGTGTACTCTTTCATGACTTTTCGACGTTTTTAGATGCCGTCGGCGCTGAAGCGACCAGCAGCGGTTGGACAATATTGGTAAGTTCGACAAACTGAGCCACGGAGAGCTGCTCGGGGCGTAATGCCAGCAAGGGGCTGTCAATGACCGCACCGGGACGTAGCGGCAAAGATTTCAATGAATTGCGCAACGTCTTACGGCGCATTCCGAAAGTAGCCTTGACTATACGGAGCAAGAGTTCCGGATCGCATCCGGGATCGGTGACTCCGTTGCGCGTCAGGCGTATCACGCCGCTGCGCACCTTTGGCGGAGGATTGAACACGCCGGGCTCGACAGTGAAAAGGTATTCAACGTCGTACCACAACTGAAGCAATACACTCAATATGCCGCGATCCTTGGTGCCGGGAGGAGCGGCCAGACGCAAAGCGACTTCTCGCTGCAACATTCCGGCGATACACGGCACACGGTCTTTATAATCGAGGATTTTGAAGAAGATTTGCGAGGAAATATTGTAGGGATAGTTGCCTATAACGACAAAGTCTCGGCCACCCATAAGTTGGTCAAGGTCTTCGCGCAGAAAGTCTCGCGAAATTATGCGGCGACCGGGGTTATGCAATTCGGGAAAGTGTCCGTCAAGATACTCGACACTCTCGCGGTCTATCTCCACGACCGTAAGGTCCGGAGCCTTCTGCAACAGGAACTGCGTCAGTACACCCGTACCCGGGCCTATCTCCACCACGGGATAGCGCTCGGCATATCCGTCAATAGTATCGGCTATGCGTGACGCCACCGACATATCGGTAAGGAAGTGCTGCCCCAAGGCCTTCTTCGGTTTCACTCGTTCAATCATAACTGCAAAAGTAGTTTTTTTTTGCCAAACACCCAACACCCACGCGTCCGAATACCCGAATGCAAAGAATAAAAGCAAGAGAGCGCACCATATTATGATGATGCGCTCTCGATTATAGCTGCTTATGCTATTTTGACAGTTTCTTGAATTGGAACGGACAGTCGCGCAAATATGGATACCCTCCATTATAGTTGTTGCTGTCGATAATCCAAGTATTAGTAAAGTCAAAGTTTTTAAATGTCGAGGACTTACCTTTGTCTTCTTCTTTGAAATCGTCTGCACACCATCCACCACCTGAGCCTTTGAGATAATATAAGTTGTGGTGGTAGAATATGCCGCCATCCTTATGTGTGCCCACGCAGCCGTTACCGTGACCGACTTTGCCGACATTTATGCAGTTTTGTATTTCGCCGTGGTGGTCGACATAGCCGAGGATTCCGCCATTATCGTCTTTTTGATCTGAGGGCACCGCACCCATATTGTAGCAGTTGTGGAGCATATAATGGGTGTCGTCCCATTGCGAACCTTGCTCTTGATAGCCCAACAGACCGCCAACGTGCGACTGACCGGTATCGCTTGATATTTCGCCAAAGTTGCAGCTGTAAGACAGCTCCATGTTGCTCTCGGTGTTTGTTCCGCTTGCATCATTTGTGCCCATACGACCGGCGATGCCGCCAGCCATAACATCGTTACCACTGCCCTTGATATTTCCGTGGTTTGCACAATGCATCACTACGGCGAGAGTGCAGTTGAATTGTCCGATGACACCGCCGACATTGCCGCCTCCGCTATTGGAGACATTGCCATAGTTAGCGCAATAGCTTATTTTGTGCAGTTTGTAATAAAACTTGTGATCATACAGGCCGGCAATCAGACCGCCGGTGTTTCCGCTACCGGTAATATTGCCGGCATTGACAGCATTGGCGAGAGCAAAGTTGCTATTAGAATTGATATACTCCACATATCCGAATATGCCACCGGTTTTGTCAGAGCCTTCAACATCTGCATAGTTTATGAGATTTTCGAAGGATGACGCCGAGGAGAATTTCATATATCCGACAATGCCGGCGGTGCACGAGGACTTCTTGTTGGTAATCTTCTGAGAGTTGTTAAAGCAGTTATAAAGCTGCCCCGAGCTCCCGTTAACCATCATGCCGACGATGCCGCCTACGTTTTGCGAACCGACTAATGTGCCCGTAAAACAAATATCTTTCAGTACAGAGTTCTCTGCCGTACCGACGATGCCGCCTACGCATGTGGCATCGGTTCCATCGCCTACGGTGCCGGCAAACGAGCTTTCAAATGTCGAAGCGGCAGGTATGCCATCACAATCCCGGAGTTTTTTATCAAAATGAGCGCTGCCTGTAATCGTGCTGCTTTTGGCATATCCGACAATACCACCGATACTTTGGGGACCACTTATGTGCATTGAGTTTGAAAGAACAAATACTTCAGTGTTCAACGTCGTTGATTCGAGAATGCCGCAAATGCCGCCGACGTTGGTCTCCGTACAAGATACTCCGGTATTGATATAGAACTTGCTGCCCGAAAACTGTGCATAGGACAGTCTGCCGGCAAAACCTCCGATATTGCTAACACCTGTCACCTTCACAAGCGCATTGTCGGTTTGCTTGACTGACGATGTTTTGTCAGAGCCTTCAAATTTGATATTGAATTTGTTTCCGTTGACCTTGCCAAAAAAACCGCCTACACAATCCTTGCCGCTGGCAACCGAGCTAAATACACATTTTTCCATTGAAACATCTGCCGACAAGTTGGCATATCCCACCATGCCGCCGACATTATTGCCTCCATATACAGGCGCATTGATTGAGATGTTCTTAGCCAAGCAAGAAGCAACGCTGTTTAGCGACCCGAACAGACCGCCGGCATTGCTCCCTTCGGCTGACACGGCCTTTACCGAGCCATCTTCGGCTTGTACAGAGTGTAAAAATGTGATGTCTTCAACATCGACAACCGAACCGCCATCGACAGATCCTACCAAACCGCCGGCATTGTCTGCTGTGGCTGAAACTGAAAATGGCGAGTAGTATTGCTTTACGTTGCCGAGTTTATCCGTCTCTGATTTACGATTGGCAAAGTTCTTGATTATCAAGGTGCCATTGCCGTGTCTTCCAACCACACCACCGACGGCGTTGCTGCCTTGCACAAATGCAGTGAGATTGCAATCTGTAAAAGTAATATCACCGGCGACATAGCCTATAAAACCACCTATATTGGTGTGGTTGTTAGAGTTGATTGAACCTTCAACGCTGACGTTTGTAATGGTAACACTTCCCGATGATTTGCCGGCCAAAGCACCGCCATTATCATGTATGCCCTGCATCAGGGCATTGATGGTGAGATCGTGAATTGTTGCGCCGGGAAGCAGCTCTTTAAACAATCCGATATTTGAATCATTGCCCTCTGTAGCGCTACCGGTGTATGGCACATTGACAGTATTGCCTCCGCCATCGTAGTTGCCGGCAAATGATTCGCAAGCGTGATATGTGCCCATGATTATTTGACTGCGAGGAGGCACATCAAAACTTGCCGTCTGCTTAAAGAAGAGACCGAAGCCATTTGAATTACCTTCTTCGTAAAGACCAATTTCGAATTCTTCAAAATCGCTTTTTGACGAAATCTCATAGGGACTTTCTTGTGTGCCTTGACCACGCAATTTGAATTTTCCCTCGCGCGTAGCGATCTCCTCAACCACCATTTTGGACGTTCTGAAATACATACGCGGTCCGATTGTTGTTCCGTCAGAGCTTAAGGCAACGGCATCATATTCACCATCGGGCAATGTCTTGTGATCGGGAATATACATTGTGAAGATTGGCTTGGCCCCGCTGTTGTTCACTTTTAATTCAAAGTTATACAACTTATTATCAGCATGTGAATGCAGTATGATGTGATAATTCTCACCGGCCTCGCTAAGTCGCCATTTTATAAGTTCGGAGGCAAATGAACTGAGCTTGAAACCTTCGACGTCTTCGACTTTATTGTCCGTAACCGATGGCTCGTCGTCCTCAGAGCAACCATACCACATGGGCAGCGTCAAAGTGAGTAGTAACGCGAATATAATGTGTTTTGTTTTCATACTTATGATGCATTATGTTTTTGTTATTGGATAGGGGCTTCCATTTCGGAATGATATGGTATCGGGAAAAATCCCGATTTATCTGTTATCTGCCACAACGGTATCGATCCTGAGAGATTTAGGGCCTTTTCAAAGAACTTTTTGTCGTGAAGTTGTTCGAGAGTAACAGATGTGGCGTTTGTATAGTGTGGCAAAACAGCATACGTGCCGCCTGAGTAGTAGAAGTTGTCTGAATAATCGACAATCGACTCTGCATGAGCGGCTATAGGGTTGAACCAGTTTGTGCCTACTGAAACGTTGCGCATAATGACAGAGCGATAATCGGCTTCGCCGGTTATGCCGCCGGCATGCGCGTTGTTGATATTGCCATCAAGATTGCCTACGTTGAGACAATCGGTGAGTTTGCAGTTTTGTTGAGTGTATCCCAAAATACCACCTACATAGTCAGACGTTGTCGTCTTTATAGTGCCAAGGTTTGTGCATTGGTTGACGACAATGGCGTTGACTTCGAAATTGGTGGCACATTCGACCACAGCGTTTGCTCCGCCGACAAATGTCAGTATCGACGCCATAATTCCGGCGGTGACTGCAGTCATTGTGCCGGCAGTGGCAAAAGATGCAACTATACTTGCCACAGAGCCTACTATAATGCATGTGCCGGCTATTGATTTTTGTACTATTTCTTTAATCTCCTGACGATGTTCCAACTCGCCGACACGCTCCTCGCGAGTACGATTTAGGTTGTAGTTGATAATGGAATTATTGTCGTCTGATGCCTGATAAAAATCCATTGCTTTATTAAAATTGTCGAAGTATCCGGTTATAGCAGCACCGTTGATACCTTGCGGCAACTTAGCGACATCAAGCACATAAGAGTCCTGAATGGACTTAATCTTGGCTTTCACATCATTGTCAATGGCTGTAGCCTTGGTGTTGAGGTTTACATTGATTTCATTCAGATCTTCTTCGGTGAAAATATCATAAAGGCTCATCGAATATGTCACAGCATCATAAGCCACCATTGCCCAATCAAGAGTGGCTTCACCGACATGCAAGACATGGAAAAACTTCTTGAACGCTTCTGCATGCTTGACCACGTTTTGCGTGACCGCATTGCCGGTGACCGAAAGAACGGGGCCGGCAAAAACCATGACACATTCAGCTGCACCTATGACGCAACCGGCGATATCCATTCCGGTCCACACACGAGCGTCACCCGCTTCGCCGATAATACCGCCGGTGGCGCGAGTGCCGTTATTGCTTACCAATCCGGTGTTAAGACAATAGTTTGCGACAGTGTTGTTGCCGACCCATCCGGCAATACCTCCGGCATATTTTGATGTTACCGCGACATTACCATAGTTCTGGCAACCATAGAGCGCACCCCAAGTGGTTTTACCGACAACACCGGCAGCCGATTCGGCAGATGTTGATGTCACGGTACCTTGATTGATGACATTATGAAGTACTGTTATTGAGGTGTTGCCTACGATACCACCCAAGGTGCATTGATTGTCCGCGGCTGTAATTGCACCTTTATTATATACAGCATATGCTCCGAACTGCGCTTCTCCGCAAATGCCGCCAACAGATGTGCGACCGGAGATATTGCCGGTGTTGCCACAATTCTTTACCAGCGAGTTATTGTAAAATAGCTCACCCTCATAATTGCTATCATCGTTGCCTACGCGTGTGCTGCCGATAATGCCGCCCACACCTACCGCTCCGGTGATATTGCCGGTATTCTGTGATGAATAGATAAATGACACACCGGTACCGCCGGCAATACCGCCGGTGCCATACCCGCCTTTGTCCATATTTCCGCTCATGGCGCCTGTTCCGCCATTGATAGTCGCATTGTTTTTACATCCTATAATCATTAGCGAGTCCACCGAGCCGACAATGCCTCCGGCTCCGGTGTACCGCGCATCGACAGAACCTTTGTTTTCGCATGCCAATACTTGAGTCATCGAATACAGCGAACCGGCGCCGACAATACCTCCCACGGCATAGTCTCCCGATACGCGAGTGCCGGCATTGTAACAACTGTCAACAGACAAAAAACCCGTGCAGTCAACAACGCCGACTAAACCGCCGATACCGGCACTACCTTCGGGCGCTGTCACCGAGCCTCTATCTACGACACAGCCGTGTAACGAAGAACAGCCGCGAATGTCGCCGGGCGATGTAGTACCACCTACTATGGCTCCCACTGCGTAGTTGCCGGTGATGTCGGGATTTGAAACAATGACATTCTTGATTGTCGCTTGGTCTATAAATCCGAACAAACCAACGCCGGGAGAGTGCGGGCGATCTATCCAAAGACCCTGAATCTTGTAATTTTGCCCGTCAAAGACACCGCGGAAGGGATTCTCCGGAATACTGCCAATCGGCAACCAACCATAATGGCGATCTGATGATGTACATATATCCTTCATACGGATGTCGGCCTCCATACGGAAGTGCGTATCCTTTGTCAATTTCTTATTATTGTCGTCGTTGTTGGTGTAGTCGCGAAGTCGCCACAAGTGCTCGGCACTCGATATGATATACGGGTCGTCCTCAGACCCCTCGCCAACGAGGTTCATTTCAGGATCATACGAATCTAAAACAATGGCTGTTTGAGCCTCGGCAGATATACGTACGCGACAGCCCAAACCATAATCCACCCACGTGGTATCGGACTCGGCTCCCACAGTCGGTATCTCGAGAGCCAGTAGACGGTAGACGCCTGACTTCAGTCCTGTATCAAGTGTAAGTATGGATTTGCCATTAATGCGAATGTGGCTTCCCGAACGACGAAATACAGTACCATCTTCGGCTTTGATTACACATTCGAAATCAATACCGGTAAAGCCTTTCATCTCGGCGCCTAAAATAATCTGCCTCTGTGTGCCGATATAGGCATCAGTGGGCACAGGCCTGCTTGGCTCGTTTGTATCGTCACACGAGAACATTGCCATAGCTATACATACCGTGACAATCAGATATTTTGTCATTCTAAATAACGACGTGTTTCGACCGGACTCGCCTACGTAAGAGAGGTTGTTTGCTTTTATCATCAGAAGTATCTGTTAGATTGGTTACAACGTAAAAAAACGTCCGACAAATTTAAGAAATGGTTTGAAAAAAAATGGTTTTGTTGACATATTTTAACACAGCCTGAAGCCTATTTTTGTCGGACAAAAGCGCGTTTGTCCGCATTTTGACAATTAAGGACCGCGGCGACACTGCGAAATCGCTCGATCGTATGGCCGGAAGAAATGTTGCCGCCTAATGCATGAAAGCAACTTGGACTTATAAAGAAAAAGCCTTCCCGAGTTCGCCTTTCAGCGAAATATGGCCGTACACAATATTGTCCTAAATAAAATCGAAAAAAAGAAAAAGGAAGTAGTCACTAAGGCA
>UQGP01000008.1 GCA_900540625.1 uncultured Porphyromonadaceae bacterium | reverse complement strand
CTGTTATAGATACGCGAGCCGATACAATCGTGCGCATACTTGACGTGGGGACGCTGCCCAAGATGGTGGCCGTATCACCTTGGAACGATGTGGTAGCCATCGCACATTGGGGCGACAATACGGTGGGCTTGATTGACATTACCGACCCACGGCCTCAGATGTGGCGGCAACGCGCTAATGTGGTCATAGACCGTAAATTGAATCTTGACTTTCCTTTGGATAGTAAGGTCGATCGCGACAACGGTAGCGGTAACGCCTTACGCGGCACGGTGTTTACGCCGCAGGGACGCTATGCCCTGGTGGCATGTATGGGCGGCATGGGCGGTATCGCAGTTGTCGATGTACATCGCGGATGCTTTATCGGACGCCTTACGGGAATGTTGCCTAATATCAGGCATTTGGTCGTGGCAAACGACTGCTTATACCTGAGCGCCAATCGTGCCGGCGCAGTGCAACGCGTTCCTATGTCAAAAGTGATGGATGCCATAGCTCGGCTGTGCGGGCCAAAGGATAAAAATGGCAAGAGGCCACGGTCGGTGGCATTGAACGCGCACGACATCAAGACATTGCGCCTTACGGGTGGGATACGCACCATCGCTGTCACCGCTGACGGACGTTACCTACTGGCGGCAAGCAATACGGCCAATTGCCTACATCTGGTGGATGCACGTACGCTACGAAAGATGCTGACTATACCGGCCGATTCATATCCCGTAGGCCTTGACGTCAGCTCCGACGGGAGCGTCGTCGTCAGCACTTCGCAGGGTCGCGACCATCGCGGCGGTAATGCCGTCGATGTGTATACGCTTAAGCTGCCGACCCGGTAGGCGTCGACACATTGTACATACGCTCGTCCGTATGCCCGGATTTCGAGCAGATCAACGGGCGCACATACGGCCGGTATTTAGAACAAATTGTTGTTGCTCAGGCTGATGCGCGGTTGTGGGTCAGCCTTGATCGGATATAAACTTACTCAGTGCGCAGAAGCCGTCTTTATTGAAACGATAGAACATTTCGATAGCTTCGTGCGTGTCTGCCCGGAGCAGCAATAGCATCTCACGAGCAAATTCGAGCGTAGCCGAGCCGTTGGCCGTGACAATTCTGCCATCGCTGACGGCCTGTCGGTTGATATATCCTGCGGAATTGGTGTATTGTTTACCGCCCCATATTTTCAATTGCCCCAAGCCGTTGCCTGTATGGCGGACATTGTTCAGCAGTCCGCATTTAGCCATAAATGAGGCCCCGTTACAGATGGCTCCGACAATTCGGCCCTCGGCTACGGCGCGTTTCGCGATGGGCTCGACGGCATCTGCCGCGGGTGTTGTCCATCCCATTCCGCCGATAAGCACCAGTGCCGCGTAGTCTTGCGGCATATTCTCGAAGGTGTAGCCCGGGATTACGCGAAATCCGCCGATGGACTTCACCGGCTCGGCAGTAGGCGCTACGATGCGGTTGAAGTATTTCGGGTGCTCTTTCAGCGCATATTGATCCACGTTGATGGCTTGCGCGAGGTATGCAATCTCGTGATCTGCATATTCGGGCAGCACCACGTATAATATTTCGTTGGACATAATGTGATGTGTATTGGGTTGTGGTTTTCGGGCAGAAGTACCGTATTAAATAATAAACATAAATGCGAGAATCATTATTGTAATTATGCTCATGACTATGAATTTGCCCCATGAGCTAAACTTGAGTTTATGTAAAAGAAAGGATGACACGCTAAATAATATGCATGTATAGGTAATTCTGAATATCAGCGATTCGGTCCGGGTCATGACGGTATATAGCTCTTCTCCGTCTATGTATTCATCCGTTATATTTGCAGGTACCGGATGTAGAATTGTGCCGAGAATAATATCTAAGATACCGGCTCCGATAGTCGAAGCTAAAAATATGATGAGTATTAGAATAATGCTGCTTGCTAATTTGTCTCGGTTGAAGCTGATTCGTTCGAAGTCCATGTGTAAATCTAAAAAAACGTTTGTGGAGTAGAGAAAGCAAAAGAGAGTTGCAGTATGCAACTCTCTGATTTTGTGGTACCACCAGGAATCGAACCGGGGACACAAGGATTTTCAGTCCTTTGCTCTACCAACTGAGCTATGGCACCATTCGTGTTTTGCGTTGCAAAGGTAGGCTATTTTTTCGAACCGTGCAAATTTTGGAGCGGAAAAAACGAAAAAAATGCCGAAAAATAGTTTTTGGGCGGCTTTCGAGCTGTTTTGAACCATAAAATCCTTCAGAAAGCCGTTTGAAGGGGTGGAATATTTGTTTTGGTGGGTGATATTTGTCGTGGCATTGGCTGCCTTTGTATTTCGGAGAAGGCGGGTTTTGTCGCCTTTTGCATTTTTGTAGGGCGCTTGAACTTGGCTCGGATGATGAGGACGAAAGAGAGAAGGGCGTCGACTGCATAGCCGGACGCCCTTCTTGGTTAGGTGCTATCGGAATTAAACGCTCATCCGATTAATTGCTCGTTTGATTAGACGTTTGAGCGGTTAGACGTTTGAGCAATTAAACGCTTGATTGAATATTAGCGGATGGCAACCTTGGTGGTCTTGCTGCCTTGGCGGCGGATGTAGATGCCGGGAGCAAGGTTGTCATTGTTGACGCGTACGCCGTTGAGGTTGTAGTACTCGACGGGGGCATTGCTATCGTTGTCTACCGTTACATCCGCTATGCCGGCCGATGCCGAGCAGCCGAAGATGCTGAGGTTGTCAAACATCACGGCATCGCCCTTGGCGCTGGTGAGTCGGATGGCGATATATATGTCTTTGCCGAAATACTTGCCGAGCGAAACACCATCGTTGAAGCGCGATTCTTGGGACAGCGCTATGCTGGTGAGGCGATCGTACCAGCCGATGTATAGCGGGTCGGAGCTGTCGGAGGCCTTGATGTCGTAGCTTTCGGCAAAAGTGGCGCTCATTACGCCTGAAGTCCAGACGAAACATGCGTCTTCCGATTCGACCTTGACGCGAGGCAGGATGCAGTAGCGGTCGGCCGCGCCGGAGGTCATGAATGTCGAGGCTCCGAGGAAGTTTTTGCCCAGAAGTGCATGCTCTTGATAGAATGATTGGACGGCCCAGCCGGTTTCGCCGAATTCCTCGATGGCCCCGGGTGCAAGACTATTGTCGCCCTCGTTGTGGAAGGTGAAGCCTTGCGGAATCTTGCCGTCTTCGAAGTCGTAGAAGATATCCGGCTTGCCAAGGGCGTTGACTTCGAGTGTGATGACGTTGTTGTCGGGCTTGGTGTCGCCTTCGAGCACGAGCTCGCATTTGAGTGTGTGTTTGCCCGTGGTCAGGGACGCGAGCGCTCCTTCAAAGGTGATTTGCTTGTTTTGTTGTGCGGCGAAAGAGACATATTGTTTTGCTGCGAGAACATCGTCAATGTACAGGTTGGCAAGGATGGTTTTGTCTACGAGGCCGACGTTGCGAGCACTGACAGTCACATCTTTATAAGATATTGTGGGGATGTATGCGCTGGCGGGAGCAACGAATTTTTCGGCACAGATATCGACGCTGTTGGGGTCATCGATGCGCTCGATGCTGAAGTCGTCGATGGTAATCCAGTTTTCGTCCGGGTCGGAGAAGGCGTAGAAGCCGAAGCATACGGTCTGGGCCTTGTCAAAGTGCACGATATTGATGGACTCTTCGTAGGCGCCGCGTGCAAAGGGGTTGTACTCTACCACTTTGTTTGTCATCTTATCGGGCAATTGCTCATTGCCCCAGTACATTGCAAAGCGTTCGTTGTGGTTGTCGTCACCCGAGTACCAGAATCGTACCACGTAGTATCCCGGCTCGACGTTGATGGGTTCGAGAATTATCCAGTCATCGGCGGCATGTTCCTTGTCGTAGTTGTATCCGAGATATCCGTATCCGGTGCGGGCGAGGTTGATCCAGAATGAGCCTACTTCCACGCCCCAGTCGCCGGAGTCGTTGTTGAGGTTGAATGTTTTGATACCCGAGTTGTCTTCGGTGGGCTCGAAGCCGGTGGAGTAGGGCACTGTGGCCGGGGCGCGGTGGCGCACTTTCACGGTCTTGGAGTTGTTGGCGGCTTCGATGTCGTCGGGATGCGAGACGGTGGCGGTCACCTCATATAGTGCGCGAGGCGTAGACAGGTCGAGAGTGCCTTTGAAGATGTATTTGAATTCTTCGCCGGCATTGAGCGTCTTGGAGACGGTCTCGGAAAGTGCTTCTTTGCCATTGACGCTGATAGTCACGGGGAAGGTCGTCACTGTTTCCATACCGGTATTTTTGATTTTAACGGAGACTTCCTCCTTGTTTGTAAGGTCCCAGCCGGTACACGGGGTCACGATTTCCGTCAGGCTGAGATCCACGAGGTTGTCGGCGGATTCGACGATTACATCGCGCAGATAGAGGCGAAATCTATCGGCTGTGGAGTAGCAGTAGAACCCGAGATAGAAGGGCACGCCGGCTTTTACGGGCAGTATGACGTAGTTGCTGTACTCGTCGTTGTGCACGATGGGATGGTCGGCAAGCTGATTGGTCATTGCTTCGACGGTCTGAGCGTTGCCGCTGAAAACCTTGAAAGCTTCGCCGTAGGAGCTGCCTTTGAAGTGATAGCGGATGAGTACATTGCCGTCTGCTGTGGGGGTGATGGCCGGAGAGATTAGCCAGTCATTGCCGTTATTGCTACCATTGTAGTTGTAGTAGCAACGGCTGCCGGGGTCGTTATCGGCCGAGAACTGCCAGGTGGATCCGTCTGCATTGACGTCGAAGACCTTCCACGCATTGAAGTCGCTTTCGGTCTCAAAGGAGGTTGTAAACAACTGTTGTGCTGCGGCCGGGAGCATGGCAACCAGCGCGAGCATTGTGAGTGTGTATAATCTCTTCATCGGAATTAGTATATAGTGTATTAGAATTGAGCTATGCCACAAATTTACGAATAATCGGCATAGCAACAAAAAACAGAAGAGGGAAAGCCTGATTTTAACTTTTTTTGTGAACCTTCGGGCGACTTTAGGCGTTTTAGGGCGCTGCGATGGGTGTGCCGCGCGATGGCGTGACCGGCCCGCGAATTATTGCTCGGACGGGTGCATACGTGTGACGCGGAGCAGCTCGATACGTGCCGCCGACTTGCGCAGAACTTCTATGGACAGGTTGCCCAGGGTGACGGTTTCGCCCTTTTCGGGGATGGCTCCGAGATTGTGCAGTATGTATCCGGCGAGGGTCTGGTAGTCATCGTCTTCGGGAATATCGAGGTGGTATGTGTCGTTGAGGTCGGCGATTTCGCACCGTCCCGAAAATTCGTAGATGCCACCGCCCAGGTCGCGGGCTGTCGGCGCCGCCTTGTCGTGCTCGTCCTGGATGTCTCCGAAAATTTCCTCAACGAGGTCTTCGAGCGTGACCAGCCCTGCAGTACCGCCGAATTCGTCGACAACGATGGCCATGGAGCGTTTTTCGTTGAGCAGGCGGCGCATCATCTTGTTGGCCAGCAGTGCTTCCGGGGCATACAATACCGGTTTGATGTGCTCGTGCCAGTCGCTGGAGGGATCGAAAAGTTCGCTGACGTGGATGTATCCGATGATGTCGTCGATGTCTTCGCGGTATACGAGAATCTTTGAACGGCCGCTGGAGGTGAACAACTTGGAGAGTTCGTCGTAGGATGTGTCCGATTTGGCGGCGACAATCTCGTTGCGCGGAATCATACAATCGCGAAGGTGGGTGTTGGAGAAATCGAGCGCGTTTTGGAATATCTTGACTTCGGTGCCTACGGCTTCCTTTTGGTCGTGCAGGCTGTCAATGGTATCTTCAAGGTAGTCGTTGAGGTCCGATACGGATATCATCTTGATTTCCACCTGATCGGACTTGAGACCGAACAGCCGCATAAGTCCGCGGGATATGGCTGTAGCCAGTAGCGCGATGGGATACAGTATAATGTAAAACAGGAAGATAGGTATGGCGATAAAGCGCATCGAGGTGTTGGGGTTGATGCGAAATATCGTCTTGGGAAGGAACTCGCCGGTGATGATGATGACGATTGTCGAAACGATGGTTTGTAACAGCAGCATCATTCCGTCGTCAAAGCCCAAGGAGGGTTGCAGAGGCTTGAGCATTGCTGCCGCGCCCATACCGTAGATAACCAGAACGATGTTGTTGCCTACCAGTATAGAAGAGATAAAGAACTGTGGATTGGCGTAGAAGCGCCGCAGTATTCGGCCTATGATGCCGCCTTGTTTGACGTCTATTTCGACGCGCACGCGGTCGCTGGTGACGAACGCCATTTCGGCGCCTGAAAACAGGCCGCTGAACAGCAGTGATACAAGGGTTACAATTATCCAGATTTCCATAATGGAAGGCTAAACTATTTAGGTGAGGAGTGTTATATCTTTTCGGTTATGTGATGCTTTGATGTAATATGCAGCCTGTTAGCGCTATGTGTAGGCGTCTCAGCGCTTAATGGGAGTGCGCGTGTTTGACGCCGGCGAAAGGTCCGACGAATTGCCCGGCTCGATTACGCCGACAGCGCCGAAGATGTTGCGGCGTCGTGAGGCGCGTTCGGGCGGTAATGGCCGTTCGGGGCGCGGAGCTCCGGCGGGCAGGCTGTCCTGTGCCACGGCTGTCATACCCGGGCCGAAGGGTCGTTGACCTTTGCCGCCTTTCTCCGAGCGGTCTACGGGAATGATGGCCGTGGGACGGTTGACGTTGTATTGTGTCATTTCCTGATTAGACTCGAATCCGTAGCCCTCAATGATGTGATTGGTGCGTACGATGTGTATAAACGAGTCCGAGTATACCTTGCTTTGATTTTGGTCCCAATACAATTGCTCGGTCAGGAAGGTGTCGCGTTGGACGTTGACCATCACGATGTTGCCGTCCAATCGCCACAGACGACGCTGGCTGAAGTATGTAGCCGAGTCGCAGCGCATGGCTGCCGCCGGCTTCATTTTCAGGTCAAAGTTGACGAGATTCAGACCCTTGGGAAACTTCCACATCGGGTCGGGGACATCGTCATATATGTTCCACTCCGGGGCGGTGATGTGATAGCGGGTGTATCCTGAGTCGGAGATGAGTGTGGAGACGTTGGTCGTAGCCATGGTAGGTGTCACCAACGGGTCGGAAACGTTGGCTACATAGCTGTGCTCCTGCTCGTCGGCGCACGAGGCTATGACTGCAGCCAGGACGACTGCGGCCAGTAATGCGCGTGGCGAATGTCTGAAGCACCGGGAGACCATGATACGGGACGTCGGGGCGTCAATAAATTTTGCTCTTACGGAACCACATCTCGTTGAAGTTTAGGCCGAGAGTGATGTTGAAGTAGTTTTCTTTGATGAGCGGGTCGGGGTTGGCGGCGCGGTGTTTCCATTCGAAGCCGATATTGACAGTGGTCTTGAAACCGGGCACGGGCAGTCCGAAGCCGAGTGTGACGCCGTATTCGCGCACGTTGTTGTCGCGAATCATAATGTAGTCGTGCGTGTAGTATCCACCCAGACGGTAGTGTATGCGTTGGCCGTAGTTTCCGCGGATGTTGGGGGTGTACTCAAGACCGGCACCCACGCGCCAGCGGTCGGCAAAATTGGTCTGCTCGAAGCTTTCGATGGCGGCATATTTGGCTTTGCTCCAAGGCTGGTAGGTGTAGTCGGCGGCCACGGTCAACTTGTTGTTGTGTGTCCACGAGATACCGGCGCCCCATTTCTCGGGCAGCGAATACAGGCCTTTGAGTTTGGTGTAACCCACGGTATCGGGGGATACATTTTCTTGTGATGTATAGTAGTATACGCCGTAGGTGTCGCCTTGCAAGTCCTTGCCCGGGGCGTATACGAGGCCCAGCGAGAGGCGGTCGCGTTTGCTTACGTAGAAGTGATATTGCACGCCGAATTCGGCATACCAGTCGCGTACCTTGAGCGTGCGCTCGAATAGGGATGTAGATGCGGACGAGGTCACGGCATAGGTGTCGTTGATGGTCGAGCCGAAGAGGTAGGCGATGTTGGCACCTACGCCGAAGCCGCGGAAGGGACGTCCGGCGATGCCGAAGTACAGCTGATTGATGCTGCCCGAACCCTGGCGGCTGACGCTGCCGTTGTCGATGGCGTTACCGAAGCTGTAGCCTACACTGCCAAAGGGGAGCAGTCCCACACTTGCGCCCATGTATCGTCCTATGGGCACTTGCATGGTGATATAGTCGAGGCCGCCGCCGAAGTCGTGGTTGCTCTTGCCGCCTTCCTGTTGCCACTGTGACACGGCGGTGACGCCCATATCAAAGAGGAAGGTGAGCGTATCTATGGCCGCATACGATGCCGGGTTCATGACGTTGGTTTGACGTCCGGAGCTGGCGGCATAGCCTACGCCGCCCATAGATTTCTGGGCTGCGGTGGCATTGTCGCCCAAGATGCCGTAGCCGTAGCGCGAGTAGGGCGTGATTACGGAGTTTTGGGCGGTGGCTGTTGCGGCGCCCATTACGGCTAATGCCAAAGCCAGGGTCGTGCATGCGGCCTTGGCGTACCTTTGGAGGTTGGTTGCGAATATTTTCATTGCTCGAAATTGTATCGTAGTATGGTGTAAAGCCCGAGGCTTACGAGGTGAGGATGCGTAATAGGTTGGAACGGCAAATGCCGCAATACCGGAGGAGCCTGGCCGCCGGTGATGACGGTGCGTGCATCTGCCCCGGCACGGTTGCGGTAGTGCAAAATCTCGCCCACAACACCTTCAAGTGCTCCGGCGCGTAGTGCCGAGGCTGTATCCGTGCCCCATAACGGCACGTCGGTGGCGTCATCTATTGTCACCAGAGGTAGGCGGGCGGTGAAGTGGTTGAGCGCACGCAGTCGCATATCAAGACCCGGGGCGATATTGCCGCCGCGATATATGCCGTCGGCGCTGACGATGTCGTAGGTGATGGCAGTGCCGATATCTATGACCAAGATGTCGTGGCCGTCTCCGCACAGGCTGTAAGCGCCTATGGCTGCGGCCACGCGATCCAGCCCCAAGGTGTGAGGCGTGGCGTAGGCTATGCGTACCGGCATAGGCGTGTCCACGGTCATTTCCACTGCGTGCGGCGTCAGTGTGTTCAGCGCTTCGATGACCGGTAGGTCGCGGCCGCTCACAGTGCAGTATATGGCTGCCGCCGGTTGGTAGTCACTGCAAAATTCCTTAAGGTCAGACGAATGCAGCGTGCCGAACGTCTTGCTCGCCACTATCTCGTCGCTGTTGCCATCCCAGATGTCAACTTTGACGCACGTGTTGCCTTGGTCTATGGTCAGATAATACGCCATAATCTCGGCAAAATTAGCATAATTCCGCCGCATTACGCATATTTCGGGGCGCTTTTTAACATTATATAAGTGCAAAACGGCCTTGGCGAGGCCTGCCGATGCGGACTAATGAGATTCGATGCGGACAAAAACGAATGATATGAGGTTCAGCCCTCTTTCCAGACGATATGGGCGGCGCATACGCGCTTGCCGTCGCGTAGAAGTTCGACGTCGGAGGCTTGGATGGCGCTCGCGGACGTTCGAGACAACTCTTGCGTTGTGGCGGCGATGTCGCGTGCGGCTACGGCAACTGTCTGTCCGTATAGACATTCATGCTGATATATGATATCGAGCTGAGCTATGCGGTGTGTGTCGTAGTAGTCCAATGGCCAGATGTCGAGCATGGTCTCGATGTAGCGTACCGAATTGACATGGCGGTTGATGTCGATGTCGGAGTACCGCCATGTGTACGAGGTGCGAACATCCTCGGCCGAGCATGGCGGGATGCGACCGGGACGCGGCACGGTGATGCCGTCGGCGCCGACGACCAGACTGTCCAGCCCGAGTATCGAGATGTCGGCCGGGGTGCGATCGGCGGTATTGATGGCTGCCCAAATGGTGCGTGCTTCGCCTATGGTCTCGCCGTCTTCGCCGGTGATGCGCATACAGCGTGTGCTGTACAGACGATTGACGTCTTCTATCCAGGTGTGCAGGGCAAAACTGTGGTTGAAGCGCGGCCATCGTTGCATACGCAGGGACATACGAGAGAGCACCCATCCTATGCCGTGTCTCGATAGGTCGGCGTACCCGATGCCCAAGAGATTGGCGTGTTGCGTGGCCACTTCGATGATGCGTTCGGTCATCAATGCCGGGGATATGGTGCCTCCGGCGTCACATTCGGCAGCGGTGAGCATATAGTTGTGCGTCAGCCGCAGGTCATTGGCTGTGAGTCCCGATTTCATATACCTTAATGCCTGTATTTCGTTGTGTCTTCGAGCCGTTAGTTGCGGCTATGATTGCGGCTTATCAGTCGATGATGAGCATCGCGTCGCCGTAAGCGCCGAATTGGTACTTCTCCTTGATGGCCACCTTATAGGCGTCCATAATGGTGTCGTATCCTCCGAAGGCAGCGGCCATCATCAGCATCGTGGACAGCGGCAAGTGGAAATTGGTGACCATGGCGGTGGCCACTGTGAAGTCGTAGGGCGGGAATATGAATTTGTTGGTCCAGCCTTCGTAGACTTTCATGTGTCCGCCAAGAGTGACGGCGCTGCATATTCCGCGGAGTACCGAAGCACCGACGGCGCAGACCTGTTTACCGGCGTCCTTGACGCGGTTGACGTGATCTACCAGCGACTGCGGTGCAAACATTTGCTCGCTGTCCATGCGGTGCTTGGTGAGGTCTTCGACATCGATTTCGCGGAAGGTGCCAAGTCCGCAGTGTACGGTCAGGTAATCGGTTTCGACGCCCTTGATTTCGAGACGTTTGAGCAACTCGCGGCTGAAGTGCGTGCCGGCGGCGGGGGCTACTACGGCGCCTTCCTTGCTTGCAAAGATGGTCTGATAGCGCTCGGCGTCTTCGGGCTCCGGCTCGCGTTTGATGTAGTCGGGCAGGGGTGTCATACCCAGATGGTAGAGTTGATCCTTGAATTCGTCGTGCGGTGCGTCGTACAGAAAACGCAACGTGCGTCCTCGCGAGGTGGTGTTGTCAATGACTTCGGCCACCATGGATTCGTCTTCGCCGAAGTACAACTTGTTGCCTATACGTATTTTACGCGCCGGCTCGACGAGTACGTCCCATAACTTGTTGTCGCTGTTGAGTTCGCGCAGCAGGAACACCTCGATGCGTGCTCCGGTCTTTTCTTTGTTTCCGTACAGGCGTGCGGGGAAGACCTTGGTGTCGTTGTAGACCATCAGGTCGCCTTCATCGAAGTATTCGATGATGTCCTTGAATATGCGATGTTCAAGCTTGCCGGTTTTGCGGTGCACCACCATCAATCGTGCTTCGTCGCGGTCTCGGCTCGGGTACTGGGCGATAAGTGACTCGGGGAGTGAGTACTTGAATTGCGAAAGTTTCATGTCTTTATCTTGTGTTTTTGCTTTTTTTGCGATGTTGTCAGGCCTTGTCATCGTGTTCTACCACCGGGCTTTGGCGTATCAGAGCCGCCATTTGATCCGGCGATAGGCACATATCGGCGGTGATGTCGCCCACCTGTGTGCGGCGTAGGGCGGTGAGGTGTGCGCCCGAGTGCAGAGCCTCGCCGATGTCGCGGGCAAGGGCACGAATGTAGGTGCCTTTGCTGCATACCACGCGTATGGTGATGCTTTGCGGCGAGTATTCGAGCAGTTCGATTTCGTCGATGACCAGCAGTTTGGGTTTCAGCGCCACTTCCTCGCCTTGACGAGCCATTTGGTAGGCGCGAACGCCGTTGATTTTGCACGCCGAGAACGATGGCGGGGTCTGGCTTATAGGTCCGTGGAAGCGGCGCAGAACCTCCTCGACGGCATCGCGGGTGATATGCTCGGTGGGGTAGGTGGCATCAATCTCGGTTTCGAGGTCGAAGGAGGGTGTGGTGGCGCCCAAGGCGATAGTGGCTATATATTCCTTGACGCCCGTTTGCAGGCTTTCGATGAGCTTGGTGGCGCGTCCGGTGCATACAATCATTACGCCGGTGGCCAGCGGGTCGAGTGTCCCGGCGTGTCCTACCTTGAACTTCTTGACGCCGAGGCGGCGCATAATGGCACCGCGCACGCGTTTCACTGCATCGAAGGAAGTCCAGCCCGGGGGCTTGTCCAGGTATATGACCTCGCCTTCCACCCAGTCCATGGGACGTAGCGGCGTTTCGGCATCCACGATTGCCGTGGCGCGTGTGTCAGTGCTTTGCTTATCAGTGTTTTGCGTCATCCTGAAATATGTGTCATCCTAAAACCAGGCAGAGAGCGCCGACGATGAGGCAATATAGTGCAAACCACACAAGGCGGCCGCGTTTGACGAGTTCAATCATCCATTTGCAGGCGATACATCCCGAGACGAAGGCTGCAAGGAAGCCTGCGGCGAGAGCGCCGAGGCTGACACCTCCGGCGATGTCGCCGGTGCTGATGCCTTTGTAAACATCCAGCAGGCCTTGTCCGAGGATGGGGATGATTACCATCAAGAAGGAAAATTTGGCGACTTTGTCGCGGCGATTGCCCAGAAGGATACCGGTGGCGATGGTGGTGCCGCTACGGCTCAGTCCGGGGATGACGGCCACGGCTTGGGCGCATCCGATGATGAAGGCATCAAAATAGCCTATGGGACGGCCCGAGGACATGCTGTCGCGTACGCCGCGCCGACGTATCGAGGGCAGCGTGCGTGTGAAGTATGCAAAAGATAGCAGCAATGCGGTGACGCACAGGCTGATACCGACTATATTGAGGTTCTGTCCGAAAAATCCTTCAACCTGCTCTTTGAAGCATACGCCGACGATGCCTACGGGGATGCAAGACACGAGAATTTTGCATACCAGCGAGGTGTTTTCGTCTCGGCGCAGGGTGAAGAACGAGCGGCACATACCGCTGAACTCGTGCCACAGTATAACAATGGTACTCAGCACGGTGGCTACGTGAAGCGCCACGTCGTATTGCATTGAGTCCGCCCCGGCCATATTGAGCCCCAGCAAGTCTTGGCATATTTCGAGGTGCCCGGACGAACTTATGGGCAGATATTCCGAGAGGCCTTGCACAAGGCCCAATATCAACGAATCTATAATGTCCATGTGTGCGCGGGCTTATTCGTTTGAATTATCGGATTTCTTGCCTTTGGGGCGGATGATGATGCCCACGGCCATGGCTACGAAGCCCAGAAAGGCAAACAGCGGGCCGATGACTATGCGGCGTGTGCTGAAGATGTCCGGGTTGAAGTTGTCCGGTGTACTGCCGCCACCCAGCATTAGCAAGAAACCGAGGACTATGGCCGCACCGGCGCATCCCATGATTATGAAATTGATGCGTTCCAGTGGTTGGTGTGCGCGGTCTTGTTTTTTCAGCTTCGTATCCGTCTTGCCGGATGGCGCTTGTATGGGCTTGGTGGCTTTTGGCGCCTTGGCGCCGGATAATTTCTTTTGCTCCATTATTTCTTGAAAAGTTGGTCGTAATTCTTATTGAGGTATCTATTGGCGGACCACGCGGCGGCAAGTCCGCACACAGCCATGCCGCATACGGCAAGGGCCGCGCATATCAGTGCGACATCGTTCCATCCGATCATAGCGGCCACGTCTGTGTCTGCATACGGCAGGTAGGCGCGTGCGCCGCAGAGTATGGCCGAGGCGATGATAGCGCCGCATAGGCCGGCCGTGATGCCCATGCGGACAAAGGGTCGGCGTATAAATCCGCGCCGTGCGCCCACCAGCTTCATGGTGTGTATGATGAACCGTCGGCCGTATATGGCTACGCTTATGGTGTTGTTAATCAGTACAAAGCTGATGAGTAGCAGCGCCAGGGCTACGGCAGCCGGTACCAGCATCAAGGTGCTCATATTGCGGCTGACGCTGTCGGCTACGTCGCTCTGCGCCACCACGCTTTCGGCTGCCGGGTATTTCTGCGTAAGCGAGGCCGTAATCTTGGCTATCGAGTCGGCACTGAGATATTCGGGGCGCAGTCGCACTTGTATCTCGGCGTTGTATGGGTTTTCGTCCAGCAGATTTAATGCGCTGTCGCCTATAAACTTGCTCTCCTGAGCCAGAACTTCGGCGGCGCTAATATATCGGGCTTCGGCGCTGTACGGGGCCTTTGTCAGGGCGGCACGCAGTGTCTTGACATCGTAATCACTTGCGCCGGCACGCACGTTTACGGTCATTGCCAGGGACGAGCGCACGGCCTCGGTGGCGTTGCGCGCACCCACGACAAGGCATGCCATTACACCCAAAATCAGCAGCACCAGGGCGATGCTTACCACCGAGGTCGTTTGGGATGCCAAGGTGGATATGTGGTTCGAACGTTTGGTTGTACTGTCTTTCATTATATTCGTGCTGTCTTTTATTATACAATCGTGAGTTTGGTCTTGTGCATCGACCCGGTATCGTGCGCATAATCGCATTGTCCGGCAATGTAGCCGTTGATTGTATAATAATGTATAAGCGTGGCTCGGTTGCTCGTGCCGATGTGCCTTGCCCGGAGGCTGAGGTACGCCCGGTTTGCTGCCTTTTGCCGCGAAGTTCGGCAAAGGTAGCAAATCAGGACCCCGGTTGTCAAGACTTTAGACGAAAAAAGCACCGCTATTTCAGATATTTTAACGATAATGCTCTGTCTTTTGGCGTTTTTGCCGGGGTTCGATGCCTTTCGCGCTGTTTTAGGGTCAGTCTGTCACGGCCTCGGCCAGAAGTGTGGCCGAGGTGGCATCGATGACGCGGACGCGCACCGTTGCTCCGACTTTGGCCTGTGGTACGGCATCGAAGACGCACACCTTGTTCTGTGAGGTGCGGCCTACGCGCTGTGTAGCACTGCGTTTGGCTGCGCCTTCGACCAACACGTCGAAAACCTTACCTATGTCGCGGCGGTTCGAGGCCAGGGACAACTCGTTTTGCAAGGCAATCATACGGTTGAGGCGCTCGATCTTGACTTCTTCGGGAATATTATCCGGCATTGTGCGGCTGGCCAATGTGCCCGGACGCTCGCTGTACTTGAACATGAAGGCGGAGTCAAAGCCCACTTCGCGCATCAGCGACAGCGTTTGCTCGAAGTCCTCTTCGGTCTCGCCGTGAAATCCGGTGAACAAGTCGGTGGAGATGCCGGCATCGGGCATATAGCGGCGTATGGCGGCGATACGTTCGAGATACCACTCGCGGGTGTATTTGCGGTTCATGGCCTTGAGTACGGCGTTACTGCCGCTTTGTACGGGCAGATGGACGTGTCGGCAGATATTGGGGTGGGCGGCCATGACCCGGAGGGTTTCATCGCTCATGTCCTTGGGGTGGCTGGTGGTGAAGCGCACGCGCATATCGGGCGCAGCTTCGGCTACGGCCGCCAGCAACTCGGCAAATCCGGTGACGGTGTCGTCTTCGGCGACATATCGGTACGAATTGACGTTCTGTCCCAGCAGCGTTACTTCCTTGAAGCCCTGACGGCGCAGGTCGGCCACTTCGGCGAGGATGCTGTCGAGGGGACGGCTGCGCTCGCGGCCGCGTGTATATGGCACGATGCAGTACGAGCAGAAGTTGTTGCATCCGCGCATGATGGAAACAAATCCGCTGACAACGGCTCCGCTCAAGCGTACGGGCATGATATCGCGGTATGTTTCGGTGGTGCTCAGGGTGACATTGGCGCCCGGATGTCCGGCGGCGGCGCCTTCGAGCAGTGCCGGCAGGTCCATATAGCTGTCCGGACCGGCCACGATGTCCACGCCGTGGTTGTCTATCAGGTCCCGGCCCGTGCGCTCGGCCATGCATCCGATGACGCCGATGATGAGGCGACCGTGGCGGCGTCGACGTAGTGCACGCAGAGCCTCCAGTCGATGCAAAATCTTTTGCTCGGCGTTGTCGCGTATTGAGCAGGTGTTGAGCAGTACGGCGTCTGCTTGGTCGATGTCATCGGTGGCTGTATACCCGGCCATACCAACTATGGAGGCCACAACTTCGCTGTCGGCGACGTTCATTTGGCAACCGTAAGTCTCTATATATACCCGGTGCGGAGCATCTTCCGCGGGCCGAAGGGGCGTTTCTTGCATATTTTTATAGAAAAAAGTTTGTGCGCGTGCGCACTATTGGCTAATTTTGCGCAAAATTACTAATTTTCCGCCGAAGTCCCACCATCTACAGGGACCTATGTGCGGCATAATAGCAGAGATAAACCATTTACATCTTTATTACCCCCGATAACCATGAGTTATAACTTCATCACGGCGCAAGAAGCTGCCGAAATGATTCAAGACGGACAGACTTTGGGATTTTCAGGCTTCACCGCCCCCGGAGCGCCCAAATTTATCACCGAGGCCCTCGCAGTACGTGCTATCGCCGAACACGAGGCCGGTCGACCCTTCAAGGTAAACATCTTCACCGGTGCGTCCACCTCGGACCATGCCGACGGAGCTCTGAGCCGCGCCAACGCCATCAATATGCGTGCGCCTTACCAGAATGTTCCCGACCTGCGCAAGCGTATCAACGCCCATGACTGCCACTACTTTGACCGTCACCTCTCCGAGATGGCTCAGGAAGTACGTTACGGATTTTATGGCGGTATCGATTGGTGTATCATCGAGGCTGCCGACATCACCCCCGCCGGCGAGGTACTGCTCGGTTGCGGCCTGGGCAACGTCCCCACTTACGCCAAACTGGCCAAGAATATTATCATCGAACTTAACGAAAAGCTGCCCAAGAGTCTCTACGGTATGCACGACATAGTGCTGCTACAGGATCCGCCGCGTCGTCGCGAAATACCCATATATGCAGCCAACGACCGCATAGGTACACCTATATTAAAAATTGACCCGGCCAAAGTGCGCGGCATCGTTCGCACCAACTCGTACGACGGCGTCAAGTCCTTCACCGCTCCGGACGCCGTGTCCGAGCAAATAGGCTCGAACGTAGTCAACTTCCTTATCGGCGAATATCGTAAGGGTGGTCTGCCCCCCGAATTCCTGCCCTTGCAGTCCGGCGTGGGTAATGTAGCCAATGCCGTGCTCTACAACCTGGGTGAGAGCAAGGAACTGCCTCCCTTTATGATGTACACCGAGGTGCTGCAAGACGCCGTGCTCGAACTGATGAAGAAAGGCAAATGCACCTTTGCGTCCACCTGTTCGATGACGCTGTCCGACGACACGGAGGCCAAACTCTTTGCCGACATGAGCTTCTTCCACGACAAAATACTCATGCGTCCGGCCGAGATTTCCAATAATCCCGAGGTCATCCGCCGCATAGGTGTCATTGCCATGAATACGGCTCTTGAGGCTGATGTCTTTGGTAATGTCAACTCCACGCACGTCTTGGGTACCAAGATGATGAACGGTGTAGGCGGCAGCGGTGACTTTACCCGCAACGGCTACATCTCCATCTTCTCATGTCCTTCAATTACCAAGGGAGGACTCATCTCCAATATCGTGCCTATGGTGGCACACGTGGACCATACCGAGCACTCGGTGGACATCATCGTTACGGACCAGGGCGTTGCCGACCTTCGTCGCAAGGATCCGGTGGAACGCGCCTACGAGATTATCAACAACTGCGCACATCCCATGTATCGTCCGCTGCTGCTTGATTACCTCAAGTTGGGCAAGGGCGGTCAGACCCCGCACACGCTGGCTGCAGCTTTCGCATTCCATAACGCCTTCAACGAAACAGGCGATATGCGCAACGCCGACTTCGCTCGCTACTGCTGAGAATCGGTACGCTGTGTATTCGCGGAGCCGCGGCAGGTCCTGCGCATAGTTCGATAGGTCCGGAATAACGCGACAGCTCCCCCTATATATAATAATGAGAGACGACTATTAGACCGTCTCTCATTATTGTTTTGTGCCCCGATGTTGCGGAAATTGGAAAAACGAGGGGGCGACCCGAAAATATGTTGTATAACATAAAAATTTTACTTTGGCAAAATGTCGGCAAAAAATGTGTTTTCGGTGTAATTGTAAGCGTTAAAAGGTGGTATTTAACAGAAAAATGTGCTTGAAATATCAAAACGACATATTTCGATGAAAAATGACGCTCAAAAAGGCCCGCGACAAATGTTAAAATCAAAAATTTTTTTATGAAAAACCTTTATTATTAGCCAAAAGTGTTTAACTTTGTGAAATCATATATAGCAGAAAATACAGGACCGCAAAGGCTATCCAAGTCCTATGGTTCTACCATAAAAGTTGAATATCAATTGTTTAATTTATTTATTGTCTAATTGTTTTTAGTATGAAAAAGCTGTTTCTATTACTTGTGACAGTACTTTCGCTCAGCGTGTGTGCATCTGCTCAGATGCGCACGGTTGTCGGTACCGTCCTCGAAGAAGGCGGCGAAGAAGAACCCATCATTGGCGCTTCTGTAACTCCCGCCGGCAGTAACCTTGGCGTGGTTACGGATGCGAAAGGCGAGTTCCGCCTTCAAGTAGCCGCCAACGTCAAGAACATCACTGTGTCCTTCACCGGTTTTGCGCCCAAGACCGTAGCCATCACTTCCGGACACATGACGATTCACCTTTCGTCCTCGACTACCGTGCTCGATGAGATGGTTGTTGTGGCATACGGACGTGAGAAAAAGAGCGAGTACACCGGCTCGGCTTCCGTAGTGAAGGCCGATAAGCTGCAGGATGCTCTTGTGTCCAATGTCACCAATGCACTTTCCGGTAAGATGGCCGGTGTGCAGACCATGTCGTCCAACGGCCAGCCCGGCGTAGGTTCGAGCGTGCTCATCCGTGGCGTCGGCTCTATCAACGGTTCCACAGCTCCGCTTTATGTAGTCGACGGTTTCCCCTATGACGGCTCGATCAGCGACATCGCTTCCGGCGATATCGAAAGCATCACCGTACTTAAGGATGCCGCTTCCACCGCCCTGTATGGTGCTCGTGGCGCCAACGGTGTCATCATGATTACCACCAAGAAAGGTAAAGAAGGTGCCGCACAGATCACCTTTGACGCTCGCTGGGGTGGCAACTCGCGTGCCCTGAGCAACTACGACGTCATCACCGATCCCGGCGAATACTTCGAAACCCTCTATCGTTCGTTCTATACCACCCGCTACATGGACAGCAAGCTCGGTGGCGATGCCCTCGCAGCTCACCGCTATGCCAACAGCAGCATCTGGGGCGCTCTGGGTCAGCGCACTTACAGCGTGCCCGTAGGTCAGGACCTCATCGGTCTTAACGGCAAATTCAACCCCAATGCAACTCCGGGTTACAACGACGGTAGATACTACTATACACCCGACAACTGGGCTGATGAAACATTCCGCACCGGTCTTCGTCAGGACTACTCACTGAGCATACGCGGTGGCCAGGGCCGCTTTACATACTATGTATCCGGCAGCTACCTCAGCGACGAAGGTATCCTCGAAGGATCGCACTTCAAACGTCTGAGCACCCGCTCGTCCGTCGAATATCAGGCTAAGGATTGGATGAAACTGGGTACACAACTCAACTACATCTACACCAACTCCGGTTATCCCGCCAGCCAGACTTCTGGCTCCTACAACTCGTCGGCCAATGCATTCGCCGTAGTCAACCAATTGGCTCCTATCTTCCCCATCTATGTACGCGATAAAGAAGGCCGCGTGATGTATAACGAGCACTATGGCAAGCCGCTGTATGACTTCGGTCTGCCTACCGATTACGGCTATGGCCGTCTGACCGCCCGCTCGTCCGGCGCATGGTCTACCGCCAACCCCGCAGGTTCGCTCGCATACGACAAGCGTGAATTCGTTTCCGATATCTTCGATGCCAAGTGGTACGCCATCCTGACGCCTCTGAAAGGTCTTACCATCAGCGGTACAGTCGGCTACTACCTCGACAACACCAAATACAACAGTCTTGACAACTCGCTTTACGGTCAGTTCGCATCCTTCGGTGGTCGCGTCGAACAGCAGATGAGCCGCAACAGCACCGTCAGCCTGCAAGGTCTAGTTGACTACACCCGTACATTTGCCGAGAAACACACAGTAGGCGTTATGGCTGCTGTCGAATCTCAGGACTATCGCACCGAATATGTAGGTGCCGAGGGTCAGAACCTCTACCTCCCCGATGCAGACGTGGTTAACAACACCATTGACAACAAACTCGGCGAAGGCTCTCGCGCTTCCCTGGGTCACCGCTCGGTACTCGCCCGTCTGAAATACAACTACGCTAACCGCTACTATCTGCAAGCATCTTGGCGTCGTGACGGTAGCTCCGCCTTCGCTAAAGATCACCGCTGGGGTTCGTTCTGGTCGGTATCCGGTGGTTGGGACCTCAACAACGAAGCCTTCATGGCCGGTGCCAAGGACGTTATCGACCTGTTGAAGATCAAAGCATCTTTCGGTCAGAACGGTAACGACCGCATCTACAACACCACCCTCTATCAGGCATATCAGGACTACTACTCCATGACCGGTAGCAACGGTGTGTTCTCCGACTCGGAACTTGCATACAAGGGTAACCCCGACATCACTTGGGAGAAATCCAACAACTTCAACGTCGGTGTTGACTTCAGCCTCTGGAAAGGCAAACTCGCCGGTACTTTCGAGTACTATAGCCGTCAGACCTCCGATATGTTGATGAACCTTCCCGTTAACCCCTCGCTGGGTTACACCACCTTCCCCAAGAACGTAGGTTCGATGCGTAACAGCGGTTTCGAAATCGAATTGAACTACAACGTGTTCACGAATAAGAGCAAGGGTATTGAAGTTAACGTCTTTGCCAATGCAACTATGCCGCAGAACAAAGTCATCGAAATCGCAGAAGGCCTGAAGAACAACAACGGTCAATGGGAATACTCGACCACTCGCGTCATTGAAGAAGGCAAGTCCATGTACAATATGTGGCTTGTACACTATGCAGGCGTTGACGAAAACGGTGTGGCACTCTACACTGCACGTCGCAATGTCAAGGACGCTAACGGCAACGATATACAAATCGGTACCGGTTACCTTGGCGAGCCTATCTATCAGACCGAAGAATACGAAACTACCGACTTCTCCACCGCACGCAACACCAACCGTAAAGAGACCGGCAACATTATGCCTAAGGTTTATGGTGGTTTCGGCGCCGATGTCAAGGCTTACGGTGTAGACTTCAGCATCCAATTCGCATACCAAGCAGGTGGTAAGATTTTTGATAGCTCCTATCAGTCGTTCATGGATCCCGGTGCCACCTCGTACCTCGGCAGAACCTGGCACAAAGACATCGCCAAGGCATGGAGCCCCACAAACACAGCAACCGACGTTCCCCGTATGGCCAACGAAGGTCTTGCATCTCAGTATGCAAATGCAACCAGCGACCGCTTCCTGATTTCGAGCAACTATCTGTCGCTGAACAATATCACCCTCGGCTATACCTTCCCGCAAGCATGGACCAAAAAGCTCGGCTTGAGCGAACTGCGCATCTACGGCGCAGCCGAGAATGTGGCTCTCTGGAGCAAGCGCAAAGGTCTTGACCCGCGCCAAGGCTTCCTGTCCTCGCGCAACGCGACCTACTCGCCCATCCGTTCCATCTCCGGCGGTCTCCGCGTAAGCTTCTAAAGCTTAATACTACAACACGCATTCCCAATAACTTTTTATAGGAATAAATAATATGAAATACATCAATAAAGTCGTAGTATCGGGCATCGCATTGGCACTTGCCACGGCATCCTGCGCCGACCTCGACACCAAATACGAAGGCGGCTATGTTTCCGCCGACCAAAAGAGGGTAGCCTTGCAGAACAAGGCTGAACTGGCCTCGGCATCCGTCACCGGATCGTTCAATGCTTTCTACAAAGCCTTGACGCACTGGAGCGGTCACTTGGACTTCGGATACTCGGCCACCATGATCGGCTATGATATCCAAACCGAGGACTATATCTCCAAGAACTCCGGTTACAACTGGTTTGCTTCGTTCGAATCGTATGCCGGCGGTAATGACGGTTCGTATCCTTCGGCTATGCTTTGGTTCTATCAGTACGAGCAAATCAAGGTTTGCAACGACATTCTGACCACCATTACAGCCGATGCTGTTGAGAACAATAACGAGCTCAAGTTCTACCGTGCACAGGCACTCGCACTTCGTTCGTTTGACTACTGGACACTGGCTCAGGTATATGCCTTCAACTATGACGGCTATGCCGACGCTCCCTGTGTTCCCATCCTGACGGAAGAAAATGCCAACGAAGTCGCTCTGAACGGATGCGCTCGCAGCACTGTTGCCGAGACTTATGCCCAAATCATGAAGGATATCGATGAGGCCATCCAACTGCTGGACAACAACCCCATTAAGCCCTCCGATGTCATCGACACCCAGAGCAAGCGTCTCGTGTCCAAGGCTGTCGCCTATGGTCTGCGTGCACGTTACAACCTGTCTATGCACAAATACGCCGAAGCAGCACAGGACGCTCAGAGCGCCATCGCCGCTTTCGAAGGCCGTCCTTACAGCGTAGAAGAGGTTAGCGTTCCCGGATTCACCACTATGGCCGATCCTTCGTGGATGTGGGGCATCGCCATCAGCGAAACTCAAGACGGTATCGCCGGCGGTTCGATTGTCAACTTCCCCTCGATGACCTGCTCCTTCGTACACGGTTACGTAGACCAGGGCGGTGTATGGAAATGGTGCTCCAAGAAACTATACGACAAGATTCCTTCGAGCGACGTTCGCAAAGGCTGGTGGCTTGACGAAAATCGCAAGAGCCGCAACCTCTCCGCCGCACAGCAGGCATATCTTGACCAGTTCAATATCGGAACTCCCAGCTACGGACAAGATGCAGGCCTCAACCTGATGCCTTACACCAACGTTAAGTTCGGTCCCTACCAAGGTGTCCTCAAAACAGCGCTCAACGCATCCGATATACCTTTGATGCGTATCGAGGAAATGTACCTGACTCTTGCCGAGGCTCAAGCCATGAGCGGCAACCTCGCAGGCGGCAAGCAGACCCTCGAGTCGTTTATCCAAACCTATCGTGACCCGCAGTACACCTGCAAGGCCACTACAGCCGAAGCATTCCAAGACGAATGCTGGTTCCAGCGTCGCGTCGAACTTTGGGGCGAAGGTCTCGCATACTTCGACACCATGCGTCTGCATAAAGATATCGACCGTGTAGGTTGCACCTTCCCCTCGGCATATGTATATCAGATCAAATACGGCGATCCCGCTCGTCTGACACTGATCCCCAACGACGAGACCTCGGCTAACAAGAAGATTAGCCCGTGGTCCGGAGGCGCTGTGACCCCGAACACCAACAACGCAACGTTCTCGATGCCCGATCCCGTTCCAGACCAATATTAACAGCAACTAGACGATAAGTAAGCTCATCGCTCCTCTCTCCTCAATTTTTATCTCCTCGCAGAGGCACGGGCCGTCGGTCACGACCTCGACAAAAGCAAATAAAATCATCAAACTGATCTAAACTGCACAAACAATGAAATTATTCAAATCATCCATACTTGCTGTGTTGGCTCTCGGCGCTGCGCTGACCTCCTGCAACGAAACCTCGGACGTGGTTTATGTCCCCGGTGCGCAGGATCCCGGAGCGTTCTTCGCCTCGGACATCGAGACAGCAATCGTGGTCGCAGAAAATGCTACTTCGGCTGAAATCCAGATCAACCGTACCAGCGACCTCATCACCGAAGCCAATATTACGGCTGTTGACGAAAACCACTTGTTCACTGTTCCCGGCACAGTAGTGTTTGACGAAGGCAAGGGCAGCGCCCCCCTGACCATCACTTTTGACCCCAACAAGCTGGAACTTGGCAAGAGCTATCCCGTGAAACTGACTATCGCCGATGCTTCGACCTACGGTCAAGGCACTTGCGAATTTGTCATCATCCGCGGCGCCGCCGCCACCACCGAGAAATTCGGTGAGGGTACCGGTTCGTACGTCTTCGGTAACTATTGGAAAGGCACAATGACCGGCGTACCCGTATTCAAGACCTACAACCCCAACAATCCCGACAAGGATGTTGTGATCACCTTCAAGAATATTCTTCCGCCCACCGAAGAAGTTCCGCCCACAGACATCACCATCCATATCGCAGACATGACACCTGATGCAGATGGTAATGTTGAAATCAGCGTAGAGCCCGTGTATGTCCTCGAAGACGAAAATGGCAAGGTATACTACACCGATGCTTACACATGGCTCGTGAATGCCGGCCGTCCCGACCTGGCAGCACAGTTCAAGGGTCTCTCGACATACAACGTCAACACCGGTCTGTTCACAATCATGACCGTATACTATCTGCCCGAAAAGGGTGCCACTGCCTCTTACGGCCAGAAGTACGAGTATCTGCAGATGGACGGCTTCCCCGACTACGAAGTATCCGTAACATACGACGGCTTCCTGAGCAAACCTGACGGATCTTATCAAGCACTTGCTACAGTCGTTTCCGGCGAAGACGCAGCTACCGTACGTGCCGGCCTCGTATTTGGCGATGACGTAGAGTTGCTCATCAAGAACCTCACCGGCGAAGACGACAGCAAGTATGTAGAATTTGAAGGCGGAAGCGAAAAAGAAGTACGCCTCAGCTTCGAAGAAGCCGGAACCTACACTCTCGGTGCCGTGACATTTGATGCCAAGGGCGAAGCTCAGAAACTGGACTACACCACTTTCGAAGTTGCTTTCAGCGATGACAAGGCTGACTGGAAATCGATAGGTAATACCGACTTCGGCGACGGCTGGGTTCTTTCGGCATACCTCAAGCCCGAATACACCGTTATGGATGCTCTCTATGCAGTCGAAATCCAGCAAAACAAGAAGGACGCAAGCCTGTATCGACTCGTCGAACCGTGGGGCAGCGCATCGCCTCTTGCCAAACAAAACAAGAACCCGCGCAAGCGTAACCTCGAATTCACCGTAGGTACCAAGACAGCGTTCGTTCAACCTCAGGAAACCGGATTTGCCGATGAAGACGGCGACTACTCGGTTTGCAACTACGAGGGCCGCCTGAAATCCCTCAACCCCGATGCTTCCGAAGCAGCCATCCTGGCTACACTCGAGATGAACAGTGTTGAAACAACCGCCATCGTAAAGGACGAAGATCTGGGCACATATATCGAAGTTCCCGTATGTCTGTTTGACCAAGGTAACACCGGTAAATGGTACACCTGGAAATCCGATCCTCACGCATACATCTTTATGCCTGATGCAACAGCAAATGTCAAAGCTAAGGTTACGGCTCTCAACATTGCTCGTCCCGCCAAGGGCAGCATGCTCAAGAGTCTGCGTCGCGCCGCCAAGGCTCGCCGTGCTCACGTGACCAATATGCACATCCCCGTAATGACCAATAAAGTTAAAGCCTACACGCTCAAAGTGAAATAAGGCCTAAACACCCCCAATAAAAAGGGACACTCCGGCACATGCCGGGGTGTCCCTTTTTGCGTCTGTACGCTGTCCTGTGGCCGAAAAATCGTAACTTTGTACTCGAATATGAGCCGCACACTATATATCACAGATATGGACGGGACGCTGCTGGGCACAGACTCCAAGGTCAGTGCAACGAGCGCCGCCATCCTTGCCGAACTATCAGGCCGCGGTGCCATGGTGACTGTTGCCACGGCGCGCACTCCGGCCACCGTTGTACCTCTGCTGCAAGACTGCCGCTTGACAGTCCCGGCCATAGTGATGACCGGAGCTGCGTTATGGAATTGGAATCGTGACCGAAACTCTCGTCATAGGGTGGGGGACGAAGCGTCCGGATACTTCGAAGACGAGCATTACATACGCCGCGAGGATATGGACATCCTTGACCGTGCATTTGAGTCGGTGGGTGTGTATCCTTTTCGTTATATCCGAAGGCCGGATGCCGAGGCTCTGACGGTATACCATTCGGCGACGATGAACGCTGCCGAACGCGTTTTCTATGAAGAGCGTGCCCGCTTGTTTTTGAAGCGTTTCGAGTTGCAACAGCTTGTCGGCGATGACGAGCGCGGCCGATGTATGCTGTGTTTTGCCATGGGCGAGTATGGCGCGATAGAGAAAATCGGCGCGGTCATAGCCCGAAGCACACAATGTGCCTACTCTTTGTACCCCGATACCTACGACCGCAGCATCGGACTGCTCGAAATCTTCGGGAACGGAGTGAGTAAAGCCTCGGCCGTCAATCGCTTGCGCACCCGCATAGGCGCCGACCGAGTAGTAGTCTTCGGCGATAACCTCAACGACCTGCCCATGATGCGTTGTGCCGATGTGAGTGTCGCCGTGGCCAATGCCCTGCCCGAGGTGCAAGACGTCGCCGATATTGTCATCGGAGCCAATAGCGAAGACGCCGTTCCGCGCTACATAGCGGCCGACTACGCACAGCATCAATCCTGATAGTGTGAATAGCTGTAGTGACCATAATAGCAGTAATAGCCATACCGGCAGTAATAGCTATGATGGCTATGATAACCATAATAGCCAGATAAGCTATAATCCCATGCCGGCCAAGACGACCGCCCGAAGACTCGGGTGAAACGTCGAGTTGCGATATTGGCGGATAAATCGTACCTTTGTAGGCTGCAAAGCATCGTAACCACTCAATGTTATGGCAAATACCGAGACAAATACAGATAACACCGATATACTTACGGACGATACGGAAATAGATACTATATACGGGAAAGTGCCCTTGGTCGTAAACGGGCGCAAGACAGCCGTGCTGGACGCCGATGACGTTATCGCCATGGTGCCCAAATTGGCAGGTCATAAGCGCCTTGTGGAGCGGCTGTTGCATTGGCTGAGCGTCGACAAGGTCAACGCCGTCCATGCACACAACTGCAAGACCCCGGGCCCGGCCTTCGTCGAAGGGCTGTTGCGCGACTTCGATATAAAGCTACGCATCGATGGCCACGACGTACTCGACAATCTGCCCGAAGGGCCCTTTGTCACCGTGTCCAATCACCCCTTCGGGGCTCTTGACGGTATCACATTGATACACCTTATAGCCTCGCGCCGTCCCGAGTACAAGGTTATGGTCAATATGATTCTCGGACGCATCTGGGCTATGGAGCCCAATTTCATAGCTGTGGACGCTATGTCCTCCAACGATCCGGCCAAGAAAACCGTGTCCGTACACGGCATCAAGCAGGCCATGGACCAGGTGAAGAGCGGACGTCCTCTGGGCTTCTTTCCCGCCGGGGCTGTCTCCAAAGTCAATTGGCGCGGTCGGCTTGTCGACCGCCAGTGGCAACCGAATGTCATCCGCCTTATCGACAAGTTCAAAGTGCCCGTCATCCCCATATACTTCCATGGCAGCAACTCGTGGTTCTTCAATTTCCTCGGCGTTGTATGCTGGCAATTGCGCACCTTGCGTCTGCCCTCCGAGGTTTTTCGTAAATGCCATACCACGATGCACATATCCGTGGGCAATCCCATTACGGTCGAAGAACAACGCGCCCATGCAGGCAGTATCGAAGAATTGGGAATGTACCTCAAAGAAGCCACTTATCAATTACGCCAACGCAAATGACAGTCAAGACCTCTCATACTACCTCCATACTTGCCGTTGACGACATGCACGGCGGAGTCGCAGATAATCCAGCCGTGAAGAGCGCCAAACTTCGCTTCGGCATCATCGGCAACGCCCCCGCCCTTGCCGAGGCGGTGGCACGTGCCATACGCGTCGCGCCCATAGACTTGAGCGTCCTCGTCACCGGAGAGTCCGGCTCCGGCAAGGAATTTTTCCCGAAAATCATCCACCAAAACTCGCCGCGCAAGCATGCCAAGTATATCGCCGTCAACTGCGGCGCCATACCCGAAGGCACCATAGATTCCGAGCTTTTCGGACACGAAAAAGGCGCCTTTACCGGGGCTGTGGCCTCGCGCAAGGGATACTTCGAAGAAGCCGACGGCGGCACGATATTCCTCGATGAAGTGGCCGAGTTGCCTATGACCACGCAGGCACGCCTACTGCGTGTGCTCGAGACCGGCGAGTATCTCAAAGTCGGTTCCTCGGTAGTCCAAAGCACCAATATACGCATCGTGGCCGCCACCAATGTTGACCTGCAAAAAGCTATAGCCGACGGACGCTTCCGCGAAGACCTCTACTACCGACTGTCCACGGTACAGATAATAGTACCCCCGCTGCGTCGCCGCGGCGATGATATAATGCTGCTTGCCGGCAAATTTGCCGCCGATTTTGCCGAAAAATACCGTATGCCCGGCATCAGCTTTGACGACAATGCGCGCCGCCTGCTGCTGACCTATCCCTGGCCCGGAAATGTGCGCCAACTGAAGAACGTCGTTGAACAGATAGCCCTCTTTGATGCCGGGAACACCATTACGCGCGACGTACTGCAAGGCTACCTGCCCGACCGCTCGAATGCGCTGCCGGTGCTTTCCGGCGAAGGCGGCGGTGCGCACTCCTATGCCTCCGAGCGCGAGATGCTGTTCAATCTCATTTTCAATCTGCGCGCTCGTATAGATACCCTTACAGCCATCATCCGCGACAGCGGCATAGGCAACGTGGGCGAAGACGGACAACCGACGGACGTGCATCAGCCCCACTCGTCGCACTCGGCCACGCTTATGCCCCTGACACCCGCTGTCGAAATCACGCCGCTGTCAAACAACTCGGACGGTGAGCGCGAAGCCATAGTCAAGGCCTTGCGTGACAACAACGGACGCCGCCGCGATGCCGCCGCGCAACTCAATATCTCCGAGCGCACGCTCTACCGCAAAATCAAAGAATACAATCTCGAATGACACGCCGATATATACACCTGCTGTACGCCGTCCTCGGCTGCCTGCTGATGCTCACGACAGCCTCCTCGTGCCGCATATCCTATAAATTCAACGGCGCGGCATTGGACTACAATGTATACCACACGATACGTGTCGGGCAATTCCCGATACGTGCCGCATTGGTGTATGCGCCGTTGCAGCAGACCTTCGAGAACGAATTGACCGACTATATCGCGCGCAACACTCGCCTGCGCACCACAGATGCGGGCAATGCCGACCTGTCCATCGAGGGCGAAATCACCGGCTACTCCCTGTCGCCGCAGGCCGTTACCGAAAATGCCTATGCCAGCCAAACCCGACTGACCATAAGCGTGCGCGTCAAGTACACCGATACGCGCAACGACGCCAACAGCGTAGACCAGACCTTCTCGGCCTATCGCGACTTCAGCGCCACCGAACTGCTTATCGATGTCCAAGACCAATTGTGCCAGGAAATTTCCAAAGAACTTGTCGAACTGATATTCAACGCTACGCTCGGCAACTGGTAATCACGACCGGTCTGTATAAGAACTAAAAACCGTATAACCGTATAACCGCATAACCATATAAACGCAAACGCACCAGCCACAGCAATGACCGACATCCGGACCCCCATAGGCAACCTCCGTCCCTATCACGTGTACCCACTGATAGTGTACCTGCGTGACCACTACCGCGAGATGGACGATGAGACACGCCGTGCGCTGATGGCGCATGTGGCCATGCACAGCCCCGACCCGGCCGCGGTGGCCGCCTTGGCCGACATACACGAAGACGCTTGGGGCTCGCTGTATCCGCGCGAAGATACCGTCACACCCGGCACAACCGATACTATAGACAAATTCATCGCCACCTACGGCCATCCTTCGGCCGAAGACGATGCGCTGCTCGAACGCCTCATACTCAATCCCACGCCGGATTACGGCGCAGTCCTGGCCGATGAAGACGCCGAGAGCGAAGAGACGGTATCCGGCGCCACAGACGCCACCGCAGCCGGAATAGAAGGCTTCCTGGGCGCGCACGGAGTCGCTGAGGCCGTAAGAGCCAAAGTCACGGCCGAGACAGCCCAATCGACAACCCCGGCCGCATCAACGGCTGACGCCGTATCCGCGACCGCCGAGGAGAATGCGGCCGCCGAGACCGTTCCGTCCGAGAATGCGACCGCCGAGACCGTTCCCGATGCTTCGGTAGATACGGAAGCTGTGAGTCCCGCGCCTATCGCTGCCGCGCCCGTGGCTGAGACCAAGATGCCGGCCGCTCCCGCAAAAATTTCCGGCAAAGACCAGACACCCGCCTCGTCACTGAGCGAATCCCTGGCAAAAATTTACATCCGTCAAGGCCGATATCGCCGCGCATACGAAATATTGTCCGACTTAAATTTGAAAAATCCGGAAAAAAGTATTTACTTTGCAGACCAATTGCGCTTCTTGCGCAAAGTTATCAGCCTGCTTCCGCCCGAACACGAGGGCGAGGGTGGGGCGCGATAGCCTTGCGGCAAGACGTATTTGCGTGACATTCAATAAAAAAACAATAACAACTAATATACAATGCATATAGTATTTATAATTCTCGTAGTAATCGTAGCAATTCTGCTTATCGGTATCGTACTCATCCAAAAGTCCAAGGGCGGCGGTCTGTCCTCGCAATTCGGCGCCGGCAACCAAGTTCTTGGCGTACGTGGCACCAACACCTTCCTGGAGAAGACCACATGGACCCTGGCCGCACTCATCCTCGTGCTTTCCGTAGCCAGCGCATACACCATGCCCAAGCTTTCCGGCGAAAGTACTCGTGTAAATGCCGAAGCAGCCGCTCCCGCTCAGGGTGCCAACGCGTTCAACAACGCTCCGGCTCAGAAAGCAGCTCCCGCAGCTGACAAAGCCGCCCCTGCCGCAGCCGCTCCCGCCGAAGCAGCCGCACCCGCAGCCGCTGCCGAATAAACAGCAGATTTCCGTATTTGGATATACCGGAAGCGACAAAACTTCCGACAGGCCTTACAGGCCAATAGACCCTGGACGGCTCTATTGGCCTAATGCCGTTTTATGACGACACACGACATGGATACAATACAACAAAGATATAAGCGTAGCGACTTCGAACTGATGGCCCCCGTCGGATCGTATGAGTCGCTACATGCCGCCATTGACGCCGGCGCCGATGCGGTATACCTCGGTCTAGGAACGCTGAATATGCGTGCCCGTTCGAGCGTCAACTTCACCACGGACGACCTGCGCAGCATCACCGACACATGCCGCCAAGCCGGCGTAAAGGTATACTTGACGTTGAACACCGTGCTGTACGACGAAGATATTGATGCCGCGGCCGAGATATTGCAAAAGGCCAAGGAATGTCGTGTCAGCGCCATTATAGCCAGCGATATAGCCGCCATACAGATGGCTCGTGACCTCGGACTGGAAGTGCATATATCCACGCAGTGTAACGTCACCAATTTCCGCGCCTTACGATTCTATGCTCAATGGGCGGACACGGTCGTATTGGCACGCGAGCTCAACCTTGATCAGGTATATGCCATACACAGGCAAATCGAAAGCGAGGACTTGCAAGGCCCCCACGGCGAGCAGGTGAAAATCGAGATGTTTTGTCACGGGGCTCTGTGTATGGCTGTTTCGGGTAAATGCTATATGAGTCTGCACCAGATGGATAGCAGCGCCAACCGCGGTTCGTGTACCCAGATATGCCGCCGAGCCTACGACTTGACCGACCGCGATACCGGTCAGCAAATTACGGTCGATGGCAAATACCTGATGTCGCCCAAGGACCTTAAGACCATACACTTCCTGAATAAGATGGTGGATGCCGGTGTGCGCGTATTCAAAATCGAGGGACGCGCCCGCGGCCCCGAGTACGTGCGCGAGGCAGTGTCCTGCTATGATGCCGCTTTACGCGCCATTTGCGACGGCACGTATGACGACAATCTCATCGCCCAATGGGACGAGCGCCTCGGCCATATATTCAATCGCGGCTTTTGGGACGGCTATTACCTCGGCCGCCGCTTGGGCGAATGGTCTTCGCATTACGGGTCATCGGCCACGCGCAAAAAAGTGTATGCCGCACGTGCCACGCGCTACTTCCCCCGTCTCGGCGTGGCCGAATTCAAGATGGAAGCCGGGACACTGCGCCTCGGCGACGAAGTAGTCATCACCGGACCCACCACCGGCGCACTTATCAGCACCGTCCACGAAATTCACGGGGACGACGGGTCGCCCGTAGACGCCATAGACCGCGGGCACGACTTTGCCATAGCCGTTCCGGCCAAGGTACGCCCCGGCGACCGTCTGTATCTTTGGGAAGAGGTGGACAAAGACAATCCTCGTCATCCGCGTTTCTAACATCATACAGCCGATACAATGAGCAATAAGACCATAGAATGGTGCCGCCGCTTTCTGTCCGTATCTGCGATACTGATAGTGGGCGTCATAATTTACATAGTGTTCATCCAAGAAAATTCGGTGACGCGCATATATCACAATAAGACAGTCATCGACAGCCTGCAGATGGAAATAGCGCGTTACAATGATACCTTGGCGAAGTATAAAGAACTGAATCATCGTTTAGACTGCGGCGACGGCCCCACAATCGAGCGCATCGTCCGCGAGCAGTACGATATGAGTCTGCCCAACGAAGATGTTTATGTCTTCGAATAAGTCGTTCACGGCAGCCGTAAGAATCGGCGGTACAAAAAACTTAACTAACAATTTCGAAATATGAAAAGACAGAAAATAGCAAATATTCTCTCGAGTATTGCCTTGATTATTATAGCTATAGGCGTGCTTATGCCCTTCATTGCAGGCCCCGGAAGCACCGTCTATCGCTATGTGTTCAGCGTGGGCGCCGTCATGCTGTTGACGGGCCGCATCTTGGACAAATACACGGGAGATATCTTTCGCGTGCGCCGACTATACGTCATCCAGCGTTGGAGCGCCGTATTCCAGTGTGCCGCCGCCTTCTTTATGTTCTATTCGGTAGATCCGCGAGACTGGCTGGTGTTTGTACTTGCCGGCGCCGTGCTTCAGTTGTACGTGTCCATTATGGTGCCTATCGCCATCCGTAAGGCGGCCAAGAAGTAGAACGCACCGTGCCGTCGGCGTCATCGACGGCCGCAAGCAAAGTCTCGGCATCGAACTTCGACGGGCAAATGTCTGTCGAAAGATACGTTGTCCGATATTGCCCGAAGAGGGAATTTGCATTTAGCGATTGCCCTCTATCGGGCATTATTTGACTTTTCTCGAAAAAGAATTGGTGTGACGGCGTGTGTATGTCGGAAAAATTGCGTAAATTCGTGGCACACTTTATGCGCGCAGGCGCGAAGTGGGCGCAGCACAATCCGGCTTCGCCGAATATTAGATGTAATATTATCCTAAGCTCTTTATAATGAGTTATCTGAAGTTTGACAAGAACCTACTGATAAATCTTGACCAATCCTTACCTAAGGAGATGCTGCGCACCAATCGTGCCGGAGCATACCATTGCACCACGCTTGTAGGGTGCAATACCCGTAAGCAGCACGGACTTTTGGTGATACCCATACCCGAGATGGGCTACCGTCCGCATGTACTCCTGTCGTCGCTTGACGAGACGGTGATACAGCACGGAGCACCTTTCAATCTCGGAATTCATCGCTACAAAGGCGGAGTATACAGCCCCAACGGCCACAAATACATCCGCGAATTTGACTGCGAGAGCGTTCCGCGCACCACCTACCGCGTAGGAGGCGTCATACTCACCAAAGAAAAGATTTTCATCACTGACGAAAATCGTATACTCATACGCTACACCCTCGTGGAGGCCCATTCGCCGACAACGCTGCAATTCCGCCCGTTCCTGGCATTCCGCGACTCCAACTCGTTGGTGATGGCCAATGATGCTATCAATCGGACGATTACGCCGGTGGACAACGGCATCGCCACCTGCTTGTACGATGGCTTCCCGACGCTGTATATGCAGTTTTCGCACAAGCCGACATGGGTAGACCAACCCAACTGGTATCGCGACATCGAATATTTTAAGGACCTGGAGCGTCAGGTGCCGTATACCGAGGACCTTTGGGTGCCCGGATACTTCGAACTGCCAATCAAAAAAGGCGAGAGCATCATTTTCAGCGCTGGAGTCAGCGAGGCTCGTCCCCGCCAATTGTCCAAGATGTATACCGCCGAGATTGCGCTGCGCACGCCGCGAACATCCTTCTTCAATTGCCTGAAGAATTCGGCCAAGCAATTCTATCTGCGTCGCAACGGCGGACTGTACGTACTCTCCGGCTATCCCTGGGGAGTGGTGCTGGCTCGCAATACCTTTATGGCTGTGCCCGGCATCACCCTTGCCATAGACCACGAAAAAGACTTCTACGAAATAATGTCAACGGCCCTGTCGGCGCTGAATCGCTTTATGGAAAACGGCACCGAAGACGCTACCATCGCCGGCATATCGCTGCCCGATATTCCGCTGTGGGCGGTTTGGGCCATACAGCAATATGGCAAGCTGTATCCCGAGGACTGTCCCGAACGTTACGGCGAAGAAGTGCGCCGCATCGTCGATTACATTCTCGACAATAAGCACCCCAATTTGCACTTCAATGCCGCCGACGGCATGGTGACCACCGATGGTGCCGATACGCCCGTATCGTGGATGAACGGCGTTGTCGACGGTCGTCCCGTAAATCCCCGTACCGGATACCTTGTAGAGTTCAACGCATTGTGGTACAACGCGCTGCGTTATGCCCTTGCGCTGACGCCCGATGACGATGCCCATGCCGAGCAGCGTCAACGCTGGAGCGATGCCGCCGCGCTGATGGATAGCACCTTCCCCGCCAAATTCCTTAACGAATGGGGGTATATGTACGACTACGTCAACGGCAATTATGCCGACCCGTCGGTGCGACCCAATATGGCCGTCGCTATAGGCGTCGAATACAGCCCGCTGAGCCGTCGTCAGCGCAAGAGCGTACTCGATGTGGTTACGCGCGAGTTGCTGACGTCCAAGGGCCTGCGTACGCTGTCGCCCAAGAGCTACGGCTACCGTCCCGTATATCTCGGTGACGAACGCGAGCGCGAATTGACTCTGCATCAAGGACCGGCACGTCCTTGGCTGATGGGATTTTATGCCAACGCCTACCTCAAGGTCTTCGGCATGAGCGGCGTGTCCTACATAGACCGCGTACTTATCGGCTTCGAGGAAGAAATGTCCTGGGGCTGCATAGGATCGCTGAGCCAGATGTACGATGCCAATCCGCCGTTCCTGGGTCGCGGAGCCATATCGCACGCCACCAATGTGGGTGAAGTGCTGCACACTCTGCGAATGCTCAAACGTATGAGTCTTTGAACATTCTCTCAAAGCGATAGACAATGATACACCAAACCATAAAAAACCATAAATCCGATATATGAGAGCCTTAATGTTCGGATGGGAATTTCCCCCGCACATCCTTGGCGGCTTAGGTACGGCCAGCTACGGACTTACACGTGGTATGGCCTCCTGCGGCGATATGGATATCACCTTCGTGATACCCAAGCCGTGGGGCGATGAAGACCGTTCGTTTGCGCACATCATAGGAGCCTCGCAAGTGCCTGTGGCATGGCGAGAGACTTCGCGCGAATATGTGGACGGGCGCATAGGACGACTGATGGATCCCGAGTTATATTTCCGTCTGCGCGACCACATCTATGCCGACTTCAACTATATGCGTACCAACGACCTCGGTTGCATCGAATTTTCGGGTCGCTATCCCGACAACCTTCTCGAGGAAATCAACAATTACTCGATTACGGCGGGAGTGATAGCTCGTACCCTCGATTTTGATATCATCCACAGCCATGACTGGCTGACGTATCCGGCGGGCATACATGCCAAGCAGGTGACCGGAAAGCCGTTGGTGATACATGTACACGCCACCGACTATGACCGCAGCCGCGGCAACGTCAATCCCACCGTGTTCAATATCGAACGCGACGGTATGCTGCACGCCGATCATATCATCACCGTGAGCAACCTTACGCGCAACACCGTCATAGACAAATACGGTATAGACCCGGCCAAGGTGACCACCGTACACAACGCGGTCATCCCGTTGGACAAAGAAATTTTGGAAATCAAAGCACCGCGACCCAAAGAAAAAGTAGTGACCTTCCTGGGACGTATCACGATGCAGAAAGGTCCGGAATACTTTGTCGAGGCGGCTGTCAAGGTGCTCAAAAACAACCATAACGTTCGCTTTGTCATGGCCGGTAGCGGCGATATGATGGATGCGATGATCGAATTGGCGGCGCGTCGCGGTATTGCCGACCGCTTCCATTTTCCGGGATTTCAAAAAGGGCGTCAGGTGTACGAGATGTTGAGTGCCTCGGACGTATACATCATGCCCTCCGTGTCCGAGCCCTTCGGTATTTCGCCTCTGGAAGCCATGCAGATGGGCGTCCCGTCGATTATCTCCAAGCAGAGCGGCTGCGCCGAAATCCTGCATTATGTCATCAAGACCGACTACTGGGATATAGATGCCATGGCCGATGCCATCAATGCAATAGTGTCGTATCCGTCGATGCACGCCTATCTGCGCGACCAAGGCATCAAGGAAGTATCCCAAATCACGTGGGATAAGGCCGGGCGCAAGGTGATAGACATTTACCATAAAGTCCTCGGTTGGTAGCCCCGCCGCGGATATCGCATATACTATAGATATAACAAAACAGACCACAGCGTCACACCATACATATTATGAAAGCAATTTCGCTGAATTTCGAAATCCATCAGCCTATGCGCCTCAAGCGCTACCGCTTTTTCGACATAGGCAACGACCACTACTATTACGATGACTTTCTCAATGACGACATAATCACCGGACTGGCCAATCGCAGCTACCTTCCGGCGGCACGCGTGCTTTTGGAGATGTTGAATGACAAATCCAATCCCTTCAAGTGCTCCATAGCCATAAGCGGTATCGCCATCGAGCAGTTCGAGCAATATGTGCCCGAGATGATAGACGCTTTGCGTCGTCTGGCAGACACCGGACGTGTCGAGTTCCTGGCTCAGCCGTACGCCCACTCGTTGGCGTCGCTGTCCGAACCCGAGGAATTTGCCGAGCAGGTGAAGGCACAATGCGACCGCATAGAGGAGCTTTTCGGACAGCGCCCCACGGTGATGCGTAACACCGAGTTCCTGTACAGCGACGATATCGCTCCGCAGATAGCAGCCATGGGCTTCAAGGGCGTAATCACCGAAGGCGCCAAACACATCTTGGGCTGGCGTTCGCCCAACTACGTATACAGCGCCGAAACGGCACCCAAGCTCAAGGTGTTGATGCGCAATGCCAAACTCTCGGACGACATCTGCTTCCGCTTCACCGATACCTCATGGGATGCGTATCCGCTGACCGCAGACAAATATATGGACTGGGTTGCAGCCACACCCGAGGAAGAACAGATCGTCAACCTGTGTATGAATCTGGATACTTTCGGCGGACTGCAAAGCGGTGACAGCGGTATCTTCGACTTCCTCAAAGCACTGCCGCGCTTCGCTGCCGAAAGAGACATCACTTTTGCCACGCCCTCCGAGGTCGTGCGCAAGACCAAGGCCGTAGCCCCCGTGACCGTTGTTCACCCCATCAGCGACGCCGACGAGGCACGCGATACTTCCGCATGGCTGGGCAATGAGTTGCAGAACGAAGCCTTCCGTAAGTTGTATTCCGTGGCCGAGCGCGTGCGCTTGTGCGACGATCGCCGTCTCAAGCAAGACTGGATATACCTGCAGGCCAGCGACCATTTCTATTACATGTCCACCAAGCACCTTGCCGACGGTGCCGTACATTCGCTATTCTCGCCTTACGAGACCCCGTTTGCAGCTTTCACTAATTATATGAATGTCCTTGCAGACTTTATTGTCCGTGTCGAGGAGCAGTATCCCATGAGCGTTGACAATGAGGAATTGAACTCGTTGCTCACCACCATCCGCAATCAGGAACGCGAGATAGAGATGCTCAATAAGGAAGTCGCATCCATGCGCAAAAATATAGAGCACTTCAACGAAGAACATGCCCTTCGCGAGCCTCAAAAAACTGCATCCGCCAAGGATGATAAGGCCGAAAAACCGGCCAAGGTAACCAAAGCCGCCAAGACGACCAAGACGACCAAGGCCGCAACGTCAAAAACATCCGAGAAAAAATGATACGCCGACTGTCAATACTTATATGCGCTCTGGCTATGCTGCCTTTGGCTTACGCCGGAGTTCCGACGACGGACGCCGAGGCAGTACTCCACTGCATTTCGACGCGTGCGAGTGTGCGCCAATATACGTCAGCCGAAGTCAGCGATGCGACCGTGGATACCCTCCTGCGTGCCGCTATGTCCGCACCTACGGCTGTCAACCGTCAGTCTTGGGCCTTCGTGGTAGTGCGCGATGCTGAGCTTCGTGCGGCACTTGCCGAGGCGCTACCCAACGCCGGCAGTAAACTGACCAATGCTTCGGTTGCGATAGTCGTATGCGGCGACAGCACGCGTATGCTCAAACAGCAACCCGAGTTCTGGGTGCAGGACTGCAGCGCTGCTACCGAAAATCTGCTATTGGCAGCTCATGCGTGCGGTCTCGGAGCGGTATGGTGCGGTCTGTATCCCGATATGGAAAGAGCATGTACAGCGCGTACGATTTTGAGCCTCGAAGACCGTTATGTGCCGCTGTGTATCATCCCCGTGGGCTATCCCGGCGCTCCGGTATCGCCTAAGAACAAGTATCGCGAGGACGCCATAATACGCCGCTAAACAACCTTGTATAGCATTTTCACTTATAATATACCATAATATAATATCGAAAGACTAATTAAAACCTTTGTACTATGGATTTAGGATGGCTTATAGTTTTGGCCTGTTTCGTTCCCTGGGTCAAGGATGCCTTCGACAAAAGGGCTAACGGCTGAAACTTTCCGAAAGAAAACCGTACCGAAACAGCGGACTTGTCGTGGCGTAATTGCCATGTCAAGTCCGCTTTTTATATCGGCGTATAAGCCTTCGTTGGGGCGTATACAAAAAAGAGGGACTCCTCGCGGAGTCCCTGTCTTTATTGGTTTCCAATAGGTACAATTTCTAAGGTAAAAAAGATTGTTAGGTTTTGCGATGACAAAGGTATAAAGGCTTGGTCAGCGCACCAAATATATTTATATGTTCTACAACATATTTTTTGGATATGGAGGTCTCGTCTTGTGTGGCGTTTTGTGTATAAAATGCCTATTTATAGAAAGATAGGGGCGCAGACGACGCAAAAATCGGGAAATGCGACACAGTTAAAAGTTGTTAATATCAACTTTCGACGTCTGCAAAATGTAATAACCGGAGGCCGTCGGCGTCATATACGGCGTAGGTGAACTGCGAAAAACAATCGCCGAGGATTACTACGCGAGCGCCGTCGTCTATGGGGTAATCAAGCGCAATATGTCGGTGTCCGAGGACAAAGAAATCGATGTCCGGATGCTCGGCGTGGTACCCGCGGGCAAAGATGATAAAACGTTCTTTTTCGGGGTCGGGGACGGCGGGATGAGACATTGGGTTGTCGCCGCGGCTATGGCTTGACCACCGATGAGCAAACGGTATGGTCCAGCGCGGATGTATCCCCGCGTACAACTTTTGGCACAGGTGGTTGCGGAAGAATGCACGTAGAATACGAAAACTGCGGCTGTCGCCGTACAGCGCATCTCCATGTCCCAGGAAGAACTTCTTGCCATCGATGTCGCGCACGACGTTGCCGTCGATGACCTCCATGCCTATTTGGTCGCGAAGATAGTCAAAAAGCCAGATGTCGTGATTGCCGATGAACCATACGATTTTGATGCCTATATCCGACATGTGTGCAAGTTGGCCGAAAAAGCGGATGTATCCTCGCGGCACCACGGTGCGGTACTCAAACCAGTAGTCGAGAATGTCTCCGAGAAGGTACAGCGTCTTACAGTCCTTTTCGAAAGACTGTAGCATACGTACCACTCGAGCTTCGTGCTCGCGCGGGTCGGCAATATATACGGCACCTAAGTGCATATCGCTGACAAAATACGTCTTGTCTCGCGTCGGTGCTGCGTTGTCGGGTGTGGACATATATTGTAGTTATCTGATGATTACAAGAGCCCTAATTCGAGTTTAGCCTCTTCGCTCATCATGTCGCGGTTCCATTCGGGCTCGAAGACGATGTTGACTTTCACGCTCTTGACGCCTTCGATGCTCTCGAGCTTTTGGCGTGCATCTTCCACGAGGAAGTCGGCCGCCGGGCAGTTGGGCGCGGTCAGTGTCATATCCACTTCGAGGTTGGCGTCATCGTCCACGTCTATGCGGTAGATGAGCCCTAAGGAATAGACGTCCACCGGGATTTCCGGGTCGAATACAGTGCGCAGCATACGCACGGCTTCTTGCTGTATGTCTATGCGTTGGTCTTCCGTCATATCATTTTGTGCTATTGTTTTGCAAAGTTACGCAAAAATAACGTGGACGGCAAGGATGATGTTCGCAGCTTCACCGCCGATGTCATCTCGGGGCGATGTTTTGCTCTCTGTTTTGATGCGAATCCGCAGCCTGTGACGAGGGCGAAAACGGAGAAATCGGGGTGTTGATAACTTCACGAAAAGAGTATGGCGGTAATACTTACCGCTTTGTCGTGAGGACGGGAGGTGAGGGGTTGCAGAAGCCGAAAAATATGCTTATTTTTGCCTTCGCAATGCTTGGACGAGTTATGCGCCGACGATGCAACGATATGCCGACGGCGATCCGAAAATAGCAGTGTAAATTCTATAAAACACAACGACACAAACAACTAACTATATGCTCCCATTTGTACACCTTCATGTGCACAGCCAGTATTCGTTGCTTGACGGGCAAGCGTCGGTATCGGCGCTTGTCGATAAGGCTATGAATGACGGAATGCCCGGTATAGCCCTCACCGACCACGGCAATATGTACGGCATCAAGGAGTTCTTCAATTATGTAAACAAGAAGAACGGCAAGGCGCTTGACAAGGCCAAGGCGGCACTTGACGCGGCGCGCGAAAGCGGAGACGAAAAGGCCGTAGCCGATGCCGAAGCGGCGTTGACGTATGCCAAGGAGCATGCGTTTAAGCCCATATTCGGCTGCGAGATGTACGTGGCGCAGGAAGACCTGCACACCCATGTGGACAAGCGCGATATAGGACGGCACCTCATAGTGCTGGCCAAGAATGCCACCGGCTACCACAACCTCATCAAATTGGTATCCCAGGCATGGACCGAGGGCTTCTATATGCACCCGCGTACAGACAAGCGCGAAATCGAGAAACATCACGAAGGCTTGATTATTGCTTCGGCATGTTTGGGCGGCGAGATTCCGCAGTTGCTGATGAACGGCCGCGACGAAGATGCCGATGCCGCTGTGGCGTGGTGGAAGAATCTAATGGGCGATGACTATTACATCGAATTGCAACGCCATAAGGCCACCGTGGTCAATGCCGCCCATGATACTTACGAGAAACAGCGCGAGATAGAGCCTAAACTCATAGCCTTGGCACGCAAGTATGATATAAAAATCATAGCGACCAACGACGTCCATTTTGTTAATGAAGACGATGCCGAGGCCCATGACCGTCTGATATGTCTGTCTACCAATAAGTTTGTGACAGACCAGGACCGTATGCACTACACCAAGCAGGAATGGCTCAAAACTTCGGCCGAGATGCAGGCGCTGTTTGCCGATATACCCGAAGCACTCGAGACGCCGGCCTCAATCTTGGACAAGGTTGAGACCTACACCATTGACCATCCGCCTATAATGCCCAATTTCGCCATTCCCGAAAGTTTCGGCACCGAGGCCGAGTACCGTCAGCGTATCACCGAGCAAGAATTGTTCGACGAGTTTACGCGCGACGAAAACGGCAACGTGGTGCTGTCGCAGGAGGAAGCCGAGAAGAAAATCAAGAAGTTGGGCGGTTACGAAAAACTTTACCGCATAAAATTCGAGGCGGATTATCTGGCCAAATTGGCCTATGAGGGGGCGGAGCGTCGTTACGGTTCGCCTCTGAGCCCCGAACTTAAGGAGCGCATAAAATTCGAGTTGCACATTATGAAGACCATGGGCTTCCCGGGATACTTCTTGATCGTGCAAGACTTCATAAACGCCGCACGCAACCAATTGGGCGTCAGTGTCGGCCCCGGACGTGGTTCGGCTGCCGGGTCATGTGTGGCTTACTGCCTTGGTATCACGCAAATAGACCCCATCAAGTATGACCTGCTGTTCGAACGTTTTCTCAATCCGGATCGTATCTCGTTGCCCGATATCGATATCGACTTCGACGACGACGGGCGTGCCGACGTATTGCGCTATGTGACACAGAAATACGGCGAAGAAAAGGTGGCGCACATCATCACCTACGGCACTATGGCCGCCAAGATGGCCATCAAGGACGTGGCACGCGTCGAGCAATTGCCGTTGAGCGAGAGCAACCGATTGACCAAGCTCATACCCAAGCACATGCCCGAGCGTAACGGCAAAGAACTGAAGCCCACACTGAGCAACTGCTACGACTATGTACCCGAATTCAAGCCCGAGGTCAATTCGTCAAATCCGCTTGTGCGCGAGACGCTCAACTATGCGCGCGCCCTCGAGGGCAATGTCCGCAATACCGGCGTACATGCCTGCGGCGTCATCATCTGTCGTGATGACATCACCGATTGGGTGCCCGTATCCACGGCCAATGATAAGGAGGAAGGTAAGTTGCTGGTGACCCAGTACGAAGGTCGTGTCATCGAAGAGACCGGACTTATCAAGATGGACTTCCTGGGTCTCAAAACGTTGTCGATACTCAAGGAGGCAGTGGCCAATATCAAGCAGACACATGGCGTGGACATTGACTTGGACAATATACCCATAGACGACCCCAAGACGTACAAGTTGTATTGCGAGGGGCGCACCATAGGCACATTCCAATTCGAGTCGGCCGGTATGCAAAAATACCTGCGCGAATTACAGCCCTCGACATTCGAAGACCTTATAGCCATGAACGCCTTGTATCGTCCGGGACCTATGCAGTATATCCCCGACTTTATCAAGCGCAAGCACGGCGAGTCGCCCATCGAATACGCCATCCCCGAGATGGAGACGTACCTCAAAGATACTTACGGCGTCACGGTATATCAAGAACAGGTCATGTTGTTGTCGCGACTTTTGGCCGGCTTCACGCGCGGCGAAAGTGATACCCTGCGTAAGGCTATGGGTAAGAAACTTATCGACAAGATGAACCACCTCAAGGGCAAATTTATGTCCGGAGGTCAGGAGCGCGGACACGATCCCAAGGTCCTCGAAAAGATTTGGAAGGACTGGGAAGCATTCGCGTCCTACGCCTTCAATAAGAGCCACGCTACGTGCTACAGCTGGGTCGCTTATCAGACCGCATATCTCAAAGCCAATTATCCCAGCGAGTACATGGCCGCGGTGCTGTCGCGAAACCTTAACGACATCACCAAACTTTCCGGATTTATGGACGAGTGCAAGAATATGCGTATACAAGTACTCGGACCGGATGTCAACGAATCCTATAGCCGCTTCGGTGTCAACGCCAAGGGCGATATACGCTTCGGTCTGAGCGCCATCAAGGGCGTGGGCGAGGGCGTGGTCGACGGCATCCTCAAGGCGCGTGGCGACAAGCCTTTCGAGAATATATATGACTTCGTGGAACGAGTATCCGCCGGGACGCTCAACCGCCGCACCTTCGAGAATCTTGCATTGGCCGGAGCCTTTGACTGCTTTTCGCAAGACGTGAAGCGCGAAGACTTCTTCGAGGCCAATCCGCGCGGTGATACATTGGCCGATATCCTCATCCGCTACGGCCAGAAGTATCAGGCCAACAATAACGATTGTCAAGGCTCGCTCTTTGACTTCGGCGGTGATGAAGGCCTGGAATTTGCACGTCAGGCGCGTCCCCAAATCAAGCCGGCAATGCAATGGCCGGATGTGCTACGCCTCGAGAAGGAAAAAGACCTTGTAGGTATGTACCTGTCCGCTCACCCATTGGATCCGTACTATATGGAAGTGGTCTACGGCACCAAATGCTCGATAAAAGAATTTGGCGAGATGGTGCCTGCCGAGGGCACCGAGGTATCCTTTGCCGGAATTGTCGTGGCGGGCGATGTCCGCATATCCAAGAACGGCAACCCTTACACGGTTATGAAAATCGAGGACTACAGCGGCAGTACCGAGCTGCGACTCTTCGGCAAGAAGCATATCGAGTTCGGCAACTTCGGAAAAGCCGGCACGCCGATACTGATACGCGGCAGCTTTGCACGCCGTAGCAAGGGCGATATCGAATTTGAAGTAGGAGCTATCCAACTTCTCTCCGAGGTCAAGGGTAAACTTATCAGCGGCATCACCATCAAAGTGACGCCCGAGGAAGCCGAGAATGCCCTGTCGGCACTGCTGTCCACTCGATTGGCCAAGCCCGGTGAACACGAGAATACCGGCAACCTTCGACTATATCTCTACGATCCGGCGACGGGTCGCGGAGCCTCGCTCACTTCGTCGCGCCGATTGCGTCTCGACCGCAAACTTTTCAACGACCTCAAAGATGCCGGCGTAGACTTCGAAGTTAATCACGTGTGATACATATACGAAAATATAAACACCTAATATACTTATCATAAGCAATATGGCAACCACATTTACAGACGAAAACATCCACGAAATCATCGCCTCCGGCCAGCCCGTGGTGGTGGATTTCTGGGCTACGTGGTGCGGACCTTGCCGCGCCATGTCACCGCTTATCGACGAACTGGCTAAGGAATACGAAGGCCGCGTAGTGATAGGCAGCTACAACCTTGACGACGAAAACGACTTCGCCGCCGAGAACCGTGTAATGTCGCTTCCGACCATCCTCTTCTTCAAGAACGGTAAGAAAACGCCTATACGCCTTGCCGGGTCGCAATCACGCGAGACTCTTGTCGAGAAAATTGAGGCTCTTTTGGCCCTCTGATACGCAATACAAATAAAATACAGATACACAATGCAAGACAATAAATTGAAAGTCGCCCCCGGCATGTATGTCGAATTGGGCTATGACCTCTACGAGATAGCTCCCGACGGCACTCAGGTGACTGTCCATCAGACCAATGCCGACGAACCCGAATGTATCATCTTCGGCGTAACCGAAGGTGTCCTCGAGCCCCTCGAAAAGGCCCTCGATGGCCTGCAGGTAGGCGAAACGTTTGACGTAACGGTCACCAGCGACAAGGCTTTCGGCCCGTACGACAAGGAAAAAGTCGTAGACCTTGACCGCGAAATTTTCGTGGTTGACGGCAAATTTGATAGCGAAACCGTTAAGGTCGGAGCTGCCGTGCCCATGATGACTTCCGAGGGTTACCGCATTATGGGTCGAGTGCTCAACATCAGCGGCGACAAAGTCACCATGGACTTTAATCACCCGCTGGCAGGTCGCGATGTACGCTTCTGCGGCAAGGTGCTCAATGTACGCCCTGCCACCGAAGAGGAGCTACATCCCGTACATCACTGCGGTTGCGGCTGTGACCACGGTTACGACGACTGTGGCTGCGGCGATGACCATTGCGGCTGTGGCGACGATTGCGACTGCGACCACGAGGGCCATCGCGGCCCCGGCAGCAGTTGCGATTGCGGCTCCTGTCACTGATTTTTGTCATGCCTCCAAGGCTGTGGTATAAGCCACGCCCAACGCTTTCCGGCGTAAGCCTTCCCAAGCGCCATCGTGCACTTGGCGGCTTACGCCGGATGCTTTTTATGCCCATATCAGCCAAAATTTCGACAGAAAATACGTTTACACTGCATTTCCTGTCGAAAAAATTACTATCTTTGCAGTATGGAACGACAACGGTACGGCATAGAGCAGCTTGGAAACGTCCCTTTTCGGATTGGCGTTTTGGACTCGGTATATCCGCAAATCAGACATTTGGCTGCAAAAGCTAAGTCTTTGGAAGATGCTGCGGAGATTGTCCGTCTTAAAAAGGGACTTTATGTGCTGAATTCACAAGTTTCCAAAAAACCTTATGTGATGCCGTTGTTGGCCAACCATATATATGGCTCGTCGTATGTCTCTATGGAAACTGCGCTGCGGTATTATGGGCTTATTCCCGAGGGAGTTTATTCGACAATATCGTTGACGACAGGTGTCGCAAGGAGCTATAAGAACAAAATTGGCATGTTCAGGTACGTGCATTGCGATAAGGAGTATTTCCCGATAGGGATTACGATAGGAAACGAGGCCGGGGTGTCGTTCCTTATAGCCGGTCGTGAAAAAGCCTTATGCGACCAAATCGTTTTCACTCCGAGACTTAACCTCCGATATCAGTCGGATGTCGCAAGGTATCTTGAAGAAGACCTGCGCTTCGATACAGACGTGTTCTCTGATTTCGACTTGGATATATTGCGTGCTTGTGCCGATAAAGGGAAAAAGAAAGCATCGATTATACAATTAATCAAGTATATAGAAAATGAACGAGGTCTTTGAACAAATGCTGTCGCATTATGATATATCATCTACGGACGCCCACCGTAATGCATTGTTTGAGGTTACGCAACAGGTGGCGCTTGCCGGTCTGCAACGTGGAGGATTCTTTGAGAAAGCAGCCTTCTACGGGGGCACGTGCCTTCGGATATTTCATGGCTTACACCGCTTCTCGGAAGATCTCGACTTCTCCTTGTTGGTGCCGGATGATACGTTTGACTTGAAAGATTATTTCCCGGTACTCATTGCCGAGTTCAATAACCTTGGGCGCGAGGTCACGATAACAAAGAAGGATAAAAAGAATGTAGGACGTGTTGAGTCTGCTTTTCTGAAAGACACCACCGATGTGTATAATTTGTCGTTTCAAACGGAGAGAAGTATCAAGATTAAGATTGAAGTCGACACGAACCCTCCGGTTGGATTTGAAACGGAACAGAAGTTGTTGATGCAGCCTTATTCGTTTATGACACGCTGTTTTACACTTCCAGACCTTTTTGCAGGTAAAATGCACGCATTGATTTTCCGCCAGTGGGGACAACGAGTCAAAGGCCGCGATTGGTATGATTTCGAATGGTATATCCGCAATGGCGTACCCCTCAACTTCAATCATTTCAAAGAAAGGGCAAGAGAATTTAATGGGCTGGATATAAGTAAACAAGATTTCATATCGATGCTTAAAGATCGCTTGAAATCTGCTGACATTACTCTTGTGAAGAAAGATGTTTTGCCTTTCCTGCAATTTCCGGACGAGACAAACATCTGGTCCAATGAATACTTTTGTCTGCTTGCCGATAAGCTGTGCTTTGTCCGTTAGACCAAACTCCGGTAACACGTAATCACTACTGCTTGACTCGTTTGCAGCGGTGGAGGATGCTATGGTTGTGTTCGTTGTGATCATGCCTATTTTTCTGCTATAGATGGCATCCCCTCATGTCTTGGCTCTGACCATTATAGTGCACCATCGAAGGCCTTTCAGCGATGACGTGTTGCAATAAATATGTTTTAAAACATATTTAACATAAATTAACGGGGGGGGGTAGATTGTTAGTTTTTATCCCGACATTTGCATATCACTTTTATAACTATATTGATATGCATTTTAATAACTTAGAATTATCCGCAGTCCTAAAAGCTGGGAAATGTATGGTCCTTGCCGATGGAAAGGTGGAGGACGAAGAAATGAAAGTGTTAACACTGGGAATGGCCGAGTTTGGGGTTACCCCTGACCATCTAAAAAACTTGTTGGCGCTATCAGATGCGATGACTCCTGCTACGATGCTTGTGACTCTTGCCGCACTGGATGATAACCAAAAGAAGTTCGTGTGCGGGTTCTTGGCAACCATAATGGTGTGCGATGGAGATGTCGATGACGCCGAGGTGAAATTATGGCAACTAACATCGTCTCTTGCCGGTTTCCCAACTATGTCAATGGCTGAAGCCGTTGATTATTGGCGAACACATTAAGATAGAAGTAGAGATTTTAAAGGAAATATGTTGCAATGTTTGATTGTGGCATATTTCCTTTAATAGTTTAATTGTAACTTGCAAACAACAGGTCTAAATACGTATGTTTAGTTTGTTTTCATCAAGGAAGAAACGAGAGAAGTTAAGTCACTTAAAATCACTTGTGGCTATAGCGATGGCAGATGGTAAAGTGCTGAAATCCGAATTAGCCACGATTGCTATGATTTGTAAACGTGAGGGTTTAACAGAACACGATCTGCAAATATGCCAAAATTCTCCGGATTCAATAAAGTTTACACCCCCAAAGGATATGGAGACTCGTTTGCTGTATTTACGTGATATGGTGATGGTTATGATATGTGACGGTGATATAGATAGTAACGAGGTTCATGGTTGCAAACTTGCAGCAGTAGCTCTTGGCTTCAAGCCTCAGATAGTTGAGGCAATGGTAGGCGATATTATAAACGACTTAAGAAATAATATGCAATGATATTCGAATCTCACTCACACCAGCGTTTTCAACATGGGGCGCCTGTTATGGGACTACAAGTATGTAATCGTGCAGTCGAGGTGAAGGAAAACACGCATGGTTGCAGTGGATATGACTTGAACCCAGGGGATGGTTATATAGTGTCAATACTCAATTTGGATGGCAACCATCCATTGTGGGGTGACAACTATCAGATGAGCCCAAAGCCGATGAGAATACTAAAGCAATCTTCTGAGAGGATTGTCCTAAGAGGGTACGCTGTTTTAGCAATGACACCTTTTGGCTATCAGCGTATAGATATGTCAGACTATGGCGTGACACTTTTCATCGAAGATGGCGAGGTAATTAAATGTCGTCTTGATATGTTTGACCGTGATGTATATATAGAATACTATAGATAATAAGTCGGAATAATATGGATCAACTGGAGCCATTCAAAGTTTTTCTTTTAGAGAGACTGGACTTCTGCCCTAATCTATTTGAGGTATACCAAGACGGAAGAATGGTTAATTGTGGCCGGACATCGATGAAAATCAGGGTTAGGGCTGTCAATTGGGATTCTGTCAGTCAAGACAACATAATGGTTGCAATCGAGGATAATAATTTATCGAACATTATGGCCTCAACAGCATCTTTTGATATTATTATGACGCTGCATGACAGGTTTATCGCATATATTCTTCCAAGGCATTCTAATATAGATGATATTATGTTCACAACGTTTAAGTGGGTAGTGAATTACACTCGCGATAAAAAGCATTTTGAAAATAGAGAACCGCTCTGTATGAGTATGTTTACGGAGAATGGCAAGGTTGTGAAGATGAGTTTCAAAGTATACTCTCCTGAAACACTAATCGAACTATCTATTTAGTGGCGCAACTAAGGATGGACGGTCAAGCCGGGCATCCTTAGCGAGTCCCCACAAGTTGGAGTGTTTTCAGGCCATTGGGAGGATAGTGTTCTGTGTGGAAATTCTTGACTGAGCATAGGCATAACAATACAATCAGGGAGGGCGCGACCGGTCGCGCCCTCCCTGATTGTATTGTCTCGTATGGGGGGCTTGGATTAGTGGAGTTCGGCGCGGATGACGGCGTTGCGGAGGCGGCGGAGAGAGGGGACGGCTCTGGCTACGGAATTTTCGAGGGCGCGTATCTCGGCGGCCACGGTGTGGTCGCCGTTGGCGTAGCGTATGCGCAGGCGCTCAAGCTGGCGGCGATATGCCTGATCAAGATTAAACTGTTGGAGGTATTGCGACATTAATTCGCGTGCCTCGGCGCTGCGAAAGTCGGAGAGGCGGTAGTATACGGCTCGTCCTTCGATGCTGAAGGGGTAGGGCAGTGTATCGGTTGTGCGTGTGTCCTTTGTGTCGAATGTTTGAGCGGTGGCGCGGGCGTTGATTTGCTCTCGGATGGCGGCGGCGTCAGTGTCGGTGTCCTGCGTGACGGCGATGTCGGTGACAAAGGCGCGGTCAGCCAGGTCGTTGCGCTCGGGGTTGAGGTTGCGGCGCGTGGCGTTGGTGAGATATGTGTACACGGTGATGCTGTCGCTGTCGAGGCTGTTGCGGTCCGTGGCCCACCATCCTATGCCGTTGTCTGTGTCTATGGCCATAAGTATGTCGTTGTACGGCGAGTTGTAGGGCATTCCGATGTTCACGGGCTCGAGAAAGTCACCAGTGGAGTCGTCTCGTCGTGTCATGTATATGTCGTATCCGCCTATCGAGGTCTCGGGGTCTTGTGCTGCGAAATACAAGGTGCTGCCGTCGGTGAGCATAAACGGGCAAGCGGTGGCGTATTGTGCCGAGGGAAAGACCTTTGTCGGGCTTTCCAATGTTCCGTCGTCCAATATTCCGGCATGGTACAGCGTGGAACGACCGGTGCTGTCCGGTGCGTTCCAGAAGACTTCGCGGCCGTCGTTGGCGGTATATACTATGGTGTTGTCGTTTGTACGGATGTTGGGCGGCAGCATCTGTCGCGATCCTAATCGTCCGGCGTTTGCAGGCAGCGGAAAGGCCTCGGCCAGACGACTGCGCGGCACGGTCACCGAGTCGATGATGGTAATGTCTTCGACGCGTTGCAACATATTGTCCATCATAACTATGCGTCCGCGCAGCTCATCGGCGGAAGTTGGTAGGTCTCGGCGTGCGCGTTTGGCTGCGGCTTCCCAGCGTTCTATCAGCTCCTGGGCCTGCTTGATGTCGTAGCTGTTGAGCGCGTCCGAGATTTGTTCCGAGAGGTCTTCGTAGGCCGGCGTGTGCTTTTTCTTGGGCGCAGCATTGGCTGCTATGGCTATTGCCAAAGCGGCGGCCAGTGTCAGTGTCATATGCTTCATCGCGATGTTATGCTTAGTGTGGTTGTACGTAAGAAAGTGGCGTTTGAACGGGTGTGTCGCGGTCTTATGACAGGTTCATACCCTCAGCGTATGTCCAGCAGCTTGTGCGTCTGCAACGACAGTCCCCAGTGCGGATGTTGCATGATATAGGTTACTGTCTCGGCGATGTTTTGTCCCGAGCATGGTTGCAGCTTGGCGCATGGGACGTTGAAATGGCGATATATAGTCTCAACGTCTTGGCCTGTGTATACGACTTTCAGCTCGTCCACGCGGTCGATATCCCAAGGACCTTCACCTTTGGGCGAGCATGTGACCCAGTCCACCTCCGGCGGCACGGGTCGTGTGCCGTTGGTCTCTATCTGGACGTAAAATCCGTGGGCCTTGATGGCACGCAGCAGGTCGCTGTCGGCCTGCAGTGTTGGCTCGCCGCCGGTGAGTACTAAGTGACGTGCCGGGTATGCGGCGGCGGCTTGGGCGATTTCGGCGGCGGTCATTTCGTCATATTGTGTGTGATCGGTGTCGCAGAAGTCGCAACGGATGTTGCATCCGCTCAGGCGCACGAATACGGCGGCCGTGCCGGTGTAGCGGCCTTCGCCTTGCAGCGAGTAAAAGATTTCGTTAACGCGATATTTTTTGTCCATGTGCGTGTGGCGTTGTGTGCTGTCAATCGCGCTGGTATGATGCGATGTTGCCTTCGCTTTCTTGGACATCGACGCGGTAGCAGTTGGGTACATTGTCGCATATCCAGCGGGCTATGTTTTCGGCCGTGGGGTTGAAGGGCAGCACGTCGTTTAGATTGGCGTGATCCAGGCGGTCCATCACCGTGTTTTTGATGTGCGTAAAGTCGGTGACCATGCCATCGGCGTTCAGCTCGGCCGCGCGACAGTGCACGGTGATAATCCAGTTGTGGCCGTGCGTATTGGTGCATTTGCTGTCATAGGACAGCATAAGGCGATGTGCCGCCGATATTTCGAGTCTTTTGGTGAGGTAATACATTGTCTGTTTGGTGTAGTGGTGAGGAGTATCAGTCTGTGTTTTGCTCGGATTGCTGCGGCGCCATGTCGGTGAAAATGCCTTCCGTGTCAGTATCCTCGGGCGGTGTCGGCAGCTTGGAAGGGTCGCCTTTCAGGCCGTTTTGTGCGCCTAAATCCATGAGGTAGTCAATGGCGGCCTGACGTGTGGGTTCGATTTCGCAGTCGCGGGACACTCGTGTCAGATTGGACATCAGCATTCCCACGGTGGGGCCTTGTGTCAGGCCGAACATAGCCATGATGTCATAGCCGTTGAGTGCCGGGCGGAAGGCGCGTTCGGCGTCCAAGGCGTTGATGTCGGCAAATTTGCGCTCGACAATGTCGAAGTTGTCGAGAAAGCGTTGTTTCTTTTCGATGTTTTTGGACGTGATGTCGGCGCGCGCCAGAATCATCAAGGCGTTCAGGTCGTCTTCGGCGTAGTTTATCAGCCGACGCACGGCGCTGTCCGTTACTTCGTCTTCTACCAGCGCTATGGGGCGCATATGTAAGTCTACGAGGCGTTTGACGCGACGCATCTCGGCTCCCATAGGCAGCTTGAGCCGTGCAAATATGCGTGGCACCATCTTGGCGCCTATGAAGTTGTGGTTATGGAATGTCCATCCGGCTTGTGGGTCGTAGCGCTTAGTCAGCGGCTTGGCGATGTCGTGTAGCAGTGCCGCCCAGCGCACCCAGATGTCGTTGGTGGCGGCGGCCACGTTGTCCAGCACTTCGAGTGTGTGGTAGAAGTTGTCCTTATGTCCGCGTCCGTTGACCACCTGTACGCCCACCAGAGCCTCCAATTCGGGGAGGATTATGGCCAGCAACCCGCTGTGGTGCAGCAAGTCCCAGCCTATGGAGGGACGCGGCGAGGCCATGATTTTGTTAAGCTCGGTGGTGATGCGCTCGGTGGTGATGATGCGTATACGCTCGGCCCGGGCGCATATGGCTTCGAATGTCTCGGGGCAGATGTCAAATTGCAGTTGTGTGGCAAAACGTATGGCGCGCATCATTCGCAATGGGTCATCACTGAAGGTTATTTCCGGTTCCAGCGGCGTGCGTATTATGCGGTCTTGCAGGTCTTGCAGTCCGTTGTAATTGTCTATGAGCCGTCCGAAGGAGTCTTCGTTGATGCATATGGCCATAGCATTGATGGTGAAGTCACGCCGTGCAATGTCTTCCTCCAGCGTGCCGTCTTCGACTATGGGGTTGCGCGAATCGCGTTTGTAGCTCTCGCGGCGTGCGCCCACAAATTCCAATTCGAGCCTTCCGCGCTTGACCTGCGCTGTTCCGTAGCTGTGGAACACGCCGAGGTGTGTGCCTCGTCCGAGGCTTTTGGCCACGGCTGTAGCCAGAGTTATGCCCGAGCCTACGGTGACGAAGTCTATGTCGTTGAGATCGCCGCGGCGCAGCAATGCATCGCGCACGTATCCGCCCACGACGTATGCTTCCATACCCAATTCGTCGGCTACATGGCCCACGCGTTTGAATATGCGGTCGCGCAGCAGCCGTGCGTAGTTGCTGTCGTCAGTTCTTTCTTCCGTCAGCCGTGTTGTCATTGTTCGAAACTGATAAGTTGTGTAGGGGCGTTGGTGAGGCAGCGCATGGGGGCGTTCTCGCATACTACGTATGTGCTTTCGATGCCTACGGCACCTACGCCGGGAATAACGAATTTTGGCTCGATGGCGATGACGTTGCCGGCTTCGAGGATGTCACGGCTGCGCGGAGCTATGACGGGCAGTTCATTTATTTCGATGCCTACGCCGTGTCCTACGAATCCGGCGTGCTGTCGGTGTCCCATGAAGTAGTGCTCAAGCCCGGCTTGTCGCGCCATATCGAGGGCTTTCTCATACATATCCGAGGCTGCTGTCCCTACACGACCCATTTGGGCGAGGGTGTTGCAGATGTCTATGGACAGTTGGTGGGCGCGTTGTGCCTCCTCGGGGATGTCTCCCAATACGAAGGTACGCGTCATATCGGTCATATATCCGGTGTAGTTGCCATTGACGTCCACCATTACCGTCATGCCGGGGCGCAGAATTGTGCCGTTGGCGCCTACGGGTAGCGACGGGTCAGCGCCCGCGCCTCCCAAGGCAAAGTCGTAGGGAGATGGCGCATCGGCGTTGTCTCCGGCCAGGACATTGCCCATATACAGTTCCATGTCGTTGCCGTTGATGCGGAACTGTCCGAGGCATCCTTCGAGTCGCGAGACGCGCTCTATCTCGACTTGCAGCTCGATGTCGGTCATGTTGTCTTGGTACAAGCGCGGAATCATGCGATAGACATGCTCGTGGCGGCTGCCGGATGCGGCTATTAGCTCTATCTCGCCGGCGGTCTTGACGGCGCGAGCGTGGCGTAGCAGGGCATCGGCATTGGCTACATCGCCGACTTCAACGCCCATGGCATGACACAGGCGCAGTATGGCATTGTAGGACAGGGTGTCTTGTTCCAAAGCTAAGTGCTTGGGCTTTGGAAGCGAATGGTGTTGCAGTTCCTCGAGAATGTTCTCGGGCTTGTGTATGGATATAACGCCGTCTCCTTCGAGGCCTACGGGTCGTTTGACAAAATAGGCCGGGGCATCTGAGTCACGATGTATGTATATGTATCCGCCGTAGACGCGTCCTGTCATATAGTACAGGTTGGCGTTGATGGTCAACAACATGGCATCGATGCCATCTTGCTCCATAAGCTTCTTGAGGCGTGATAGTTTCAGCGCCAGTTCATCGGCGCTGAGCAGTTGCAGTATGTTTGACCGTTTCATAGCGTGTAGTGTCATAATATAAAAAGGTCTGTATGTCTTTTCTTTGTGTGGTTCGAATTTAAAAATGCAGGTGCGGCACTCGTGCCCTCGTTGCATCGCGTTCAGACAATGTCCTTCAGCTCGCCGAAGGAGTGGATGACGGCGTCTGCGTCCTCGACATTCCCAAAACCATAGGCGCAGTATACCATCCGGGCGCCGGCGGCATGTGCTGCATCGCTGTCTCCCTGCGTATCACCCACGTACACCGGGAGGGTCAGGCCGTACTTATGTATAAGCAGTGCGATATTGCCAGCCTTGTCCAGCCCTGTGCCGCCGTGGCTCAGCGCGTCTTTGAAGTAAGGACGCAGCCCGTTGACGTCAAGAAAGTTGTCAAGTCCGAGAGGCCCGCAATTGCTTACCATAAACAGCGGCAAACGGCGTGCCAGTTCGGGTATTGTTTCTACCACTCCGTCAAACAGGCGTCCGCGTAGCCCCGGCATCATTGTGGCCTCGTTGGCGTTGAGTAGTTGCAAAAAGCGTCCATCGCTATCATGTCCCGGGGCGATGTCTTCGATGATGTCTTCGAGGTGTTTGCCCATTTCGCGCATCAGTACCTGACGTGTTACGCGCGGCACATCTGTGATGCCCGCCTGTTCGAAGGTCGTGTTCCATATCCGTGCATACGAGTCCACGGCATCCCACAGGGTACCGTCCATGTCAAATATCAGTGCATCGCATTGCATCTTATCGTTCATTTCTCGTAGTGCTTGGATGGTGGCAGCGGCGTGATGCCTATCTGCTCGATTTCGGTGAGTGTGTCCAGACGCATGATGTGGCGCAAGTGTAGCGAGCCTCCCTGACGCAGATGATGTCGCAGCCTCACGGTGTCGGTGTTCTGGTATGTGACGCCGCTGCCGTGGCCTCTCCATCGGCCCCATTCGTCGGCCAGTGTAACGTCCACGGTGTCTGTGGCCGTGCTGTCGGTCGAATCGTACTTGATTTCGAGCCACAGGTTGGAGTACTCGTAGTTGTGGCTGTGTCGTATTGTCAGCGCGATGCGGTCCGTGGCTTCGGCGCTGTCGGGCGTCAGTGTCACTGTCCGGCCATAGCGCCAGCCGTTGATGTCTATATCAGACCATGCGCCCGGCGTGCCGCCCGAACAAGACATAACCCCCGAGGCCGTCAGGGCGCCGAGCATCGCCAATAATATTATATGTAGATGCTTATTATGCATCTGCTTTTGGCTCTTTTGTCTGTTGGTTGTCGTTACCTTTGCCGTTATTACGCGGCTTTTTCTTGTTGCGGCGATTGGGCCGTGATTGTTTGTCTTGGGCTGCATCGCCATTGGACGGCTTGGAATCTTTGCTGTCTTTGGGCGTTTTTGGCGCTTTGTCCTTGGACGGTTTCTTTTTCTTGCGCTTCTTTTTGTCGAAGCGTGTCAGTTCGTCCTGATCCAGGAGGTCGTTGACGCTTGGGCGGTCTTTGGCTGCTGCTTCGGCTGCTTCGGCATCTCGCAGTAGCGTTGCGGGCTTTTTGCCTTCTTTGTTGAGGGCAATAATTTCGAATACGCGTTCGGCGTCCAAGGTCGTGAGGTTGGCAGCCATTGACTTGTCCGATGAGTATATGATTTCGCGTTTGAATACATCGGTCTTGAAATGGTACCAGGTGGCATCTGCCGTTTCAAGTCGTACATTCTTGGGCGGCATGCGCTTGACTGTTTCGACATATGTGTCTACTTCGAAGTTGAGGCAGCACTTGAGCTTGGCGCACTGTCCGGCCAGTTTTTGTGGATTGAGCGAGATGTCCTGGAAGCGTGCGGCACTTGTGGAGACGCTGACGAAGTTTTGCATCCACGATGAGCAGCACAGCGGGCGACCGCAGGGGCCTATGCCGCCAATGCGTCCGGCTTCTTGGCGTGCGCCTATCTGCTTCATCTCAATGCGTATTTTGAAGGTGTCGGCCAAGACTTTGATTAATTGGCGAAAGTCGACGCGTGCGTCGGCTATGTAGTAGAATATCGCCTTGTTGCCGTCGCCCTGGTACTCTACGTCGCCGATTTTCATATCCAGTTGGAGGCTTTGGGCGATTTTGCGTGCGCGTATCATAGTGTCTTGCTCGCGTGCACGTGCTTCGTTGTATTTGTCAATGTCCGCCGGCTTGGCCTTGCGGAACACGCGCTTTGTCTCGGCGTTGGGCCGTATGCCGCTTTTGCGCATTTGCAGGCGCACAAGTGCTCCGGTCAGTGTCACTGTCCCGATGTCATGTCCCGGCTGGGCCTCTACGGCTACCAGGTCGCCGGCCTTGAGGGGGATGCCGGTGGAGTTCTTGTAGTATCCCTTGCGGGTGTTCTTGAACTGCACTTCCACCATGTCATCATCGGCGTATCCGCCGGGGATGTCTTCGAGCCAATTGAAACAATGCAGCTTGTGCCTTGCTGTGTCCGAGCATCCGCTGCAGTCTCGGCATTTGTCCTTGGGGCACGATCCGTCCGTCGCTTTGGAACACGATCCGTCTGCCGCTTGGGGACATACGCACCGGCCTTGGCCGACTTCGGATTGCGTCTTGTCCTGCGAGGTATGATCCTCTGCGGCGCTGTTTGTGTCCTCTACGAGGGCGTGCAGGGCGTTGTTTATGTTTTCCAAATCGTTGATTTCGTTGCTCATATCACCTTATTTGGCAAAACTTACCGAGCGTGTTTCGCGTATGACCGTAATTTTGACCTGCCCGGGATAAGTGAGCTCGTCCTGTATGCGGCGTGCTATTTCGGCTGACAGCTTCTCTGTCTCGGCATCGTCAATTTTGTCGGCGCCGACAATGACGCGTAGTTCGCGTCCGGCCTGTATGGCATAAGTCTTGATGACTCCCGGGTATGAGAGTGCCAGTTGCTCAAGGTCTTTGAGTCGTTTGATGTATGCTTCGACAATTTCGCGGCGTGCGCCGGGGCGTGCGCCGGATATTGCATCGCATACTTGTACTATGGGTGCCAGCAGTGTTGTCTGCTCGATTTCGTCGTGGTGTGCGCCGATGGCGTTGCATATTTCGGGCTTTTCTTTGTACTTCTCGGCCAGTTTCATGCCCAGCAATGCGTGCGGCAGTTCGGGCTCCTCGTCGGGTACCTTGCCTATGTCATGCAGCAGTCCGGCGCGACGTGCCTTTTTGGGGTTGAGTCCGAGTTCCGAGGCCATGACGGCGCAGAGATTGGCTGTTTCACGTGAGTGTTGCAGCAGGTTTTGGCCGTAGCTGGAGCGGTATTTCATCTTGCCTACCAGTCGTATCAAGTCGGGGTGCAGGCCGTGTATGCCCAGATCTATGGCAGTGCGTTTGCCTGTTTCGATGATTTCTTCTTCGACTTGCTTGCGGACCTTGGCTACGACTTCTTCGATGCGGGCGGGGTGTATGCGTCCGTCTGACACGAGTTGGTGCAGGGCCAGACGCGCCACTTCGCGACGCACGGGGTCGAAGCCACTCAGTACTATTGCTTCGGGCGTATCGTCCACAATGATTTCGATGCCGGTAGCGGCTTCGAGGGCGCGAATATTGCGACCTTCGCGGCCGATGATGCGACCTTTGATTTCGTCCGAGTCGATATGGAACACGGTCACCGAGTTTTCGATGGCGGTTTCGGTGGCGGTGCGCTGGATGCTTTGGATGATGATGCGCTTGGCTTCCTTATTGGCGGTCATTTTGGCCTCGTCCATGATGTCGTTTATGTAGGCGGCAGCGGCGGTTTTGGCTTCATCTTTAAGCGATTGGATGAGTTTCTCCTTGGCCTCTTCGGAGGATAGGCCGGAGATGTGTTCCAGGGTTTGGCGCACCGATGCTTTTTCCTGTTCCAGCTCGGCTTCTTTGCGTTCTACGGCCTGGTATTGTTCGTCCAGTGTTTGGCGTGCAGCTTCAAGTTCGTTGCGTGTGCGAGCGTTTTCGCCCTGCTGTTGGTTCAGTTGCAGTTCGCGCTGTTTTTGCTTGGCTTCCATGGACTGAATCTTGGACATGCGCTGGTTGGCGGCTTTTTCGGCCTCGGCCGTGATTTTGAGTGCTTCCTCGCGGCCTTCTATTTCCTTATCTTTCTTGATGTCGAGAGCCTGACGCTCGGCATCGGCCACGATTTGTCGTGCGCGGTTCTTGGCGGACGAGCGGTGTATCACTACTGTGACGACCACTCCTATGGCGGCGGCAATGATGGCGATGATTATGGTTGTTACTAATGGTGTCATATAATGTCTGTATGTACTTGGTTGTTGTTATTGGGTTGGTTGTCTTGTTGTTATATGTATTGGTTGTTTGTTTTTCTGTTGCTATTTCGGGCACCATACTTGTCCCGGCACTCTTGCCTGGTACAAACGCCCATAGCCGCTCCGAGTATTCTTCGGGCGGCGTGCGGGTGTGTGCATTGCGATGCTTGGGGGCTTAAGGCGTGTGTTGTCGTTGTTAATCAGTCCTTTAAGACTTGGCTTCGGACTTGATTTCGAGCATGCGATCCAAGTCGGCTTCAAAGGCCTCCAGGAGGTGCTGTTGGTCGTCGACGCTTTGCTTGAGCTGATAATACAGCTTGGCAAACTGGAATGCCGCCATGGCCAAGATTTCCTTGGAGGTTTTGTTTTCAAATCTACGGCGCCATTCGGTCCACACACGGTTGACGTTGTATTCGGCCTCGCGTATGCGTTCCTCCTTGTCCGGCGCTATAGACATGCTTATGGGCGCGACGTCGGCAATTTTTATTGTTATGTTTTGTTCCTTCTTTCCCATTGAATGTTCTCAAGCATCGTGAGGCAAAAATCGTGGGCGCTGTCACCATATGCCGTCATCCATCGATGTCGGCGATGCAGCGGTCGATTTCCCGCACGAGTTCGGTGATAATGTTCCGGGTCTTCTCGATGGCATCACGGTCGGGCGCCAGGGTCGATGATACGCTGAGGTATTCGTTGCGGAGGCTCAGCTGCTCGATGCGCTGTTCCTTGTCGCGAAGCTCTCTCTCGAGCTCGGCAATGCGCTCCAAGGCTTGTGTACGTTCTTGACATACAGTGTCGTAGCGCTGTGCCAATACGTGCATTTTCTCGCTTATGCGCGACAGTGACTTATCTAATGACTCGGTTGCCATATCTCCAAATTTCCACAAAGTTAGCAATTTTTTTCGTAAATCCGCTCCTGACCTGCAAAATTCGGCAAAATGAATCCTGAAAAACGATTTGTAAAACCTTGTTATATGCTTTATGTCGCCTCAAAATAAGTGCGGACGGCCATGGAAGTTGTATATGTGCGGGATTATGACTAAATTTGTCGATTATAGCGCTATAGTAGGCGCTTGATTTTTTTTGAATTAGGCAAGTTCTTTTCAATGAATAAGCAGACACAAGCAAAGATGGACTGGGCGCGGCTGATAGACGACTGCCGCTTCGGCCTCGAGGATTATCATAAGCCTAGTACTGCCGGGGCGGGACGCAGCGACTTCCGCCGCGATTACGACCGCTTGGTGTTTTCGTCGCCTTTCAGGCGGTTGCAAAACAAGACGCAGGTGTTCCCACTGCCAGGTAGCGTCTTTGTGCACAATCGGTTGACCCATTCGTTGGAAGTTAGCAGCGTAGGACGCAGTATGGCCGATGAGATTGCGGCTGCACTTGTAAGACGCCACGGACCCATGAACGGCATCTTTGCCGATTTGGGAGATGTGGTGGCTGCGGCGTGTCTGGCACACGACCTCGGCAATCCTCCTTTCGGCCATTCGGGCGAAAAGGCCATAGGAACTTTTTTCAGCGAAGGTGCCGGCCGCGTACTCAAGGACCGATTGACCCCCGAACAGTGGAGCGACATCGTCAATTTTGAGGGTAATGCCAATGCCCTGCGGGCGCTGACGCATCAGTTCAACGGCCGCCGTCCCGGAGGTTTTGCCATGACCTACACGATGTTGGCTTCCATAGTTAAGTATCCTTACGATTCATCGCAGGCCGGAGCAAAAGGCAAATTCGGGTTTTTCGGGAGCGAGCGTGCCGACTTCGAGCGCATTGCTACGCGCTTGGGGATGTTGCGTATGCCCTCGCCCGAGGGATCGTTGCGCTTTTGCCGACACCCGCTGGTATACATTGTCGAAGCCGCTGACGACATATGCTACGAAGTCATGGACTTTGAGGATGCTCATAAGCTGAAAATCCTCGGAACAGGCGAGGTCTTGGACGCCTTATTGGCGTATTTCGATGACGAGTCCCGCGCCCATGTACATGATGTGATGGAACATGTGAAAGATCCCAACGAAAAGATTGCATATCTGCGCAGCGGTGTCGTAGGACGTTTGGTGAGCTGTTGTGCTCATACGTTCATAGATAACGAAGAAGCCATACTGTCAGGCACTTTTGAGGGCACCTTGCTTGATCATATAAGCGAGCGCGAGCGCGAGGCTTACCGCCGCTCCACACGTTTGTCCTGGGGCAAGATTTACGGCGCTCCGCAGGTGGTGGACATCGAATTGGCCGGTAACCGCATTTTGACTTTCCTGCTCGAAAAGATGATACATGCCGTCACTTATCCCGAACTCAATTACTCGCGCCTGCTGCTCAGCCAGGTTCCCGGACAGTACAACGTGGGCGCACCCGAACTGTTTGACCGCATTCAGGCGGTGCTTGACCATATCTCGGCAATGACGGATGTATATGCCCTCGACCTGTACCGCAAACTCAACGGCATGAGCCTTCCGGCGGTCTGAATGCCCGATGAGATGAAGCAAGCTAAGCTGCTCAATGCTATAAGACTATTGTAAAACAGCAATATAAATAACTACCGGAATATATCTAACAATACAAAGACCAAAAAATAAAATGTCCTGCAAAAGACTGTCAACCTTGCTCGCGCTTGTGCTTGTGGCTGCGGCCACCGTCATGGCGCAAAAAAAATACTATGCGCCGGAAGACGTGCCCAACGTACAACTGCAAAACAAAAACCGATATTTGAGCGACCCGGCACGATTCATAGATGCCGCAAGTGCCGCGCACATAGACTCGACGTTGCAAAACGTCCGTACAGCCACGAGCGTGCAGGCGGCGGTCGTGGTCTTGCCTTATATGGCCGGAGATGCGGATGTGGATACTTATGCTACCGAATTGTTCACGCTTTGGGGCCTTGGCGACAAAAAGAAAGACAACGGATTGTTGGTGCTTGTGTCAGTGGGCGACCGCAAGTATGCAATACGCACCGGATATGGTATAGAGGGCGCTCTGCCGGACGCAATATGCGGACGAATCGAGCGTAATATAATGCAGCCGGCCTTCAAAGAAGGGGACTATTCCGGAGGTCTCCGTGCGGCGGTAGATAAGATAGGTTCGGTGTTATGCGACCCGGCAATCCGTGATGAAATGCTCGGCGACATCGCCGCCCAAGAGCGTGAAGATTGGATGAATGTCCTGTCGCTATATATAGGTTTTTGTATGGTTGTGACGCTGCTGGCATTTGTATGGCTGCTCTTGGCTCTTCGCGGTGTACGAGGCAAGTCGCCTTACGACAAGTATCAGTCCGTGCGCACGCTGTCCAAGGTCTCCGGCGCTTGTGCTTGGTTCACCCTGGGCATGACGCTTTTGGTGTACATTCCTCTGCGCATGATTATGCGAAAATGGCGCAACGGCACTCACTATTGTTCCAATTGCGGGACGAAGATGCACAAGCTTGACGAAGAAAGTGACAACGAGTATCTGACGCCGGCGCAGGATGCCGAGGAACGCATCAAGTCTGTAGATTATGACGTGTGGCTGTGTCCCAAGTGCGGCACGACTGACATTTACCGCTTTGACGAAGACAGCGGATACAGCGAATGTCCGTATTGCCATGCACGCACATGCCGTTTTGTGCGGGATACCGTGATGCGTCGTCCCACCCAATACCAAGAAGGTGTCGGCGCCAAGACTTACAATTGTCTCAATTGTAAGAAGACGCACAGCATAGCCTATAAGATTGCAAAAATCGCTCCAACGGTGATTGTCGGTGGAAGCGGATTTGGCGGTGGCGGCGGCGGTGTCTCCGGCGGCAGTTGGGGTGGTGGCAGCACCGGCGGTGGCGGTGCCTCCGGCGGGTGGTAATAAGCTTTCGCTGTGGTTGAATAGCTGAGCTATAGCTCGATTTGGCCGCGATGGCGGACGGCGTATACGGCTCCGGCAGCCATCATGCGCAGCGCTGCAAAGCTGCGAGCACGCACAGCCTGCCGGATTATGCGCATCCATCCACTGTACGGATGTGTAAGACGTAGCACTGCACCGCGGGCGCGCCATACTGCCGGGGTCGGGGTGCGCTGTCCTGTGGATGGACCGCCCGTATGGCGTCCGATGACGATGGGCTTGTACTCAATGCGCAAGCCGAGTCGTCGTGCATTCCATATCAGGATGTCTTCCTCGCCGCAACCCAATACCGGGGCGCCTATGCCGAACAATGTGCAGAAATGCAGGCCTGAGCGTCTGATTGCGTCCATGCGTAAAGCAATTTCGACTGACGACGGGCAATATCCGCGCGGCGTGCCTTGTCCAAGATTTACGGGAGATGCCGGGTATGGTTTGTCCCCGGCGCCCTCGATGCGGAAGGCGGTGATATCGGCCTCGCCGAGACTGTTGAGGGCGGCACGCAGTTGTGCCTCGGTGTAGCTCATGTCGTCATCCGCAGTGAGGACATACTCAGCATCGGCGGCTTCGAGCAGTCGATTGCGATTGGCGCATAGTCCGCGGCCCGGTGTCATGATTACCCGGATGTCCGGGCGTTGCAAGCCCTGTGGTATCGGGGGCGTAGCGTCCTCTCCGGTTTGGCATGATACAAGGTATGACACGCCGTCAATGACGGGCAGGGACATGGAGGCCGTGCGCCGCAGGCCGTTGACACCGTAGGTGGCTATGAGCACTTGAAGTAGCATTGTCTGTCGTTGCTGTTCGAGGTATATTGTTGATAGCCTGTTGTCTATGAGACTTTGCCGTTGTTGTGTGAAATCTTGCGCCAGAAATCTTCGTAGCGCTGAGCCACGACTTCGCAGTCGTTGTGTGTGACTACATATTCGCGAGCCTTTAATGCGTTTGCAGCCAGTGCTTCGCGGTTAAGGTATTGACGGATGGTCGGGAGTGCCGCTTCCGGGCAGCGCGGGTCGATGTTAATGGCCGGCGTGGCGCAACCTTGGAAGTCGTTGAAGTCCTTTTCGGCTCCGGTGACCACTGTTTTGCCCATGGCCATGGCTAGTAGGGCTGTCGTTGCCGGAGTGTAGCTGTACAACTGGTCGAAGACGATATCTGCGCGAGCCATGCGCTTCAGAAATTCTGCGTATTGCAGGTTGTGTACCGGGAGCACGGTGACCTTGTCGGGAAATTCGCTCTCTATGACCTTGGCAATGCGCATCAGTTGAGGTATGCCTTTTTCCTGTTCGCGCCCTATGTGGCTGGGTAACAGGATGCTTATAGGTTTATTCGCTTTTGCGTCTATTGGCGTCGGCTTTATTGCGGCGGTATCCACAGGAATGCCGCCGTATGCCAGACGTTCGGGCGTGATTACGCGCGACATGGAAAGTTGGTACTCGTATAGGGCAGTGATGACCCCGTCTACATGGTCGTAGACGTATTGCGCATAATCGGATAATTCGGGTTGCTGCCACATGGATACGGTGCGGCCGCGCGTACTCAATGCATATTCCGTTGGGACTCCGTCTATGGCCCATTCGCTGTATCTCAGCGGACCATGGGGGTCTTTACACATATTGACAAAAGCCGTGTCTGTACCGATTGCCGTGAGACATACCAGTCCGTTGTGCCGCCGCAATCCATCCAAAAGAGTGCGCAGACGTGAGGGGCGCAGTCGCATAAATGTGGGCCCGCAAAGTTGTATCACGTCCCAGCCTTGCAGTTTAAGACGCAGTGTCGTATGCAGTCTCGCCCATAGTAATGCACCGCCGAAGCATCCGGGCAATCGACGGCTTAGGTCTACATCGCGCCCTGTGTTCATCCATGTCGAACCATCTGATGCTACGCACACCTCGTGTCCATGACGCTTGAGCCCTTCGGCAAGGGTGCGGTTGTAGTGGCTTGCATCGCCTAGCAACAATACTTTCATTTCAGCTTGCTTGGCATGAATGGTCGCAATATGCGAGCAATGCCGCGGTGGCCGTTCACTGTGTAGTGGTAGGCAAAGAGCAGCAAGCGCTTGCGTATCTTGTTTTTTTCCTGATAGAGGAAAATCTCCTTAAGCAATAGTCCGTCGGCGGTTCCGCTCAGGGTGCAATGCGCCGACAAGATGACGCCCTTAAGGCTTATCCATCTGGTGGGCACGTATCTGTTCATATGCTTGAGTGTGTCTATTTTTTTGTCCGGCTTTGCGGCAAAACATCCGCCGGTCAGCGACCCTTCGGTGATGAATATGCGTACTGTCGGATCCTTGGACTTGATTTTGTAGCAACGGGGCTTGTTTAACGCTATGCGCGCGCCCAATTCGATGTCGTTCCACACCTCAATTTTTGTGTTCCATCCGCCGACGGCGCGCATCAGCTCGGTGCGGCACATGTAACGCTGGGTGGCGAAGTTGCTGTTGAACATATTGTTGTAGCCCAAGTCGTGGTTGCGGAATGTCAACCTTTTCCACGGTCCTCCGTCCTTGCCGTAAAGCACATCCCATCCGATGACTTTGGCTTTGGGGTGCGCATTTGCGGCATCCATAGCCCTTGCGCAGTGTTCCGGAGCCATTACGTCGTCCGAATCGAAGAACATCACCCAAGGAGTGGCCACTTCGGCGAGGCCGCGGTTGCGAGCGGCGCAAGCGCCTACGGCACTCTCGTCCAATAGCTTTACGCTCAACCCATCCACTCCGTTGTGCTCGGCCATCCATTTGTGCATCACGGCCTTACTGGCGTCGGTGGAGGCGTTGTCCACCAATATCACGTTCAGCGGACGCAGAGTCTGTGCAGCGATGCTGTCAAGCGTTCGACCCACGAGTTCGGCTCGGTTGTATACCGGGACAACAATCGTAAGCGCCGCACCGGCGGCATCGCCTGTGATACCGCTTACGTCTGTTTTTTTGTTTTCCGATGTTAGAGCCATAATGGGTTAATATGAAGGTGCTTATTTGAAGTCCGGCTTCATCTGTCCTGTCGTGGGTGCGAGGACTCGGAACTGCCGTCTTTAAGGTTTAGGTCGAGCCTATGTTTTTGCGTGTGCAAATTTCCGAAATTTCTGTGACATGGCAAAATTAAATGTGACATATCGAGATTCTGTAGAGTCAAGTGGCAAGTGCAAAATTAATGAATCATTTTGTAGAACTCAATTT
>UQGP01000007.1 GCA_900540625.1 uncultured Porphyromonadaceae bacterium | reverse complement strand
TGCTCTATGGCGTTGCACGTTACGCTGTCACCTAAATTTATTTAGGACAATATTGGGCCGTACACCGATTTTACCGTATTTTTATCAATCACGTCACAAGCTAACATTCAATGATTTTATAAATACAAATATCGCAAATTTTGATATTTTGCGATATATTACTATATTTGCACGACAAATTTAAGTATTATACATATGATTGAACCGACCCCCATAATCACCTCACAAGAAGAGCAAAAATGCAGACAAATATTGTCCGGCAACAATAATGCCTCAATTGGCGATGCGGTTGGAAAGATTAATGACGACTACCTCTATTGGAGCGATGTAAAATATCGCGCTCAGGCTGTCGGTCTAACCCCGAAAGAGCTATGGGCGCTGGTTAAATACGCACGTGCACAGACCGATATAACCGTAGCAGGGTTCACAAATATGCACTTTGGGTTGACAAATCGAATGTGGCGACAATGCCATGAGTTTGATGTCAGTCTCATTGGATCTTGGACGGCTGTAGAAGACTTCCCGGATAATAAGACCACCCGCGAGCTTTGCCTTGCCAGTTCCATAATGGAAGAAGCCATAGCTTCAAGCCAAATGGAAGGGGCCGTTACAACACGCGAGGTCGCCAAGGATATGCTCAGAAAGCGAATAAGCCCGAAGGACAAAAGCCAACGAATGATTTTGAACAATTACACCACAATTAACTTCATTCGAGAACATGCCGCAGAAAACCTTTCGTCCGAGCTTATCTTTCAGGTGCATGCAATGATGACCGAGGGAGCTTTGGACATAGACGATGCCGCCGGTCGTTTCAGAAGAGACGACGAAAACATCGTGGTTGGCGACGGCATTACGGGCGAAACGGTTCACACCCCGCCTTCGGCGGAGTGTTTGCCTGCGTTTATCTCCGACTTGTGCACCTTTTTCAACGACACCAAACCGGCGCAATTCATACACCCGATCATACGAGCGATAATAATCCATTATCTGATAGGTTATTTTCATCCGTTTGCCGACGGGAACGGGCGCACAGCCCGAGCGTTATTCTATTGGTATATGCTTAAGTCGGGATATCGGTTTGTGCAGTACCTTTCGATTTCAAGGGTCATTAAAGGCTCAAAGAGAGGCTACGAAAAGGCCTATCTTTTTGCCGAACAAGACTCCAATGATTTGGGATACTTCATACAATACAACCTTAATGTGCTTCAAAAGTCGTTTGAAGACTTACGCCGCTATCTCACACGCAAGAGCAAGGAGAAGATAAATGCGGGACGGCTGTTGCTATTGGGCAATATAACTCCACGGCAAGCTGAAATCTTGAATCGGTACATCGCAAAACCGGACGAGGTTCTGACTGCGGCAGATACTGCAGGATTTACAGGAGTCAGTCAAGGTACAGCCAAGTCAGACCTTAAAGACTTAACTCAAAAGAACTATTTATCGGAAATCCCTCTTAATGGCAAGACAAAAGCCTACATCCGTAGCGCACGGTTCGTCGAGCTGATACAAGGGGCGTCGGCTACACATTAGTCGCAGTTGCCTATACTACAGAATGGGGCTATATCCTAAGTTAAACAGGCTGCCGCGAAAAATGCGGGTAGCCTGTTTAACTTAGGGCACCCGTTTTGACCCATAGAACCAAAGCGCTCCTACCAAATGAGGCCTCAAAACTTTTGAGCTATGATAACATACTGTAAGCCACCATCGTTACAGCGTTTTTGGCACCCGTTTTGACCTATACACATCTATATCTACAGCCCCAATAACACGCTGCAACACATTTTTATTTAATACAAAAGCGAGGAGCAGGCTGATGTCTGTTCCTCGCTTGTACCCGGACCCGGGCTCGAACCGGGATGGGTCGCCCCAACGGTGTTTGAGACCGTCGCGTCTACCGATTCCGCCATCCGGGCATTGGTGGCACAAAGGTACAAATTATTTTTGATATGGCAAGCCGATGCCACCGCTTTTTGCAAAAAACCGAAGCTATCTCATCGCCAAAAGGCTCGAGACAGCTTCGGAAATCAAAAAAAACATGAAATGAATTCTAATAATATATCAGGCGTCAGCGGACATACACCTTGGCCGAGATGGTTCCGGCGGAGGTGCGAGCGCTCAGGACGTATACGCCTGCAGCAGCGGGACTTGCTACCTCGGCAGCATCAACTGCATGCGCTACTACGCGGCCTGCGAGGTCGGTCAATGTAAGCTCGGCCGCACGGAAGGATATGGACACGAAGCCATTGGCAACGGCCACTCGAAGCACGTTGTCGTTATCGGCGTTCACATCTTCGACGCCGTCGAATTTTTTGTAAATGACTTTCATTGACTCGATTTTCACTGTCTGTTGTCCCGTCTTGGACGGTTCGAGGCTCAAGGAAGTAACTCGTACGGGGTACGAGGTCATATCTTCGACGTTTATGACGTCTTTGAGGTCGATGCGCAATGTGGTTTCCTTGCCGGCCTCAATAACGCCAAAGTCCTTTTTGACAGATGTTTGACCCTGTGCATTTAATGACACCGAGAAGTTTTTGAGGTTGGAAGTCTCGGGCTTAACCACAAATTCGATAGCATCGGGCTGGGAGAACAATACCAAGTCCTTGGTCAAAGCCAAGCGTGCGCCACGCATCGACGAGGGTTTGAAGGATATATTCAGGCCGTTAACATCGTTTATAGGGCTTATTTCCACGCTATTAGCGATAGAAGTACGAGTAACCTTCCACGTATTGACATCGATTGTTCCATCCGGGTCGAGCGTGGTCTTGTCGGCCGGTGTACATTCAACGGTGATATTGACGGACACGCTACCGGCAGCATTTGTTCCGGTGGCTACGGTGGTGCCGTTGCGCAATCCGGTGATAATGCCGTTGGCATCAACTGTGGCAATTTCGGGCGCATCCGTTGTCCAGCTGTAAGCGGCGGGATCGACACTTACATAGCGTCCGGCTACGAGGGCATGCAACTTAATGCCCCACCGGCTATGGTTATCGGTCAGGATATTTGCCACTTCGGGCGTGGCGAGTGCGTTCGGGTCCACAGATACGACGATAACGGCATCGTCCACTCCGGGCAAAGATGCGCGCAGGGCGTGCATTCCGCTTCCGGTGACAAAGAGTGACGTACCGTCGTCTTTGATTGTACCCATCGCTTCGTCCACAGACAGGGTTATGCCTTTGACATCGGTATCTATGAGTTGGCCATACTGATTGTATCCGTAGACCACGGGACGGTAGAGGGCGAACAGCGGAAGTTTGGCATAGGGGTCAGCGAAACGAATCTTGGTGATTTTCTCGTCTTTCGGAGCTTCGAGACGCATAAAAATACCGTTACCGACAGCACGTTCGCTGCCGTCGCGCAGGACGTTGAGGATGCCTGCATGGGCGCTCCACATGGTTGTGGAACCGCCGCCGTCAAGGTCGAGGGCATCGTAGCATCCGAGATAGCGCATCAGGTCGGCGCCTTCGTAGTAGCTGACACCGCTACTGTTGGGCACTCCGGCATCTACGGCGCACAATACGATATAGCGGCGGTCTTGGCTGTATCCGCACAGCGAACGTCCATATTGGGCACCCGGGGTATTAATCCAACGAATGGCCGAGGTAGTGACATTATTACAATTGAGAATGCGCACATCGCCGCCGCAGACGTCGCGCACATCGGGGCGCAGGCCTCCGAAAGCGGGCAGCGACATTCCTATTTCGATTTTTACGGCATCACCATCTTTAAGGTTGTCTATGAAGTCATTGGCATATCCGTCGCCGCACGACAGCACTATACCGTCAGCCGGTATGGCCGTCGATCCGCCTTGACGCCATGCGCCGTCAACGACAAAGTCCATAGGTGTATTGATGGTCCAACGCTGACCGGTAACTGCGGGACGAAGTATCAATTCGCGGCCTGAGCCGTCCGTACCCGTGGTTTCACCCATATAGCTGTTGTATATCATCATCTGATCACCCACACGAGGATAGTTGCAAGCTGTGGCTCCCACTACGATGCTGCCATCGGCGCTGAGTACATTGTACGACATATCAGTAGCGTCAATCCACGCGCCGCCGTTGTAATCCATAATCAAGGCATTCTCGCGAGATGTGATATCTATCATGTCCGGGGCAGCCAATTTGCCGCCTATGGCACAAGTCATATTGGGATAACCGAGTATGGAATTACCCAGCGGATGCTGTGCAGCAAAGGCGGACACAATGAAGAAGTCGCCATTTATGCCCGCCAAATATTGGTATTGGTCGTTGGTGTGGCGTTTGCCCGACTCGGATATACGTTCGGCCAATGGTGCTTGGTCGTTTCCTATTTCGACACGAGGCAGCATACGTTCAGCTCCGGTGGCTTTGGTGTCAAGTTTAAGTATATAAGCCTGAAAGACGCGACTACCGCTGGCGAAACTGAAATGCGAATGTGTCAGGCCGGGACCTACATAATAGTGTTCTATTGTGTCTACTGTAAATGTTGTGCCTTGAATATCGGCATGGTCATAGGCATGTGCTCCTAAGGTTATGGCCAAAGCCGCAATGGTGCTTGAAATACGGTGTGTCATGGATTTGTGATTGTGGCATCAGCCGAAGCGGATGCCATGGTTTTATGTGATGATTTGGCGTTATATTTAGCTCCGGAGGGGAGGCCGGATCGGCCTAACCCTCCGGGCTTATTAATTTAAAGTGTTTTTCAGCGATGGCGCTTGGCGTTTTGCTTGGCCTGTTCGCGCATCAGGGCTTCCTGCTTTTTCTGCGCAGCCTCGAGGCGAGCCATAAATCCGCTCTTTTTGCGGGGCTTCTTGGCGTTTTCGAGCATCTGGGCACGAACTTTTTCCTCGCTGACGCAGCGACGGAAGATGTATGTCTGTATGATTGTAATCAACAGCGACAGGAAGTAGTAGTAGCTGAGGCCGGATGCGTAGTCATTGAAGAAGAACAGGAACATCACGGGCATCAGATACATCATCCACTTCATACCGGGCATGGAGGCCCCGCCGGGCTGATTTTGCATATTGATGCGCGTGTATATGATGTTGACCACGGTCATCAGCAAGCAGAACAAGCTCACATGGCTACCATAGAACGGGATATTGAAGGGAAGCGTCAATATCACGTCGGGTGCCGCGAGGTCGTGTGCCCATAGGAAGGACTGGCCGCGCAGCTCTATAGCCGACGGGAAGAAGGAGAACATGGCTATAAGCACGGGCATCTGCAGCAGCAGCGGCAGACAGCCTGACAACGGGCTGGCACCGGCACGCGAGTATAGCTTCATAGTCTCCTGCTGGCGCTTCATTGCATTTTCCTGGCCGGGATATTTCTCGTTGATTTCCTTGATTTCGGGAGCAAGGACGCGCATCTTGGCCTGCGACATGTAGCTCTTGTAGGTGAAGGGGAAGAGTATGAGCTTGATAAATATGGTCAACAGCAGGATAATGATACCGTAGTTGGAGATAAATCCGCTGAGGAAGCTGAATACGGGGATAACCACGAATTTATTGATCCAGCGGAAGAGGCCCCAACCCAGAGGCACAAGGCGCGTCAGTTCGAGGTCTTCGTCAGGCGAGATTACATCGTCCAGCGAGGACAGCAACGGGTAGTCGTTGGGGCCGAAGTAGAAGTCGAAGCCGGCGACTTGCTCGTTCTTGGACGAATACTCGAAGGTAGCGTCCATATTCATTTCTTTGAGTTTATGCTCATCGTCTTTGAGGGGTGTACTTGCGATTTCGGCCGTAGCAAGGTTCTTGCGAGCAATCAATACGCTGGAGAAGAATTGGTTTTTGAAGCCAATCCATTTGATGCTGCCTTGCAGTTTCTCATTCTCATCAGAGAACGCCGAGAGGTCTTCAGGGCTCTCATTGAGCAACTTGTAGTATATCGCACTGTTGCGTTCCTCGAAGGTACGACCTTTTTCGTTGCGCATCATCGTCTGATGCCACAGCATACGCATCGTGGTGACCGTGGTGGGTATAACGCTCTCCATATTGCGCTGCTCGATGTTCATCTTGACGATATACTTGTCCGGAATGACGGTGTATACAAAGGCCAATTCGGCATTGTCGTTCAAAGGCAGCGACATGCGTACGGTGCTGTCGTTGACACGTGCGGCCTTGAAGTTAAGGTCGGCGGTATTGACACGCTGCTGGTCTACAGTGGTAAACTCGAAGGAATAGCTATTGGTACTGTCTGTAAACAGCGTGATCGGCGAAGGCGGAGTCGTCGTTTCGGTCTTGTACCCGGGCAGGGTGACCGAGGCTATACGTCCGCCGCGGCTGCTGAAAGTAACCTTCAAGTTGCTGTCGCCGAGGGTGATGGTTTCGGCCTTGGCTTCGGCATCCATAAACTGAGCCATGCCTTTGTAAGCACGTTCGTTGTTGAGCGTGGTCATCACGCGAGCAAGCACGGGGTCGCCTGCGGGAGCGGCAACGATGCTGTCCACGGCGGTCTTGGTGCCGTTCAATGCGACGGTACCGGAGATATTGCCGGTGCTGTCGGCTCGAAGGTTAAATGCGTTGGTGGTCAGCGCGTAAGTGCGGGCAGCGCTATCGACAAGAGTGCCGGCTGTGCGTACATACTTGGCCATCTCGCCACGGAGGCTATCGCCTGTAAGCGGCTTGGCTACGGCCTCCGCTGTCGCGTCAGCCTGTTGTTCGGTGGCCGCCTGTTGGCGCTGTTCCTGGCTGCTGCGGTTGCAGTACATGAAGCCAAAAAGCACAGCGCCCATCAAAAGCAGGCCTGTAAGGGTGTTTTTATCCATTTGCGGTGTTTATGATGTTTGTCGTATCAGTCAGACAGGCACTCCAATTCGGCTATCGGATTGCGCCTCAGTATTTGCGAGTGCCGTCGTGTAGCGTATCTGTTGAGGAATTAATTAGTTACAATTCGATTATACCCGATATCACTTGTTTTTGTCCTTGTCGTAGGCGATGGCTGCGCGTACAAAGGACAAGAATATCGGGTTGGGATGCAGCACCGTGGACGAATACTCGGGATGGTATTGCGTACCGATGTACCAGCGCAGTTGCGGCAGTTCGACGACCTCGACAAGATGTGTTTCGGGGTTTTCGCCGACACATTGCATACCGGCTTCTTCGAAACGCTGTCGATATGCTTCGTTGAATTCGAAGCGATGGCGATGTCGTTCGCGCACCTCGGTGGTGCCGTATGCTTCGGCGGCCTTGGAGTCAGGGCGCAAGGTGCAGTCGTATGCGCCCAAGCGCATAGTACCGCCCTTTTCGGTAATGCTCTTCTGCTCTTCCATAAGGTCGATGACGTTGTCGGGCGTGCTGGGATCCATCTCGGTGGAATTGGCTTCCTTGAGGCCCAAAACGTTACGTGCAAATTCGATAACCATACACTGCATACCCAAGCATATACCGAGCGTGGGAATATTGTGCGTGCGGCACCAGTGCAGCGCCACAAACTTGCCCTCGATGCCTCGGCTGCCAAATCCGGGAGCAACGACTACGCCGTCCATATCTCTCAGTAAAGCATCGACGTTGCCTTCATTGACTTTCTCGGAATGTATCGACACCAATTTCAGTCGGCGATCGTTGTATGTCGCGGCCTGGAACAGCGCTTCATTAATGGACTTGTAGGCGTCTTGCAGTTCGACGTACTTACCTACCAATCCAATGGTTACGGTTTCGGTGGCATTGTCCATGCGCTCGAGAAAATCGTGCCACGGAGCCATGTGCGGTTCGCCCTGAGGTTCAAGCCCGGTCTTACGCAGCACTATCTCGTCCAGATGCTGGTGGTGCATAGTCACGGGCACCTTATATATAGAAGGTACGTCTATGCTTTGGATGACAGCTTCGGGTGCTACGTTGCAGAACAAGGCAATCTTGCGACGCATCTCGGCATTGATGTCATGCTCGGTGCGAAGTACCAGAATGTCCGGCTGTATACCCACCTCCTGCAATTGCTTGACAGAGTGTTGTGTGGGCTTGGTCTTCAGCTCCTTGGCCGCAGCGATATACGGCACGTATGTCAGGTGTATGCACAAGCTGTTCTGCCCGAGCTCCCAGCGCAACTGACGCACGCTTTCCAGATAAGGCAGCGACTCGATATCGCCCACGGTACCACCTATTTCGGTGATTACAAAGTCAAAACGTCCGGTATTGCCCAAGGCCTTGACATTGCGTTTGATTTCGTCGGTGATATGAGGTACGATTTGCACGGTCTTGCCCAGATAGACGCCTTCGCGTTCTTTCTTGATGACGCTCTGATAGACACGGCCGGTGGTGACGTTGTTGGCGCGCGTGGTCTGAATATCGGTAAAACGTTCGTAGTGACCCAGGTCGAGGTCGGCCTCGTGTCCGTCTACGGTTACATAGCACTCGCCATGCTCGTAGGGGTTCAATGTCCCGGGATCGATATTGATATACGGGTCAAACTTTTGTATGGTCACGCGATAGCCGCGAGCCTTGAGCAGGCAAGCCAATGATGACGAAATGATGCCTTTGCCCAACGACGAAACCACGCCGCCGGTCACGAAGATATATTTAGTTTCCACGCACTTATTGGGGTTATTGATATTAAGCCTTACGGTTCTAATGCTTTTTCTGCTTAGTACAGTGCAATGCACCAAATTTCGGGGCACTCCGAGACATCTGAGTACCCTGAATTATCCGAGAGTTTGACGTCTCGCCCGAGGCGTCGCTCTCTTCGTCTGCAAAGGTACGCCTTTTCCCCGAAATCCGCAATACCCCACCGCCAAGACCTTTTGACCGAACGCACGACAATGTCCGTTTCTGAAATCGGTTGACTTGATTTTGACGTCCTTTTCGAGGCAATTTAGTTCGATGCAATTTAGAGAATCTATTCTGCCGAAAGCAGCCCGGCGCCTCGTTTTCTCGAGATTTAACATAAATTATGTACCGTCGGCACAAGCCTTCGTGCGCAGCATTACGCGCTGAAAATGACCGCATAAGAAGCCGAGCGAGGAACGACTGCGAAAATTTTTACCGAAAAAAGCGTGAAAAAAATTTTGTGGGTTCGGGGAAAGTGCGTAACTTTGCAACGCTTTCGGCGAGAAACCGGGCGCTTAGCTCAGCTGGTTCAGAGCGTCTGCCTTACAAGCAGAGGGTCGGGGGTTCGAATCCCTCAGCGCCCACCACAGACACCCTCGGTGACACGTTAAAACGTCTCCGGGGATTTTTTTTGCGTCAAAACGGTCCGAGCAGACACTCGCCGGCACAAATACCGCAATCACGCGCCAAAACGCATCTATATACTTACACACATGAATATAGCCATCATCGTAGCCATGACCAAGGAGTTGGAGCTGCTGCTTCCGCTCTTGCACGACACCTCGCGCACCACAGTCAATGATTACACCTATCATACCGGCACCATGGGACGCCACAACGTCACCGTGATGCAATGCGGCATAGGCAAGGTCAATGCCGCCGTAGGCACATTGACGCTTATCGACACCTTCCACCCCGCCATCATCATCAATACCGGCGTGGCCGGAGGCACGGGACACGGAGCATCAATAGGAGATGTCGTAGTGGCCTCGGCCGTGGCTTACCATGACGTATGGTGCGGCCCGGGTACAGTGCCCGGCCAGGCCGCCGGATGCCCGTTGTACTTCGAGTCGCCGCTGACACCCGGGACAATAGAGCGTATGGGTGCAGACGTAAGACGCGGCGTTGTCGCTTCGGGCGACATCTTTGTATCGCGTCCCGAAGAGGTGCAGCACATTCTTGAAGTGATACCCGAGGCAGTGGCCGTAGATATGGAGTCGGGTGCCATAGCCCAGGTATGTCATCTGAAGAATGTCCCCTTTGTGTGCATGCGCGTCATCAGCGACACTCCCGGAGCCACGCACGACAACATCGCCCAATACGAAAACTTCTGGGAAGACGCTCCGCGCCACACCTTTGAGGTATTGCATCACCTGCTCGAGGTGCTCTGACTCCACCGTCTATATTTTAGACACGCCAAACAAGTATGTAAAATGGATAAGATAGCCAGCTTCCGCATCAATCACCTGGTCTTACAACCGGGCATATACGTATCCCGACGCGACACCACGCCCTCGGGCGACGTCCTCACCACCTTTGATATACGCATGACCGCACCCAACCGCGAACCGGCCGCCGATCCGCGAGCGCTGCATACCATCGAGCATCTTGCCGCCACATGGTTGCGCAATAATGCCGAATGGCGCGACCGCGTAGTCTATTGGGGGCCTATGGGCTGCTGCACCGGCAGTTACCTCATACTTCAAGGCAACCTCGAAAGCGAAGATATTGTGCCGCTGATGCGCGAAATGTTCCGCTTTATCGCCACCTTCGAGGGCGATATCCCCGGGGCTACGGCTCGCGACTGCGGCAACTACACCTTCAACGACCTGCCGGCGGCGCGCGCACTGGCCGAACGCTTCGGCCGAACACTGGAACACATTACGGCCGAACGCCTCAGATATCCCGAATGAAAGACCTCAAGGCCATACGCGGCTACCGATACATTTCCGAACTGGTGGCGCGAGGCGAGGACGAGACCCAAGACTTCAAACTCACGGTCAACGATGCGCGCAAGATTGCACGCACCGTTTCGGCTTTCGCCAACAACGCCGGCGGGCACTTGCTCATCGGCGTCAAGGACAATGGCGCCATTGCCGGAATACGTTCCGAAGAAGACATCTTCGTGGTCGAGCAGGCGGCACAATGCTATTGCGAGCCACCCCAACCCGTGGACTTCACAGCATATCGCACCGGCGATACCGACAGCGACCGTCCCGGCGCCAAGGCTTCGGTGGTGATACGCGCATACATTGCTCCGTCGGACACTCGACCGGTGACAGTCATCGAAGCCGACGGCAAACACCGGGCTTACTTTCGCGTAGCCGACGAAAATATTGCGGCGCACCCGCTGATGGTACGAGCGTGGCGGCGCGAGGCCGATAGTGACGGCTGTCGCATCTATTCGGTCGGCGATGCAGGCATACACGGTGCGATTATCGAGGCCGTCGCCGACGGTGCCGATACCCCGTCAGCAGTGGCCTTAGCCATACACGTCTCGCAACGGAGCGCAAATGACGCCATCGTAGACCTTCTGGTCGCCGGAGCATTGCTATTTGTCTATGACGGTTCGTCGTGGCGCCTGCACACGCCATAGTCTCGAGATCGCAGTGGCCGTTTTCTCATAATCACCTCCCCGGAACAATACCCCGGAACAGTATTATCCATATCCAAGTTTTACAGAGATTTTTGATGCCGATATCGGAGATTTTCCCTATCTTTGCCACTACTTATAAGCAGGCTCGACACTAATCCGGCAATCTCATAAGTTATCCCCATAACATGTCTTACAAGCAGAGCCTTCAACGCTATCAGGGCGCACAAAAGAGCAAAACCGAGACAATCCGGTCTGCCGATTCTTCATAGCCTCAGCCCCGAGAAAACAAGCATAATATACAAAGCATAATACACAATGTTATCATCTATATACAGCTACTCCCTTTGTATTGCGCTGCCGCTGATGTTGTTCTTCGGCTTTTACTTCCTGCTTGCCAAAACTCCGGAAAAAGCGATTTTCGGGAACTACCTACGCTCCCGTCGAATTATGGGAGCGGCAATATTGCTCCTCGCAGCCAATTATTCGGTACATTTCTTTTTCGGAATCAGATTCAAGAATGCCGATGCCGCCATTATGATGAATCTATCCACCTATTTTCTGTGCTATTGGCTGTTCAGCTCGGCCCTCACCACTCTGCTCGACCGCTTTTATATCACCCGGAAGCGACTTAGGGCACATATATGCTTGTGGATTTCATATTCCGTACTTTCGTGCATCATACTACTCGTTTTCCCGAAAGGGGACATAAGGACATCGGCAATGCTTGTTCTGGCTGCCTGCCTTATTGTCTATGGACTTATTCTGACCAAAAGGCTACTCCATGTTTATCACAGAGTCACCCGCATTTTCAAGGAAACTCATGCGGACGACCTCGGCGCCTATATCAAATGGCTTTCCGTGTTCACATACTGGGTTGTCATCTACGGAGTGGGATGCGGACTGCTGACATTCCTGCCTGACGAGTATATTTATGTCTGGATCTTGTCCTCCGTGCCGCTATATATCTATATGTTCCTTTGCTATTTGAACTATATGCTGTTTTACGAACAAGTAGAGAATGCCATGGAAAGCGAGGTGACCGCGGAAGAAAATATATCACATAACACCCGACCGGAACAGCTACAGAAACAAGAGACCCCGGCATACCACGCAAAAATGGCAAAAAAAATACAAGAGTGGATTGACGCCGACGGCTTTGTCCGTTCCGGACTTACAATAAAGGAATTGTCGGACTTACTTTATACCAATCGCACATACCTGTCCGAATTCATCAAGACAACATATGCAAAGTCTTTCCGCGATTGGATTACCGGGCTTCGCATCGAATATGCCAAACGACTGCTCACTCAATATCCCAAACTGACGGTTGCCGACATTTCCGAAAGATCAGGATTCATTTCTCCAAGCCACTTTACCCGCCTGTTCAAGGAAAATGCCGGGTGTACGCCTGTCAAATGGAGAAAGAAACCAAATAGCAAGGATTATCGCTGACGGACACAATAGTCTGTGCAACAAAAAAAGCCTAAACAACAAATCCAAAATATCCTAAATCACAAAGATGTGTGATTTCAACAATTAAGGCCGAGTATTTACGCACAACACGTGGCCTTACATTATTTTTTTACTTATTTTTGTATGCATGATTTCGGATTGAAAGTCGACAGTTCATATTCTGCGGCAGTCAAACGTGATTAATATCCGCCCCGTTTTAGTAGCAGGCAACAGACTTTTGTACAGCATCATGACGGCTCGGCATTATCATAGTGCCTAATCCTCATATTAGCACACCCCCCCTCATACAAAAAAGTAACAAAAAAAACTACCCGATATGAAACACCTGATAATACGCCTCACAACTTTGGCGCTTATGCTGACAACGCTCATTCCGGCAAAAGCGCAGCAAACTCAATGGCATTATGACGGCTTGTTCTACTATATCAATGACGATGGAACATGCTCGGTTGTATCGACCCTGAAAACCGGCGAAATCGTCATACCGCAAGTAGCAGTAATCGAGGGCAAAAATTACACCGTGACAGCTATTCTTGAGGGCGCATTCCAAACTAAGGACAAGATTACTTCTATCGTTTTGCCCAATTCCGTAACATCTATAGGCGAATACGCCTTCTTAGGCTGCACGGGACTGACCACTATAAAACTGCCCGATGCATTGACTGAAATCAGCACGGGAACCTTTTCGTTATGTACCGGTCTCAATTCCGTGGCTTTGCCAAGCGCTCTAAGTACCATCGGGTCTGAGGCGTTCTACAATTGCACCGGGCTGATTTCCCTGCACTTACCGAGTTCGGCAACAACAATCGGAGACCATGCTTTCTTCAACTGTTCCAACTTGGCGGTCATAGCCATCCCCCACACACTTGAATCCATCGGCACCGAAGCTTTCCTCAACTGTTCCAAACTGACTTCCATATATTTGCCCGGCACTATAACACATATCGGGACGGGGGCCTTTTCGAATTGTACCGGATTGACATCCGTAATCATACCCAACTCGATAACGGCTCTCGGAAGTTCGGTTTTCTCAGGCTGCAGTTCTCTGGCATCCGTGACATTGCCCGATGCGCTAACCTCCATCGGATATCATTCATTCTCCAATTGCAGCAAGCTGAAATCCATAACATTGCCGCCATCTGTAACCACTATTGACGAAGGTGCTTTCGTCAATTGCTCCGAGCTGAAAGACATAAACCTGGACAGAGTTTCACAAATAAAGTACGGGGCTTTCGTCGGATGCAAAGAACTGCTTAACATCTCCATTCTCAATGCCAAAGATGTAAACTCGGATGCTTTCATTAATTGCGCTATAAATTCGGCAGTACTGCCATACGAATGGACAGAGAACTTCAAATTGGATTTCAGTAAAACGCCAAACCTATGGAAAATGTATATCGGGGAAGCCACTGCATCCATTCCTCCGGGCACATTCAAAAACAACAAACTCTTATTGATATACAGCAACGCTGCCACGCCTCCGGAAATCAGCACCACGACATTTAGCCCAGACACATACGACAAGGGGATATTATACGTCCCCCAAGGTTGCGTAAACGCATATAAAGGTGCAAAAGTATGGAATCTAATACCTGACATCCGAGAACTTCCATATCAGATTGACATCTCCGATGAAAATGTATCGGTAGACATCTCACAGTCCGTCACATTGACCGCCTCCGTAGTCCCGGCATACGGTCCTCCCGTCCAAATTAAGTGGTACAGTCTTAACGAAGATATCGCCACCGTAACATCCGAGGGCATCGTAACAGGCGTATCCGAAGGCAAGGCGACAATCGTAGCATTCGGCGACGGCATAACCGCCTCCAAGGAAGTCTCCGTCATCAGCGTTATGACCCCCGGCGCTGTCGAGGACATCGCCACAGACACCACGGCCGAAGAATCCACATTCGACATCTACAACCTCCACGGCATCCGCGTTGCCACGGGCATCGACAATGCCGAGTTCTCCGCCGCCGGCCTCGCCCCCGGCATATATATCTTGGTATCACCCCACGGATGCCGTAAAATAAAAATCTAAGATTTTCTAAGAGTTACCGTCCCAAACGGATACATTATTCCACCACTTCTAATAATAAGATCTAAACAGGAAAATATGACACACCGCATCAAGAATATCATTGCTTCTGTAATTCTCCTTTCCGCGTGCGTATCTGCAAATGCACAAGCATTCTTCTACAACGGACTACGGTTCGAAATAACATCTGACGAAACATGTAAGCTGACATCTACACGAACAACAACAAAGTACACAGGTGACATCATAGTCCCCGAAAAAGCAATATATAATGAAAAAGAATACACGGTAACCGAAATCGTAGGCGCATTCATTGCGTGCGATGAGGTGACTTCCATATCTTTGCCCGAAACTTTAACGACCATAGGGCCCAAAGCTTTCGAGGAATGCACAAAACTCACCGCTTTGGAATTACCTAACTCGGTAACAACTATAGGCCGGCGCGCCTTCTACGACTGCCACGCGCTGGCCAAAATCACGCTGCCCGAATCCGTAACATCCATAGCGGAATCTGCATTCTCCTATTGCTATAAGTTGACCTCCATAAACATACCAAGCGCAATAAAATCCATCGGAAACTCGATTTTTTCCAGTTGCGGTTTGACGTCTATAATCTTTCCGGATTCATTGACATATATCGGAGAAAATGCATTCGCTGGCTGCAAGTTCACATCCGTAAACTTACCGGCCTCGGTAGACTCGCTTGGCAGCTTCGCATTCAACGCGTGCGAATGGCTGACAGAAATAAACCTCGACCATATATCAAAAATCGGCAGATACGCATTCCAGAACAACTTCTGTCTGAAATCAGCAAACATCCTTAAAGCCCAAGATGTTGCTGATAAGTCCTTCTGGGAATGTAAAAACATTGAGACCTTCGTGCTGCCATACTACGGATGGACCGAAAACTTTAAGATGGATTTCAGCAGCTTGGTCAGCTTGAAATCTTTGTACATCGGCGAGGGTACCACTTATATACCTGACGCCGCCTTCGGCAACAAGCTCAATCTCCTGAATGTATACAGCAACGCGGCGACACCACCGAGCATCAGTCCGACAACGTTCAGCTATGTAACTCACTACAAAGGCACGCTTTACGTCCCCAAAGGATGTATCGATGCTTACAAAAATGCAGAAGGATGGAGTATGTTCCGGGATTTCCAAGAATTGCCATACCAAGTCATTATTACAGACGACAATGTCTCCGTAGACATCTCTAAGTCTATCACCGTGGCCGCCTCTGTCTCCCCGGCGGATGCCACCACCGCACCCATCATGTGGTACAGCCTTGACGAGGACATCGCCACCGTTACCGCAGACGGTGTCGTAACAGGCGTAGCCAAGGGCGAAGCAACGCTCGTGGCATTCTGCGATGGCATAACCGCCACACTAAAGATCAACGTCACAGGAACTGACGCCGTTGAAAGTATCTCGACAGACGCCCCGACCGAAGGCGCCGTATTCGACGTCTACAATCTCCAGGGCATCCGCGTTGCCACGGGCATCCACAAAGCCGAACTCTCGGCCGGTCGTTTTGCCCCAGGCATATATATCCTCGTATCGCCCAAAGGTTGTCTGAAAATAAAAATCTAAGAACTTCTTAGAATTGAAGCGATGAGCATAGGCCTAAGAGGCCTCCCTACACACAGCATAACATCCTAAATATCAGAAACATGAAACACCTGATCAAGAACTTAATCGCCTCAGCGATTCTCCTCACAGCGTGCGTCTCAGCAAATGCACAAACATTCTTATACGACGGACTGTGGTTCGACATAGAATCTGACGAAACATGTATACTGAGATCTACATGGATAGGGCCAAAATACTCCGGCGACATCATCGTCCCCGAGAAAGCGATATATGATGGAAAAGAGTATACCGTAACAAAAACCTTGGGGGCATTTTGGAGGTGCGATGAGCTGACTTCCGTGTCTTTACCCGAAACAATTACAACCATAGGGGACCAGTCCTTTGAGAATTGCAAAAAACTCCATACTTTGAAGATACCTAATTCGGTGACGTATATAGGATCGTATGCCTTCAACGAGTGCAACGCGCTTACAGGCATTACAATACCGGATGGGGTGACAGTCATCGGAAGGAGCGCATTCAGACATTGCGATAATATAACCTCAGTAAATATACCCAACGGAATTAAATATATCGATTACGCAACTTTCGCCGGTTGCGGGAAGTTGACATCTATAGCACTGCCGAATTCGTTGACACATATCGGGGAAAGTGCTTTCTCTGCCTGTAGATTCACATCCATAACCATTCCGGCTTCGGTAGACTCGCTTGGCAACTACGCATTCACCTCGTGCGAACGGCTGATAGACATAGACCTCAGTCATATCTCAAAAATCAACAAATATGCATTCCAGAATGCCTTCAGCCTTAAGTCTGTATGCATCCTCAAGGCCAACCATGTCGAAGACAAAGCATTCGGGGCATGTAAGAACATTGAGACTTTTGTATTGCCATACTACGGATGGACCGAGAAATTCAAGCTGGATTTCAGCGACTTAGCCAGCCTTAACTCGTTATACATCGGCGAAGGCACAACCAATATTCCGGACAACGCCTTCGGCAATAAGGCAAATCTCCTGAACGTATACAGCAACGCAACAACGCCACCGAGCATCAGCCCGACAACATTCAGCTATATAACATGTTATAAAGGCACTCTTTACGTCCCCAAAGGATGTATCGATGCTTACAAAAATGCAGAAGGATGGAGTATGTTCCGGGATTTCCAAGAATTGCCATACCAAGTCATTATTACAGACGACAATGTCTCCGTAGACATCTCTAAGTCTATCACCGTGGCCGCCTCTGTCTCCCCGGCGGATGCCACCACCGCACCCATCATGTGGTACAGCCTTGACGAGGACATCGCCACCGTTACCGCAGACGGTGTCGTAACAGGCGTAGCCAAGGGCGAAGCAACGCTCGTGGCATTCTGCGATGGCATAACCGCCACACTAAAGATCAACGTCACAGGAACTGACGCCGTTGAAAGCATCTCGACAGACACCACGACCGAAGAATCCACATTCGATGTCTATAATCTTCAAGGCATACGCGTCGCATCCGGCATCGACAAATCCGACCTCACGGCCGGTCGCTTCGCCCCGGGCATATATATCCTCGTATCGCCCCACGGCTGCCTAAAAGTAAAAATCTAACTTAATATACAACCACAATGAGAAAATATTTTTTAGTCCTCGCAGCTTCAGCGGCTGGCGCACTTTGCGCATCTGCGCAGACGTCCGAAGAAAAACTTGAGAACGGACATCAATATGTAGACCTCGGTCTGCCCAGCGGCCTGATGTGGTCTGACCGGGCAATAGGCGCGGTAGGTCCCGTAGACAAAGGCGATTATTTCGCTTGGGGTGAAACTGAACCCAAAAATGAATTTACAACCGCCAACTACAAATTCGGACCCTTGGGCAGCTACGAAGAGATATACAAATACAACAAGGAAGACGGGAAGACAGTACTCGACCCCGAAGATGATGCCGCATGTGTACAATGGGGCGGACGATGGCGTATGCCGACCAAGGACGAATGCCTCGAATTGGAGGAGAAATGCACATGGACGCTCACCGAGCACCTGGGCGTAAGCACATACAAGGTCGAAGGACCGAACGGCAACTACATATACCTCCACCTGTGCGGATATTTCTATGATAAATTACGCGACTACCAAAGAACCGGGTATTACCTGTCCTCATCGGTATATACGGAATCGTCAAATTACATAAACATCACCCACGCCTATATTATTAAAGTCAACCCCCGATTCTTCTCCGGAGACTCTTCCAATAGACGATACTGCGGAAGCCTCGTGCGTCCGGTGTTTAATCCTAAATCCGGAGTGGACGACATCACGGACGGAGGTCATCGCACAGCCCCGACTGCCAAAGAAGGGCGCGTGTACTGCTCGGGAGACTTTCGCATCTATGACCTTGCAGGACGCGACGTGACCAAAGCCAACGGCTCGCTCAAAGGCATCTACATAGTCAAGGCTGACGGCTTTGCCGGCAAGATTGCCGTGAGATAGGCATATTCCGACCGCGCCACTTGTTTCCGTAAATCCCGAATGAAGCGCAATGCAGGAAGACAGCATATATGAATACAATTCAACATTTTGTAGCTCTTTTCTTGCACAGCCCGACATTATTACATATCTTTGCCTCCGACAATAAACATACCGTAAAACGATAAATTACTCTTATGAAAAGACATTTTACTCTTTTTGCCCTGGTAATGGCAACTGTCATGACCGCCGGCGCCGCGACCCTAACCAAGACCGCCACCCCGTTCAAAGCGGACAAAAAAGGCATGCCTAAGGCTGCTCTTGTCGCCAAAGCCAACGAACACAACTTCCCCACCGGAGAGTACAAGAGCCTCGGCAAAGGCTTGTATACCGACGATATGCTTTTGCCGGCGTTCGGATACGAGCCTATGACATGGGAAGTCGAAATCCAGCAGAGCACCGAAGACCCCAACTTCTACCGTGTAATCTCGCCTTACGGCAAGGCTTTTGCCGATGCGATGCTGGCCACCAATAATGTACAACTAACAGAGACACAATACGACAGCGCCGGCACGACAAAGCTGGACATCGATGCCTCCGACCCCAACAACGTATACTTTGCCAAGACCATGATTGGTCTTGACTGGAACTACGGCCCGGTATATATCGGCATACCCTCGTCCAAGCAGGTAACATTCAAAGACGGCATCTTCACCGCTCCCGTCAGGGGCGTTGCCTACGGAGACAATGACGGCGCCGTGGCGATGAATACCAACCAAAAATGGCGCATAGTGTTGCCCGGCGTTGAGGCCGTGGACTACTCCATGGTTTTCAGCTTCGAAAACCAATGCACATCAAACCGCAAAATCTTAGGCAAAATCACCGTGGGTAATGACATCGACAAGGTCAAGTACGTAATCCTGCCCAACTTCCAGGAAGACGAAGTGATGGGAGCCCTGGCTGACGTGGCCAAAAAAGGACTCGACCTTCCCGTGCGTGGAGATTTCAGCTGGACCATGTCAGAGGCGAACAAGGAAACAATAATCCTTGTCGGCCTCAACCGCGCAGGACAGCAAGTCGCATACCAATGGGGCACATGCTACTACCTGGACAACGACGACACCGCATGGACCTACTGCGGCACGGCAACGCTCAACGTGGGCTTTATCAAAACATTCTTCAAAGTGGATGACGAGTCACTCGAAGTCCCCCTGCAACGCAATGTTCAGAATCCGCGCATTATACGCCTCTCCGGGCCGTTTGAAAATAGCAAATACAGCGGCTCCAACAAGCATAATTGCGGCCTGCTCCACTATATCACCATAAACGCCTCTGACGACAGATGCATCTACGTCCAAGAAGGCCCTGTCGGTCTTGACTACGGCTACGGCCTCATCCGCCTGAGCTCGACACCCGAATACTACCTCGGCGCAGGATTTGACTGGGAAGAAATCGCAGAAACAGAAGCCGGCGCCACGCTGGGCAAAGACAACGTCCTGTCATTCCCCAGAAGCATGCTTCTCATCTCTATGTTCGGCAAAGACAACGGCGACTGGTACAACGTCGAGAACACGGACACGAGTATCAAGCTGCCGGCAGACTTTGATCTGCTCGGCGTAAGCGATGTGACCGTTGACGACAACGCCGATGCACCTGCACGCATATACAACCTCCAAGGTATCCCCGTGAACAACCCCGAAGCAGGACAAGTATATATCGTCGTGCGTGGCAATCGCTCTACCAAAGTCGTTTTCTAAGACACGGACGCACAAATGGAACTATAGTGGCGCAATGTATTGCGCCCGCAGCGACAAACACAACCATTGAAACGCCGGAGGCCGACCCATCGTGGGTCGGCCTCCGGCTTATGCACGGCTCAAAGTAGACACCGCGCTTGTACCCCGAGGGAGAATCGAACTCCCATCTAAAGTTTAGGAAACTTCTATTCTATCCGTTGAACTATCGGGGCGCTGAAAAATTATGCAAAAGTACTGCTTAAATCCGAGATAAGCAAACCATACGGTAGCGTATGCCGCTTTGGGCATCCTCACTCCATTCCGAAGCATCATCGAGATGCCACTGCGCCGGATTTACTTCGGGAAAATGCGTGTCAGCGTCCGCAAACGAGGCGTCTATCTGCGTCAAATACAGCCGTGTGGCAAAGGGTAACGCCTGCCGATAGATTTCGCCGCCACCGATGATAAAAATCTCGGCATCAGCATCTCCGACACTATCGGCACGCAGACGCTGTATAGCCTGCTCCAAGGAGGGGAAAGTCTCTATACCTTCCGCATGGTAAGCCGAATTGCGAGTCACCACAACATTACGACGACCGGGCAAGGCTCCGCCGGGCAACGATTCAAATGTCTTTCGCCCCATAACCACCGGATGACCCATGGTCAAACGGCGAAAATGACGCATGTCTTCCCGTATATGGCACACAAGCCCGCCTTGGCGCCCTATGGCGCCGTCCAAGGCAACGGCAGCTATAATGGATATCATCATACCTAATATATTTTTCAGACAGATACTACTCCCGGAATATGAGGATACGGGTCATAATCCTCAAGCCGAAAGTCATCATAATCAAAGGAAAAAATGTCTTTGACATCGGGATTGAGGACCATTCGCGGCAGCTGTCGCGGGCTGCGTGTCAGCTGCAGTCTGACTTGCTCGAAATGATTATGATAAACGTGTGCATCGCCAAGCGTATGCACAAATTCGCCAACTTGCAGCCCCGTAACCTGAGCCATCATCATAAGCAGCAACGCATACGAGGCTATATTGAAAGGCACGCCCAAGAAGGTGTCGGCACTGCGCTGATACAGCTGGAGACTCAAACGGCCATTGGCAACATAAAACTGGAACAGTGCGTGGCATGGCGGAAGCGCCATGCTGTCTATATCCGCCACGTTCCAGGCACTGACGATGATGCGTCGGCTCTCGGGATTACGACGTATGGTGTCCACCGCATTGGCTATTTGATCGATGGCACCGCCCTTTCCGTCCGGCCACGAACGCCACTGATAACCGTAGACATGGCCGAGATCGCCATCGGCGTCGGCCCATTCATTCCAAATGCGAACTCCATGTTCCTGAAGGTAATGCACATTGGTGTCGCCGCGCAAAAACCACAGCAATTCGTATATTATCGATTTGAGATGTAACTTCTTGGTGGTGAGCAGAGGGAATCCGTCCGCAAGGTCGAAGCGCATCTGGTGTCCGAACACCGAGCGCGTACCCGTGCCCGTGCGGTCGCCACGATCCACGCCTTCGCACATAATCCTATCAAGCAGTTCTAAGTATTGTTTCATTGTGTCGGTTGCTTTTACATGCAAAATTACGCAATTTTTGCGAGAACGAACGCTGCCACAAGCCACGGCCGGCACGCGTGCGTATGGTTTTATCTGCCCCTGCGTAGGACTATACACGTACGTGCCGGAAGATATAACTTGAGCCATTCGACGCCGGCGGGCGCATACAATTCGTCATGCAAAGTAAGATGGTCGATGCCGGCCGTAACGTTGTCGTAGCCGCCGAAACGGACTTCATCGGAACTGAGGATGGTGTGATATTTGCCGGCCGGGGCCAAAATGCCGTAACCGTCAAAAGATTGCGTAGGATTGAAGTTGAACACAAACACCAGGTCGCCTCGCATAAAAGCCAGCACCTGATCATCGTCCTTCTCCCAAAGCTTGCGCACCGCCAACGATTGGAAGTTGTAGGTACCGCCTACAAGGTGAATGATGGCATTATCCCAATTATTGAGCAGGTGGTATTTCAACTCGGGATTGTCCACGAGATTCCATTGACGACGCGCATATTTGTAGCTCCAGCCATTGCCTTCCCGGGGGAAGTCAATCCATTCGGGATGGCCGAACTCATTGCCCATAAAATTAAGGTAACCGCCGTTGATAGTAGCCAATGTCACAAGGCGTATCATCTTGTGAAGAGCGATACCGCGTGCAACGGCCGCATCATCGTCGCCCATCATCATGTGCCAATACATATGGTCGTCTATCAGACGGAATATCACCGTTTTATCCCCCACGAGTGCCTGATCGTGACTCTCGACATAGGATATAGTCTTTTCGTCAGCTCGACGGTTGGTCAGCTCCCAGAATATGTTTGTAGGCTTCCAATCCTCGTCCTTGCGTTCTTTGAGCGTCTTAATCCAGTAGTCGGGTATACCCATGGCCATGCGATAATCGAAGCCCATGCCGCCGTCGCCGAACGGCAACGCCAACCCCGGCATTCCACTCATTTCCTCGGCAATAGTGATTGCATTGGGATTGATGCTATGTATCAGTTTATTAGCCAAAGTCAGATAGGTAATGGCATTTGTATCTTCGCCGCCATCGTAATAGTCGCCATAGCCGCCGAAAGCCTGTCCGAGGCCATGATTATAGTACAGCATCGAGGTCACTCCATCAAAGCGGAAGCCGTCAAAATGGTATTCTTCGAGCCAGAACTTGCAGTTACTCAGCAGGAAATGCATCACCTCATCCTTGCCGTAATCGAAGCACAGCGAGTCCCAGGCCGGATGTTCACGGCGTCCGTCACCGTAGAAATACAAGTCGTAAGACCCGTCAAGGCGACCCAGGCCCTCAGCCTCGTTTTTCACCGCATGGCTATGCACGATATCCATAATTACCGCTATTCCTTTGCTATGGGCCGCATCAATAAGGCTCTTGAGGTCCTCGGGCGTTCCGAAACGGCTTGATGCCGCAAAAAAGCTGCTGACATGGTAGCCAAAAGAGCCGTAATACGGATGCTCCTGTATCGCCATGATCTGTATGGCATTATACCCGTCCTCGATTATGCGCGGCAGCACATTGTCGCGGAACTCGGCATACGTGCCCACACCCTCGCGATCCTGTGCCATGCCTATATGACATTCGTATATCAGCAACGGCCGTACATCGGGAACAAATCCCGCGTCATGCCATACATAAGCCTTTTCGGGGGACCAGACCTGTGCAGCAAAAAGCTTGGTGTCAGCATCCTGCCGTACACGCGTGGCATACGCCGGGATGCGTTCGCCCTCGCCGCCATTCCATTGGACAAACATCTTGTAAAGGTCGCCGTGCTTCATCGCTCCGGCTTCGAACACCCCCTCCCAGACGCCGTTCTCCAAACGCGTCAACGCATACTGCGGCAGCCGTTGCCATTCGCTGAAATCGCCCTCGAGGGTGATAGCCGTTGCATTGGGTGCCCATTCGCGAAAGCACCAGCGTCCGTCCTCCAAGCGATGAAGTCCGAAATACTCATGGGCGTTGGCAAAGTCTTCCAAAGTCTTGGCGCTGCCCGAAGTCAGCCGTTTTTCGGCTCGTATAGCGTCCTGATGTCGCCCCTCGATAGCTGCAGCGTAAGGCTCCAGCCACGCATCGTTGCGTATAATTGCCAGCGGCTTAGCCGCACGCGTGACCTTGGCGACAGGCTTGGCAGCCTTTGATGTGCCAGTTTTTGCGGCCTTGCCCGGTTTGGCCGCCTTAGCCTTTGTATCGGATGTCGAAGTCTTGTCGGATATCGTTGAAGTCTTTTTTGCTGATGGCTTTACCTTGTTGTTCATACAGTGAATATGGTTTGTGCCTGTGGCGTGTTCGCTAAATATCTATGCAAACTTAGCTAAATCTCCCCACATAGCCAAATCATCCATCAATATGCTATAGAATATGCTATAGAATGCGATAGAATCGTGCATTGCATCATTCAATGGTAAACGCTCTTATACAAGAAATACAGACCACCGACAAAGCCGATAAGCCTAAGGATGTATATCAAGAATTTCACAAAGCGCCCACGTTCTTTCTTAGGTGGTTTTGCCATTTTAGACCCTTCTCCATTTGAATTACTCGGCGCCGTCTGCTGCTCCTGCCGGTAGATGCAGCAGGGGTTGTTGCGGTAGGCATGGCGCAGACGCGCATCGGGGTGCGACCATAGGCCGGAGGCTATGGCCTCGATTGTGAACGGACGGCGGCAGTTGGCCAGGCGTTCCTGTACAGCGATAGAGCCTTGTGATACGAATCTTTGCAGAAGCGGTTCAAGGTTGGCTTCGCCTCTTTCGAAGCGCTGGATAACCCTGATGACAACCTGCGCACCGGCAAAGCTAAGGAGCTTGTCTAATACTGCGGTATTCTTTGAGTTGACGGCAACAAAAAGTCGCTCGTCCTTACTCAGATTGTTGCCCCTGCCACTCATTATCCGGGTTTCGAGGGCACAAAGGTCTCCATCCACCACACCGCCGGCATCCTCAGTGGCTTGCGGCGCCTGTCCGGCGTCGTTTCCACCGGGCAGGTCGTTGACATCACCCAGCATCGTGATTTCGCCGGTGTCGTCAAGGCGGTAAATCTTGCCATCGTCAGATATATGGTATTTCTTAGGGTCTATTCCCATGCCCATTAGTTTGATTTATAGAGATGGATTACAAACTTTTTCCCATCGGACGCCCTCACAAATGTACCATTGGCAAAATTATCATACGCATAGTCTAAGTACAGTGTCCAAGTCCCGGTGAATGTATCACCATAGTACTCCTGCCAAACAAATGCGTCACCTTGCTTCGTATCAAAATAAAGGCTCATCTTATTATCCGACCCACTTTTATCATAGTAATACCATCCATCGGCATTACAAGCCGCGAAGTTTATGTAACCATGTATGTTGCTACCACCAACAGAGCCATAAAACCTACCATTATTAACAAAATCGGAGCCGTCATCATTGCTCGCAGCGGCCTCCTCGACAGCTGGTGTATTCTCTATGACAGGAGCTGTCTCGATGTCAGGTGCAGCAACTGCTTCGGCTGTAATTGCCGGATCGCACGAATCGGTATCCCATTTGGAAGAATCGTAGCTACTATTTCTGACTTCCCTAATAATGAACGGAGTAATCGCTCCGATGACTAAGATGACAAAAGAAATCCACAGCCCTATATGTTTCTTCTTCCGTGGAGGTGGTGGTGTCTCTTGATAATACTCCGCTGGCTCATGCTGCGGCTGCTTGGGCTTCCAATAACCTTCAGTGACTTTCTCCGGCTGCTTGGGCTTGTATGGCTCTTGTGCCTTCTGCGGCTCGCCGCTGCCGGGGCCGTCCTTGAGTTTAATGAGCGAGCCGTCCTCGGCCACGCGGTACACTGTGCCGTCTTTGGCGACATAGATGTCTTTAGGGTCTATTTTTCCCATATCGTTATCCTATTAATTGTCCTACATTTATTGTTGTTATCATGCCGTTGGCTGCATGGACTTCAATTTTTATGTCGCCTTTGGCTTCAAATTCAATCTTTGCCCGAATGTCTGCCGGGGCAGCAAGTCCACATTCGGCAAGGACGTCTTGCAGTACCGGCGTCGGGTGGTGCCCTATCAATAGCACCAAACGGCCACCCGACGGAACGGAGATATCGAACCAACCCTTCGCTATTGGCAGTGGCGCCGGATTAGCCAATCCATACACAACGAACCCATCTGCTGTTGGCACTGATATCGGATTAACCGATCCATACAATGCGGCCGATGCAGTCCCACCCACGACAGTAAGTGTCACCGAGTAGTACAGCATATCCCTGAACTCCGTCTGCACAAGCTGCCCGGCATCGACAAAGGAGAGGGCCAAGGCGCCGGTAAGCACTTGTATAATTGCCGTTTGCCGTTCGAGCGGCAGGATTATCGACTGCCCCGCCACCGAGTCCACGCGATAGACGCCATCGGCGGCGGAGAGGTTGCAGCACTGGTAGCTGTCGCCCTCGCCAAAAGCGAAACTTACACGCGTGTGCGCATTTGCTCCGGGCTTCAGCGCCGCCCAAAAAGCGCCCATGGCTGCCGGCGAGGTGATATGCACCTGCACGCGCCCGGCAAGATGCCGCTCGATGCACGCCTTTGCCCCGAGCGACAGCGTGTATTCTGCCTGGTCTGCCGGCATCAGCACCACCCAGCCCGCGCCGGTATGCACCAATGCCTCGATGCACCCCGGCCATCCACGCGAAGACTCGTACGGGATGATGCGCCCCTCGTCGATAATCCTCACCCATTCGGGCTTAGAGCCGCCGATGCCGAAGTCCGGCAGCACGACCTCGTAGCCGCCTTCAGGGATGCTCGCATAGTAATGCCAGGACATATCCTCGTTTCCCGGACTTATGAGGAAAGTCCAATGGGCAGGCAGCATCTCGCCAAGGCCGTCAGACATGAGGCTTTCATACAACGTCACTTCCGGGTCAATTTCCGATGGGTCATAAGTGCCGACCATCGAGACAGAGCCGTCGTCGTTCACGGCAAATACCGAGCCGCCCTCGCCCCAGTGGTACATTCCGTCCGGAGCCGCACGCAGCTCAGCAAGCGTGAAGCGCCGCATAGCCGTGCCGTCCGTCCCTAAGCAGCCAGCGTCTGTCCCCGACCTGTCATAAGCATCGTCACGCAGCTTCCGCTTATGCGTTGCCAGACATATTATAATGACTAACAGCGCTATGACTATGATTGCCCATAGTGCAGCCATATCACTCTATTTCCCTAAGATTGCTTTACTGTTCTTTAATGGCTCGCATTTCATTATTAAGCCTAATGACACACCCCAGCAGGATTAGCACCAGCAGCATAAGTCCTATGCAGAACCACGATAAAGGTTCAAGCGAATTAACGATAGCATCAGTAGTGTAATGATCCATATATTTAATCATAAATTCTATATCGTATCTAAACACCACACAATAAGCCACTACGACTAAAAAAACAATTGAGACAATCCACAAAACAAAGGACGGAATTGGTTTGCGTGGGCGCTTTGCCTTCTTCTTTTCAGGCACAATGCGCCCATACTCGGTCGTGGAGCCGTCGTCATTGACGACGAAGACTTTTCCTTCATCGGTCACGTGATATTTCGGATATTCTTGTCCCATAGCTATTTGTCAGTATGAGGTGTTGTGGATTCTTCGTTGTTCTCCGCAGAGGCGGCAGGGGCGCCAGCATCGGCGGCTTCGGGCTTGGGCGCGTAGTCGAGCATGATGCTGCGCGTCACCTGGAGCGGATAGGCGAAGATTTCGGCCATATCGCCGCCGATTTTCGGGTTGTTGGTGTTGCAGACAAGGGTGTACTGCGTCAGCGAGCCGATGAGACGCTGCGTGTATCCCGGGTTGTCTCTGTTGAGCAGGTCGAGAATCATCTTGACGCCTATGGTGGTCACGAAGTTGATATCAGCAGAGATGCCTGGTTCGAAGCTGCCGACCTCGCCCATATATATGTGCGTATTGGCCTGTACGCGGCCCGAAGTCTCGGACATCGTTGCCATAAAGTCGCTGTAGTCCGGCATACCTTCCGGTAGACAGTAGAATATCTCACCGGCAAAAGCTCGCTCCCAGCACCCTATCGAGATAAAGGGCATACCGTGCGGCTTGGCAAGCATCTGTGCGGCGTAGTAGTCGCCTTCGCGGTTGTCAGCACAGCCGACCATGACGGCGTCCGGGTCGCAGAATGGTTCGATTTCGGCCAGCGGCACATCTTGGATGCGCATGTGCGACACATGGATCTCGGCGGCGGGATTGACTTGAAGGATGCGCTCGCGCAGAGCCGTGGTCTTGTACTTGCCCACGTCAAGGATGCCGCACTGGTGGCGGCAAATGTTATGGTAGCTGAATATGTCCATGTCTATCAGGAAGAAGCGCCCTACCCCGGCACGTGCCAGCTCGAGGGCGACAAGGCTGCCTACCGATCCGCAGCCTATGATTACGGCGCCTTTGCGCAGCATGATGTCCGACTCAAGTATGCCGGTATTGCGCGAGAATATGTCGATTTTCAGGCTGTAACCTTCCAGTTCGCATGGTTTTCCAGCGTCGGTATAGAAGTGTATTTTGTCCTCCTCGCGATAGCCGTAGATGTCGTCGCCCGACGGCGCGGCCTCCGGCTTCTGCGCATAGAAACGGCCTAAGAGCTTAGGCGCGGCGCCGCCAATCTCAGGGCTGGGCTTGGCGGTCGCTATCACGTTGTAATAGTTGGACTCGTCGTGGTGGTATCCCTACAGCTCACAATCACCCTCTATGTCCAGCGGATAACAGACAGTGGGTTTCGGGCCTTTGCCCTTCATAAATTTATTGATGTCAATTTCCATGGTTTGTAGCATCTTCAGGGTTAACACCTTGAGAATTACCGGTTTTTTCCTCCGAGGTGGGTGTTCCTTCTTTCTTGGTTGTGGTTGACAGTTTAGCTTTTACCTTCCTGACCAAATTCTTGAACAAGGGAGTATCATACGGTTTCTCACCTTTTATAATTTTTGATATACATGTTACGACATCTTCCTTAGTCATCTTGTCCGGCGCCGGCCTTCCCGTGAGCCATCCGCCGACAAAGCCGACCGCGAGAGCCATAACGATGACTGCCACGGGCATAAACCAACGGCTCTTCAGTATCGACGTTTTTTGGGGCTGTTCCGGTGTATTACTGGCCGCGGGCTGCTCCGGTGTAGGACGAAAGGATTCCTCGCCGTCGCTGTTGCGGTTCGACTTGGGCACGGAGCGGACAGTCTGCGACTGCCGCTGCGGAGGCAGGGGGTTGAGGTCGCTATGCTCCTCGTCCACATACCGCAGCTCGAAGAACTTTTCCGGGATAAGGTCGTCGCCAATCTCGACGTCCACTGTCGAATAGGCAATGTTTCGCGGGCGCGGCCCCTCCATGTGGTTCAGGTGGTACATCGTCAGGCGGAATTTCGGGTCGATGTTCACGAGGCCCGAGATGACGCCGTAAGGATTCCGGGAGGCAAATTCGGAGTTAGTCCCGTCATCCGTGGACGAGAAGTAGTCCATCGAGCCGGGATGGCGGTGCCACAGGCCGAGGACTTGCAGCGGCTCGCGGTACTGGTTGGCGACCGAAGTCCCAAGGTAGTTGACGAAGTCACGGTCATACTCGAAGTATGCCGTCTGGAATATGCCGTTGATGCCCGGCGGAATCATCTCCATCACCACCCAGATGCCGTTGTCGAGGATATACCCCAGGAGTATGCCCCCCGTTTCGACAGGATGCTTGGCGAAGGACTCGCGTATGATGGCATTATACGCCTTGTCGCTGATGACGACAGTTTCGCACGAATTACTCATAACCGGATTATTAGATGCCGCCATGCGTGTTGAATGTTTCTCGCGACAGGTCGCCCGTCAGCACCAACTCGAAAGCGATGAGCCATTTGGTGGCCCATCCGAGTACCGATGCCGCCGTGGTGGTGGTTGCCCCGGTCTTTTGGTCACTGGCCTCGTTAGTACACAAGTAGAGGTTGTCCACAGAGTCTTTAAGCAAGTGGTAGGGGCGGAATCCTGCCATTTCGATAAGCTCGTTCACATCAGGCATCAAGGGATAGACGCGCACCGACGAACCCATCTGCTGGTGTGGATGGTTGTTGTCATAAACCGCCATCAGGTGGTACTGGCGTTTCACGCCAAACTTTGATTCGTATATGCCAGGTTCGATGACACCAATCCAACACAGGCGTCCATCGTCAAGTTTTTCGAGCCTGAACTGCGGAAAGTTGCGCTGCATGGCAATCTTTTCCATCGCCAGGAGTGTTGGATCGCTGTCATACCATTGGCCTGCAAGTTTGCCTTCGGGCGTGTTTATTGTAACATCACCAGTTGTATTCATTGCATTGCCACCAACGCCGAGTTTCACCGGCTGTTGGGTTATAAGCGAATTTCGGATTTGTTCGCGTTTTTCTCTAAGCCTTCTTGCTGCGGCATCTTCACCGGCTAAAATGCCTTTTGGCGTGTTAATCGTAACATCGCCTGAAGTGTTCATCGCATTGCCTCCAACATTAAGTTTTATAGGCTGTTGTTTTTCAAGCAATTTGCGGATTTCGGCCCGTTTCCTTGCTGCGGCGTCTTCGCCGGCAAACATTCCATAGGGTACTTTTACTTTCTGTTCCATTGGTTTATATAGGGTATTGGGTTAGTATATTGCCATTTATATTCTTTCGCGAATTTTTTGGCGCATTTCGGATGCCTTTGCCTCGGCTGCTTTTGTGAGCATATCCTGCACCTTGGTTTTCTCCATCAATGCGAGTTTCACAAACAATGCGGTCAAGGAAGCACTTACGCACATAATCCACCAAGCCGCGCTAAGATCGCTTTTATCAACGACTACTATAAGAGCCCATATTGCATGGATTACGAAGAATGCCCCTGCGATGACGTACCACATCAGGCGGCGTGCGGGCTTGACCGTCTTGAAGCGTGTCGGATATTCTTCGAGCATGAGCTTCTCGACAAGCAGCCGTGGATTGGCTATCCCGGCTTTCTTGGCATATTTGACGGCGCGGTTGTACATGCGCAACCCGGCAAAAATCCCGCCTTTGGCAAATTCCACGCAGAAGATGTCCGTGATGGTCTCCGTCTGTGAGTCCTTGCCTCCGGCGAAAGTCACCGAGCCGTCGTCATTTACTGTATAGTTTCCCTTATTATTCATTGTTGCGTTTTTTGAGTATATCTTTCAAGTTTGTAGGCGAATACGCTCCAGGACTGTCAAGGTCGTAATCTTCCTCCCAGTAGGCACGTGCCCCCGGCAGGTACACCGGGGCGCTTTCCGGCAGGTAGCCGTTGGCATCCACCGACATTCCGGACTCGTACTCGAACTCGCCCACCTTGTCCGCCACAAATTGCAGCAGGTCGTTGAGTCCCTTCCCCTTCATGTCGGAGCCGCCGTGGATGTATGTGTCCAAGTCCTTGAGATACGGCTCTACATAGTCGGCATAATACTCGCAGCGCTTGGTGTCGCTCCAGTCTGCGGCAGTCTGGGCGGCCTGTGCCTCGAGCTGGTGCATCAGCTCCGTCACCTGTATGGCGTAGTCGGGAATGTACTTCATCGGGATTGTGACAGGTCGTAATTAAAGATACCGGGACGCTCGCGCTCGTTGGCACAAATGCACGCCACCGGGTAGGGGCGGTGACATCGCGGACACAGCACCACTCCGGTGGGCCGCGCCAAGGCACGGTCGCCGTAATTGTCCTCGCGCTGGAGTTCGTTCAGCCGCTCGATGCCTTTGCGGAAGTTGTCGGCCTTGCGCTGCTCTGAGGGGCTGAATTCGGCCATGGCCGCATCGTCCGGCTCGTCGGAGAGGATGTGCGGCGAGGAGATGTCGCGGACATTGACACGCAGGTACTGCTCGACGACTTCCAGGATGCGCTGCATCTTCTCGCCGGCATAGCGGGTGACCTGCTCGTCTAACCGCCGCAACAGGCCGTCGCCGCCGCCGGGCGTAAAGCCGAAAGGCTCGCGGTATATGCCCAGCTCGTACTCCACCTCCTCCTTAATTGCACGAAGCCGCTCGATTTTACATTCAATTTCGTCAACTTTTTTTTGCGCACAGGCGACATCGCGTTCCTCGCACCGGCACGATGGGCGGTATTCGCGCTTTTCCTCGTCATAGCGTTGCGAGTTGAGGCAGGCGGACAATGCGCTGTCGGCCGCGTCGAGCTGCTTGCGCGCTTCTTCGGCCTGTTTCTCGAAGGCATCGATGATATCGTCCATCGAGCGCTCGACGCCCGTGAAGAAGTCGTCTACGGCCTCGCGGAGCTTGCGCACCGAGTCGCCCGTGTACTCGATGGCGTTACCCAGCTCCACCAGCGAGCGGTGGTCGGCAATGTACGCGCCCTGCGTCTTGATTGGTTGTGGAAATTCAGTGAGCATATTGCGTGTGTCAGCGTATGCCTGCCGAGGCTTTCTCATAGCGGACGACTTCCTCGATACGCGGTGGCAGGTAGGTGTCAGCCCATTGTTTGTATTTCTCGGACAATTCGATGATGGTTTCGCGGCTACCCTTGAACTCGTCACTGAATTCTTCCATTTTCTCGTCCGTCCATTCCTCGCCGAGGGCGTTGAGGTTGCCCCAGAGGACGTCGTAAAGTTCGCCGAGGATTGCGGACATGGAGCGCAGCTCGCCCTGTAGCTGGATGAGCGACTGCGAGGTTACTTCGGTATGTGATAGCGATGTAGACATGGCTTATAGGTCGTTGTATTGTTCGAGAATAGACTGCAACTCGGCCAGCGGCCCGGCCTCGAACTCGTCGATGTCGCGGCACAGCGGTTCAAAGGCGTCTCGGTCTTTGGCAAACTCGTCCCTGTATTTCGCGAACTGCGCGTCCTTCCACGACGAGGCCACGGTCTCCATCGCCTCGTCGGTGCGCTTGAGCTGCTTGCGCAGCGCGTCCACGAGGTCCACCAACTGGTAGCGGAACTTCTGGATTGCTTCGGGGTCATTGATCATTCCGGGCATATTCAGCTTATCTTATATGGTTTGAACTTGATTGTGAGGTTGCGGTTGTTGTCGCGCAGGTAGGCGCGGAAGCGCGAGGCCGGGCGGTTGAACACAAAGAGCCTGTTGGCAGCGGACGAGCCGACGACCTTGTTGGAGTCGCCCTCGGACATCTGCAAGGCCACGCGGTAGTTGAACGCGGAGAGTACCGACCCGGCGCGCCCGAGGCTCTCGAGGTTGTCTGTCTGCAATATCGTGAAGACACCCACGGACGGGCCGTTGCGGAGGACGTACTCGAGCAGCGCGGCCTGCGACGACGGTTTTTCGATGCGTCCGGAGGTGTCGCGGTCAAAGGCGCGGCAGCTCTGGAAGTCGAATACGGCGATATAGACATTGCCCGGAATAGGCCCGTTGGACTGGCGGCGGTTGTCGATGGTTTCCTTGACAGCCGCAAGGGTCTTTTCGACATCTTCTGCCGTGGCCGGGAAGTAGTGGTCGAAGGGCAGAGCCTCCAGCGTGGGCAGTATCACGGAGGCCAGCTCGTTGTCGGGGCGCATACCGCTGACCACCACGAGCGTAGCCTCGCCGGCTTCGTGGCACGTGGATGCTGACAGCACCGAGTGGTAGCATATCGCCTCGGCCACTTCCTGCTCGCCGCCGACAACCAGTATGTTGTTTGCCGTTTCGGGTGCAAGACCGGCATTGACGTCATATTCGCTGACGGAGATGCTCTCGCCAAGGTATATCGGGATACGGCTTCCGGGACGCCGCATTCCGGCGTCTCCCGGCTGCACGCGGCGGCGGATAAATTCCGGCTGTTCCGCCGAGCGGAAGACCTTCATCTGCCCGCCCGCGTATGTGCGGGCTTTGGCAAAGTCGCCAAGGCGTGCAAGTATATCGTCTATGTCTTTTTTTGAAACGAAGAAGCCTTGGACGATGTTGTTGTCGTACGGGGCGCCGGACTCGGAGTTGTAGACGCACTGGCCGGTGCGCAGACGCGGCATTCCCTCGCCGGCATCGAGGCTTATCAGCGATGAGAAGTCTGCCGGAGAGCTCTTGAATACCACGCGGTTGGCGATGAGGTCTCGCGGAAGGAACGACCCGGAGGGCAGCTTCTGCGTGGCCAGCACCAGGTTGATGCCAAATTTGCGGAATTCTTGTATGATGGTGTGTATCTTCGAGTTGGCCTCCCGTGAGATTTGGTCGTTCTCGATTTCAAAGAGTTTTTGGAACTCGTCTATGATTACGAGTATGCGTGGGACTTTGACGCCGGGCGCGGCATTTTTCAGGTCAACGATGTTGCTGACATTATAGTTGCGGCACAGTTCCATGCGGCGTGCGCCTTCTTCGACAAGTTCGTTGAGGATGCTCAGTCCGAACTCGCGCTCGGCTTCGGGGGCTATGACACGCGCATGTGGCAGGCAGCCAACGGCATACGAGTTGAACTCGACGCCGGAGAAGTCTATCAGGTACATTCCCAACTCGTCGGGCGAGTACCGTAGTGCGGCGCTGCATATCAGCGAGTGCAGGAACACGCTTTTGCCCGAGCCAGGTATGCCAATGACAATCGCGGTATTCTGTCCGCTTTCCTGCGTAATTTTCAGCGATTTGACTTCGAGGTCGGTGCTTACGCCGAAGGGTATCTCGATTTGGCGGGCGCTGTCGCCTTTCCACCATTTATCCTCGGAGGGCATATAGTCGCCGATAGACACAACCACGTCTTCCCTAAGCTCGCATTTGGCGTTTACACTGGCCACGACCTGTCTGAGCCGGTCATCGTCGAGGCTGTCGTAGCGTGTAAGTGACGCCGGTCCGCCCTGTCCGCCAGTTTCCTGACCCAGCAGCGAGGACATATAATCACTCTCGGCCTTGAAGTCAAAGTGGGCTGCCGCACCTATATACTCTTGCATGTCAAAAGCTTCGGCATCACGCCCGGACAGTTCGGACAAAGCCGCGCTGTCTGCCAGCAGCACAAGGTATATGCCTGTCTGTGGGCCTACCTTGGCCAGTCGTCCGAGCATTTCGAGGTTATCCGAGGACAGCCCTTTGGGGAAGTTCTTGACGACAAGGACGATATAAGGCTCGCTGCCCTCGTGGCTCCTGTTGTATGAGCGCAAGGTGGCGCCTTTTTCTGTGAGGAGGTTGCGCATGATTGTACCTGCGCGTTTCTGCAAGGAAGCAAGCAGGTTGCGGATTTCCTCGGGGCGGCAGTGAATCCGGTACAGGTCGCGTTTGAGCAGTTTGAACACGTCGTCCAGCCCGGTAAAATACTCAGTGTCTATGACTTCGGCAATGACGGAGCGTGCCGGGTTGTACTCGTACAGCCTGCCTATGACCGTATTGACAAACGCCATGGCCTGCGGCATTCCGTCTTTAGTATAGGTGACACACAGGTTTTTGCCTCCGGGAAGTTCCAAGAAGTCCATGCGTTCGAGCGTAATCCCGGCCAACGGAGGCTCAAAGCTGTATGCCGTGCGACCCACGGGCAAGGCTCCTGCATCAACACCCTCGTCCGCCTCAAGCATGGATGCATAGCGGCTGTTGAGTGCCTCGCCTGACTTGTTGGCGGTTTCGGTAATGAGGAATGTTGCGCGGGAGGACAATGCGCCGCCGGAGCAAATTTCCTCAGTCTGGCGCACAAGAGCCAAAAGGCGGTCAAATTTCTCGGAATATTCCTCCATCAGGAAGTCGCGCTCCTCGCCTTTGCTGGCAAACACACGCTTATAGCGGCATTCGCCCTCGGCGCCTACAGCGTGTATCTCGTTGAGCAGCTGTGTAATCCTGGCCAGCGGCGGCATATTTGTCTCGGCGGCTGTTTCGGTGGTTTCCTCCGGTTCGCGTGTTTCGTCGGCACGGCTGCGCATCGCGGCAATAGTCGAAAGCAGCCCGGGGATTTGGCGGGCATACACCCATGTGGACATTCCGTCCACGCTGACATGTGTCTCTTCCGTGATGCCGGTGCCGGACAGCGCCTGCAATGTGTATGGTCCGTAGGGCGAACCGCCCCGGCGGATATAGAATGTCGTGTGGGCGTCGAATGACGGGGTCGCGCCGGAGACGTCTTCGGCAGCCTCGCAGCCGGACGCATCCTCGGCCTCGTTTTCGCAGACAGACAAGTCCAACGAGTCCACCAGTTCGGGATACTCTCCCGCCTGCCTCCACTCGTTGGTGGCAGAGGACAGCACTAGTACGTCCGGCGTGAGGTGCGTCCCTATAACGGTTTCAAGTGCGAACGGTCCAAAGAAGTCGTCATCTAACTGTACGTAGTATACGGTCTGTGGCATAGTTTATTGGGTAAGGATTTTTACTATTTCGCGTGCTATGGATTTTTTGAATCCATGCACCGAGATTGTCTCCCGCCCTGCGGACGATATGACGATATCGGCAAAGAGGATATGGCTGTCAAGAAACACGCCGTTGATACAGTGACGTGGTATTATCGTGGTCTCGTACCCGACAGGACGCCCTTTGTAGTAGGTAACATTATAGTCATCTATGGCAATGGCGTCGGGATATAAGACATTACCATTGTTGGAAATCCGGCTGGCTGTGTACATTGGCATATCTATCTGGCTTTAAGGTTGTGCATTCGGATGGAATAGTATATCAGGGCAAAGAAGGAGTAGATAAAGTACGGTATCGCAACCAATGCAGTAAGGAACACAAAGGACAGACATTTGAATACGAAGCCTATAGCACCGGCCGCGAATGACGTTCCCTCGAATATATTGCTGCGCCACATTTCGCCAACCCCGATAAGCGTTATGCCGGCTAGTCCGAGCGTGCACAGCCCGATTATGGCCGCTTTACGTTTCTGCCTACACTTGAAGTATTCGGTCGAGGGGACAAAAATCCGCGACGGCTGGCTGGTATAATGCGACGGCTGATACGGCTGCGACGCTTGATACGGATATGCGGCAGCGGAGGACTGCGGTCGTGCCGTCCTCTGCTGCGTGGGTTGTTGTGGTGTCGGTCTGTGAGAGTGTGTCTGCGTACTTCTTCCGCCCACGAAAGTCCCGGAAGGGCTTACAGACGGATTGGATGCGCCGTTTTGCGTATTTTCAACGCAAACGGGGGGGGGGATTTTGGGCTGTTTCTTTGCTATGACCTGCCGATGCCATAACGTGTGCCAGTTCAATACATTCAGACACACGAATCCAGCCTTCGCCGCCTTCCCTACGAACTAGTGTGTCGGGCGTAAGCGGTAAAGCAATTAGTGCGGCATAGGAGAGTGACTGCCGTTTCTGTTGGTTTATTATTACGTCATATTTCATTGCATCGGCATCGACTGTTTATTCCGGCCTTAGCGTAAAAAAAACGTTTGCTAAAAGCTAAAACCGTCTCTGCTTGCAAAATTACACAATTTTAAATAAATCACAAACAATTAATGCTAAGGTCGGTGCATTTCTGCTAGGCAACTATAGGCAATCGATATAGACTCTGCCGCCGCAAAGCCGCGCAAATTACTACTAATCAGGTTTTTCTCGAACTCTATCCATTTCTTCATAAAGCATTTCTCGTTTCTTTTCTACTTCCTTTTCCAATTCTTCGATTTTGTCTTTGTGCTTGCGATATACGGCAGCGTTGACGTAGTCGGACTCGCGGCTTCCGGCTCGGGCCGCACGTTTGCCGATGCGCGAAGCACGGTCTTCGAGCATATCTTGACGGACATTGCTGATGTCGGTTTCAAGTTTGGCGATTTCGCGTTGTAAGGCGTCTTCATACCATCCGAGGGCTACATCGGTCTGCTCGGCGGTGAGTTCGTCGGCTTCGTCGATACGGGCTATTTCCTTGGGATTGTAGCTGTTGCCGCAGGAGGCCAAGCTAAGTGCGAGGGCGGCGTATAGTACCAGTATTTGCAGTTTCATTTTTATCTATTATTTTGCAGTCATCGGAATCTATTATTTTACTGTCGTAGGATACGATGGTGGATTGTATTTATCGTCTCTCTGTCAATGTATCACGAGTTTGGATATAACGTTTTTTCCTACCAATTGGTTGATATGGTGCACGATACGTTCCTTGCTGAAGGAGAGCTCGTTTTTAAGCGATGCCGAGGCAATAACCACGTGCAGTTCGTCCTGTTGGATCCATCGTCGTACGGTATAGCGATTGACGGTCGGGCCGACTACTTCGCTCCATAGGAAGCTGGCACGCGCCCGTTCGTAACTTTCGTCAGCACCGGCAGCCGTAATAGCCTGACGGATAATGGCGTCAACACGCAATGGGTCGTGGCGTTTCATGGCAGTTGTTCGAATGTACCGTCGGTGACACGCCACATCCGGCACGGAGCATCGGCGGCGAGATGCCCGGGTATTTCGTCGAGATGGCGACGGTTGGTGTCGGTGATGAAAATCTGGCCGAAGTCTTCGGAGGCTACCAATACTATGATGCGCGAAACGCGTGTGGCATCGAGTTTATCAAAGATATCGTCTAACAATAGCAGGGGCTTGAGGCCGGTGCTTTCGACCAAGAAACGATACTGGGCCATACGAAGGGCTATGGTAAAGGTCTTGGCTTGACCCTGAGAGGCGGTGCGACGCAGTGGCAGGCCGTTGACCGTAACGTCTATATCATCACGATGTATGCCAATAGCGGTATATCCGAGCAGCCGATCGCGGTCGCGGTTGCGGCTCAACGCATCGGCGATGCTGGCGTCCGAAGTGCCGTCCAACGGGCCACGGTAGTCCATAGTGACGGTTTCGTTGTCACCGGCGATGATGCCGTAGTAGCGTTGATGGAGCTCGGCGAGGCGGCGAATATGGCGGCGGCGCGCCTCGATGATATAGCGCGATGACATATCCATACCGGCTTCGATTGTGTCGAAAAGCAGGTAATCGGCAGACGCGTCCTTGAGCATACGGTTGCGCTGCTCGAGGGAGCGATTGTAGCGTATAAGGTGCTCCAAATAATGGCTATCAGCCTGGCTTATAACCATATCAATGAAGCGGCGACGCACTTCGGCGGCTCCTGAAACGAGGTTCATATCGGCCGGAGAGACGAGTACGGCGGGGAATAGCCCTATATGCGCACTCAGACGTCTATATTCCTTGCCGCCGCGCTTGAAGCTTTTATGACCGGGCGAGAGTACTACATTGATATCGTCTTCGGCATCGTGTCGCAGGTAGTCGGCATGTAGGTGTGCCCACGGGCAACCTCGTCGTATCAGCATATTGTCCGGCGTCCCGGCAAAACTCTTGGTGTACGACAGTACATATATGGCGTCCAAGAGATTGGACTTGCCCATGCCGTTGTCGCCGAGCATACAATTCAACTTATCGCAAAAGTCAAGCGATGCTTCGGCGATATTCTTGAAATCGGTTATGCTTACGTGGCGCAGTATCATTTGCCAAAGTGGCGGGAGAAATATAGCAGGTGGTAAAGGATGCTGTTGCTCCAGTATTTGTGGCTATGGTTGCCGGGGCGCGAGATGTAGTCGTGCGGAATCTTGGCCTCGAGTAGTTTTTGATGCAAGGCGGCGTTGACGCCGGAGAAGAAGTCTTCGCTACCGCAATCAAAGATGATATTATTGGCACCGGCAACCATTTGCGGCACCAGGTTGATGACGGTATGCGTCTCCCACGTCTTGGCTGTGGCCGAGGTGTACGCGCCAAGGGCTTCTTTCATCTTCCATCTTTCGGTGAAAGGCAGGATATTAACACCGCCGCTGGTGCTGCCGATATTTTTCCAAATATCGGGATGGCGCACGCCCAGCCATAATGCTCCGTGTCCACCCATACTCAGTCCGGTGATGGCTCGGTTGGATGCTTCGGGAATGGTCGGGTAATGTTTATCAATGTAGGGCACAAGACGTTTGGTCATAAATGTTTCCATCTTCACCTTGGGATTGGCGGGTGCGTCCCAGTACCATGAATCGCAACCGTCGGGCATCACCATAGCCATACCGTATTGGTCGGCAAGGGCGGGAAGTTGTTTGCATGTAGTGGTCCACTGTTTGTGGTCGCCGCCGAAACCGTTGAGCAGATATACGGTGGGTACGCGATGTGTGGCGGACGCTCCGGCGGGCACGATGACCGTGACCACTATGGGTTGCGGCATTTCGGCTGCCTTGATTGTGATGGTGTCTACTTTGGCGGCATTGGTCGTTAACGCGACAAACAACGCCACGATGGAAATCATTGCTGTCTTGACTGACATGGTTGTGTATTTTTCTGTCGGTTAGTTGATTTGTATATCAAAGCGGCGCTGTAGGTAGGCGGTCACTACCTCTACCAGGTCATCGATATCCATAGCCGAGGTACTGACGGCAAGGTCGTACGAGGCGGCTTCGCCCCACTGCTTGTCGCTGTAGAAGTTGTAGAAGGCGGCACGAGCTTTGTCGGTTTTTTCGACAATGGTGCGTGCCTGATCGGCAGACACTTCGGGACGACGCTTGCGCACGCGCTCGATGCAGTCGTCCTTGGTGGCGCTGACAAAGATGCTGGCTACACGCGGATGGTCGCGCAGGATGTAGTCGGCACTGCGTCCTACGATGACGCATGACCCGCGCGAGGCGACACGACGTACAAAGTCGCATTGGGCCTTATAGAGGGCATCGTCTCCGCCGCCAAAGCCTCCGGCATCATAGTACGCCATAGGACTGGCTCCGGGAAAACTTGCGAAGAATCCGCCGGCAAAACTGGGTCGCTTCTCGTCGCTGTCGCGGAAGAAGTCGGGGCACAGTCCGGCGTCACATGCAGCCTGCATCAGCAATTCTTTGTCATAGAATTCGATGCCGAGGCGTGAGGCCAGACGACGGCCGAGTTCGTGGCCGCCGCTGCCCATCTGTCGCCCTATGGTGACTACTATATCCGGAGTGACCATTGTTTTGGAAGTTTGCTGTTACTTGGATATTTCGCTAACGGTCTGATCAAATTTGGATTTGTTGCACACACCGTCAATGAGCATTACTGCATTATCCTTGATTGTGACCATCAGGATATAGATAATATCTTCCTTGTCTGTAGGGTTTTGACATAGGGCCAAAAATTCGCCGTTGTCGCCGTTTACGGCTGCAACCTGATTTTCTTCGGGGATGGTGGCGAGGTCGGTTTTAATGCCATCGATAGCAGCTGCGTCCAACTGACCCATGAGTATGGTTCCATCGCTGATGCCTTCTTCCAGGAGCGAAGGACCGGCCATTGCGGTGACATCATTGATGCCTTCGGCGGCCTTGTATTTAGCCATGAATTCAGTCATTGTCATTGCGGATGCGCTGACAAGGCTTATCAATGCCAGCATAAGGGAAAATACAATACGTTTCATAATTGTTATTCGTGTTTATTATTGTGTGTATGTTTCTTTTGTAAGTATTTGTCGTCGAAAGCTTTTACACCGACAGCGATTGCTTATTCGAGTATGCGCACACCGGTGTGCATCGTTTACTGCCTATCGCTTATGGTGTACCCCACGTATGTACGTGGCGTCAGTTGATGCAGGCGTGCACGCACGTCCTCGGGTACGTCAAGGCTGTCGATAAAGTCGGCTATGGTTCGAGCTGTCACGACGTGGTTGGTGCGGGTCAAAGCCTTGAGAGCTTCGTATGGGTTAGGATATCCTTCGCGACGAAGGATGGTTTGGATTCCCTCGGCCACCACGCTCCACATCGCGTCAAGGTCGGCATCAATAGCTTCGCGGTTCAGCAACAACTTGCCCAAACCTTTCTCGGTGGAGGCTATTGCTATGAGCGTGTGCGCCATTGGAACGCCGATATTACGCAGCACGGTGCTGTCCGTAAGATCGCGCTGAAGGCGGGATACCGGCAATTTGGAGGCAAGATGAGCCAGCAAGGCATTGGCTACGCCGAGATTGCCTTCGCTGTTCTCGAAGTCTATGGGATTTACCTTATGGGGCATAGCCGACGACCCTACCTCGCCCTCGCGTATACGTTGTTTGAAGTAGTCCATAGATATGTACATCCACATATCGCGGTCTAAGTCCAGGATGATGGTATTGATGCGGCGCATAGCGTCCATCATGGCGGCCATATTGTCGTAGTTGGATATTTGCGTGGTCCACGGCTCACGCTCTATACCGAGGGTGTCGCGCAGGAAGCCGGCCGCAAAAGTCTGCCAATCGACATCGGGGAAGGCCGCACGATGTGCATTAAAGTTGCCTGTGGCGCCGCCGAATTTGCCTGATACGGGGACGGTTAGAAGTTGACGTTTCTGGCTCTCGAGACGGCTTACGTAGACGTATATTTCTTTGCCGAGCGTGGTGGGCGATGCGGGCTGGCCGTGCGTACGCGCCAGCATGGGGAGGTCGCGCCACTCGTGCGCCAAGGTCTTCAGATGCTCTATCAGGGCGTCCAAAGCGGGTATATACGCCTCGTGCAGGGCTTCACGCAGCGACATTGGCACCGCCGTATTGTTGATATCCTGTGATGTGAGGCCGAAGTGTACGAATTCTTTATTGGCATTCACGGACATGGCGTCCATGCGTTCCTTGATAAAGTATTCGACTGCTTTTACGTCATGGTTGGTCACCTTTTCGATGTCCTTTATGCGCGTCGCATCCTCGATTGTAAAGTCGCGATACAGCGAGCGCATACGCCGTTCATCTTCTTGGCTTAATGCCGCAATCTGTGGCATACCCAGACGTGTCAGAGATATAAAATACTCTACTTCTACCCTCAGTCGGTAGCGTATCAATGCAAACTCTGAAAAATACTCGGCCAGGCGGGAGCATTTATCCCGATAGCGGCCGTCGATGGGCGAAATCGCAGTCAGTGTATCCAATTCCATATATCTGTGTCTTAGACTACGAAATTACAAATAATTTATCACTTATGCCCTACCCTTCGGCCGATTTCGCTCACTTTTTTCGGTCAAACTCCGATTCGTGCCCTTTTGCCATAAAAAACATACGACACGCAATGCCTTACGGCATCGCATGTCGCATGTGTGTATTGATATCCGTTTATCGGATTATTCAGCTGCGGGAGCTTCGGCAGCGGGTGCCTCTGCTACGGGAGCCTCAGCTGCAGGTGCTTCAGCTGCGGGAGCGGCTTTGCGGCGGCTGCGGCGAGTGGTTTTCTTCTTCTCTTCCTTGCCGGCCTTAACCATTGTCTCGTTGTAGTCTACCAACTCGATGAAGCAAGTCTTGGCGTTGTCACCCAGACGGTTGCCGGTTTTGAGAATACGAGTGTAGCCACCGGGACGGGTAGCAATCTTGGTTGCGATTTCGCCGAAGAGTTCCTTAACGGCTTCCTTGTTCTGCAGGTGTGCAAAAACAAGACGACGATTGGGAGTGGTGTCTTCTTTGGCGCGGTTGATCAGCGGCTCGGCGTACACGCGCAGGGCTTTGGCTTTGGCCAAGGTGGTGAATATGCGTTTGTGCATAATCAGCGAGGTGGTCATATTAGCCAAGAGGGCATCGCGATGTGCCTTGGTGCGGCTAAGATGGTTGAATTTTTTATTGTGTCTCATCGTGAATGTTACTCTTTATCCAGTTTGTATTTTGAAATGTCCATGCCGAAGGACAGGTTCATGCTTGCGAGGAAATCGTCAAGCTCGGTCAGCGACTTCTTACCGAAGTTGCGGAACTTGAGCAGGTCATTTTTGTTGAACTGTACAAGTTCGCCCAAAGTCTCGACCTCGGCGCTCTTGAGGCAATTGAGTGCGCGTACGCTCAGTTCCATATCTACGAGTTTGGTCTTGAGCAGTTGACGCATATGCAGCACTTCTTCATCGAATTCATCGCTTTCGCCGGTCTCGGGAGCATCAATAGTAATCTTCTCGTCGGAGAACAGCGCAAAGTGATGGATGAGGATGCGTGCAGCCTCTTTGAGGGCATCCTTGGGATGTATCGATCCGTTAGTGGTGATTTCGAGGATAAGCTTGTCGTAGTCGGTCTTTTGATCGACACGGAAGTTCTCTATGGTGTATTTGACGTTCTTTATGGGCGTATAGATGGAGTCGATGGCGAGGATATTGACATCGTCGTCAGCGATTTCCTGCTCTTCGGCAGGCACCCATCCGCGACCCTTATTGATTGTCAGCACGATAGTGAAACTTGCATCGGCATCCAGATGGCATATCACCTGTTCGGGGTTGAGCACCTGGAAGCTGGTCAAAGCCTTACCTATGTCTCCGGCCGTAAATATTTCGGTGCCCGAGACGGTAATGGTGACTTTTTCGTCTTCGTGGTCCTCGACAACCTGGCGCAGGTCTACCTTCTTGAGGTTGAGGATGATGTTGGTGACATCTTCTTTGACGCCGGGGATGGTGTCAAACTCGTGTTTAACGCCGTCGATACGTATCGACGAAATGGCGAAGCCCTCCAAGGAGGAGAGAAGCACACGCCGTAGCGCGTTGCCCACAGTGATGCCATAGCCGGGTTCCAAGGGTTTGAACTCGAATTTGCCGTAGAAGTTGTCTGCTTCAAGCATCAGGACTTTGTCGGGCTTTTGGAATTGTAAGATAGCCATGGATCGGGTCGTTTTTAGTATTTATTACTTGGAGTAGAGCTCGACGATGAGCTGCTCCTTGATGTTTTCGGGGATGTCCTCACGTGCGGGAACGTGCAGGAATTTGCCGCTCTTGAGGCTTTCGTCCCATTCGATCCAGGGATACTTGCTGTGGTTGAAACCGGCGAGGTTGTCGGCTATCACTTCCAGCGATTTGGATTTCTCGCGTACACCCACAACGTCACCGGGCTTAACCTGGTAGGAGGGGATGTTGACGATGGCACCGTTGACCACGATGTGACGGTGGAGCACTATCTGACGTGCAGCTGCACGAGTGCGGGCGATACCCAGACGGTATACAACGTTGTCCAGACGGGACTCGAGAAGCTGAAGCAGGATTTCACCGGTAATACCCTTCATCGAGGAAGCCTTGGTGAAGAGGTTGCGGAATTGTTTCTCAAGTACACCGTAGGTGTATTTAGCTTTTTGCTTTTCACGTAGCTGGACGCCGTACTCGCTGGTTTTGCGGCGACGGTTTTGTCCGTGCTGGCCCGGGGGGAAGTTGCGTCTTGCCTGGACTTTGTCGGGGCCGAAGATGGGCTCACCGAATTTACGGGCGATTTTGGTCTTAGGACCGGTATATCTTGCCATTGTTTTATTATCTTGTATGGTTGAATATTTGATGGTGGTGTGTGGCGCGGGGCGCTCGTGCGCTTCCGGTAGTGTTCCGCATAGCGTTTCACGGTTGTGCAGCCGCAGTCACAGAGAGGTGATGTTCGTTGTGACCCTTCACTGGCCGCGATGCCCGTGCGGACTTGCGCGGTTGGGGACGTCGTGCCTGCACTTATGTGTGCCGGCCTGCCCCGGCCTTTGCCTCCACTCGATGGCGGACGGCATTCACACTATCGTCGGTTGTTGTTGATGTGTATGCTATGTACTAAAAGGTATTCGCTTCGGTTATGCCTCGCGGTGCCGCTGCACCCGTGGCATTGCCGGCTGTGTGGTAGTGTCGTCTTGACGCTCTCCGCATTATACGCGGCGACGTTTGGGAGGACGGCAGCCGTTGTGCGGCAGCGGCGTAACGTCGATAATCTCGGTTACTTCGATGCCGGCTCCGTGGATGGTACGGATGGCGGATTCGCGTCCGTTGCCGGGTCCCTTGACGTATGCTTTTACCTTGCGCAGACCCAGGTCATAAGCGGTCTTGGCGCAGTCTTGCGCTGCCATCTGAGCAGCGTAAGGGGTATTCTTCTTCGAGCCTCTGAAGCCCATTTTGCCTGCCGACGACCAGGAGATAACCTGGCCTTCGCTGTTGGCAAGGCAAACGATGATGTTGTTGAAAGAGGAGTGTACGTGAAGCTGGCCTTCGGCGCTGACTTTGACGTTTCTCTTCTTAGCTGCGACTGTTTTCTTTGCCATAATTGGATGGTGTTGTTATTATTTAGTAGCTTTCTTTTTGTTGGCGACGGTTTTCTTACGGCCCTTGCGGGTACGTGCGTTGTTCTTGGTGGACTGACCGCGCACGGGAAGACCGTTACGGTGACGGATACCGCGATAGCATCCTATGTCCATGAGACGCTTGATGTTCAGCTGGATTTCGCTGCGCAGGTCGCCTTCTACTTTGTAATCGCTGCCTATCACTTCGCGGACTTTTGCGGCCTGTTCGTCGCTCCAGTCTTTTACTTTGATGTTGACATCTACGCCGGCTTTTTCCAAGATGCTCTTGGCCGAGCTACGGCCTATGCCGAAGATGTAGGTCAGTGCGATTTCACCTCTTTTGTTTTGGGGGAGGTCAACTCCCACGATTCTTACTGCCATATGTGTGGTTCTGTTGTTGTGTTGGTGCGGTTGGATTTAATAAAAAATTATCCTTGACGCATTTTTAATTTGGGATTTTTTTTATTGATCACATACAGCCGACCCTTACGACGGACGATTTTGCTGTCGGGCGTGCGTTTTTTGATTGAAGCTCGTACTTTCATTGTTCTTTTAGTATTATAGTTTACGTTGTTTTTGTCGGATTATTGCCCGGTGGTGCCGAATGGTGTGCGGACGCCGTCCGGGGTTACACCTTTACAATGCTTACTTGTAGCGGAAGGCTATGCGTCCTTTGCTCAGGTCGTACGGAGACATCTCGACACGCACTTTGTCCCCGGGAAGGATTTTGATGTAGTGCATACGCATCTTGCCGGAGATGTGTGCCGTGATCTGATGCCCGTTTTCGAGCTCGACGCGGAACATTGCGTTGGATAGGGCCTCCACGATGGTGCCGTCCTGTTCTATTGCTGCCTGTTTTGCCATAAATGGTGTTGCTGTTAAGTATTGCTTGTGGTGTTGTGTGGTGCTTTTTTGTACGCTTTTACGGCGACTCGTTTCAGATAAATCGCTCGCCAAGGGCTTCGCGGATATATTCAAAGGATGTCAGCACTCGTGTCTCGCCGTTGACTATGGCCATAGTGTGTTCGTAGTGTGCCGACGGACGATGGTCGCGAGTGCGGCAGGTCCATCCGTCTTGGGCGATAACGATATTGCGGCTTCCCATATTTATCATGGGTTCGATGCAGATGCACATACCGTTGCGTATCACCGGTCCGGTGCCGCGACGTCCGTAGTTGGGAACTTCGGGGTCTTCGTGCATATCGCGACCGATACCGTGTCCGCACATCTCGCGAACGACGCTGTATCCGCGACGCTCGCAGTAGGTCTGCACGGCGTTGCTTATATCGCCTATGCGGTGGCCGGCACGACATGCCTCGATGCCTACGTACAAAGACTCCTTGGTGGTACGGCACAGAGCCATCACCTCGGGGTCTACCTCGCCTACGGCGAAGGTGTAGCACGAGTCACCCATGAAGCCGTCTTTGGCTACCACCAAATCGGTGCCTATGATATCGCCTTCGCGCAGGGTGTATGCCGACGGAAATCCGTGAACGATGACATCGTTGACTTCGATGCACAGCGTGCCGGGGAAGCCTTCGTAGCCGAGGCAGGCCGGTATGCCGCCGTTGTCGTGGATAAATTCGCGGGCGATAGTGTCCAAGCGCTGGGTCGTAACCCCGGGCGCTATCCAGCGAGCTATCTCGCCCAGCGTCCTGGCGGTCAGGTCGCAGGCCGGAAGCATCTGCTCGATTTCTTGCGGGGTCTTAAGCTTGATCATTGTGGCGTTGTTTTGTGGTGGTGGTTATCTGATGTTGTCGCCGCCGTGTCTGCGGACGGGTCTGTATGCCCGTCCGCGGCACTGCGGTAGTTTGGTTGTATCAATATGCCGAGCCTGTCGTGCGACCTTTGATCTTGCCTTCTTTCATAAGGCCGTCATAGTGGTGCATCATCAGGTGCGACTCGATTTGCTGCAGGGTGTCAAGCACAACACCTACCATAATCAGCAGGGATGTGCCGCCGAAGAACTGAGCAAAGTTCTGGCTGATGCCGAAGAAACGGGCAAAAGCGGGAAGGATTGCAACGATACCCAGGAAGATGGATCCGGGCAGGGTGATGCGGCTCATAATGGTGTCGAGGTACTCGGCCGTCTTCTTGCCGGGTTTTACGCCGGGGATGAATCCGTTGTTGCGCTTCATATCTTCGGCCATCTGGGTGGGACGCACCGTGATGGCGGTATAGAAGTAGGTGAAGGCGACAATCATCAGGAAGAAGATGAAGTTGTACCAGAAACCATTGATATCGGTCAGTGCTTGCACAAGACCCGAACCGTCGCTCGCGAAACCTACCAGCGTGATGGGTATAAACATGATTGCCTGAGCAAAGATGATAGGCATCACACCGGCTGCGTTGACTTTCAAAGGTATGTACTGGCGTGCGCCACCGTACTGACGGTTGCCGACGATACGCTTGGCGTATTGTACGGGCACCTTGCGTGTTCCCTGCACCAGAAGCACGGCTCCGATGGTAACGGCAAACAGCAGCACGATTTCGACGATGAACATCACCAGACCGCCTTCGCTACCACTGGTACCGGGCAGACGGGATGTGAATTCGTAGAACAATGCCGATGGGAGTCGGGCAATGATACCTACCAAGATGATGAAGGAGATACCGTTGCCAATACCACGGTCGGTGATACGCTCGCCCAACCACATGATAAACATGGAGCCGGCAGCAAGGATGATGGTCAGGTAGACGATGTTCCAGAACCCGAAGGATGCGGCTGCAGCGCCGTTGGCCTGAGCAAACTGGTACTGAAGGTTGACCAGATATGCGGGAGCCTGCAGCAGCAGAATCAGCACTGTCAAATAACGGGTGTACTGGGTCAGTTTCTGACGTCCGCTCTCGCCTTCACGCTGCATCTTCTGGAACGAAGGAAGCACCATGCCGAGGAGCTGGATGACGATGGAGGCGGTGATGTAGGGCATGATACCCAAGGCAAAGATTGATGCCTGAGAGAACGCACCGCCGGAGAACATATCGAGCAGCTGCATCATGCCTGTCTTATTGGTGAATTTAGACAGTGCATCTATGGCAGCCGGAGACACGCCGGGAAGCACGACATAACAGCCCAGTCGGTATATAAGTACCAACAGGACCGTGATGAGGAGCCTCTTGCGCAGCTCTTCGATTGTCCAAATGTTTTTTAAGGTCTCGAAGAATCTCATATTGTGTTATGCTTTGACGACAGCGCCGCCTGCGGCCTCGATGGCCTTCTGGGCTGCCTGTGAGAATGCGTTGGCCTCGACGGTTACGGCTTTGGAGATTTCGCCGCCGGCGAGTATCTTGACCAGCTGGTTGCGGCCGGCCAATCCGGCTACACGAAGGTCGGCGATGGTCACCTTATCAAGGTTTTTGCCCTCGGCAAGTGTTTGGATTACATCGAGGTTGATAGCCTTGTACTCTACGCGATTAAGGCTCTTGAAGCCCCACTTGGGAAGACGACGTTGCAGAGGCATCTGACCACCTTCGAAACCGATTTTACGTTTGTAACCCGAACGCGATTTGGCACCTTTGTGTCCGCGTGTGGATGTGCCGCCCTTGCCGGAACCCTGGCCGCGACCTACGCGAGTCTTGGTGCGTACCGAGCCGATGGCGGGTTGTATGTTGCTTAAGTCCATTGTTGTTTACTATTATGGGGGTGTTGGTTATGTTGTTTTTGGAGTTGTCCCGCCGCCGGGGTGTTTTCCCCGGCGGACCGGACGGTCTCCTTTATCAGGCCTCAGTGACGGTTACAAGGTGGTGTACCTTCTGTACCATACCGCGGATGGAGGGGGTGTCTTCCTTAACCACGGTGTGGTTCATCTTGCGCAGGCCTAAGGCGTCAAGAGTGCGCTTCTGTACTGCCGGGCAGTTGATGCGGCTCTTGGTCTGTGTAATTTTTATCTGTGCCATTGTCTGGTGTTTTGTAGTTTTGTGTGACTTTGCCCGGGCTCAGGGCTGCGGGCTTGGGTGTCTTAGCCGCGGAAAACTTTTTCGACGGTGATGCCGCGGTTCTGCGCTACCTGTGCGGGCGAACGCATCTCGGACAAGGCGGCGATGGTAGCTTTCACAAGGTTGTGGGGGTTGGACGAGCCTTTGCTCTTTGCAAGGACGTCGGTCACGCCTACGCTCTCGAGGACGGCACGCATAGCACCACCGGCCTTCACACCGGTACCGGTAGAAGCGGGTTTGAGGATGATGCGCGAGCCGCTGAATTTGGCTTCCTGCTCGTGGGGAATGGTGCCTTTGTGTACAGGTACACGTACGAGGTTTTTCTTGGCTGCTTCTACGCCCTTGGCGATGGCTGCCTGTACCTCGTTGGCCTTACCAAGGCCCCAGCCTACGATGCCGTTCTCGTTACCGACAACGACGATGGCGGCGAAGGTGAAGGTGCGGCCACCTTTGGTTACTTTGGTGACGCGGTTGATGGCCACTAAGCGGTCTTTGAGTTCAAGATCGCTTGTAGTTTTTACTCGATTGTTTCTTTTAGCCATGATGGTTGTCTTTAGAATTTGAGGCCACAAGCGCGTGCGGCGTCGGCCAGGGATTTAACACGACCGTGGAAGAGGTATCCGTTGCGGTCAAATACTACTTCGGTGATGCCGGCGGCCAAAGCCTTCTCGGCAATCTTTTTGCCGACTTCTGCAGCGACGGTTTTCTTGTCGCCTTGGACGTCGAGGTTGCGCGAAGATGCTGCAACCAGTGTGGCTCCTGCCAGGTCGTCTACGAGTTGTACGTAGATCTGCTTATTGGAGCGGAACACTGTCATGCGCGGACGCTGGGCTGTGCCGGAGATTTTGCCGCGGATGCGTGTCTTGATTTTGTTACGTCGTTCTATTTTAGTTACCATTGTGGTAGGATGTTTTTTGTTGGTTGTGTGAGGTTGTTGCTAAGCTATGGCCCGGATATTATTTAGCGCTTGCGCTCTTACCGGACTTGCGACGAATGATTTCGCCGACAAACTTGATACCTTTGCCTTTGTAAGGCTCGGGCTTGCGCAGAGAGCGAATCTTGGCGCATACCTGGCCGAGAAGCTGCTTGTCATCGCTTTCGAGGATGATCAGCGGGTTCTTGTTACGCTCGCTCTTGGCCTCTACCTTTACCTCGGGGGGAAGCTTTATATAGATGGCGTGGGAGTATCCGAGGGCCAGCTCCAGAACTTGGCCTGTAGCTGTGGCGCGGTAACCTACGCCTACGAGTTCCATTTCTTTGCGGTAGCCTTCGCTCACGCCTACGACCATATTGTGAATCAGTGCGCGCCACAACCCGTGCTGTGCGCGGTGTTCGCGGTCGTCGGTGGGACGGGTTACTACTACGTGTCCGTCTTCAACTTTGACGCTGAGGTCGGAGTGTACGGTCTGCTCGAGGGTGCCCTTAGGACCCTTGACTGTGACTTTTTCGCCGGATACCGTAACGGTGACGCCGGCGGGTATTGCTATGGGGGCTTTTCCTATACGTGACATGTCTGTGTGCTTTGTTCAGTGATTAGTATACGTAGCATAACACTTCGCCGCCGATTTTTTCTTCGGCTGCTTGCTTGTTGGTCATCACGCCTTTGCTGGTGGACAGGATGGCGATGCCAAGTCCGTTGAGCACACGGGGCATGTCTTTGTAGCCGGTGTATTGACGCAGGCCCGGACGCGATACGCGCTTGAGTGCCTTGATGGCGTTGACACGGTCTACGGGATCGTACTTGAGGGCTATCTTGATAGCGCCTGCAGGGGTATTCCCTTCGATGAATTTGTAGTTGAGGATGTAGCCCTGCTCGAAGAGAATCTTGGTGATCTCTTTCTTGATGTTGGAGGCGGGCACTTCCACCACGCGGTGGTTGGCTTTGATGGCGTTCCTCAATCTTGTCAGATAGTCTGCAATGGGATCTGTCATTTTTGTTTGTTGTTAAATTGATTGGGTTGTTCCCAACAATATTTAATACTAAGAGTCTTCTTTGTTTGCTCTACCGACCCGTGAGCCGGCGGCGGTGGGGAGGGAGGGGCGGAACCGCATGAGGCGGTGGGATTGGCTTCGGCACCGGCGTCCGCGCGGGCCGCCGCAGGGTCGTTCCCGCGACGGCGCCGGACGGTTACCAGCTGGCTTTCTTAACGCCGGGGATCAGGCCGGCAGAGGCCATCTCGCGGAATTGTATACGCGAAATGCCGAACTGGCGCATATAGCCCTTGGGACGTCCGGTGATGGAGCAGCGATTGTGCATACGGATGCTGGACGCGTTCTTGGGCAGGCGTTGAAGCTGCTGGTAAATCTCGTAGGCGCTTTCGCCTTGCTTGGCGAGTTCTTTGGCCTGGAGACGCAGGGCAGCTTTACGCTCAGCGTATTTCTGGACGAGGCGTGCGCGCTTTACTTCGCGCGCTTTCATTGATTCTTTTGCCATTATGCTGTGTTTGTGCGGGGGTTAGTTTTTGGCGTTCTTGAAGGGAAGTCCGAAGTGCTTGAGCAGAGCGTAGCCTTCGGCATCGGTCTTGGCGGAAGTCACGAAAGTGATGTTCATACCAAGGAGCTTGCTGATGGCGTCGATGTTGATCTCGGGGAAGATAATCTGCTCGGTAATGCCAAGGGTGTAATTGCCGCGGCCGTCAAGCTTGCCTTCGATACCCTTGAAGTCACGGATACGGGGCAGAGCCACGCGCACCAGACGCTCGAGGAATTCGTACATACGCTCGCGACGAAGGGTCACGCGTACGCCTACGGGCATCTTCTTACGCAGGTGGAAGTTGGAGATATCCTTCTTGGACAGAGTGGCCACTGCTTTCTGACCGGTGATGGCGGTGAGTTCGGCGATGGCGGTGTCTATAATCTTGCGGTCCTGAGTAGCTTCACCAAGGCCCTGATTGATGACAATCTTCTCCAAGCGGGGCACCTGCATGACGGTGGTGTAGTTGAACTCTTTCTCAAGGGCGGGGATAATGCGCTCCTTGTAGTCTTTCTGAAGTGTGGTGGTGCTCATTATTTAATCTCCTCTCCTGATTTTTTGGAATAACGGACTGTCTTGCCTGCCTCGTTCTTACGGAAGCCCACGCGTACGGGCTTACCGCTCTTGGGGTCGAGCAGGGCAACGTTGCTCACATGTATGCCGGCCTCTTTCTTCACCAGACCGCCCTGGGGATGCTGAGCCGAGGGCTTGGTGGCCTTGGTGACTACATTGACGCCTTCGACGACTACGCGGTCTTTCTTGACGAATACTTCGAGTACGCGTCCTTGTTTGCCGCGGTCTTCGCCGGCGAGCACTTGTACGGTGTCGCCTTTTTTGATATGCTGTTTGCTCATTGTCTTGTTTGTGTTTGGTGGCGCGAGGCTTGATTAGAGCACCTCGGGTGCCAGTGAAACGATTTTCATGTTGGTGGCACGGAGCTCACGGGCTACCGGTCCGAAGATACGCGTGCCACGAAGTTCGCCGGCGTTGTTGAGCAGTACGCAGGCGTTGTCGTCAAAGCGGATGTAGGATCCGTCGGCGCGGCGGATTTCCTTCTTGGTGCGTACGACGACGGCTTTGCTGACGGTGCCTTTCTTGACGTCGGAACCGGGCAGTGCGTTTTTCACCGATACTACGATGATGTCACCTACGGAAGCATAACGGCGCCCTGTACCTCCAAGTACGTGGATGCACAGTACTTCTTTTGCGCCGGAGTTGTCGGCTACAGTGAGCCTTGTTTCGGTTTGTATCATTGTCGTTACTTAACTTTTTCGATGATTTCTACTAATCTCCAGCGCTTGGTCTTGCTCATAGGACGGGTTTCCATAAGGCGTACGGTGTCACCTACAGAGCACTCGTTCTTCTCGTCGTGGGCGTGGAACTTCTTGGTCTTGTTCACGAATTTGCCGTAGATGGGGTGTTTCTCTTTCCATTTTACGGTCACGGTGATTGTCTTGTCGCCTTTATTGCTGGAAACAACCCCGATGCGTTCTTTACGAAGATTTCGTTTTTCCATGTGTTTCTGTTGTTAGTTGTTGTGGAACATTGGATGGGGATGTCCGGAGTTATTTCTCAGCTTTTGCTTCCTGGATTTCGCGAGCGCGAAGTTCGGTCTTCACACGTGCAATGGCACGACGGTCGGCTGTAATCTTTGCGGGGTTATCCAAAGGCGTTACGGCGTGGTTGATGGTGAGCTGGCGGTAGTCTTTCTCCATCTGTGCGAGGCGTGCGCGCAGGTCGGCGGTCGCCATTTCTTTGATTTCTTGCTGTTTCATAGTGGCGTGCTGACTTTTAGATGTTCTGGCTGGGATCATAGTCGCGTGCGACTACGAACTTGGTGACTACGGGGAGCTTCTGGGCTGCAAGGCGCAGTGCTTCCTTTGCGATTTCGTAGCTTACGCCTTCGACCTCGATAATCATACGACCGGGCGTAACGGGTGCTACGAAGCCTTCGGGCGAACCTTTACCTTTACCCATGCGGACTTCGGCAGGTTTCTTGGTGATGGGCTTATCGGGGAAGATGCGTATCCAAATCTGACCCTGACGCTGCATGTAGCGGGTCACGGCGATACGAGCAGCCTCTATCTGGCGACCGGTGATCCATTTGGATTCAAGGGTCTTTATACCAAAGGAGCCGAAGGCGAGCTGGTTGCCACGCTGGGCATTACCTTTCATGCGGCCTTTTTGTGAACGGCGGAATTTGGTTTTCTTAGGTTGTAACATTGTCGTTTGTGTTGGATGTTGTTAACTTTTGTGTTGGTCTCCGCTTGCTATGCCTTAACGGGGGTTCTTGGCACCGCGGCGGAAGCCTCCGCGACGTCCTGCCGGTGCTCCGGCGGGGCGGTTATCTTTGGAGGCCTGTGTGAACGAGGGAGCCAGGTCACGTTTGCCATAGACTTCGCCACGGCAGATCCATACCTTGACGCCGACAACGCCGACTTTGGTGTGGGCTTCTACGAGTGCGTAGTCGATGTCGGCACGCAGAGTGTGCAGGGGCGTACGGCCTTCCTTGAACATTTCGCTGCGGGCCATTTCGGCGCCGTTGAGACGGCCGCTGACCTGTACCTTAATACCCTCGGCGCCTGCTCGCATGGTCGATGCCACGGCCATCTTGACGGCGCGGCGGTAGGCAATCTTGCCTTCGATTTGACGCGCGATGTTGGCTGCCACGATTTGGGCGTCCATTTCGGGGCGTTTTACCTCGAAGATGTTGATTTGTACGTCCTTGTCGGTGATTTTCTTAAGCTCTTCCTTGAGTTTCTCGACTTCGCTGCCGCCTTTGCCGATAATCAGGCCGGGGCGCGAGGTGCATACTGTTATGGTCACGAGCTTGAGGGTGCGTTCGATGACAATGCGGGATACCGAGCATTTGGCCAAGCGGACGTCGAGGTAGCGGCGAAGGCGCGAGTCTTCTAAGATGGTGTCGCCGTATTTCTTGCCGCCGTACCAGTTCGAATCCCAGCCGCGGATGATGCCGAGGCGGTTGCTGATAGGATTAACTTTCTGTCCCATGGTTTATGCTTCTGTGTTTTGGTTGATACGGTCTACGATGATAGTAACGTGGTTGGAACGCTTGCGGATGCGGTAGCCGCGTCCTTGGGGCGCTGTGCGAAGGCGTTTGAGCATCGGTGCGCAGTCTACGTGTATGGTTTTGACGCAGAGTACACCGGCTTCTGCCTTCTCTTCGTTCTTTGCTTCCCAGTTGGCGATGGCCGAGCGCAGGAGTTTTTCGAGACGTCCGGCAGCCTCCTTATTGGAGAACTTGAGCAGACCTAAGGCGCGGAAAACTTCTTTGCCACGTACCATATCGGCCACGAGGCGCATCTTGCGGGGGGAAGAAGGCACGTTGTTGAGTCGAGCAAAGGCGGTCACATTCTTGACTTCCTTAATCTTGTCGGCTGCTTCTTTTTTTCTTTTACCCATTGTGTTATGCTGTTGTTTTGGCGGGTTCTGTTTTTGTTGTTTTGGATGTTGGGGTGCGGCGGTGTTCCGTCGCGGTCGGTTGTCTTTTCGGGCATCGGTGGTGGCGCTGTGTCTCCGGGGTACTCGCCGAGGAAGGCTGGCTTACGTTGGAGTGCAACTGCGCGACCGATACCGGCCTTGGCTGCCGCCGCTGCACGGTGCCGTCACCTTATTCGGTGAACGGCTGCCGCCGCGGTCGCCGGATTATTTTTTCTTGTTGCCGGCGTGTCCGCGGAATGTGCGGGTGGGGGCGAATTCGCCGAGCTTGTGGCCTACCATATTTTCGGTGACGTACACGGGGATAAACTTGTTACCGTTGTGTACGGCGAAGGTATGACCTACGAACTCGGGAGCGATCATGGATGCGCGGCTCCACGTCTTGATGACGTTCTTCTTACCGGTGGCGTCCATATCGGCGACTTTTTTCTCCAGTTTTACGGAGATAAAGGGTCCTTTTTTTAGGGAACGGCTCATAAGTGTATGCTGATTATCTGATTACTTCTTTCTTCTCTCAATGATGTACTTCGAAGAGTGCTTCTTGGGCGCACGGGTCTTGAGACCTTTAGCGTAGAGCCCCTTGCGTGAGCGGGGATGTCCACCAGAAGCGCGGCCTTCACCACCACCCATGGGGTGGTCGACAGGGTTCATAACCACGCCGCGGTTGCGCGGACGACGTCCGAGCCAGCGCGAGCGGCCGGCTTTACCGGAACGTTCGAGCGAGTGTTCGCTGTTGCCTACCACGCCGACGGTTGCACGGCAAGTGGCAAGAATCTTGCGGGTTTCGCCCGAAGGAAGTTTGATAATAGCATAGTTGCCTTCGCGTGACACAATCTGGGCGAAGGTGCCGGCACTGCGGGCGATGAATGCGCCCTGGCCGGGACGGAGCTCGATGTTGTGTACCAGCGTACCTACGGGTATCTTACCCAGGGGCAGGCAGTTGCCTACTTCGGGAGCCACGTCTTCGCCGGAAACCACGGTGGTGCCGACTTCGAGGCCGTTGGGTGCGATGATGTACGCTTTGGCACCGTCGACGTAGTACAGCAGGGCGATGCGTGCCGAGCGGTTGGGGTCGTATTCGATGCTCTTGACTACGGCGGGTACGCCGTCTTTGTTTCTCTTAAAGTCTATGATACGGTATTTGCGTTTGTGACCACCGCCCAGGTATCGGGAGGTGAGGTGGCCTTCGGCGTTGCGACCGCCGCTGGCGCGTTTACCGACTGTAAGAGATTTCTCCGGTGTAGTAGCAGTGATGGTACCTTTGAATACACCGATAACTTTGTGTCGTTGCCCGGGGGTGGTGGGCTTGAATTTTCTTACTGCCATTTTATGTTAGATGTTGCTAAAGAAGTCTATGGTCTGGCCGTCTGCGACATTCACGAAGGCTTTCTTCCACTGGGCTGTTTTGCCGCGCAGAAGACCGGTACGAGTCCAGCGGGATTTGTTTTTGCCGCGGACTACGGCTGTGTTGACGTTGACGACTTTTACGCCGTATGTTTGCTCTACGAGGGTCTTAATCTGGTATTTGTTTGCCTCGGGGGATACGCGGAAGGTGTATGTCCCGTGCTTTTCGGTAAGCTTGGTAGCCTTCTCGGTAATGATGGGTTTGATCATTATATCCATTGTTGTTCCTCCTTAGAATTTGTTTACCGTCTCGAGCGAGCTCTCGGTAATGATGATTACGTTGTTGTTGAGCAGTGCGTAGGTGTTGGCATCGCCGGCGCGGAGGATGTTGACTCCGGGGACGTTGCGTGCCGACAGGGCTACATTGCGGTCGATGCTGGCGTTGAGCACGAGTGCCTTCTTGCCTTCGATATTGAGGGCTTTGGCTATCTTGACAAACTCTTTGGTCTTGGGGGCGTCGATCTTGATGTCTTCGACCACGATGATTTGGCCGTCGGCTGCCTTTGCGGACAGAGCGCTGCGACGTGCGAGGTCTTTCATCTTGGCGTTGAGCTTGAAGCGGTAGTCACGGGGACGGGGACCGAATACACGGCCACCACCTACGAGTACGGGCGAGTTGATATCGCCGATACGGGAGCCGCCGCCGCCTTTCTGTTTGTGCAGTTTGCGGGTCGAGCCGGACACTTCGCTACGCTCTTTGGATTTGTGCGTACCCTGACGCTGGTTGGCAAGATACTGTTTTACGGCGAGGTAGAGTACGTGCTCGTTGGGCTCTATCGCGAACACCTCGTCGTTGAGGACTGCCTTACGACCGGTGTCTTTTCCTTCTTGGGTGTATATTGCGAGTTCCATTGTTATTTCTCGATTGAAATGATTGAACCTTTGCTTCCGGGAATGGAGCCCTTGAGCATTATGATGTTGTGTTCGGGGATGACTTTGATGACCTGGAGGTTCTGAACCGTTACCTGACGGTTGCCCATCTGACCGGCCATACGCATTCCCTTGAAGACCTTGGCGGGATAGGAGCAGGCACCTACCGAACCGGGGGCGCGCAGACGGTTGTGCTGGCCGTGTGTGCTTTGGCCTACACCACCGAAGCCGTGACGCTTAACGACGCCTTGGTAGCCTTTACCTTTGCTGATGCCGATAACGTCAACGAAGTCGTTCTCGTTGAAGAAGTCGGCGGTGATGGTGTCTCCGGCGCTGTATTGTCCTTCGAAACCCTTGAACTCGGCCAAGTATCGCTTGGGTGCCACACCGGCTTTCTTGAAGTGACCCAGTTCGGGGGCGGTGAGGTGTTTCTCCTTCTGTTCGCCGAAACCGAGCTGTACGGCGTCATAGCCGTCTTTTGCCACTGTCTTGACCTGTGTAACCACGCAAGGACCTACTTCGATAACAGTGCATGGAATGTTCTTTCCCTCGGCACTGAAAACGGATGTCATTCCGATTTTCTTTCCTAATAATCCTGGCATTTCTGTGTTGGTTTTGTGGTTGGATATTATTTATTGAATGTTGATTGTCTTGTGTCCCTTCCCGGGGGTGCCCCTGCGGCGTAATGCCGCAGGGACCGGTCCGGAACGTTTGGGGTCTTCGTCAGACTTTGATTTCTACTTCGACACCGCTGGGGAGTTCCAGCTTCATAAGTGCGTCCACGGTCTTGGCTGTGGAGTTGTAGATGTCGATGAGGCGTTTGTATGACGAGAGCTGGAATTGTTCGCGCGCTTTCTTGTTGACGAATGTCGAACGGTTGACGGTGAATATGCGCTTGTGTGTAGGCAGGGGTATGGGGCCGGAGATTACGGCGCCTGTAGCCTTCACTGTCTTGACAATCTTCTCGGCGCTCTTGTCGACGAGGTTATGATCGTAAGATTTGAGTTTGATGCGAATTTTTTGGCTCATGATTTCTTATGATGTGCTTTGCGTTTTTATTGGCTTATTTGATTAGGTCTACGCGGCCCTGGCACTCGGTGAGCACGTTGCGTGCTATCGAGGAGGATACTTCGGCGTAGTGGGAGAAGGACATCGTCGAGGTGGCGCGTCCGGAGGTGATGGTACGCAGGGCGGTGACGTAGCCGAACATTTCGGCCAAAGGTGCCTTGGCCTTGACTACGCGGGCGCCGGAGCGAGATGTTTCCATACCTTCGACTTGGCCGCGACGCTTGTTGAGGTCGGAGATAACATCACCCATGGATTCTTCGGGGGTGACAACCTCGATCTTCATGATAGGCTCGAGCAGCACGGGACCGGCCTTTTCGCAGGCTTTCTTGAATGCCTGGATGGCGCAGAGCTCGAAGGAGAGCTGATCGGAGTCCACGGGGTGGAACGAACCGTCAATAACGGTCACCTTAAGCTGCTCTACGGGGAAGCCGGCAAGTACACCGGACTTCATGGCTGTGGTAAAGCCTTTCTGTATCGAGGGAATGAATTCCTTGGGAATGTTACCGCCCTTGACTTCGTCCACAAATTGGAGGTTGCCTTCGAAGCCTTCGTCCACGGGTTCGACGCGTACGATGATGTCGGCAAATTTACCGCGACCACCGGTCTGCTTCTTGAATACCTCGCGGAGTTCTACGGGCTTGGTGATGGATTCTTTATAGGTAACCTGAGGACGTCCCTGCTTGCATTCTACCTTGAATTCGCGTTTCAGACGGTCGATGATGATGTCGAGGTGAAGCTCGCCCATACCGGAGATAACGGTTTGACCGGTTTCTTCGTTGGTCTTAACCTGGAAGGTGGGGTCTTCTTCGGCAAGTTTCTGCAGACCTACGCCGAGTTTGTCGAGGTCTTTCTGGGTGAGGGGCTCGACGGCGATACCGATTACGGGATCGGGGAAGTCCATAGCCTCGAGAACGATGGGAGCGTTTTCGTCGCAGAGGGTATCACCGGTGCGAATATCCTTGAAGCCTACGCCGGCACCTATATCGCCGCAACCGATGCGGTCTTTGGGGTTCTGCTTGGCGGAGTGCATCTGGAAGAGGCGCGAGATACGCTCTTTCTTGCCCGAGCGTGCATTGAGCACGTAGCTACCGGCATCTACATCGCCGGAGTATACGCGGAAGAAGCACAGACGACCTACATAGGGGTCGGTGGCAATCTTGAATGCGAGGGCGCACATGGGAGCCTCGGAGGAGGGTTCGCGTGTGAGGATGGTGTCGGGGTCGCCTACGGCGTGACCTTGTACGGCGCCGGCATCGACGGGGCTGGGCAGGTATGCGCACACGGCGTCAAGCAGGGGCTGCACGCCTTTGTTCTTGAACGAAGATCCGCAAATCATGGGTACAACGTTCATCGACAGGGTGGCTTTGCGCAGGGCTGCCTTGATTTCGTCCTCGGTGATGGTGGAGGGATCGTCAAAGTATTTCTCCATGAGAGCGTCGTCGAATTCGGCGATTTTCTCGAGCATCTTGTCGCGGTATTCCTGAGCCTCGTCAACGAGGTTTTCGGGGATATCGTCTATCTCGTAGTCGGCGCCCATGGTCTCATCATGCCAGAAGATGGCTTTCATACGGATGAGGTCGACAACGCCCTTGAATGTTTCTTCTGCACCGATAGGTATTTGTATGGGGCAGGGGTTGGCGCCGAGGATATCGTGGAGCTGACGCACTACTTCGAAGAAGTTGGCGCCGGAGCGGTCCATCTTGTTGACGTAACCGATACGGGGTACGTTGTACTTGTCGGCCTGACGCCATACGGTCTCGCTCTGGGGTTCTACACCGCCTACGGCGCAGAATGTAGCCACAGCACCGTCAAGTACGCGGAGCGAACGTTCTACCTCGACGGTGAAGTCGACGTGTCCCGGAGTGTCGATGAGGTTGATTTTGTACTTCTCATCGTTGTATTTCCAGAATGCGGTAGTAGCGGCGGAGGTAATTGTGATGCCGCGTTCCTGCTCCTGTTCCATCCAGTCCATGGTGGCTGCGCCATCATGCACCTCACCAATCTTGTGGGTAAGGCCTGTATAGAAGAGTATGCGTTCCGAAGTGGTGGTTTTGCCGGCATCGATGTGTGCCATGATACCGATATTTCGGGTATACTTTAGTCTCTGGTCTTCTGCTTGTGACATATTCGGATGTGTTGTTGGTTTCTATATTTATGAAGTCCTGTGATACTGTTGTTATGACTTTCTTATTCCGAATATCAGAAGCGGAAGTGTGCGAAGGCGCGGTTGGCCTCTGCCATCTTGTGCATATCTTCTTTGCGCTTGAAGGCACCGCCTTGGTTGTTGAATGCATCAACTACTTCTGCGGCGAGCTTGTCGGCCATGGTCTTGCCGCCACGGCGACGGGCGTACAGTATCAGGTTCTTCATGGATATAGATTCCTTACGGTCGGGGCGTATTTCGGTAGGCACCTGGAAGGTGGCACCGCCGATACGACGGCTCTTTACCTCGACTTGCGGAGTGATGTTCTCCAAGGCTTTTTTCCAAATCTCGAGGGCGGTAGCTTCCTCGTTGGGAAGTTTGGCCTTTACAATCTCGAGGGCGTTATAGAATATGGTGTAAGCTGTGTTCTTTTTTCCGTCGTACATCAGATGGTTGACGAACTTGGAGACGCGCACGTCATTGAACACGGGATCGGGTAAAACGATCCGTTTTTTGGGCTTTGCCTTTCTCATTGTTGTTGTGTCGTAGTGTTTTCGAGTTGCTTGGTTGCTTGCTGCTTTGTTCTTCGGCACCGGGCTCGCTGTCGCTATGCCTTCCGGCTTTCCGGGCGGATGCGTGGTGGATGTTGTTCCCGGGAGCGGGGCCGCTTTTTCGCTGTCCTCTGACAGCCTGTCGCGCGGGGTGCTTACTCAACCTTTGCTGCTTGCCCGTCGTGCGGGCTGCTGCTTTTCAAGTTTTACGAAAACGAGTTAAATTTTATTTGTTGTGATTTAATCTCGCGGTGCTTTCAGTATAGCTTCACTGCCGTGCCTGTGGCAATTACTTCTTGGCTGCACCGGCCTTGGGACGCTTGGCGCCGTATTTGCTTCGGCGTTGCGTGCGGTCCTTGACACCGGAGGTATCAAGTGTTCCGCGAACGATGTGATAACGTACGCCGGGGAGGTCTTTTACACGACCGCCGCGAACGAGCACGATGCTGTGCTCCTGCAGGTTGTGACCCTCACCGGGGATGTAGGAGTTGACCTCTTTGCCGTTGGTCAGGCGCACACGAGCTACCTTACGGATGGCAGAGTTAGGTTTCTTAGGAGTGGTGGTGTACACACGCACGCAGACTCCGCGACGTTGGGGGCAGGAGTCCAGAGCGGGCGACTTGCTCTTATCCACCAGTGCCACGCGTCCTTTTCTTACTAATTGCTGAATAGTAGGCATCTTAGTTGTTGGTGTTACTTGAAAATGTTTAATACAGTTGTTGATGTTCTTTTTTGTCATACGGCACACAACCCAAAACACACCTATCACTTTATCCGTCAAAGATTTAGCGATGGCGCAACGGGCTTTCGGCCTATATTTCGGATGCAAAGATACACACTATTTCTCTAACTGCCAAATATTTCCGCAAAAAATTTCGTTTTATTTTTCGAGGCATTCCGACCCGGCGAAAGCGGCGGCACGAACAGTCCGAAACTACGCCTTTACAAAGCGGCGGCGGAGACGCCTGACGCCTTCAACTCCCAGCAACGGCAGAGCCACGCCGGCTACACTATACAGCACCCAGAAAAAGTCCAGATGATTGAAATGTATCACCATGTGACATCCGATTTGGTGCCAATCCAAGCCGTAATACCAGATTTTGAGCAGGCTCACGACCTTGAAAGCAACTATATGGAACACAAATATATATAGCGTATTTTCTCCTATATACACAAGCAAGCGGCGCAGCCGTACTCCCAGGCGACCGGCATGTATAAACGCCGATACACGATAGGTGACGATAAAGCCTATCAATCCCGTCAGCGGAAGCGTCAATACATCGCGCATGGTGCCGCTATTATTCATCCCGCACAAATGCAGGACAGCAGCCAGACACATCAGTCCAAAGAGCGCGAGGGTCAGCCACCACCGCCGAGGCACATAGCCGCCGTAGCGACACATCAGATAGCCGGCGCCGAAGAAAAACAAGCCCCAAATCTCACGCATTCCGCCGTTGGGAATAGTCTGTATCCGCGCATTGAAGAATATGCGGAAAGCAGTGAAAGCGAGTGCAATGACACATATCAGCACCACCGCCGTATCGCCGCGCAAACAGGCGCTCCGATTCAACAATTTGTACAATATCAGGAACAGCACCGACGCGACAAGCAAGCCACGGAAAAACCAAAAAGCGCCGGCCATAAACTCATCATATCCGGACATCGAAAACACAATATTAATCAGACGTTGTGCAGCGCCGTTCCACGAATACGGATGGGTGACTCCTCCGGTCCAGTTGCCATAGTCTTCGTTGAGTACACCGAAGTAAAACAGCACGTTATGCAATGCCCAAAACACCAGTGCCCAAGTCAGAAACGGGACATAAAGGCCCTTGACACGCCTGGCGCAGAATTTCCAAGGGCGGTCAAGCCATTTGCGACTGAAAAAGTAGCCTGCCGCAATGAAAAACAGCGGCATATGAAACGTGTAAATAAAATTGGTCAACAGCTCCGGAGCCTCGACGTGCCCCACAACCATCAAGATAATGGCTATACCCTTACATATCGAAATAGTATGATCCCGAGTGCCCTCCGCCACCGGCGGAGCAAGCGGTTTGGCAGCAATATTCATATCTTTAAACACATTATTATAATAAGAGGCAATGCCGCACATCAGAATTGATACCGAGCAGCACTGCGCACACGCATCGGCACGGCAAAATTACGCAATATTCCGATAAAAAAACGCAAAAATCGCCGGAGACTTTGGTAATTAGAAAATTATGCGTATCTTTGCCGCGCTAAAAACGGACAGCATCAAACGACCGTTACGAGAGTATACTAACATTTTATTAACTTTTTTAATGACAGAACTTAAAAACACCCCTATCGAAGACTTCGATTGGGATGCCTACGAAAACGGCGAAACCGCCAGCGCCAAATCGCGCGAGGAACTCACCCGTACCTATGACGAATCGCTCAACACCGTCAAGGACAAGGATGTAATCGAAGGTACCATCATCGCCCTGAACAAGCGCGAAGCAGTGGTTAACATCGGCTACAAGAGCGACGGCATCATCCCCATGAGCGAATTCCGCTACAACCCCGACATCAAAGTCGGCGACACTGTAGAGGTATTCATCGAAAACCAAGAAGACAAGAAGGGTCAACTCATCCTCTCCCACAAGAAAGCTCGTGCAGCACGCGCTTGGGAACGCATCAGCGCCGCACTTGCCAACGACGAAATCATCAAAGGCTTTATCAAATGCCGCACCAAAGGCGGCATGATTGTCGACGTATTCGGCATCGAAGCCTTCCTCCCCGGATCGCAGATCGACGTTAAGCCCATCCGCGACTACGATATGTACGTGGGCAAGACCATGGAATTCAAAGTGGTCAAAATCAACGAAGAATACAAAAACGTCGTTGTATCCCACAAGGCTCTCATCGAAGCCGAACTCGAAGCCCAGAAGAAAGAAATCATCTCCAAGCTCGAGAAAGGCCAGGTACTCGAAGGCACCGTCAAGAACATCGTCAGCTACGGCGCATTCATCGACCTGGGCGGCGTCGACGGCCTTATCCACATCACCGACCTCTCCTGGGGACGCGTTACAGACCCCGCCGAAGTCGTACAACTCGACCAGAAACTCAACGTCGTTATTCTCGACTTTGACGACGAGAAGAAGCGCATCGCCCTCGGCCTCAAGCAACTCCAGCCCCATCCGTGGGATGCCCTCGACCCCAACCTCAAAGTTGGCGATAAGGTCAAAGGCAAAGTTGTCGTTATGGCAGACTACGGCGCATTTGTAGAAATCGCCCCCGGTGTCGAAGGCCTCATCCACGTCAGCGAAATGTCCTGGAGCCAGCACCTGCGCTCCGCTCAGGACTTCATGAAAGTCGGTGACGAAGTCGAAGCAGTCGTCCTCACCCTCGACCGCGAAGACCGCAAGATGTCCCTCGGCATCAAGCAGCTCAAGAACGACCCGTGGGAGAACATCGAGACCAAATACCCCATCGGCAGCCGCCACACCGCCAAGGTGCGCAACTTCACCAACTTCGGCGTATTCGTCGAAATCGAAGAAGGCGTCGACGGTCTGATCCACATCTCCGACCTCTCTTGGACCAAGAAAATCAAACACCCCAGCGAATTCACTCAAATCGGTGCCGACATCGACGTCGAAGTACTCGCCATCGACAAAGAAAACCGTCGCCTCAGCCTCGGCCACAAGCAGCTCGAGGAGAACCCCTGGGATGCCTTTGAAACCGAATTTGCCGTAGGCTCGATCCACGAAGGCACCATCTCCGAAGTATTTGACAAAGGCGCTGTCGTAGCCCTCGAGCACGGCGTAGAAGGCTTTGCAACGCCCAAGCACCTCGTCAAAGAAGACGGAACACAGGCCAAAGCCGGTGAGACCCTCCAATTCAAGGTCATCGAATTCAACAAGGACAGCAAGCGCATCATCCTCAGCCACAGCCGCATCTTCGAAGACGAAGCACGCGCCGAGAAAGCAGCAGAGCGCAAAGCCAAACGTGCCACCCGCGCACCCAAGGCCGAAGAAGCTCCCGCAGCCCTCAACGCCCCATTAGAGAAGACCACCCTCGGCGACCTCGAGGCACTCGCAGCCCTCAAAGAAAAACTCGCCAACGACGAGAAATAATAAGCCTCGCGCTTAACCACACATAACGCGGCGGCGGAACCCCTTCCGGGTCCCGCCGCCCGCTTTGTTTATCGCATTTCTCAAAAAATTATCTGCCGACTATTGTCCACCTAAAAATAAAGGCTTAAATTTGCGGCGTTGATTGGCGCCAAAATCCCAACCATTGAGATGCGGAGTCACAACAGACATATATAAAAGCGTTTATCCGCGCTGATTCTTGACGAACAGGAATTCTCGCAAAATTTCATATCAAAGTCAAGGGTTGAGCAACGGTAGATGCCCGTGGATATGTAATTCCGTGCCATCCTGTACGACGTTTCGCGAGGAACGCGTCCGGATGCCGCTATTGCATATATCAGCGTGGCTTCTGCACGTTGCCGTCCGACTTTGATAGGGCAATGCGAGAAGCCTCTGTTCGTCGGGCGGCAACAGATACAGACGTCCACGCTTTTTTGCATATCAACATCCGGGCAGGACGTTGTCCGGGCCAAAAACCCCAGAGTGACATTATGACACTACTCAAACACCTCAAAAATGAAAAACCGGCACATGCCGAAACCTCGGCGATGCAATATCCCGCATCCCAACCCGACCACACGTCTATCATCCCCGGCCATCTTATTCACACAATCATCCGACCGGCACTCCTACTCATCCTATTGATCTTCTCATCTTTCTACGCCCTCGCCTACGACTGCAAAGTTGATAGAATTTACTATGATCTCAACAATGACGACAAAACAGCAAGTGTTACATATATGGGGCTCTATACCTCAGACAACAAGGATGCATATGTAGGTAACATTATCATCCCTGAATCTATAACTTACAGCGGAACAACATATTCAGTCACTTCAATCGGCGATAACGCTTTCCGGGGCTGCTCCGGGCTCACTTCCGTGACCATTCCCAATTCCGTCTCTTATATCGGCAAATACGCCTTCGCCAGCTGCTCCGGGCTCACTTCCGTGACCATTCCCAATTCCGTCTCTTATATCGGCGAATACGCCTTCGCCAGCTGCTCCGGGCTCACTTCCGTGACCATCCCCAATTCCGTCTCTTATATCGGCGAAGCCGCCTTCGGCGGCTGCTCCGGCCTCACTTCCGTGACAGTT
>UQGP01000006.1 GCA_900540625.1 uncultured Porphyromonadaceae bacterium | reverse complement strand
GTGTTAAGCCTGTCGCTAGCGTTCATCCTGAGCCAGGATCAAACTCTCCGTTGTTGTTTATCTTTTCTTCTTTTTTTCCTATTCAAAAAAGACAGACAAACGTGTGTCCAACTTCGCGTCCGAACCGTTTCACGGCTCCGGCTGATTCGCCGTATTATTGTGCTTGAAAATCGGAATTTCGTATGACGAGTGCAAAATTTTGCCGCGCCTGCCTTCGGACTTTCATCCCCGGCGGCGCGCCGTTCTCTTGTACTACTTTGTCTGTTATTGCAATTCTTTCAATGTGCTCTTTCCTCTCGGGTCGGTGCCCTTGCGGCGCCCCGTTCGTTCCCGAAAGCGGATGCAAAGTTACGCCTTTTCCCGTTACCGGCAAAACTTTCTCCCCTTTTTACTTGAATTTTAACGGAATTTAACTGTATGCAATTTTGCTCGGAGATATTATTTCAGGCTCAACAACGTTCTTAAGATATATCAATCAATATATTACAATTACATCAAGCGTACGATCTCAGATCAAGGCTCAATTCTCGCCTTTTGCGCCTCTCAGTCGCGATTAGCGCCAAAACGTCGTATCAAGCATCACGGACGAATGCTGTATAAACGGGTCACGTCTTTTATATCTCGGCACCCGGTTCCCTATGAATACAAATAACGTGCCTCGGATTGACAATTTTGACGACTTTCTCAATGGTACTTCTCGAGGCATGTCCCGAGGTGTGTATATCGACGACATTGGAGAACGCGTCACGAAAATCCTTGAATGCCGGATTTCGTTTCACCTGCGACGGGTCTTTATAGTATCCATCCCATGCAGAATATATCAGAAGTACGTCCGACGAGGGCAATCCCTCACACAATGTCCGCACAAAATTCAACTGCGATGTCCCAGATATCAGGACAAAGCCGGCATTTCGCATTTTAGCTATACACTCGTCCTGCTCTCGTACATATTGCGGATGAAACTCGAACAATCCACCGGACGCACGCGCTTCGCGATGCGTAAAAATGCTCATTGTTCGACTGAGCATAGCGCCCGTAATATACAAATCCTTATGCGCCTGTGCCGCGGCATTCTTGATGGTGGCCAATCTTTCGATGTCTGTAGCCGAAGCCAATACCACGACATACTTATAAGAACTCATTGCATGAGCCATACGCTCGGACACTTCACTCTCCTGAATACATTCATCGCCACGTTTGAGGGTAGTGCCCTCGGTGATAAGCACATCGATGTCGGTGGCATATTGTTCGAGCGTTGAATACAAATTTTTACCCAAGTACCCGTGCTCGCGATAATCGCCGGTATGCCAAATACGTTTGCCTGCCGCTTGAATAAGGAACATATAAGAGTCATATATACTATGGCAACTGCGAAACGGAGTGACGCAGATGTCCCCTACCGTAAACGTTTGAGGTTGAATATTAGGCTTCGGTCGTTTCCACGTGCGAAAATACTTTGTAATTCTCAACTTTCTCACGTCTTCGGACACTGTATCGACGTCACTATCAGCATCCTTCGGATAGCGCTTATGCGCATCAAGCATAAGGCCGTACTTTGTAATCAGTAACTCCTTACCGCCCTTGCCTATATACTGAGGTACATCGGCCGGTATCAAATCAAACAACCCAACATGATCATCATGAGCGTGGGTATATATTACCGCTTGATGCGGCTTCACATTCCGGCCGAAGATTTCGTTGACCATAGCGCGGTCCTGCTCCGGGGTGGAAGGTTCCGCGCAGTCCGGCAAATTCTGGCCAAAGTCCACAAACACTCTGGATGTTCCGGTAGAAATCTCCGTTATACAGCCCCCAATCTGATCGATACCACGATGGACGACAATCGAGACCGCATCGTCTAATTGCACTGTATATACATTTCTTGGTCTTGAAGACTTTCCGTCCGGTGAAACTTGTCCACCTATCACATTGTCCATTTTATACCCGATTATTATATGATGAGTTCAGTTTACACAATACTTCTTCGGCAATAGCCATTGCTCAATATCCGCTCATCAGACGAACCGCCGCAGACACTTCTGTATACAATGGAAAAAACTCGTAAAATCATGTCCGAGCAAAATATTCGAAGACAGCTTACACCTGAGGCAATTCCCATACCAGAGGTTCAATATATAGTTGATTGAAAGCGCTAACGGGCAAAGCAGGCATCAAAAGATGTCTGAGAATATGCGAGGGGTTGCACCGGTATGCGATTCTATATAATCTAAGGCGGCGGACGATGCAGCACTCAACGCCGAATGATCGGTGTATAACGGGTCGATGGCCGCAGCAAACCCGGCAGCATCGCTGTACGTAAAAGCTCCGCCGAGACGCAGCAAATCTATAGCTTCGCGAAATTTACCGTGGCGAGGGCCGAAGATAACCGGCATACCATACACAGCAGCCTCGGGTACGTTGTGAATACCGGCGCCAAAGCCGCCGCCCACTATAGCAATCTGCCCGTAACGATACAGTGATGATAAAATGCCGAAGCAGTCTACTACAATGTACCGTACCTGCGCGGGGACAGAGGCAAGGTCCTTGACCTGCGACCAAAGCATCGCGACTTCAGGACCTCCGAGATCTGAGACAAGTCCGACGAGGCGCTTATCATCGAATTCATGCGGAGCAATGATGGCTTGTACCTTCGGGTGACTTTTGAGCCACGGGATATAGTACGCCTCATCTTGCGGCCACGAACTACCGACGACAACCGTCAAATCCGGGCCGGACGTCCATGACTCCAAAACCGGGAATGACTTGGCATGCGCGCGAGTATCTATCACCTGGTCCAAGCGCGTATCGCCCACGACATCCACGGCGTCATACCCTATCGAATGTAGCAACTCCTTGGAGGCATCATCCTGTACGTATATATGAGTGAACGAGCGCAGGGCACGACGCATCATGCCGCCCCACGGCTTGAAAAATATTTGCGTAGGTCTGAATATGGCCGAAATAAGGTAAGTCGGAGTGCCACGACGTGCCAGTCGGCTCAACATGTTTCCCCAAAACTCGTACTTGACAAAGATCGCGACCTTAGGGTTGACCGCCTCGACAAATCGGCGGGCGTTGCGCGGTGTATCAAAAGGCAGATATACCACCAAGTCTACATCCGGGTAGTTGTGTCGAACGGTGTACCCCGAAGGCGAAAAGAATGACAGCAAGATACGCTTCTGAGGCTGCTGCCGACGTATCATCGAAATCAACGGACGTGCCTGTTCGAATTCGCCCAACGAAGCGGCATGTATCCACACATCGAAGCCTTCGGGTGCAATATTGCGACGTGCTTCGGCTATGCGTGCGAGTGTCTCGCGATGTCCCTGCACCATCAATGCCGCCTTACAATGCTTCACAGCCGCCAAGCGCACCCCGGCGGCATACACGTGTATGGCAGCATTGTAGAGTGGGTTCATATCACTCGGCAGCAGGCACTTGAATATTGTCTATAGCTCGGCGCAAACGGCGCAGCGTGGTTTCGCGTCCGAGAACGTCCGTAATCTCGAACATGTGCGGTCCGGTACACTGCCCTACGATGGCAAGGCGGAAGGCATTCATGACATTGCCCATATGCAATTCATTGTCTTTAATCCATTGCATCACAACAGGCTCGAGTGCGGTGCCGTCAAAAGTAGGGTGAGCTTCAAGCAAAGCGACGAGGGCACGCATAGTGTCCGGCATTCCGGTCGTCCAGCGCTTCTTGACCGCCTTGGGATCGTAATCATCAGGATCTGCGAAGAAGAACTTGGCTTGATCCCACAACTCGGCAACGAAATTTATGCGCGACTTGACCAGAGCCACAACACGTGTGATATAGTCAAGACCGAAGGCATCCGTATCTATGTCATGTCGGCGGAGAATCGGCTCGAAAAGGGTTGCCAATTTTTCATCCGGCATCATCTGTATGTATTGATGGTTAAACCACTTGGCTTTTTCGAAGGCGAACTTGGCACCCGAGCGAGAGCAGTGCTCAAAAGAGAACTTTGCAATCAGTGTATCCATGTCCATGATTTCGGTATCATCGCCCGGATTCCAGCCCAGCAATGCCAGGAAGTTGACTACCGCCTCGGGCAGGTAACCGCTTTCGCGATACCCCGAAGATACATCACCCGACACCGGGTCGGTCCATTGCAGCGGGAACACGGGGAAGCCGAGACGGTCGCCGTCGCGTTTGGAGAGTTTGCCTTTACCGTCCGGTTTGAGCAGTAGCGGCAGGTGTACAAATCGCGGCATCGTATCCTCCCAGCCGAAAGCTCGATACAACAATACGTGCAGCGGAGCCGACGGGAGCCATTCCTCGCCGCGAATGACGTGCGTCACCTTCATCAGGTGGTCGTCCACGATATTGGCCAAATGGTATGTAGGCAGGTCATCGGCGCTCTTGTATAGGACTTTATCGTCAATAATATCGCTCTTGATGACCACATCGCCGCGCAAAAGGTCGTCTACATGGACTTCCTGCCCCGGTTCGATAAGGAAACGCACGACATACTTTTCGCCAGCATCGATGAGGCGTTTCACCTCTTCGACCGGCAGCGTCAGCGAATTGCGCATCTGCATACGTGTATGCGCATCATATTGGAAGTTCTTAATCTCGGCACGCTTGGCTTCAAGTTCCTGCGGAGTGTCAAAGGCGATATAAGCCTTGCCGTCATCCACCAATTGATGCATATAGCGGCGGTAAATGTCACGACGTTCGCTCTGCTTGTACGGTCCGTAAGGTCCGCCCTCGCGCACGCCCTCGTCAATGCCTATACCAAGCCAGGCTAAGGCTTCGTTTATATAGTCCTCGGCTCCGGGGACAAAACGCTGCGAATCGGTATCCTCGATGCGTAATATCATCTTGCCCCCCAATTTGCGAGCAAAAAGATAGTTATAAAGAGCCGTGCGAACGCCGCCAATATGCAGCGGTCCGGTGGGCGATGGCGCGAAACGTACGCGAACTTCTTGTTCCATATCTGTCGTTTGGATTGGTTTTTCCTCTAAGATGTCAGGGACAGCCTCTGCGGCACACAGCCGCCCTACCCCGTTTGACGCCGCAAAGGTACGAAAAATATATGACCTACGTGTCGCACACACGAAGAAAACCTGACTCGGTCTACAGCAAGCATGCGCCGATACAAGTTGATGGCGTCTCCGCAATATCGCGAAAGACGCCATCGGGGGGAAGGGAATGTATCTGCTGTTCTATTGCCTTACTTATTTATTCAGAATGCCGGACGATGCGCCGTCTGCCTGATAAGCCTCATTACCGGCCTTAACTTTCTTGCCATATCCGAAGGTGTACGTAGCCGATATCTGGAAAAACCGGACATAACTGCCGGTGTATATGTGGTTGATTGAGTCGTAATAACGGCTTTGGGTGGTACTCTTGGTGGCATAAGTATTGCCATGGATGGGGTTACGCGTATAGAAGCGCAAGTTCCACCGGTCGTTGCTCCACCCGACCTGCAAGGTGTAATTGGACCTCGTATCCATCCACATGCCGATCATACAGCCGTCAGGATAGACCATAGGGCTGCGGTATGTCGCGCCGAAGTAAAAGTTTTTCAGATAATAATATGCCGAAGCGGCCACGACCACCCGGCCTTTGTTCCAGTTGTATGGGGCGCCATTATGGCCCCGGAGCATATAGCCGGACAGTGACAGTTGCAAGTTGTCGTTGAGTGCCTTGCCGGTACCCCGCACGCCATATTGCCATTGAGAAAAGCCGCCGAGAGGTTGTTTGATAGTTCGGAGGACACCCGTAGCATTCGCCTCGTAGTCATACACATATCGATTATCAACGACCCACACGTTGCCAAAAACCGCTACATTGAAAGATTTGTTTATGATAAAGGTATAGCTACCTTCGGTGTAGATCGAGTTGTACGGGACCAGCAACGGATTGCCCGTATAGCTCATCAGGGGATTGGACCGGATGACGGCTGCGCTTCTATAGCCGGAAGACGGAATTGACTTTTGGTAGTTGAAATCTATGCTAACCGAGTGTTTCTTATTGACGGCGTATTGCATCGACAGATTTGTCCATGGTGCTGTGGTGTTTTCCACAATATCACCATACTCCGAGCGATCCCAGTTCAGGCCGATGCCCAGCGTCCCATAGAGTTTGTCTCCGGAATAGCTATAGCTCACACCCGGGCCGAGCCTTAGCGTCTGCGCCTTGTCCGAGACGGACGACGACCCCGAATATCGAGTTTTATTCAGCAAAAACCGACCTTGGCACATAGCTTTCAACGTGCCGGCCTTGCCAAAGGAATGTACGAAAGCTATGTCTCCGGCAACCTGGTGGGAATCGTCCTTCGCGCCGTTTACGATTGCATCCGCGCCGTTCTCTTCATAGCGTGAGTTTTGTTGGGTATTGGTATACGCATATTTGGGGTTGAAAGTGATTGTATTGTTCCCCGGCAAAGCAAAGTACCAATAGCCGTTGTAAGCAAACGAATTAATACGATCGGAGCTTAGCGAGCTGTATTCCGACCCCTCATATTCGTCCGAGCTATACTCCACATGTCCTTCGGTGATATACTTCGGCATCCTATCAAATTCCACCGAGAACATATTGCTCATTGTTACCTTGTCTGTCTTATACAGAGCCTTGAACGATGTCCAATAGTCATGACACGTCTTTTTAGTATTGTCTACAATCGAATTACGTTGTATCTCCTTGATTGTTCCGTCAGGCTGTGGCAAGCGATATGTCTCGTAAGTGTCCTCGTAATACTTTTTGTCGCTCATAAAGAATAATCCTCCCGCCACGTCAAAGGTCATCCGTTTGTATTGCAACTTTGAGTACCCATTAAGCTGCCTAGACATCACGAAGTTGTCGTAGTATATACCTTTCACATAGCCGCCATACTCATATCTCTGCATCACAAAATTGACCACGTGCGACTTGCCTTGAAAACGCGGATCGCTCGGATAGTCATAGTACTCCACGCGCTTGACATCGCTGACAAGCATACCCGTGAGTTCGTTGCTCGTGGCCGGGACATAGTCTATATATATGTCCACTTGCTGACCGGTGTTGGTTTTGATATCCTCGCCAACGGCCAATTGCGGAATTGCCATTCGCTGAATAAGGTCCTGAGCTGTCTGCGCCGTCTTTTTCTGATTCTTGGTGGGCAGGTAAACCGACTTGTCGGAATAAAGGTTGGCCGTAGAACCTTCCACGGTGACCATGGCAAGACTTACGGGAAGCGCTTCAATGACAAGCGTACCCATATTATAGTTGTCAAAGAGAAGATGTCGCGTCTTGTACCCCATGCAACTTACTTTGCCTATGACGCCGTTATGGTCGCAGGGGATGCGAAAGCGGCCCTCACCATCGGAGATTCCATAGGTAATCACCGTCGAATCGGCGCGTGCAAGGAGCATAATCGTAGCGGCCGCCACCGGTTCGCCGTCGCTTCCGAGCACCGACCCCGAGTACACAAAGCGTCCGTGCTGAAGTGCCTCAACATATATACCGCCATCTTTGCGTATCACCGATATGGGATTAAGGCCGACTATCGTCCTGACGGCTTCATAGACATTATCAGTTCCTATAGACGCCGAAGTCTTGTAGTTGTCCAAGTCCTTATATATAAAGGAGAGGTTTACATCCGGGTTCTCTCTCGCAATTTTCACGAGGGCCTGCGAAATCGGCGTATTGCGAAAATTATACTCGTACTTGTGGGCTTGTGTCGCGACCACGGTCAATGCCGAAAGCACGAAAGCCATTACCGAACAGCGCATCATCGCACAACCAGCTCGCTCCCTTCGAGTGTAATATTGATTTGTTCGAAGTTGTTAAGCTGGTCGACAATGTCTTGCAAGGCCTTCTTCGGATCGAATTTGTAGAACAAGTGCAATTGCTTCTTTGCCTCGGCCTCAAACCGAGCCTTGACGCCGTAGGTCTTTGCAATCGTCTCGACAATCTCGCCAAGCGAAGCATTGTCAAACAACACCGGAGAGGTCGGCATAGCAGACCGACTCTCGGGCAGTGGCGTAATGGTATCTTGTGCAGCCGCCGAGCTTTGGGCTGCATCTCCCCGGGCTGCCACACCGGCAGTCTCGGCGGCGCGGCCTCGGTCGATGCTCACCTTAATGGTGATACCCACAGCAAAAGCAACCACGGACGACACTATCAGCAATGCTATAGACGCAGCACGGCCGGACAGCCATAGAAACCGGAAGCGAGGTGCAGGATGTGCTTGCTCGAAGCGCTTCCATTCCTCGTCTACTTCGGCACTCGAGATTGTATCCCGAGATTTTGCTGCAGACTGCGTTTTGACCAAAACATTATATATCTCGCGCGTCTCCGGATCCGAAAGCATTTCGGACAATCGTGCGGACGTGTAATTTTCGGGGCGCTCTATGATATCGAGCACAACATCATACTTATCCATTTTCACTCAATTTGTTTCGTATAATACTGAGTGCATGACGCAAGTGTTTGAACACGGCTGTCTGGCTGATGCCCATCTCGCGAGCCACCGCCTCGAATTTCAATCCATCGACAAAGCGCAGTTCGACTACGCGTTGGCACCGCTCGGGCATGTTGTCGCGAATAATCGAATATATCTCCAACACAGTGTCCTCGTCCGGCCAATCTTCACCATCGTAATCGTCCACTTCGGCGAAATACAAGCCCAGTACGCGTTCATGAATATCCAAGTCGCGTATATGGTTAAGACAACGATTGCGAACGGCTCGGAGCAAATAGCTCGGAGTCAAGATCGATACAGCTATATTCCCGTCAAGTAAGGTGCAAAAAACATCATGGACAATGTCGCGCGCAAGATCATCGTCATGCAGAAGCATCGCAGCCTGCCGATGCATCTGCGCATAATACTTTTTGAACAGCTTTTCTATGTCGGGCCTATGTGTCATACACAAATATAACACACATTTCCGGAATTACTAAACCCCAAACCAGACAAAAAAGTATTTTTCTGTTTAAGCAATAGTTTTTGCCGTCAGCGACAAATCCGATCTATGGACAATTCTTCCACACACGAGAAAAATAATACTGAGGATACTCTTTACGTATGACTATTCATAACAATTATCATCATTCCGTTCTCATCTGCCCAGGCGAACATCAAAGGCGGCAATAACATGGCGCATCTCGGCCGGCAGGTACGTCATGGCAGCTGCAGACATATCCGGCGGAATGGAAAATCGGGCTTCGGCCAGTGAACCAACGATGGCGCCTACCGTGCCCGAGTCGCCGCCGTAAGACACCGCCTGTCGAATGGCGTCTTCAAAGCTCGTGGCTGTGGCAGCGATATACAAAGACAAGGGGACGCATCCTTGGCACGTCGTGTCAAAGTAGCCACGCTCCGGCAACCTGTCAAAGGCTTCGGAACAAGTGTACTCATCGTAATAGAATTCATCAGCAACGTCCTCAAAGATATATGGATCTTTGACCGGCGCCTGCCGTATACGCAGGATCGCCACGGCAATCGCAACAGCGCCTTTAATGCCCTCGGGGTGGTTGTGCGTCACGGCAGCCGAAGCCTCGGCCTGCAGACGTACTTCGTCCTCATTGTCATAGAACCATGCTATAGGGCTGACACGCATGGCCGAGTCGTTGCCGAAACTATTGTATGGGTACGGGTCGGGGCGATTCACCCAATCAAAAAAACAACTGTCGTATTCGCCCCTCGGGTGGGGGTAGCGGCGACACCACGCGCGCAAGGCTTCGGCGTAGCCCAAGTCGCGCAAAACGGCATCAGCCACAGCCACGGTGCAAATAGTATTGTCAGTGTAATCGCACCCCGGGCCAAAGAGCTCAAAATCATGGTCCGAGGTATTGTCAAGCACGTAACGCGACCCGATGATGCCGCCGATTATTGCTCCTTTCATATTTGTCTAATTATTTGATTTTATGTACATAATAAATGTTTGTCGCTACAAAATTAGGCTTGGGATGTACCAAAAAACGATACCGGCTACGCGACCTCAAAAAATTTTCTTGCGGAATGTTCTGTAATTCACGCGCTTTGCGCCGACGACAAAAAACGGGTGTACAATTACGGATTTTTATTACTAACTTTGGCCTTCGAAACGACATTTTTACCACCTATCCGAAACCACCAAAACAGCAATGTATCGCAAAGGCAAACTATACTTTCGCTACGGCACTATGGGCTCCGCCAAGACGGCGCTGCTCTTGACCACAGCGTACAACTTCGAGGAACGCCACATGAGCTACCTGTGTATGAAGCCGGCCATCGACACGCGCGAGGGCGACCGCGTAATACACTCACGCATAGGCATCGAGCGTGCTTGCGAATGGATATACCCGGACACCGATCTGTACCGCTTTGCCAAGAATTATTTCAAGAAAGAGGGCAAACTGGTGGACTGGTTTTTGGTCGACGAAGCCCAATTCCTGAGCGAACAGCAAGTGGATCAGCTGTCGCGCATTGTGGATGACTTCGGATGCAATGTAATTTGCTACGGACTGCGCACGGATTTCCAAAGCCACCTTTTCGAGGGGTCGCGACGCCTTTTCGAGATTGCCGATACCATCGACGAAATCAAATCGACATGCAATTGCGGACGCAAAACAATTATCAACGCCCGTATTGACGCCGAAGGCAATTTTGTCAGCGAGGGCGCTCAGGTCGAAATCGGCGGCGACGACCGATACGTGGCCGTATGCCGCAAGTGCTGGCGCAATAAACGCATCGAGCAAAGCAGCCGCGATGTCCTGCCGCTAATCTGGAATGACGAGGAGGATGAGTAATCCGTACCGAGACACAACACCCACAGACAACCGGCAAAAATGATACTTTGTACTCTTACCCGACTGATTGCGACACAGCACTCATGGATGCGCCCTGAAGTAGCGGCCTGGCTTGGCGCTATCGCCAACGACATCGCCCAAGGACGTCACGACATAGGCGCGTACGATTACGCCAACGTAGAGCCTCTCGCCCTACGCGCTCGCGAGGATGCCCCTCTCGAAGCGCACCGCCGCTATATCGACATACATATACCATTGGATGGTCCCGAAACCATAGGCTGGGCACCCACGGATACACTTACACATATTGTGGCTCCGGGATACAATGCCGAGCAAGATATCGCCTTCTACGAAGACAAGGCACATACCTTTCTTGACGTGCAACCCGGCCAATGTGCAGTATTCTTCCCCGAAGATGCGCATGCCCCCAACATCGGCATTCCCGGCAAAACGCACCGCAAGATTTGCGTAAAAATTGCCATGGCAACTGCAAACTAAACCTTGGGGCACTCAACAAGTCTAAGTACAAAATAGGGACGGAACAACACTCTCCCACCCTATTCCAAAAGGAATAAACAAAAAAACTGAACAGATGAAACGAATCACCGCCACCATCGCAGGCCTGGCGCTGGCCATAGCACCTGCCATAGGGGCTAATGTTGAATTCAAAAACGAGAGCATCAATTACAAAGTGATGTTCAAATGGGGAATGGTCAATAAACAAGCCGGCCACGCAACCCTGACCATACGCAACAACGGTTCGCAATACTACACCCAACTTACGGCCGCTTCCGAAAGCTGGGCAGATCATTTTTACAAAGTACGCGACACCCTCAACGGCATCATCGACTGCGCCAAGTTCCGCCCGATATACTACGAACGAATAGCGCACGAAGGCTCCGACCACAAGCACGACACTGTCAACTTTAGCTATGTAGGCGCACAGGTCAAAGGCAAATGTACACGACAAAAGCGCGACAAAAAAGGCAATATGGTTGTGGATGAAAAACGCGAATTAGGAGCCATGGGCACAACCGTGGACATGCTCACCTCCTTTTATTATATGCGCCAACTTCCCTATGACACATGGAAGAAAGGGCACGTCCTTACCATCAACATCTTCAGCGGCAAGCGCAAAGAATTGCTCACAATCAAGTATGCCGGCGTTGAGACCATCAAGTACGACAAAAAGAAGTACCAATGTCATCACATCACTTTCATATTCACCAGCGATGGCCGAACAAGAACCAGCGAAAATATGGACGCCTGGATTACGACCGATGCCAGACGCATACCTATTAAACTCGAAGGCAAACTGCCCGTCGGTAAAGTCCAGTGCTTCTATACCGGAGGATAAGCCCGACATAGGCTGCAGACATCTAAGACTTACAAAGCGGCATCGACCTATCACAAAGGGCGATGTCGCTTTGTTTTAGTGTATTAAAAGCCGCCTGCCCCCACTTATCCATATTCCCATTATTCTCATTACAAAAAACCTATAAAAACAAAAAATCATCAACCATCTCGGTCGACGACTTTTGCATCTCTGACAGCTGTGTTTGCCGTCTTCAATAATCCTTACTTAACCTTAAATATAATATTAACCCTAAAAACCTAAAAACTAATCTTTTTTCCTTAAATCGAAATTGCCACCTTTGCTATGCATTGGAAAGCAACGTATGATAAGTAGATAAATCTCTATGAGACTTTAGTGCCTGTTAAGGCTGGCCTTTTAGCCATTGTTGTGTTGCGAACTCTTTCGCAAGAATTACGATGCAAAATTACGCCCTCTGTCAAGCCTCCACAAGAAAATATAAGTAATTCGAAGTACAATTTTAGACTAATCAAAAATATCAGTATTGATAATCAAACAAATAGCGTCATCAAAATTTATAGCGAATATAAGTGATATATAGGGCCAAAATAATAGTTTTTTCGTATATTTGCAGCGTCAAAAGCATCGATAGCCGCAGTCTGACGGCTCGGGCGCACATAAACACTTTCAAAAATACCCCACAGGGGCACCGCAAATATGAAAATGAAAACGTCAAGGCATCCGATAATAAAGCGTACAGGTATCCTATTAGTCGCAATGGTTCACTGTGTCATTGCATTATGCGCAAAGCCGGACATCCCGAACATTCTGAGCAGGCTGGACAAATATGTGGAGGACTGGGAGCAGTACGCCACACGCAACGACCAAGCACTCAAGCAAATGGAAAAGTCCTTGGCAACGGCATCGCCCAAACGGCAAGTGGAGACATACGAAAAATTGGTATGCGAATACCGTCATGTCAATGTCGATTCGGCATTGCGATGCATCGATGGCGGTCGAAAATTGGCACGTGAGATGGGAGACTCGGCATACGTCCAACGATTCAACATTCTGGAATACACGGTAATGCCCATTTACGGACTTGTCAAGGACGCCATAGACCAATACGAGGGGCTGTCCGTAGCGAACGTATATCCGGCCAATAAGGAACTGTATTTCAACGCCGGCGACCTTATATATAAGTATGCAGCGGACTTTTACAGACGGCCCGAGAAGAAGCAGTTGTACGCAGACAAATCGGAACAAAGCGTCGATTCGTTACTCAAATATATGGACAAAAAAGCCCCTGAGTACCGCTTTCAGTTGCTGAACCGCAAATTCTCGCGCAGTTCTTCGACAAACACTATTAAGGATATGGAAACTCTATTGCAGTCCATACCCTTTGAATCACACCTATACGCACGTACAGCGGCCATCATCGGGCAAACATACCTCAAGGATTCGTACCACATCGACGAAGGCATATATTACCTGGCTGTATCCGCCATGAGCGATATCTCCACCGGCAATAGAGAAACCACATCGCTACACCGCCTGGGCAAGCTGCTGTATGACCGTAAAGACATCGCCCGCAGCTACGAGTATCTGACACTGTCATTGGCTATAGCCGTCCAATCGGGCAGTCGCCTGCGTTCCATCGAAATTGCGGAAGCGCTACCGCTGGTGTTTGCCACCAACCAAGACATGGAACGCACGAGTGCACGCAATATGACAATAGTCGTGATAGCCCTCAGCATCTTATTGATTGTCAGCGGTGTGCTGATGTTGTTTTTCGAACGCAATCGTCGACGTCTGGCACGCATGAAAGTACGGTTGCAGAACTCGGTGACGCTCAAAGACCAATATATACGCAAAATACTGTCTCTCTGCGGAGTATATCTCTCGGCACTGGAAGACTTCAACCGCATAGCGGGTCGGAAAATCAAAGCCGGCCAGGTAGTGGACCTACTCAACATGATTGAAAGCGGAAAAATCATGCGCGACCAGTTGCAAAATTTCTATGAGGTGTTCGATTCGGCATTCCTGATGGTTTATCCCGATTTCGTCAACGATGTCAATAAACTTTTTGAAGAAAACAAGCAGGTTGCCGTACCCGAGGGCGAGAGATTGACACCCGAATTGCGCATCCTCGCCTTCATGCGTCTGGGCCTGGACGACAGCAGCCAAATCAGCAAATTCCTCGGCCTTTCGCTCAACACCATATACACCTATCGCAACAAAATGAAGACCCGGGCACGCGATCGCGATTTATTCGAACAACACATTCGCAACATCGGCTCAATTGAGTAGAGGACATAGGCATGTGCGCAAAATGAATACTTATATTTATGCACTTCCACCGTCTACGCATTACTCTGGCAAACAGAGCATTCGCGCTATTTTCTAAAAATATATTCTTATATTTTTTCGCGCTGCAAAAAACATACTTGACAAACATTATCCAATTAGCTATCTTTGCATATAAATTATTCAGGTTAAATACATACAAGGTTAGATTTTTAGGATTTTTGTAGTATCAAGCCGGCTTGTCTGTGAAGACTTGCCGGCTTAGTTTTCATCCCCCACTGCCCATAGCCCTCGTAAAGCTGTGGGAACTATGGGAACTATGGGAACTACGGGAGCTGTCTATTTCTCCTATTGTTCCTATTTCTAAGGTTGTTCTTATATCTTGCGTTGTTTCTTTTTTGCTCATTGCTTAGTTTTTGCCGGCTTTGCGTTTGCGCAGCCAATTCCACATTCCACATTCGACATTCCACATTCTCATAATTCCCATATTCCTATTACCTAAGACAAAAAAAAGGGCCCGCCGTTTCCGGCGGGCCCAGACCCGTAATTGATAAATAGTAATTGAGTTCTATTATTCAGAAATTAACCTAAAAGGTCCGGGTCATAAAGTCTAAGGCTTATACGCCTATGTTTTGCTTAGATAATCAGCCAAATTATTCGGCACTTACCACCCATGCATCCTTACCGTTGATAGAGGTCTTTACGGCCTTGTATCCGGCGGGGAGCAGGCTGGGAGAACCTGCTTCGGGAGCCTTGGTGGGATCAAATTCAAAGAATGTACCGCCCTTGATTGTAATCTTGGCTGTGCCTCCGGTAAATGCGGAGTCAAGGGCGTTGATGTTGTATCTCGAGCCATAGGACAGGCCGTTGTCGTATACCTCGAAAGTACCGCCGTTGATTTCTACCGAGCCGCTATAAATATAGACTGCGGTGTCATTGCCTTTGAAGTTGCCTCCATTGATGACAACTTCGGCGCCGTTTTGGATATCGAGAGCGAAGTCTTCGATGTATTTGGGAGCCTCTTCTATAGCTCCGGTAGCTGCGAAGATGTTGCCTTCGCCGTTGATGGTGAGTTTGCCGCCACGTACGCTGAGTACCGACCAAACGTCTACGGTATAGAATTTCTTGGAGCCTATGATATTGTGGCCGTTGAGGTCGATAGTAACATCCTTGCCTGCGAGGTTGAGTATGACAGATTCGTCAAGGACGAGGTCGGCGTTGAGAACCACGCTGTTGCCGGCGTTGAGTTCGGCCATAAGGGTCTGGGCGTCAAAAACATTTACTTCGTAGTCGGGTTCATTGAATCCGGGTTTGATCTCGACATTGACATTCAGGGCGTTGGTCAGCAGGCTACCATAGATATTGGTGCGGAAGTTGCGCTGTACGGGCACGTTGTTGAACGTGATGGCACGTTCTTCATTCTTGGTGCTCTTGACACCAAAGCCGACTTCCACAGTCTTCTTCTCGTTTACCAGCAGGTAGTTCATGGCCAGGTAGTCATAATCCTTGCCCTTGATAGTCATCTTACCTGCTGCGAGGGCGTTGTAGTCATAGGTGAGTTCGGCTTCGCCTTCGACGGCACCGGTTACGAGGTTGAGTTTATTGGCTACGTCTTTAACCACAACCTTGGTGTCTTGGGGAGCGAAACCGGCAGCTGTAGATGCGGTAACGTCGTCTGTCAGGATGTTGAGCTGTGCAAACGGACGATACAGCTTGGCGCTGATAGTAGCGTTACCCACTACTTTATACGTCGTGGTGTTGAAGAATGCATCAAGCGACTCTTCATTAGCCTTCAGACCGGTGTAGTTGGCTGTAACAGTCTGATTAGCCTTGTCAAAGCTGTAGATGCTGTTGGGAGCGGCGGCGAAGAATACGAAGTCATATTCCTTACCGGTGGTCAGTTGAAGGGTGATTGTGGTCTTCAGACCGGACATAGTTGCCTTGCCGATAGTTGCATCAGCACCGCCGGTGCATACTGCAAGGGCTTCTTTCTTACCATGTTCGTACACGGCGTAGGTCAAGTCTGTGGCTGTTGTACCTTCGCCATAACGGGACTGAAGTCCGTCAGGAAGTTGAAGTTCGACTGCCACAGTGCTCTTAGCGCCGGCAGGTTCTACTGCAGGCTCTTCGGATGAGCATGCGCCAAGCATCAGCATAGATGCGATGGCTGCAAATGAAAATAATGATTTTTTCATTGATTTGATATTTAGGGAATTAAATTATGTCTCTCTGTATTGTGGGGCAGACGTTCGGATACGCCAAACCTCTGCCCCTTATCTCGTACTAATGTTAGAGAATGCGTCCGATCAATTCGTTGCGGATATTGCTGCCGTCGCCGGTGCCGTTAGCCGTAACATTGACGTTGGTAGCGGTGCAATTGACTACGCGATCTATATAAGTCGCTCCGACAATCTGACCGGCATCGCGTGCAGCATCAATATTGGTGTTGGATACGCTGCAATTGGTGACGTGTGCAGGGTCGGTGAATATTCCGACGATGCCGCCGACCTTAGCGCCCTTGGCTTCGCCGTTGGCTTTGCTGCTGATGGTTGCATTGTTCACGTGGCAGTTGAATATCTGTGCCTCCGGAGTTACATGATTTTCGATGTAACCGGCCACAACGCCGGTATACCCGTTGGCAGTAATCTTCACGCCGTCAAATTTTACATTCTTGATATTTGCTCCATTGTTCAGCCAGCCGAAGAAACCGGCAGCAACAGGATGCTTTGTCGATGGCTTATTAACGGTCATATTCTTGATGGTATAGTTTTTACCATCAAAAACGCCTTGGAACTGCGTGGCTCCGGTTTGGCCTATAGGCTCCCAGTTGATGCCGGCCAAATCTATATCCGAGCCCAATTCAAAGGTAAGTTTCTTATCGGAATAAGACATCTTAACTTCGTTAACTTGCTTGGCAAAGTTCACAAGACCTTGTGCTTTGGTGAATACCACACGGCAGTTGGATACCTTGGGTTTCAGCGAAGTGTAACTCTGGTATGCGTACATGCCTTGCCCGCCGGGCTGTACATCGCGGAAGATGCAATTCTTGATGTCGCATGAAACGACTTGCTGGTCTGTAAGCACTGCTGCCTTGCCGGCCAAGTCAAAGAATTCGCAGCCGTCGATTGTGATCTTAATCTGACGCACGGGCTTATACTGATAGTGAGCCTTGACGCCGCGATAGCCGTTGGAGATCTTGCAGCCGTTCAGATGGACATCGCCGTTCGAAATCCACAGACAGTATTCTTCGGACTGGTGGGACGCAAGTGTCGAAATGCCCTTGAATACGCAGTTGTTAGCCGTAGCCTTGGAGGAGGCAAACATCACGCTGTTGTTGAAAGTGACGTTGTCGAAGGTGTATTCGCCGCCCTCAAATTCGAGGTAAGTGAATTCCCATGCGGTTTCGCCGTTCTCGTACTTATAAGCGGTTTTGTCTACGATTGTACCGTTGGAAATGTTCATCTTGGCAGCGTTTACAAAACCGCCAGAACCGGTCATAGTCAGACTTTTGCCATTAAGGTCAAGGTTGACCGTTGAAGCCGGGTTGGTAAAGCATTTGTTGGCATTGCCTCCGGCATCGCCGGTTTCCCATGTTGTCGTACCTTGAAGCACTACATTGTATGTACCCGCATCACCGGTGTTAACAGCCTCAACTGCAGCTGCGAAGTTGGGATATTCCACGCCATTAACTTTGGCTGTAGCCTCGAATTTTTCGCCTTCGAAACCGGGTTCATTGAATGCTGGAACGATTTCGACGTTGATGTTGACGCTGTTGGTCAGCAGGCTGCCGTAGATGTTGGTGCGGTAGTTGCGCTGTACGGGAACGGCGCTGACGGGGAGCGTACGCTTCGAGCCGTCCTTGGCATTTACGGTGAACTCTACGTCAACGAGCTGCTTGTCGGTGCTCATCAGCAGGTAGTTCATCGACAGGTAGTCATACCCGGCCTTGGGGAAGGCTTCGCCGGTGGGCAGGCCGTTGGCGGCGAAAGTCTGAGCAACCGGGTCGCCGTTTTCGACTGCGCCGGTGAGCAGGTTGAGGCTCTTGTAGGTGGGCACGGTCACAGTGACAGTCTCGGCCTCGAAGCCGGCGGCCTTGGCGGCTGCCAAGTCATTCGTTCCGATATTCAGCTGCGCAAACGGACGGTACAGCTTGACGGTTTCGGTGGTGTTACCTTTCACCGTGATATCCTGTGCGGCATAGAAAGCATCGAGTGCCTCGTCGCTTGTCAGTGCGCCGGCATAGTTGGCGCTTACCTTACGCGTAGCGGTGTCGAACGTATAGGGCGATTTCTTGGCCGAAGCCCAGCATACAACCTTATAGGTCTTACCGGCGGCAAGACGCAAGGTCACCTGCTTGGTCAGGTTGATGTCGGTGGACAGAACGGTGGGATCGTCGCCTGTGAACACGGGCAGGGCCGTCTCACCGTCTAAAACGAGCATCGTGAGACTATCGGCGGTGGTGCCGTCACCGAACGCACGTGATTGGATACCGTCGGGAAGGGTTACGGATAGCGTGACTGTGCTTTCGCCCGTCACGGGTGCCACCTCTTCCGAAGAGCAGGACGTACCAAACATCAGAAGCGATGCGATGGCTACCATTGATGATAGAACTCTTTTCATCTTGCCTTAAAATGTATCTGCAATTGATTAGTTTATTGTTTTTGATTATATATCTTCCCACCATGTGTCGCGGCACTAACGCCGCGGCACACAGGGGGATAGAAAGATTGGTTCTATTATTTGTTCTTCAAGGTCTGCGTCACGCCGTCCACTTTGACAACGAGAGTATGTTTCGCAACGATGCCACTCTTATTGTTCCACAGGGGATTGCCGGATACGGAGCCGTTGTCAAAACCGGTAGCGGTGCAGCCGTTAATTTCGACCTCGAAGTTAGCGGACGTTTGGTCGATTTCGATTGCTGCCTTGCCTGCAACTTTTTGGGAAGCAACAAACTTGCAGTTGTTGAACTTGTTTACAACCGGTGTAACGCCACCTTCGTTGTACACGAGTACCGACTTACCTGCGCATTCAAATACACAGTCATTAAAGGTCACAGGATTACCGCCATATGTCCAAATGTTATAGTCACTTACGGTTTGGACAAACTTACATCTGTCAAACACAAAGCCCTCACCATTGAGAAACATTTTGCCCTCTATAGTGCATTTGTCATATGTGACATTGTTACAACGAACCAGTCCTGCATAGTTTACATTGTTTTCCTTAATGTTCAAGTTCTTAAACGTGAGGTTCTCCTTGTTGTAAATGCAGTTGTCATTAGCCGTATCCCAATGTTTGAAAATGGTATTGTCTATGGTTGCACCTTCCATACCAATAATGGTCACGCCATTAGCGATGTCTTGCGGCAGTGTCACCGTCAGGTTTTTGCCGACGACAACGCTTGCGCCTTCAATCTTGACAGCTTTCTCGAAGTCTGCCTGTGTAGTCACGGCCGGGATGGATACGACTTTGTAGTAGTCGCCTTCAGCCTCTGCCTTGTATCCGGGGGCAAGGAAGTTAGTGCCTTTGCCTTCTGCAAGGTTGTCGCCGGGGTTGAATTTGAAGAACTTGCCGCCCGAAACTTCTACTGTTGCGATTCCACTCTTATATGATGAGTCATAGCAGTTGAGGGTAAAACGATACGGGTCTTTGCCGTCTGCAAGTTGCTGAATACTGAATTCGCCGCCCTTAACTTTCAGGTTGCCGAAATATACATACACGGCGTGGAGATTGCCAACATACTTGCCGTCTTCGATAATCAAATTCGCAGTCTTGTCAAATACATCCAGTGCAAAGCAGTCATTCTCTTTGGCTTTCAGTGTGCCGCCCTTGATGGTGAGCGTACCGTTGCCGCGAACACTGATTAGCGACCAATGTCCGGTTTCCTCGTTCCATAAGTCTGTCGTATTGGCGATGGTATGGCCGTTAAGATCAAGCGTAACCGAAGCACCGTCTTTAAGATCAATAACCATGGTCTTGCCGGGGTTGAGATCTTGGTCAAGTTTCACGGATTTGCCGGCGCTGAGAGCCGCTACAACACGTGCTACATCATCCATTTCGTAGTCGCGTTCCTCGAATGCGGGAACGATTTCGACATTGATGTTGACGCTGTTGGTCAGCAGGCTGCCGTAGATGTTGGTGCGATAGTTGCGCTGTACGGGCACGGCACTTACGGGAAGTGTACGTGTGCTGCCGTCGGCTGCCTTGACTGTGAACTCCAAGTCCACAAGCTGCTTGTCGGCGCTCATCAGCAGGTAGTTCATCGACAGGTATTCATATCCGGCCTTGGGGAAGGTCTCGCCGGTGGGCAGAGCTCCTTCGCCGAAGGGTACGGCCACGGGGTCGCCGGCCTCAACAGCGCCGGTAACCAGATTCAGACTCTTGTAGGTGGGTACGGTAACTTTCACCGTCTTGGCATCGAAGCCGGCGGCCTTGGCGGCGGCCAGGTCATCAGTACCGATGTTGAGTTGTGCAAACGGACGGTACAGCTTTATGGTCTCGGTGGTGTTGCCCTGTACGGTAATGTCCTGCACGGCGTAGAAGGCATCGAGTGCCTCATCGCTTGTCTTAACGCCTTCATATTCGGCGCTTACCGTGAAGTCTGTGGTGTTGAAGGTGTAAGGAGCACCCTCGGCTGCGGCCCAGCATACGACCTTGTAGGTCTTACCGGCTGCAAGACGCAGGTTCACCTGCTTGGTCAGATTGATCTCGGTGTTGAGGACGTTGGCGCCGCCGTCAAAAACGGGCAGGGCCTGATTGTTTTGGTCCAGCACGAGCATCGTAAGTTTCTGCGCGGTGTGGCCGTCACCGAACGCACGCGATTGGATACCATCGGGAAGGGTTACCGACAGCGTGACTGCGCTTTCGCCCGTCACGGGTGCCACTTCCTCAGAGGAGCAGGACGTACCTGCAAACATCATTGCCACGAGTGCAAGTGATGAGAAAAGTTTAAGTTTCATACTATTAGCGTATTAAGTTGTTAAATATTGGTTGTCGGGGTTTATTAATTGAGGATAATTCAAATACTTTTTTATCGGTTAATCTGTCTGCATAAAAACGAATGTTATTTCGGGGTAGTTTATAATTCTGTTTGTAATTCTGTTTGTAAATATAAATTAAAGAGTTAAGGCGGACACGCCTGACGGCGTTTTTCGAAAGGCATGCCCGCCCTCCTCTTATATCGTATTAGTGTACCATCAAGCCTTTACGACCTGATAAGCTTTCTTACCGTTGTAGGTGATCTCCTGGCTCCTATAGCCGTCAGCAACCCAGTTAACTTCCGTTTCTTCAGATTGGGATTTTGAGGGGTCAAAGCCTACGAAGATGCCACCATAAACTACGAATTTACATCTTCCATTTTTATAATAGGAGTCTTCGCAGTTAAGCAAATATTTAGCATCGCCTTCGCATTCAAACACACCGCCATAGATATTACAGGTACTCATACCCTGAAGACCATATAGGTGTATTGTCGAAGCCATAGCTTTTACTCCCGTACCGGTACCTTTGCCGGCATAGAAATATCCGCCGTAGATATTGGCAGTACCGGCGGCAATGAGGAGCGCATGTCCGGACTTAGCACCTGCCGGTTGTATGTAATTGCCATTACCGTAAATATTCAGCGTGGCCTTGGTGTTACCGCCGACTTTCAGAGCTGCATTGTAGCTTTCGTTAGTCACGGGCGAGTTGATTGTGCCACCCAGTCCATTCAAGTTAACTGTAACGCCGGAAGCGACAGTCAGTGTGCATCCTTTGCCGGATGTCAACGAACCATTCTTGTCCAATGTAATGGTGCGAGTTCCGCCGTTATAGCAGTATGCAGCGCTACCGGTTTCATTAACTATCGGGGTGTTGATATAGATAACAGCGCCCTTCTTATTATAGCATAAATCGTCTAAGACGTCAGCCGAAGTAACGGTTTCTGCTTTCTTGACGGTAAAGATGTGCTTACCGTTTTTCACTGATTCAGCTGCGATGTAGCCATCAGCGAGGAAGTTTGTTCCTTGGCCTTCAGCACCATTGTATGCCGGGTTGAAGCCGGTGAATGTACCGCCGGTAACGATAAATTTGGCTGTGCCATTCTTGTAATTGGCATCAATGCAGTTGAGCATATAGGTGTAGTCACCTTTCCAGAGCTGTTTGAGGTCGAATGTGCCGCCCTTGATTTCGCAAATACCTTTGTCAATCTGTACTGCGCTGATATTGCCTACATACGTGCCGTCTTCAATGACAAGGTGTGCTCCGCCTCTCACATTAATACAATAGCAGTCATTTTCCTTGGCATCAAGTTTACCTTTGCCGGTAAGTACTAATGTTCCCGCACCATCAACATTGAGCATCTGGTATTCTTTCTTAGCTTCACTCCAAATGTCTTCGGTGTTGCTAATGGTTTTGCCATTAAGGTTGAGTGTGACGGTTTTGCCTTCGGGAATAACAATATGCATTTCGGAAGAAACAACGAGGTTTTGTTCGAGAACAACAGAGCTGCCGGCGTTAAGGGCGGCAACGAGATCTTCTGCAGTTGCTACATATGCAACCTCGTAAGCGGATTCCTCGAATGCGGGAACGATTTCGACATTGATGTTGACGCTGTTGGTCAGAAGGCTACCGTAGATGTTGGTGCGGTAGTTGCGCTGTACTGGCACGGCACTTACGGGAAGTGTACGCGTAGCGCCGCCCTCGGCAGTTACGGTGAATTCCAGGTCCACGAGCTGCTTGTCGGCGCTCATCAGCAGGTAGTTCATCGACAGATAGTCATAACCGGTCTTGGGGAAAGCCTCGCCGGTGGGCAGATCTCCTTCGCCGAAGGTTACGGCCACGGGGTCGCCTTGCTCAACGGCGCCTGAGAGCAGATCAAGGCTCTTGTAGGTGGGCACCTTGACGGAGACTTTCAAGGCGTTGAAGCCGGCGGCCTTGGCGGCAGCCAGGTCATTCGTTCCGATATTCAGCTGTGCAAACGGACGGTACAGCTTGACGGTCTCGGTGGTGTTGCCCTGTACAGTAATGTCCTGCACAGCATAGAAGGCATCAAGTGCCTCGTCACTTGTCAGTGTGCCTTCATATTTGGCGCTTACCATACGCGTAGCTGTATCGAATGTATAGGGCGATTTCTTGGCCGAAGCCCAGCATACGACTTTATATGTCTTACCGGCGGCAAGACGCAAGGTCACCTGCTTGGTCAGATTGATGTCGGTGGACAGAACGGTGGGATCGTCGCCTGTGAACACGGGCAGGGCCGTCTCACCGTCTAAAACGAGCATCGTGAGACTATCGGCGGTGGTGCCGTCACCGAACGCACGTGATTGGATACCGTCGGGAAGGGTTACGGATAGCGTGACTGTGCTTTCGCCCGTCACGGGTGCCACCTCTTCCGAAGAGCAGGACGTACCAAACATCAGAAGCGATGCGATGGCTACCATTGATGATAGAACTCTTTTCATCTTGCCTTAAAATGTATCTGCAATTGATTAGTTTATTGTTTTTGATTATATATCTTCCCACCATGTGTCGCGGCACTAACGCCGCGGCACACAGGGGGATAGAAAGATTGGTTCTATTATTTGTTCTTCAAGGTCTGCGTCACGCCGTCCACTTTGACAACGAGAGTATGTTTCGCAACGATGCCACTCTTATTGTTCCACAGGGGATTGCCGGATACGGAGCCGTTGTCAAAACCGGTAGCGGTGCAGCCGTTAATTTCGACCTCGAAGTTAGCGGACGTTTGGTCGATTTCGATTGCTGCCTTGCCTGCAACTTTTTGGGAAGCAACAAACTTGCAGTTGTTGAACTTGTTTACAACCGGTGTAACGCCACCTTCGTTGTACACGAGTACCGACTTACCTGCGCATTCAAATACACAGTCATTAAAGGTCACAGGATTACCGCCATATGTCCAAATGTTATAGTCACTTACGGTTTGGACAAACTTACATCTGTCAAACACAAAGCCCTCACCATTGAGAAACATTTTGCCCTCTATAGTGCATTTGTCATATGTGACATTGTTACAACGAACCAGTCCTGCATAGTTTACATTGTTTTCCTTAATGTTCAAGTTCTTAAACGTGAGGTTCTCCTTGTTGTAAATGCAGTTGTCATTAGCCGTATCCCAATGTTTGAAAATGGTATTGTCTATGGTTGCACCTTCCATACCAATAATGGTCACGCCATTAGCGATGTCTTGCGGCAGTGTCACCGTCAGGTTTTTGCCGACGACAACGCTTGCGCCTTCAATCTTGACAGCTTTCTCGAAGTCTGCCTGTGTAGTCACGGCCGGGATGGATACGACTTTGTAGTAGTCGCCTTCAGCCTCTGCCTTGTATCCGGGGGCAAGGAAGTTAGTGCCTTTGCCTTCTGCAAGGTTGTCGCCGGGGTTGAATTTGAAGAACTTGCCGCCCGAAACTTCTACTGTTGCGATTCCACTCTTATATGATGAGTCATAGCAGTTGAGGGTAAAACGATACGGGTCTTTGCCGTCTGCAAGTTGCTGAATACTGAATTCGCCGCCCTTAACTTTCAGGTTGCCGAAATATACATACACGGCGTGGAGATTGCCAACATACTTGCCGTCTTCGATAATCAAATTCGCAGTCTTGTCAAATACATCCAGTGCAAAGCAGTCATTCTCTTTGGCTTTCAGTGTGCCGCCCTTGATGGTGAGCGTACCGTTGCCGCGAACACTGATTAGCGACCAATGTCCGGTTTCCTCGTTCCATAAGTCTGTCGTATTGGCGATGGTATGGCCGTTAAGATCAAGCGTAACCGAAGCACCGTCTTTAAGATCAATAACCATGGTCTTGCCGGGGTTGAGATCTTGGTCAAGTTTCACGGATTTGCCGGCGCTGAGAGCCGCTACAACACGTGCTACATCATCCATTTCGTAGTCGCGTTCCTCGAATGCGGGAACGATTTCGACATTGATGTTGACGCTGTTGGTCAGCAGGCTGCCGTAGATGTTGGTGCGATAGTTGCGCTGTACGGGCACGGCACTTACGGGAAGTGTACGTGTGCTGCCGTCGGCTGCCTTGACTGTGAACTCCAAGTCCACAAGCTGCTTGTCGGCGCTCATCAGCAGGTAGTTCATCGACAGGTATTCATATCCGGCCTTGGGGAAGGTCTCGCCGGTGGGCAGAGCTCCTTCGCCGAAGGGTACGGCCACGGGGTCGCCGGCCTCAACAGCGCCGGTAACCAGATTCAGACTCTTGTAGGTGGGTACGGTAACTTTCACCGTCTTGGCATCGAAGCCGGCGGCCTTGGCGGCGGCCAGGTCATCAGTACCGATGTTGAGTTGTGCAAACGGACGGTACAGCTTTATGGTCTCGGTGGTGTTGCCCTGTACGGTAATGTCCTGCACGGCGTAGAAGGCATCGAGTGCCTCATCGCTTGTCTTAACGCCTTCATATTCGGCGCTTACCGTGAAGTCTGTGGTGTTGAAGGTGTAAGGAGCACCCTCGGCTGCGGCCCAGCATACGACCTTGTAGGTCTTACCGGCTGCAAGACGCAGGTTCACCTGCTTGGTCAGATTGATCTCGGTGTTGAGGACGTTGGCGCCGCCGTCAAAAACGGGCAGGGCCTGATTGTTTTGGTCCAGCACGAGCATCGTAAGTTTCTGCGCGGTGTGGCCGTCACCGAACGCACGCGATTGGATACCATCGGGAAGGGTTACCGACAGCGTGACTGCGCTTTCGCCCGTCACGGGTGCCACTTCCTCAGAGGAGCAGGACGTACCTGCAAACATCATTGCCACAAGAGCAAGTGATGAGAAAAAGAGCTTTTTCATAATCATTTGATTAATTGTGATTTACTATATTTTTTATATTGTGTATATTATCTATATTTGAGGGCCGGTCTTATTGTCTCGCCGAAAATCAACGATACTCGTAGTTGTATTCGCCGTCGAAGTCGGCGTCTATAGACACACCGCCTTCGGCCTTAACGGTCAAGAATTTACCACGGACAATAGTAACCTTATTGCGTACCAATGGAACGGATACCGGCTGGCTGCGGGACAGCAATGTGCCATCGCGGTCGTATATCTCCACGGATACCGTGACGGAAGATTCATGCCCGTTGACAAAGACATAGTCAAAGCCAAGTTCGGCATTGTCCTTATCCAGCTGGATCATGCGCCCCTCGAAGGTCAATCCGGTCCATGCATCGGCCGGACGATTGGTGAACATATTGAACGAACAGGGTACAAATCCCGAATAGCGGAACAACACGTGGTAGTCACCGGTATTGATGCGTCCGTAGGCGTCCTGTGTCGATGACTCGTCCGTAGGGCCTTTGCCGTCCGTTCCTTTGCTGCCGGGTGTCTCGGCGTCCTTGCCGTTTTCGGCTTCGGTGGCATTGGGGTCGGCCTCGCCGCGTGCAGCGGCTCGCCGTGCTTCTTCTTCAAGGAACTTAACCACGTCCGTGGCTTGGAACTTGAACTTGGCCATGGGACGTTTCATCTCCACGACTATGCGGTTGGAGACTCCGCGGCCGGAGGTATTGTTGAGATATTCGGTATTGGCGTATACCTCGGCCACCTGCTCGCCGCGGAAGCCGTCGCGTGCATCGGTATTGCCGATGTAACCTTCGCGCTTGGTCAAGATTATTTCTTCAAAATCGGAAGGGTCGTAATGGAGGTTGTCCTCGGTGCCGGCGGCCACGTAGTCAGCCCATACCAGGAAGCGGTAGTTGCCGGCAGGCAACTTGAGAGGCACCGTGTAATTGAGGTCGGTAATATCACTTTTGGTGAAGACGTAGCTGGCTATGGCGCTGCGTCCGCCACGATTGTTGTTGCGGCTTTCATCGACCACGGGATAGACATTGACGACATAACGTATGTCGTATGACAAGCCGTCCACATCACGGCTCAAATAATCGACATACTTGTAGAAGTCCATATTCATATTGCCGGTGAAATCGAGCACAAGTTCGACATCCGTGCCCTCGCCCTGTTCGGGAAACTCGTGGACATCGCACGAAGTCAACATCACGGTCAAAGCCGCAATCACAAAGGCTATTGTGTTTCTCAGCTTTTTCATCGTCTGTTACGCTTTATATCAAAACGGTAGGCTATGGTCACGGCGACATTATCCACTCCGAAGAATGTGCGACGCCGCTCGTCCACGACAAGTCCGTTGTGATAGTTGTGGAACACATCGTAATGCAGCCTATAGACACCGACGCCGGCGGTCAGTTCCAGCCACCAATGCCGATCTTTGGACAAAGCCGTACGCCACCCGCCACCGATGCCTCCGCCCAAGGCCGGGGTACTGCCGTTGTGGTCTTGATAGCGCCACTCACCGTCCTTGGCATAGTTGTAGTATGCCAAACCGAGGTGCACCCCGGCATACACGTGTTCGTTGAACCAGTAGCGTATTTCGGGCTGTACCACAAAGGTGCGGTATTTGCGCGTGCTCTTAAAGTAATTCCATGCGCTGTAATACAGCGGCAGTGTCACGCTCCACCGGTCACTCCATTGATATTCGGCTGCTATATTGGTCATTATCAAGCCCCACCCCACGAGGTTGGTCTTGACAAATATATTCTGTAATGTATCGGGATTTAGCGGTTCGACCACCGGAACAGGCTCGGGTACAGGCTCGGGCTCCGGAATCGGTTCGGGTATCGGTTCGGGCTCGGGTACAGGCTCCGGCAGGGTGTCTATCGGCAAGGGCCGACGCGTGTCAAAGCGTCCGAGCTCGGGCGCAGGGGTGATACGACGCGTGATAAATACCGCCGTAGCCAGACGCATACGTGGAAATATGGCTCGTTGCAAGCGATGCCAGGCATCCGTACCGCGACTACGTTCTATGGCCTTGGCTCGTCCGTCAATAGTGGTGCCGTTGCCGTACTGCACCATGGTGCTGTCGGAACGCAGGGCTGCAATGATGCTGTCCTTGTCCTCTATGTTTGAGTTGCGCACCATTATTTCCATTTGGTCCCAAGGAATATAGGAGTCCATGGTATAGCGCACTATACTGTCCGAAACGGAGAGGTGCTCGGCTATAAGCGCACGCAAAGCATCGCAGCGCTGTCGAGCCAAACGCTTGTTCAATTGGTAACTACCTTCGGGAGAGGCATATCCGCCCAGGGAGAGAGACTTTAGCCTATAGTTGGAATCACGCGCCACATCCGCCGCCAGCTGTCGCAGCTGTCGTACGCTCTGCGCATTGTTGCGAAAAGTCGTATCGATTGTGGCCTTGCCCGCGCGAAACTCTATGGCAACGCCTCTCATGTCTTGTTGCCCGCGACATATCAACGCCGCAAGCGTTATGGTAAATACGGTGAGCAATCGTACCATACTATATCGTTTTGTTTTTTTAACGTCTATGTCTGTTCGAGTCAATGTCAGGGCCTAAAAGTAGCCTAAGAATGCTGACTTGAATCTTTTGGTTTTTAGTCATTCACGTATCTATAATTTATATTGCAGCCTTTTACGCTTTTTTGAGGCTACAATATGCGCTACCGGTGCAGGGCTGATATCGCCGCAACGGCCATAGCCGTAACGATGACTACCCCCATTGTAGCAGGATGTCTCCCGAAAAAGTTTGTGGAATGGTATCTCCCTCGGCCTCGTGCCTTGGTCCACTTCCGGTTTCGGATATGTTCGATTGTTTATCTCACGCCGTGCCCGTTACCGAAATTGTTTCGGACAACATTGCGAAAGATGTCTATACGGTGGCCTTGGGGGAAGCCGTGCCGTATATTGTGATGATAACCATCGCGGTCAATGCCGTATGACTCGGCTTTGCAACTCGGTCCGCCTCGGCGGCCGCTATTGTCAAGCCCTCGTCTGCCCTTGGCAGCGATGTTACGTTTGGAGTACCGTACCTGAGTCTAAGAGTAAATCGCTTTTATCGATTTTACGTTAAACACTGAGGATATGTATCCGTTTCTCTGTGGTCAGTTGACTAACAAATATTGCATTGGGGAACACAGTTTATCTGTGGCTGATCAATAATTTGTCGTCGTGACTGACAATTTTTGAGGCGCTTGCAGCTTTCTGACGCCTCGGCTTAGATCCTCTGATTGCTTAATTTTTACAACTGCAAATTTATGCATATATTCTTAAAACTTCACCCCCCCCCGTGTTAATTTATGTTAAATAAAACATTTTTCTTGCGAGCTATGCAACCGCACACATACTATACAGCAGCTTTCTATACAGCAGCTTTATTCGCTATCCTCAACCTTTCTCATTATTAGATAATACAAAAACAGCGACTAAGTGTCAAAGCATTCGCCACGTCACAAATACACAAAAATAACACCCGGGCATCATCTTCATCGTATTCATTCATATCGGCTCCTTTCGGATCTTCTCATCCCAATACAACATCTCAATATCCAAACATCCGAACGTCCGAACACCCGAATATCCAGAAAAAAAATGCGCAAGCAAGTGCCCGACATTTGACAAATTTTCATTACCTTTGCCCCCAAAAAGAGGGCTTACTGCGCCTTTGCGGCCGCAAACCCACGCTTAAACGTGTAAAAATTAGCATTTTACCATATGACACTGTTATCCATCTTCGGAATTACGAACAACGCACTGTTGGCCGTCACCGCCGCCCTCACCGGCGTCGGACTGGTGGCATTGGCGATGTGGATTGCCGGGCTCATCTCGCCGCGGTCTTTCAACCCGCAAAAAAGCGAACCCTACGAATGCGGCATCCCCACTCGCGGCGAATCTATGGCCCAATTCCACGTGGGCTACTACCTCTTCGCCATCCTGTTTTTGATGTTTGACGTCGAAACCGTCTTCTTGTTCCCCTGGGCCGCCACAATGCGCACCATGGGCACGGCAAGCATCACCGCAATCGCAGTATTCTTCGGCATTTTGGTGCTGGGCCTTGCTTACGCCTGGCGGAAAGGAGCTCTCACATGGAAAAAATAACAACAAAAAGCATGCCCTACGAGGCATTTAAGGACAACGAATACATCGAGAAGCTCGTAGAAGAACTTCGCGAATCGGGCACCAACGTCATCGTCGGAACCTTTGACAAACTCATCAACTGGGGGCGTTCCAACTCTATCTGGCCGCTCACCTTCGCCACCAGTTGTTGCGGCATCGAATTTGTGTCGCTCGGAGCGGCGCGCTTTGATATGGCGCGCTTTGGCTGGGAAGTGGCACGAGCCTCACCTCGTCAAGCCGACTTTATGATGGTGGCCGGAACGATCGTCAACCGTATGGTCCCCGTATTCCGCCGCCTCTACGACCAGTTGGCCGAGCCCAAATACGTCATAGCCTGCGGTAGCTGCGCCATCTCCGGCGGCCCCTTCCGCAAAAGCTACCATGTAGCCAAAGGCATCGAAGAAATCGTTCCCGTGGACGTATTCGTCCCCGGATGTCCCCCGCGTCCCGAAGCCATGATTTACGGTATCATGCAACTGTCGCGCAAGATTAAGGTCGAAAGATTCTTCGGCGGCGTCAACCGTCAGGAGAAACGCAATAAATTCCTTGACGAACACCCCGTAGACGCTTAAAAGCGTTTGCTCAAGACTCACCACCGAACATATCAAAAAGCACATATATAATTATGACAGATATGCAGGGCAAGATAGCCCAACTTTTCCCCAAAGCGACCTTTGAAACCGTGGACAACGTCCTGACGGTAATAATCGACGACGCTCAGTTGCACGCCTTGGCTCAGACGCTCCGCGATGACGAAACATTCGCCATGGACTACCTCGTCACCATCGTCGGAATGGACTGGAAAGACAGCCTCGGATGCGTATACTACCTGATGTCAACGCGTCACAACAATATGATTGCCATCAAGGTCTCCACTACCGACCGCGAAAAGCCCATGTTGCACTCCGTAGCCGACCTTTGGCACATCGCAGGTCTGTACGAACGCGAGGTCTACGACTTCTTCGGCATCATATTCATCGGCAACCCCGATATGCGTCGCCTCTTCCTCAGCATAGACTGGCACGGACACCCACTGCGCAAAGACTATGATATGGACCCCGCTTTCAACCGCGTGTCCATCGAAAACGAGCGCCAAAGCGACGACACCGACGTATACGTAGAAGACGCCGAAGGCAACGTCACTCGCCAAACAGCTCATATCTTCGAACCGGGAGACTTCGTCGTAAACATCGGCCCGCAACACCCCGCCACACACGGCGTACTCCGTTTCCGTACAGCCGTCGACGGCGAGACCATCAAAAAAATCGATGTCTACATGGGATACATCCATCGCGGCGTCGAAAAACTCTGCGAAGACCTTACCTATCCGCAGACACTCCACTACATGGACCGTCTCGACTACTTCGCAGCACACAACTATCACCACGGTCTGTGTATGACCTATGAGAAAGCAGCCGGCATCGAAGTACCCCGCCGCGCTCAAGTCATCCGCGTACTTATGGACGAACTCTCACGTATCGCCTCGCACTGCCTCTTTATCGGCACATACTGCATGGACTTGGGCGCTACCACGATGCTGTTCTACACCCTGCGCGTACGCGAACAGATACTCGACATCATGGAAAAGACCTGCGGCGCACGTATGACCTTCAACTACGACTGCATCGGCGGCGTCATGCAAGACCTCGATGCCGATTTCGTCAAAGACGTACACGCACTGCTCAATGTACTGCCCGCCAATATCAAGGAATACAATAAATTGTTCACCGGCAACGTCATTGCACGCAACCGTATGGAAGGCGTGGGCGTACTCAGCCGCGAAGATGCAATATCCTACGGCGTCACAGGCCCCGCCGGACGCGCCTCCGGATGGGCCTGCGACATGCGCAAACTCATGCCCTACAGCGTATACGACGAAGTCGAATTTGACGAAATAGTACGCGAAGAAGGCGATTCGATGGCTCGCTTCAAGGCCCGTATCTCCGAGATGGAACAAAGCGCACGCATCATCAGCCAACTCATCGACAGCATCCCCGAAGGCGAATACTGCGCCAAAGTGCCCAAGGTCATCAAACTGCCCAAAGGCTCATGGTTTACGCTCGTCGAAGGATGCCGCGGCGCTTTCGGTATATACCTCGAAAGCGACGGCTCCACCAAGCCCTACCGCCTCAAGATTGCACCGCCATGTCTCCCTCTGGCCGGCGTAGTCGACCACATCACTCGCGGCGACAAGATTGCCGACCTCATCACCATCGGCGGCTCGTTAGACTACATCGTCCCCGATATGGACCGATGATACACTGCGCCACAATACTTAGCTAAATATCGAACACAACCATATCACACAAATGCAAGATTTCGACTTTTCGGTAATCACCGACTGGATACACAACTTCCTCGTTGCCACCCTCGGGGCGCCGCAATGGCTCGCCGTTACCATCGAATGTCTCGCCATCGGCGTCGGCCTGTTGCTGCTGTACGCACTGCTGGCGCTGTTCTACATATACTTCGAGCGCAAAGTCTGCGCATTCTTCCAGTGCCGTCTCGGTCCCAACCGCGTAGGTCCCTGGGGTTTGCTGCAAAGCTTCGCCGATATGTTCAAGATTCTCATCAAGGAGCTTATCCAACTGAAACATATCGACAAATTCCTCTTCGCATTGGCGCCCTATCTGGTCATCATCGCCTCGATGCTCTCCTTTGCGGTACTGCCGTGGGGTCACGGACTGCAAATCATCGATTTCAATATCGGTATATTCTTCCTGCTGGCCGTATCTTCCATAGGCGTATTGGGCATCCTGCTGGCAGGATGGTCGTCCAACAATAAGTTCACACTTATCGGTGCTCTTCGCTCTGGTGCCCAGATGATTAGCTACGAGCTGTCTATCGGGCTGAGCGTCATCACTATGGTGTGTCTGGCCGGAACAATGAGCGTCACCGGTATCGTCGAGGAACAACGCCACCTCTGGTTCATATTCTCCGGCCACGTCCCCGCAATCATCGCCTTCATCATATACATGATTGCCGGAACCGCCGAGACCAACCGCGGCCCGTTTGACCTTCCCGAAGCCGAAAGCGAACTTACCGCCGGATACCATACCGAATACTCCGGTATCCATTTCGGTTTCTTCTATCTGGCCGAATACCTCAACCTGTTCATCATCAGCGGCGTTGCCGCCCTCCTATTCTTCGGTGGATGGATGCCGCTGCATATCCCCGGATGGGATGCATTCAACGGCGTGATGGACTACATACCCTCGGTAGTATGGTTCTTCGCCAAGGCCATCACTCTCTCCTTCATCATCATCTGGTTCAAATGGACCTTCCCCCGTCTGCGCATCGACCACCTGCTCAGCCTCGAGTGGAAGTACCTCCTTCCCATCAATATGTTCAACCTCGCGCTGATGGTATGCATCATCAACCTGAATTGGACACTCTAATCCGTCTATATACCGCCAAAACAACAACATACAACACCTCCAAAGGTTATGAGCCAACAACACGGTAAAATATCCCAAGTAATCGGTCCCGTCGTCGACGTTGTATTCGAAGGCGAAGGAGTCACCATCCCCGCCATATACAACGCTTTGGCAATCAAACGCGAAGACGGCAGCCGACTTATCCTCGAAGTCGAACAGCACATCGGCGAAGACACCGTGCGCTGCGTCGCTATGGAAAGTACCGACGGCCTGCAACGCGGCGTCGAAGTCGAAGACCTCGGTCAGCCTATAGCAGTGCCCACCGGAGACCAAATCAAAGGCCGCCTGCTCAACGTTATCGGTGACGCCATCGACAACCTCCCCACCCTCGACCGATCCAAGCTGCGTCCTATACACCAGCCCGCACCCGAATTCGAAGATCTCACAATAGGCACTGAAATCCTCTCCACAGGCATCAAAGTCATTGACCTGCTCGAGCCTTACAGCAAAGGCGGCAAAATCGGCCTCTTCGGTGGCGCCGGTGTAGGCAAGACCGTGCTTATTATGGAGCTTATAAACAACATTGCCAAAGGTCACGACGGCTTTTCGGTATTTACCGGCGTGGGCGAACGTACCCGCGAAGGCAACGACCTGTTGCGCGAAATGATTGAGTCCGGCGTAATGCGCTACGGCGGCAAGTTCAAAGAAGGCCTCGAAAAAGGCCAATGGAACCTCGCCGACGTAGACACCGAGCACCTCAAGGATTCGCAAGCCACACTCGTGTTCGGCCAGATGAACGAGCCGCCGGGCGCTCGTCTGCGCGTAGCCCTGTCCGGCCTTACCGTAGCCGAACAATTCCGCGACCAAGCCGAAGGAGGCAAAGACGTACTGTTGTTTATCGACAACATCTTCCGCTTCACACAAGCCGGTTCGGAAGTATCCGCGCTCCTCGGCCGTATGCCCTCGGCCGTAGGCTACCAGCCTACACTGGCATCCGAAATGGGTATGCTGCAGGAACGTATCACCTCCACCAAAAACGGCTCCATCACCTCGGTACAAGCCATCTACGTCCCCGCTGACGACCTTACCGACCCCGCACCCGCGACCACATTCTCGTTCCTGGACGCCACCACGGTGCTTTCACGTAAGATTGCCGAGCTCGGTATTTATCCCGCAGTAGACCCGCTGGAATCCACCTCGCGTATTCTCGACCCCAACGTCATAGGCGAAGAACACTACAACACCGCACAAGCCGTCAAGCAACTCCTGCAAAAATACAACGAGTTGCAAGACATCATCGCCATCCTCGGTGTTGACGAACTATCTGACGAAGACAAACTCGTGGTGGCACGTGCACGTCGCGCACAGCGCTTCCTGTCACAGCCCTTCCACGTTGCCGAACAGTTCACCGGACTTCCCGGCGTAATGGTTCCCCTAAGCGAAACCATTCGCGGCTTCAAGATGATACTCTCCGGCGAAATGGATCAGTATCCCGAGCAAGCCTTCCTCAACGTCGGCACCATCGACGAAGCCATCGAGAAAGGCAAACGCCTCCTCGCCGAAGTCAAATAAAGCATACAAAGACCACGCTTAACGTCCTACTGACACACAAAGACAATGACACTGAAGATAATATCCACCACCGAAATACTCTTCGAAGGCGAAGTTACAATGGTCACGCTCCCCGGAGCCAAAGGCCGCTTCACCGTGCTGCACAACCACGCGGCACTGGTGTCGACACTCGTCGCCGGTGACATCGTCTTTCGCAATGCCGCCGGACAAGAGACCACCTACACCGTCTCCGGAGGCATCGCCGATGTAGACAACAACGTTATCAGCGTTTGCATATACTGACCCCGAGCACGCCTCATATCAAGATTTCAACAACAAGACCCCACACCAAGCACGCACATGAAACTGCTCACCAAAATATTGACGATACTCATGATGGTCTTCGCCGGAGCACTCAACGCCGCGGCCGCACAAGACGGCGGCCACGACAGCGAAGCGCTCAACCCCAAGGAAATCATCTTTGAGCACCTCGGCGACGGCTACGGGTGGGAAGTACCCTTCAACCACCACCATCGCATACCCCTGCCCGTAATCGTGCATGGAACCGACGGATGGCACATTTTCTCATCGGCTCGCGTCGCCAATGGCGCGACATACCAAGACGGGGAAGCACTGTTCCGCATCGCCGGTAAAGACAGCCCCAATAAAGGCAAAGTCGTGCAACTTGTCGATGGAAAAGAAATCAAGCCCTTCGACATCTCCATCACCAAAAACGTCATGGCACTCATAATAACCATCATCCTGGTGGTTGGATTGATGCTGTGGCTGCGCTCGTGGTATCGCCGCAACCCCAATAAAGCACCGCGCCGCGGCCTCGGCGCCATCGAAGCGCTTGTCATGTTCATATACGACAGCGTTATCAAAAGCACACTCAAAGACCGCGCCGCCAAATTCGCACCATATCTGCTCACAGTATTCTTCTTCATATTCCTGATGAACCTGTTGGGACTTATGGTAATATTCCCCGGCGGAGCCAACCTCACCGGCAATATCGCCGTGACAATGGTTTTGGCCACGCTCACTTTCCTGGTGACCAATATATTCGGCACCAAACACTACTGGAAAGAAATCTTCTGGCCCGATGTGCCGCTGTGGCTCAAATGTCCGCTGCCCATCATGCCGCTGATCGAAGTCTTCGGTATGTTCACCAAACCCGCAGCACTGACCGTGCGTCTATTTGCCAATATGATGGGCGGACACATGATAGTACTGGTACTGACACTGCTGATATTTATATTCTCGGCAGTCAATCCCGTAGCCGGCGGAGCCACGACAGTGGTTTCGGTACTCTTCTCGGTGTTTATGCTGCTGATAGACGTCCTGGTGAGCTTCATCCAGGCGTACGTCTTCACCATGCTCTCCACCATATTCATATCTTTGGCACAGGAACGCGGACACGACGAAGCACACGCACGTCAGTCGGCAGACACAGCCGCAGTAACACCCGCTACAGTCGCCCAAAACTGACCGGCACAAAAATACACATATAAGAAATAACAAAAAATACAATAACCACATCAAAAAACACAAAACTATGTTTGGAATATTAGCAGCAGAAGCCCTCGTAGGACTCGGAGCAAGCATCGGAGCAGCAATCGCCGCCATCGGCGCAGGTATCGGCATCGGCAAAATCGGCGCCGCAGCTATGGAAGCCATCGCCCGTCAGCCCGAATCAGCCGGCGACATCCGCTCGAACATGATCGTCATCGCAGCCCTCGTCGAAGGTGTAGCCCTCTTCGCCGTCATCGTCTGCGTACTCGCATTGTTCGTCTAAGCATCACCCACGCCGCAGAAGGCACAGTCACACGGAAGCGCCGGCACCCAAGCCGTGCCGGCGCCCCCGAAAGTGACATCCCGACATACGCGGCCAAGCATCACAAAAAAACAACATTCGACTACAACACCACGCCTAAATTACCGTTATGGAACTATTTACCCCCGACTTCGGCCTCGTCTTTTGGATGTTCGTCGGATTTGCCATACTTTTCCTAATCCTATGGAAATTTGCATGGCCCACGATACTGAAAAGCGTTGACGAACGCGCCGACCTCATCAACAAGGGTGTGGAATATGCCCAAAACGCCAAAGAGCAACTGGACAACGCTCGCGCCGAAGCCGACAAATACATCGCTCAGGCACGCACACAACAAGCCCAAATGCTCCGCGATGCCGACAAGATGAAGACCCAACTCATCGAAGAGGCTCGTGCCGCTGCCGCCAAGGAAGCTCAGAAAGTGATGGACGCCGCCAAACTCTCCATAGAGCAGCAACAAAAAGAAGCCCAGAAACAACTGCGCAACCAAGTCAGCGAAATCGCCCTCGAAATCGCCGGCAAAGTCGTCAAGGAACGCATGGAAGACCAAGCGGCACAGTCACGGCTTGTAAACACATACCTCGACCAAATCGAGAATAACAACTGATAAACAAACCAAGCGCATCCGCCACACACCACACGCGAGCCATACACCACAACCAACCGATATATGACAATGGACCAAGGACTACTGCCACGCCGCTACGCCAAAGCGCTCTACAAATACGCCGTAGAACGCGATGCCGCCGCACAGATGTACACCGCCATGGACACCCTCGCCGGAGCCTATGACGCCAACAACTCACTGCAAGCGACAATCGCCAACCCCTTTGTCGACAACGACCGCAAAGCCACGATACTGGCTACGGCCGCAGACACCAAAAGCCTGGGCAAAGCCGCAGAAGTTTTCGACGACTTTGTCAAACTACTTGGACGGCATCGCCGCATGGACATCATGCGCGAAACCGCGCTCGCTTACCTGGCCATTTACCGTCAGGAACACAACATCTACAAGGTGCACATCACCTCCGCAACAACCCTGGCCGACAACGACCGCAATCGCATACAAGCCATGGTCGAGAAGCACCTCCAAGGCGGTACCGCACAGTACTCATATAGCACCGACCCGACCCTCATAGGCGGATTTACAGTCACCATAGACTCGCAACGCCTCGATGCATCGGTACGCAACGAACTCCAACAACTGCGCCAACGCCTGATACAGTGACGGCGTAGCACAATACCAGCAACAACACCCCTAACAAGACACATCCACCCACGACAATGATAAACCCCAGCGAAATATCCGAAGTACTCAAGCAAGAGCTTGAAAACGTCAATTCGCACGTCGCCTTCGAAGAAGTCGGCAAAGTGCTCGACGTAGGCGACGGCGTGGCACACGTCTACGGACTGGACAATGTCCGTGCCAACGAACTCGTCGAATTTGAAAACGGCGTCAAAGGCGTCGCCCTCAACCTCGAAGAATCCAATGTCGGCGTCATACTGATGAACAACGTCAACGCCGTCACCGAAGGCATGAACGTCCGCCGCACCGGACGCATCGCCTCCATCGCCGTCGGCGAAGGCCTCTTCGGACGCGTCATCAACGTCCTGGGCGAACCCATAGACGGCCGCGGCCCCATAGCCGGCGAACTTATCGAAATGCCTCTGGAACGCAAAGCGCCCGGCGTAATCTACCGCCAGCCCGTAAACCAGCCCCTGCAAACCGGCATCAAAGCCGTCGATGCGATGGTGCCCATAGGCCGAGGCCAACGCGAACTCATCATCGGCGACCGCCAGATAGGCAAAACCGCCATCGCCATCGACACAATCATCAACCAGCGCAAAAACTTCGAAGCCGGCAAACCCGTATATTGCATATACGTAGCCATCGGCCAAAAAGCATCCTCCATAGCAGCCACAGTGGACACACTCCGCCGCAACGGAGCACTGGATTACACAGTAGTCGTAGCCGCTACCGCCAGTGACTCGGCATCAATGCGCTACTACTCGCCCTTTGCCGGCGTAGCCATCGGCGAATACATCCGCGACACCGGACGCGACGCACTCATCGTATACGACGACCTATCCAAGCAGGCCGTGGCATACCGCGAGATTTCGCTTATCCTCAAACGTCCCTCGGGCCGCGAAGCATACCCCGGCGATATTTTCTATCTGCACTCCCGTCTGCTGGAACGTGCAGCCAAGATTATCGACAACCAGGCCGTAGCCGAGAAAATGAACGACCTTCCCGCCGCACTCAAGCCTATCGTCAAAGGCGGCGGCTCGCTCACCGCACTGCCCATCATCGAGACCCAGGCCGGTGACGTGTCGGCATACATCCCCACCAACGTCATCTCCATCACTGACGGACAGATATTTCTCGAGACAGCACTCTTCAACCGCGGTATACGCCCCGCCATCAACGTCGGCATCTCCGTGTCCCGTGTAGGCGGCAACGCCCAAATCAAGAGTATGAAAAAAGTGGCCGGTACACTGAAAATCGACCAAGCCCAGTTCCGCGAACTCGAATCCTTCACCAAGTTCGGCGGAGACATTGATGCAGTGACCGCTCGCGTCATCGACAAAGGCCGTAAAAACGAACGACTGCTCATCCAGCCGCAATACCAGCCCTGGGCCGTCGAAGACCAAGTGGCAGTTATCTACTGCGGCGTCAAAGGCCTGCTCGAAAAAGTGCCTCTGGATCGCGTAGCCGACTTCGAGAAACAATACATCCAACAGTTGCGCGCCCAGTACCCCGAAGCTCTCAACGAGATTGCCGCCGGACGCATCGGCGATGACGTCACGACCAAGCTCACCGAAGTAGCCTCCAACGTGGCCGCCCGATTTGCCTAAACCACAGACATTACATCAAAGTCTACCCCAACCCAACCAACGACAGAACGACAATAAAAAACAATGGCAACACTACGCGAACTCAAAGGACGCATAGGCTCCGTAGCCTCCTCCGAGAAAATTACCGGAGCCATGAAGATGATATCCTCGGCCAAAATGCACAAGGCCGAAGGCGCATTGCGCCGCCTCGTGCCATTTCGCAGCCTTATCAACGACATCATCGCCAACCTGTTGAGCTCGGATGCGACCTTCGCCTCGCCGCTTGTGGCAGCAAGACGCGTCCAGCACGCCACAGTCATCGTCTGGGGTAGCGACGATGGCCTTTGCGGAGCATACAACGCCAATATCGTCAAGCAATTGACCGGCTATATAGCCAAAATGCGTAACGACTTGGAAGCCACAGCAACCATCACCATCGTTCCCATAGGCCGCAAAATGGTCAAAGCCTGCAATGCCGCAGCTATCGGAGGAGTGACCGTGGCCGAAGCCCCCGAAAACATCACATCCAAAACCGACGGAGCCGACGTCGTTGCCTATGCCCGTAGCCTCCAACAGGACTTTGCCTCCGGCCTCACCGACCGCATAGACATCGCATATATGTCCTTCAAGACCGCCGGACGACAGCGCTTTACGGCCACGCAATACCTGCCCGTACTCGAAAGCAGTCTGCGCGGTACCGAAGCCACAGCCAACGAATCACGGCCGTACATATTCGAGCCCGATGCCGCCGGCATCTTCGACAGCGCACTGCCTATGTTCCTGATGGCGACTATGCAACAGGTTTTTACCGAAAACCGCGCATCCGAACAGGCCGCACGCATTATGGCTATGCAAAGCGCCAACGACAACGCCAAGAAACTCCTCGAGCAACTGCAACTGGAATACAATAAACTGCGTCAACAATCCATCACCACCGAACTCCTCGACATCGTAGGAGGTCAGGTACGCGACTGACGCGCAGCATCATAACGCAAAACAACAATACAAACCAAACATCAACCGACCGATCAATGGGTAGTATAAAAGAATACTTCACGTCATTAGGCTCCGGAGTGGCAAGCCTCGTAAAAGGTATGACCGTAACCGGCAAGGAATTCGTCACGCCTAAGATTACAGAACGTTATCCCGAAAACCGCGAGACGCATCATCCCGCACCACGCTTCCGCGCCATACTCCAATTTGTGTACGACGACGAAGGCAACCACAAATGCATAGCCTGCGGCACATGCGAGCGTGTATGCCCCAACGGTACCATCACCGTCACCACCAAGGACATACCCGCACTCACCCCCACCGGCAAGAAAAAAGTCCTGGACAAATACACCTACGATCTGGGAAGTTGCACCTTCTGCCAACTCTGCGTCACCAACTGCCCTACACACGCCATCGAATTCACCAACGACTTCGAACAAGCCGTGTTCACCCGCAGCAAATTGGTCAAGACGCTCAACTACCTGCCCGAAAAAGAGCAACCCGTGCCCACGGCAGAACAGATAGCCGAATACAAGGCCAAGATGCTCGAAGCCGCCAAAGCCAAGGCCGCTGCCGCCGCTAAAGCAAAAGCTGCCGCTGCCGCCGCTGCCAAAGCCGCCGAAGCTCCGGCCAATCCGACCAACTTGGTGCAACCCGCAGCGCCCAAACCCACGCAAAACGAAAAATAACACAATATAATGGAATCATTAGGAAGTATCATCATGTATGTCATCATCGCCCTGTCGATGATTGTATTCTCGGTACTGGCCGTGACCACGCGCAAAATTCTGCGCGCCGCCACCTTCCTGCTCTTTACCCTCTTCAGCGCCGCCGCCCTGTATTTCCAACTCGACTACGAGTTCCTCGGCGCGGTACAGATTGCGGTATATGCCGGCGGTATCGTGGTATTGTTTGTCTTCTCAATATTACTGACAAGCAAACCCGGCCACAATAGCGAGAAACTCACCTCCAAGTCGCGTAAAGTCGGGCTGCTGGCAGCTTTGGCCACAGCCATCGTATGCGGCTACACTTTAGTGAGCCGTTGCGCACTCTTCGCAAAAGCGCCCGAGATGACCAACCCCACAATGGACCGTATCGGAACGGACATCCTCGGTTCCGGCCCCGGTCAATACCTGTTGCCCTTCGAAGCCGTCAGCATCCTGCTGCTGGCATGTATCATCGGCGGCGTAGTGATTGCACGTAAACGTTAAGCCACCACGACTATGGAAATTACAGCAATATATTACCTGATACCCAGCCTGATAATGTTCTGCGCCGGAATCTACGGATTTATCACCCGCAAGAACATGATTGCCATACTCATCTCGCTGGAACTGATGCTCAATGCCGTCGACGTCAACTTCGTCGTATTCAACCGCTACCTCTATCCTGGCGCACTCGAAGGCATGTTCTTCACGCTTTTCGCCATCGCCATCGCAGCGGCCGAGACGGCTCTCGCCATCGCCATTATTATCAACATCTACCGTGCCACTCATAACATCGATGTGCGCACCCTTAACGAAATGAAATTCTAACAACAGTCATGGATATCACATTCCCGCTGCTCATTCTGTGCATACCCCTGTTCATGTTCCTGCTGCTGGGTATCGCCGGATGCAAAATGAGCCATAAAATGGCAGGCATCTTAGGTACCGTCGGCATGGGTGTCACAGCCATCCTGGGCTACACAGTAGCACTGACATACTTCTTCAGCGGCAACCCCGAATTCGTTAACGAATCGGGACAACGCCTCCAATACATCGTATTCAACATCGACTGGCTGGCTTTCACCGATGATTTGGTGATACGCCTGGGCTTCTACCTTGACTCGATTTCGGCAATGATGCTCATAGTCATCACCACCATCTCGTTCATGGTACACCTCTACAGCCTTGGATATATGCACGGCGAACGCGGCTTCCAGCGCTATTATGCCTTCCTGTCGCTGTTCAGCTTCTCAATGCTCGGTCTGGTGGTAGCCACCAATATTTTCCAGATGTACATCTTCTGGGAGCTTGTAGGTGCTTCATCATACCTCCTCATCGGATTCTACTATACAAAACATGCAGCCGTTTCCGCCTCCAAAAAAGCGTTCATCGTCACTCGTTTTGCCGACCTCGGATTCCTTATCGGTATCCTCGTGCTGTCGTTCTACAGCAAGACCTTTGACTTTGCCGCCCTCACCACCAACCCGATGGAAGCCCTCGGCGGAGCTGCCGGCACCACATTCCTCGGTGCGTCGGTACTCACCTGGGGTCTGGTACTCATATTCGTCGGCGGTATGGGCAAATCGGCAATGATGCCCCTGCACATTTGGCTGCCCGACGCTATGGAAGGCCCCACCCCCGTATCGGCACTGATACACGCCGCCACAATGGTCGTCGCCGGCGTCTTCTTGGTAGCGCGCATGTTCCCGGTATACATCTTCGAAGCATCAGCCACCACATTCGTAGCCATCATCGGTGCCGCCACAGCCTTCTATGCCGCGGTCGTAGCCTGCACGCAACTTGACATCAAGCGCGTACTCGCCTTCTCCACCATATCCCAGATAGCATTTATGATGGTAGCACTCGGCGTTGCCGGTCTCGGCATGGGCGAGGTCAGCCACCACGGCCTCGGATACATGGCCTCGATGTTCCACCTATTTACACACGCCATGTTCAAGGCCCTGCTCTTCCTCGGAGCCGGCGCACTGATACACGCAGTACACTTCAACGATTACACCGCCATGGGTGGTCTCCGCAAATACATGCCCATCACCCACTGGACATTCCTCATCGGCTGTCTTGCCATAGCCGGTATACCTCCCTTCTCTGGCTTCTTCAGCAAGGACGAAATCCTTTCGGCCGCATACGCTTGGAGCCCCTGGATGGGCGTTTGGATGACAATGGTGGCCGCCCTCACGGCATTCTACATGTTCCGTCTGTACTACCTCATCTTCTGGTGGAAGAAACACGATACGGCTCACCACACCCCGCATGATGCACCTTGGACCATGTCCGTGCCCCTGATATTCCTTGCCGCAGTATCCTGCGTCGCCGGATTTATCCCCTTCGGACACTTTGTCACCTGGGACAATATGCCCTATGACATCCACCTCGACCCGACTATAGCCATCACCAGCGTGGTCATCGCCATAGCCGCTATAGCACTGGCCACTGTGATGTACCGCAAAGAAAACGCCATCCCCGCTCGCCTGCGCGCAGCCATACCGCACCTCTGGGAATGGGCTTTCCACCGCTTCTATTGGGACGAACTCTATATGTTCATCACCCACAAGATTATCTTCAATCTCATCTGCCGCCCCATAGCCTGGTTTGACCGCCACATCATCGACGGAACCATGGACGCCCTTGCCAATATCACCAACAAGGCATCCTTCGCCATCCGCGGCCTGCAGTCAGGTCAGATACAGACATACGTTCGCGTATACCTCATCGGCGCCCTGCTGCTCGGAGTCATCACTACCATAGTCCTGTCTCTTGCCTAAGCCCAATACAACGGTGTAAAATCTTAAAAACAACGCAACAATGTTTAGCAACATTCTGATATACTTCGTAGTCATTCCGCTGATAATGCTGGCGGGACTGGCACTGAGCAAAAGCATCAAGCAGATACGCGCCGTCGCCGTCGCCGGGTCATCGGCACTGATAGCGCTATCCGTGTACCTTCTCGTCGAATACCTGCAACAGCGTGCCGCCGGAGCCACCGACCCCATGCTCTTTGTTGGGTCCTGGGAGTGGTTCAAGCCGCTTAACATCCACCTCGCCGTCGGCGTCGACGGTATATCCATAGCCATGCTGCTGCTGTCAAGCATCATCGTCTTCGCCGGCAGCTTCGCCTCGTGGAAAATAGAACAGCCCAAGGCATTCTTCCTATGGCTCATACTTCTGTCCACCGGCGTCTTCGGCTTCTTCATCAGCATCGACCTCTTCACCATGTTTATGTTCTATGAAGTCGCCCTCATCCCAATGTACCTCCTTATCGGCGTTTGGGGCTCGGGACGCAAGAACTACTCGGCAATGAAGCTGACCCTGATGCTCATGGGCGGCTCGGCATTCTTGATGCTCGGCCTCATAGGCATATACTACCACAGCGCACCCGAAGGACAGCCCCTGACTTGGAACATCCTCGAAATCGTCCAAAACGGAGCCATCTCCCACGGCTGGCAGACATTCCTGTTCCCGATGACCTTTGTAGGCTTCGGCGTATTGGGCGCCATGTTCCCCTTCCATACATGGTCGCCTGACGGCCACGCTTCGGCCCCCACGGCAGTGTCCATGCTTCACGCCGGCGTACTTATGAAACTCGGCGGATACGGCTGCTTCCGCGTCGCCATCTACCTGATGCCCGAAGCCGCCAACGAACTGGCTTGGATATTCCTCATCCTCACCGGCATCTCCATAGTCTACGGTGCATTCAGCGCCTGCGTACAGACCGACCTCAAGTACATCAACGCTTATTCCTCGGTATCTCACTGCGGCATGGTGCTCTTCGCCATACTGATGCTCAATACCACCGCAATGACCGGTGCAATCATGCAGATGCTCTCGCACGGTCTGATGACAGCCCTCTTCTTCGCACTCATCGGTATGATCTACGGACGTACACACACACGCGACATCCGACAAATGGGCGGACTGATGCGCATAATGCCTTACTTGGCCGTATGCTACGTCATTGCCGGTATGGCCTCGCTCGGCCTCCCCGGCCTTAGCGGCTTCGTGGCCGAAATGACCATCTTCGTCGGTTCGTTCCAGCACGCCGACCTCTTCCACCGCATATTTACAATTGTGGCTTGCGCTTCCATCGTCATCACCGCCGTATACATCCTACGCGTTGTCGGCAAATTGCTCTTCGGTCCGGTACAAGACAAGCACCACCTGTCGCTCACCGATGCAACATGGTGGGAACGCCTCTCCACGGTCACGCTCATTGTCTGCGTAGCCGCCATAGGTTGCTTCCCAAACTTCTTTGCCGACCTCATCCGCAGCACTTTCTCCGTTGACATCTTCAGCGTCCTGGGTATGACACCCGTAATACCCGGCGTAGGATGAACACCGATATAATGACTTTATTCAGCATCCACACACAGCACATAGCATACTAAGCAATGGATTACTCACAGTTTTTAGCAATGAAGCAAGAGATCGGACTTCTCGTAGTCTTCCTCTTGGTCTTCCTCTACGACACCTTCATGCCCAAGAAAGCGCAAGGGGCTCTGCCCATTGTCGCCATTATCGGTATGGTAGCCCTCACCGTCTTGGGACTCTGCTCCTGCATGCTCGGCTCGGGCGAATTTACTTCGGCTTTTGCCGGAATGTACGAGACCTCACCCGAAATTTCAGCCATCAAGACCATACTTAATATAGGTGTGATTATCGTGCTGGTACAGTCGCTCAAATGGGCCAACGGCGAACTGATGATAGTGCGCCGCGGCGAGTTCTTCGAGTTGTTACTCGTAACACTCTTCGGCATGTACCTCATGATTTCGGCACGCCACTTCCTGGTATTCATCATCGGTCTCGAAAGCGCCTCGCTGCCTCTTGCTGCTATGGTCGCCCTCGATAAAAACCGTTACGAAAGCCACGAAGCCGCCGTAAAGTACATTCTTACCGCCGTATTCTCATCAGCAATATTCCTGATGGGTCTGAGCTTTGTATACGCGCTCACCGGCTCGCTGTACTTTGACAAAATTTACCTCGCCATCAGCGGCGTCAACTCCACTATGCTCATCCTGGCCTTGGCCTTCGTCATCTCCGGCATAGGCTTCAAGCTGTCACTCGTGCCCTTCCACCTCTGGACGGCCGACGTATATCAGGGCGCCCCCACTTCGGTCACCGCTTACCTCAGCGTCATCTCCAAAGGCGCGGCTGCTTTCGCCTTTATGTGCGTGCTCGCACAAGCCTTCGGCAACATTTACAGCCAAGTTTGGGAATGGATGCTGTACGCACTCATTATTCTGACCATCACCGTGGGCAACCTCTTTGCCATCCGCCAGCGCAACATCAAGCGCTTCTTGGCATTCTCCTCCATCTCGCAAGCCGGATACATTATGCTCGGTATCATCGCCCACAACGTTATGGGCACCGCAGCAATGATGTACTACATCCTTGTGTACATCTTCTCCAACCTCGCCGCCTTCGGCGTCATCGCCGCCATCGAGAACTTCTCCGGCAAGGTATCCATTGACGACTACCGCGGACTGGCCAAGACCAATCCCCGTCTGTCATTTGCAATGATGCTGGCCATGTTCTCCCTCGCCGGCATCCCGCCTTTCGCAGGCTTCTTCAGCAAGTTCTTCATCTTCACCGGAGCCATCAACCAAGGCAGCATTGCCATCTACGTATTGGTGCTCATCGCGCTCATCAACACCATCATTTCCTTGTACTACTACCTCTTGGTGGTTAAGGCAATGTACATCAGCGAAGAGCCCTGCCAGATCCAACGCTTCCGCTCGGCATTCTCCGAGCGCCTCGGCCTGGTAATTACCGTCGGCGGCATCCTGCTGCTCGGTATCGCAAGCCCCGTATACGATTGGCTGCTCAGCGTTGCAGGCGACAGCATCTTCAATATCTACTTTATCCAATAAGCGAGTAATCCCCACACATACGGCGAGCGGCCGACCCACGAGGGTCGGCCGCTCACTATTTGTAGTCGCCCGCTACAAGCGAAAAACTTGTCGTGCGAACAATCGTCGGATTAGGGCGTCACCGCACGTTTGAGGCGCGAATATGCCGCAGCCATACGCGTATGATAGCCGCGGGCAGCGTATGACGGACCGTTGTATCCTCGAGCAAAGGCGCTCCAATTGCGCGACCGCAAAGCCGGCAACAGTCCGGAATTGCGAACAAAAGTGGCAAAAAGTTCCAATTGGTCGCGTTCGCTGCGCGACATCAGGCGTACAAAGTCGTCCGGGCTGTCCGCCCCACACTTCTTCCAATTGAACCCACCGATTTGAAACATACCCCAAAACGTGCCTTGAATTGCCGAAAGGTCGTGTATGGTGCGTGCCGCATCCAGACGCGCTTGCTGGGCAGCTTGCTGCGAACCGTATCGCGCTGCCATAGGCCGTGCAAACACCACCGAATGGCTGCGTCTGTACCGACCCAAAGCCACGCCGTTACGAGCGGCAAAACGTCTGAACATACTCAGGTCAAAATTTATTAACGGCTTCTCTTCGGACCAAAAACCTTGGTGTGTCTTGCCGGCTTCAATCTCGACTACGGCCTTAATGGCGGCCACTTCGACATCCATCTCGGCCGCTACCTCGACAAAATCATCTTCTGTCAGACGTCCGTGCCTGTACTCAGGCGCAAGGTCCAATGGTATTGTGTCACCATCGACACCGATGGCATACTTAAGCACATCCGAAGGCTCGATTTTGTCGGCACGCAAGGTGTCGGCGACGGCAGGCGTAGTCTTGGTTTTCGTACTCTTTGAATGTGTACTTTTGGTATTGTGACGCGGACGCGCAGCCGACAGCACCGACAGCGAGGACAACGCCACCGCAGCCGATAAAAGCACACAATAATGTAGTTTCATGGGCTTAATTGGTATTAGGCGCCAACCGAGGCAAGCGCAGGACTCAAAAAATAAAAAACATCCGTGCTGTCTGACTCGATGTCTCGGCACGGATGTTTTTGTCTATACTATCAATCTTTGAGGTCGGCGACCTTTTCGATGGTGCGGCGCAGCTGGCCCCAGAAACGTTCGACTGCGGGGATATTCATGCGCTCGCTGGGCGAGTGCACGCCCTGCAATGTCGGGCCGAAGGAAGCCATATCCAGATGCGGGTACTTCTGCAGGAACAGACCGCATTCCAGACCGGCATGTATAGCCATGACGGCAGGCTTGATGCCATAGAGTTCCTCGTAAGCATCCGAAGCAATCTTCATGATACGCGAGTTAAGGTTGGGTGCCCATCCGGGGTATCCGTCTCCGTGTGTTACAGTGGCGCCGGCGAGGGTGAATACAGCCTCGACACGGTGTGCAATATCCCATTTGCGTGACTCTACGGACGAGCGTTGTGAGGTGGTCACGAGGATTTCCTCATCGGGACGCATCTTGACACTTGCCAAGTTGGTGGAAGTCTCTACCAGGCCTTCGATGTCGCGGCTCATCGAAATCACTCCGTGAGGTGCCGAATACAGGGCATCTACAAGGCGACGTGTCGTGTCCTCGTCCACTGCCATCTCAGGACGGTCTACGCTGTCAAGCGTAAATTCGATGGTCGGCTCAAGGTCTTTGTACTCATTCTTGACGTCGGCCACGTAGCGGTTGAATGCGGCTACGACCTTTTCCTTATTGGCTGTATTGACGCCGAAGATTGCATGAGCTGCACGCGGAATAGCGTTGCGCAAGTTGCCGCCATCGATTTCGCACAAGGACAATTCGTTTTCTTTGCCCAGAGTCCAGAGGAAGCGAGCCAGCAGTTGCACGGCATTGGCGCGTCCCAGGTGGATATCACCGCCGGAGTGACCGCCGAGGCCCTTGCTGATGTCGAATTTGAAGTAATGGAAGTCGGTGGGTGCAAACGAACGTTTGTACTTGAATACGCAAGTGGTGTCCACACCGCCGGCGCAGCCTACGAAGATTTGGGCATCGTCCTCGGAGTCGAGGTTGAGCAGGATGCTGCCGTGTATCATATCGTCGCCGAGATTATAGGCGCCGGTGAGGCCGGTTTCCTCGTCTACCGTGAAGAGGGCTTCCATCGGGCCGTGTACCAGCTTCTCGTCTGTGAAGGCGGCCAGTGCACCGGCTATACCGATACCGTTGTCTGCACCCAGTGTGGTACCATCGGCATGCAGCCATTCGCCGTCGACGATGGTGGTGATGGGGTTATTTTCGAAGTCGAAAGACTTGTCGTTGCTCTCGCATACCATATCCATGTGTGCCTGCAGTATGATGCCGGGAGCCTGCTCGTGGCCGGGTGTAGCCGGTTTGCTCATCAACACGTTGCCTATGGCGTCTGTCTTGACGGCTATGCCGTGCTTGGCGGCAAAGTCCAGTAGGAACTGACGAATTTTGCCCTCCTTCTTGGATGGACGGGGGACCTTGGTGATTTGGTCGAAGATGCCGAAAACCTCGGCCGGTTTCAAATCTTTTATTGTCATAATGGTATTTGTTTTGGGTATATAACTCGTAATTTATTATGCCGGCCTAAATGGCCATACGCGCATGGCATTTGTAAAGATTGTTAAAATCGCGCGTATTTCGCCCCCTAAATTACAAAATAAAATTGATATATAGCTAAATTCCGACCTAACTTTATTAAATTTGCATATCCAAACGTAAGACACAGGCATTATGCGACTGCTGATACTGACAATGATACTGCTGCTGGCGGCACTTTTGCTGCTGGGCATCCGCGTTTTGTTTGTCCGCGGAGGACGCTTTCCGTCCTCGCATATACACGACAACGAGGCCCTGCGCCGTCGCGGACTGGACTGTGCCACGCATGACAACGAATCCAAATAATCACACATAAACAATCTAAAAACCAAAGATGAAAAAAATCCTTTATGCCGTTGCGATACTCGCATTAGGAGCCACCACCGCATGCGGAGGCAATGGCGAAGCCGACGCAAAGAGCGACTCGCTCACAGTCACCCCCGTCAAGAAAGTTAAGGCCGAATCTTTTGCCGCCACCACCAATATACGATATATCGACCGCGACTCGCTGCTCATCAAGTTTGACTACGCTCGCAAGACTATGGACGAGTGCCATCAGATAGCCGTGGCTCTGCAGCAGTACCAGAACGAATTGGGTGCGCAACTCCAAAGCAAGCAAAACGCCATTCAGGAAAAAGCCAAGAACAACGGCTACCTCAGCGAAGCCAGCTATAATGCCGACATCAAAGAACTGCAAAACCTTGACCGCAGCCTCCAAAACCGCTATGCAGCTCGCGCCGACAAGGACAACCGCCGCATCAACGACCTCACCAAGGCCGCCAGCGATTATATCGACAACTTCCTGATTGAATACAATAAGACCAAGAAATACGACGCCATACTCGACCGCGCCGCAGGTCTGTACTTCAATCCGACACTCGACATTACCGACGAAGTTGTCAAAGCCCTCAACGAAGCCTACAACAAGGCGCAAGAGGACAAAAAATAATATCTAAGACAACATCTACGGCGCAGGCCCCCCTGCGCGACTCCCCACACCCGGCCGGCAGTCCGCGCCTCTACACAATAATACTATAATTACAAGATGACCACACAAGCCAAAGCAGACACCCTCGTAATCATCCCGATGTACAACGAGAAGGAAAATGCAGCCGCCATCATTGATGCCGTACTGGTACTCGATACGCCTTTCGACATCCTCGTGATTGACGACAACTCGCCCGACGGCACCGCCGCCATCGTGCGCGAAAAAATGGGAGAACATCCCGGCCGCGTAGACATCATCGAACGCGCGGGCAAACTCGGCCTCGGTACGGCCTACATCGAAGGCTTCCGTTGGGGCCTGGCTCACGGATATGAGTACATCTGCGAGATGGACGCCGACTTTTCGCACAACCCCAACGACTTGCCAAGGCTGCGTCAGGCGTTGGTAAGCGGGCAGGGCGATGTCGCCATCGGATCGCGATACCTCACCGGCGTCAATGTCGTCAATTGGCCCATGGGACGCGTACTCATGTCATATTACGCCTCCAAGTATGTGCGCATCGTCACCGGCCTGCACGTACGCGACACCACTGCCGGATTTGTATGCTACCGCGCAGACGTGCTGCGAGCTATGAACTTGGACGCGATACACTTCAAAGGCTATGCCTTCCAAATCGAGATGAAGTATACCGCACACGTCCTGGGATTTCGCATCACCGAGGTGCCCATAGTCTTTGTCAACCGCGTTCTCGGAACTTCCAAGATGAACTCCGGCATTTTCGGCGAAGCACTTTTCGGCGTCATCAAACTCAAATGGTGGGGCGCCACCGGCCGCATCAAGAAACGCCACGCCGCCGCACGGCAATGATTGTCGTCGAACGCGTGACCGTCTGCTTAGAAGGCAGAAGAAACAATGACAACATTATTATATAATGCTACCGTTGCCGGAGCCCCCGATGGGACTCCGGCATACGTGTATATAAACGGGGACGCCATCGCCGCCGCAGGCGTCGGTAGTCCGCCACAGGAGATGACGGCGCACGAATATGTGGACTGCGCCGGCGACCTGCTCATCCCCGGCGCCATTGACTGCCATGTACATACGCGCGACCCGGGTCTGACTCATAAGGGCGATATCGCCACCGAAACCGCTGCAGCACGCGCCGGAGGCGTCACCTCGATATTGGATATGCCCAATACGGTGCCGCAGACCACAACGATGGCATTGGTACATACCAAAATGGAACGTGCCGCCAAGGTCGCCAATGCCAATTACGCCTTCTTTATCGGCGCCGCCGGCGCTGCCAATTTCGATGAGTTGGCACATGCCGACTACCGCATCGTCCCGGGTATAAAGCTCTTCATGGGTTCGTCCACAGGCAATATGCTCGTGGACAAGGACGACGACCTGCGACGCCTTTTTGACTTGGCGGCATCATTGGACGTCATTATCGTAGTACATGCCGAAGACGAAACCGTCATCGCCGAAAACCGAGCACGTATATCAGCGCTCTACGGCAACGCCGAAGTCCCGGTGCGACTGCATCGCGAAATACGTCCGGCCGAGGCATGTCTGCGCGCCACCGAACGCGCCATAGCACTCGCCCGACAATACGGCACTCGGCTGCATATCGCACATGTCACCACCGCCGCCGAAGCAGACCTTCTTTCGGACGAGCCTTTATCCCCGACCAAACGCATCACCGCCGAAGTATCTCCACACCACCTGCTATGGTGTGCCGAGGAAGATGGCGACAACCCGCGTATGAAGATGAATCCGGCCGTCAAGACCGCTGCCGACCGCGAAGCCTTGCGCCGCGCTGTCATCGACGGACGCATCGACATCATCGCCACCGACCACGCACCGCACCTCTTGGCCGAAAAGTCAGGCGGAGCATTACGCGCCGCTTCCGGCGCCCCAATGGTGCAATATTCCGTTCCGGCAATGCTCGGGCTCTTTGATCCGACAACTGTAGTACGTCTTATGTGCCACAACCCGGCCTTGCTCTACGGCATACAGCGGCGCGGCTACATCGCTCCGGGAATGTACGCAGACATTGCACGCATACGCCGCGTCACACCCTACACCGTGCACGATGCGGACGTCGTTTCACGATGCGCCTGGACACCTCTGGATGGTCGGACACTCCGATACCGCGTCATTGATACTTGGCTCAACGGCAGCCGTCAAGGCAAGGCTATGCCCCTCGAATTCGCACGATAATGGTAATCTACGCCGCTCCTCTGCAAGGATATACTACCGCCTTGTGGCGGCGTGCCCATGCCCGACTATGCGGCGGTATTGACGCCTATTTCACGCCTTTTGTGCGCGTCGAAGGCGGACAACCGTCGGCACGAGCATTACGGGACGCAACCGAGGATCGCACGGCCATACCGCAAGTCATCTTCCGCGACATCGCCGAGTTGCGCATACTCTGCGACAGCCTTGCCGACGCCGGGTATACAGCCATAGACCTAAATATGGGGTGCCCTTTTGTTCCTCAAGTGCGGCACGGACGCGGCGCGGCTGTCATCGCCGATATACCGCTGTTGGAGTCTGTAGCCAAAGACATCTCAGACAGATACGCCGGAATATCTTTTTCGATCAAAATGCGATTGGGCACAGACGACCCGGAGCAATGGCGTGCCGCAATGCCGGTCATCAACGATATGCCGCTGCACCATCTGTGCGTGCATCCACGCACAGCCAAGATGCAATACGGCGGCACAGCCGACACTGAGGCCTTTGCCCTAATTACAGAAGCAACCACTCACCGTGTCGTCTACAACGGTGACATTCGCACACCGGAGCAGGCCAAGACTCTGTCCACGCGTTTCCCATCGCTATACGGCATCATGGTCGGACGCGGCCTCTTAGGTCGCCCCACCCTCGCCGTCGAAATCAGTCAAGGTCGGAAGTATGACGAGGCTCAACAACGTCGAGCCTTCATCATGCTGCTCGATGCCGTATATGTCGAGGCCGGCACACGATACTGCGGCGCATCCCAAATCCTGACGCACGTCAAGCCTTACTGGGAATATGCGACAGCCTTTTCGTCCGAGCGCCGCGCACTCAAGGCCATATCCAAAGCACATACACTCGCCGCATACGAGTCTGCCGTAGCATCGCTGCGGCAATAAGACGAGAGCCCACCGATACAATACGACAGCGGGCCGCATCCCGGAATGGATGCGGCCCGCTGCTATTGTTTGGCTATCAGCCTGAGGCTGCTATCAGCGAACAAGTACTTTGGTAGCCTTCTTGCCCTGTACACGGATATAAAGACCGTTGGCGGGATTGGCTACACGTACGCCTTGCATGTTGTAGTACACCACGGGGGCATCGGAATCCTCTACTGTGATGTCGGATACGGCGGAAGACTTTTTGCCCATTACGAGGATGTCCTTAATCTGCCAGCCACCGCATACGGTACCGTCAGCTACGTAGTGGTAACCTATCTGTATCTTCTTGCCTTCGTATGCACCGAGGTCGATGGCATAGTCGTCCACGTATGTCCAATTGTTCAGTTTGGTTCCGGCTGTTGCCTCGGGAGCGGGAGCGACAGTCAGTGCGGTCCATTCGGTTGCTCCTTCTTCGCGTATTGCGATTGTGAAGTATTCAGGTACTTGTTCCGGAATGATGAAGTTGTATGCAAACGTCTGTGTAATCGAGATGGGTTTGATACGATTGGTCAGGTCAAATACGGGCGAAACTGCGTATGCGTCAGCTTTTTTACCGGTAATCTTAAATGCATTGCCGGTCATACCGTATTTCGAGAACTGCCAGGGATTTACATCACCGGCTTCGAAAGTGAAGCCGCTGGCTTCGGTCTTGCCATCGTTTTCGTAAACGATGTCGGCTTTGTCCGTAACGGTGAGTGTATAAGTGGCTTCGCCGGCTTCGTATGTTTCTGTAGCTTCGGTAGCGGCCTTGATAGTGGTTGTGCCGGCTGCAACGAGTGTAACCTCGCCGGTAGCAGCGTCTACGGTAGCAACTTCTACGTTAGAGGAAGTATATACGGCGGCTGCATCGGTGGCCTTGGTCAGCGCGTTTGCGGGAACAGCTTCGCCAAGAGTAGCGTTGATGGTCTCGCTGGCGAAAGCCAAGCCTGCATCGGTCTTCTCAGGACCGGCACCTTCATCTGTCGTGATGGTGATATCAGTGAAGCAGAACTGACCGGCTTTTGTTTTGTCGTCTGTACCCAGCGTACACTTATCTCCCACTGTGAGTTTCAGCTCGTTAACAGAACCTGCCCATGCAAAAGATCCGGCAGCCTCTGTTACAGCACCGTCAGAAGCGGCTATATTAGTTTGGCGTTTTTTGCCAGCTTTGGAAATTGTCACGGACACATTGGTCATATTGACACCTGCGGGTGCCGTGATTGTCAAAGAATTTTTCGCATATAAGCGGTAGTCACCCCCATTCGCATTGTACGTAGGGGCAGTCGAACCAGTGTTTTTGGCTGCCTGGAATGTAAATCCTTCGGCAGTAAACGATGTCTTGTCTGCGTTAAACGTTGTCACTTCTGACATCGTGATTGTGTACTCCTTGGCCATTGCTGAAGCGCCAACGAGGACTACAGCAGCGAGGCTGAGTAAAAATTTTTTCATACGATTTGTTTATTGATTAGTATTTGGTTGATGTTATTATATGAATCAATCTGGTTTAATAAGTTCTGCTTTAAAAGGCATGGAGAAAGGCATCCCCTTTGAGGAGTACAAAGGTACTCCTTTTTTACTATAGGCGGACTATATAAACTGTTAAATTTTAGAAAAGTTACGGTATACTTTATCCGACGAGACATATGCACCGTCAGGACTTCGTAAAGATAGTCGACACGCCTTATTGCAAATTAGTGTTAACAATTCATAATTATAATTTATATCATAATTGCTTGAATATTTTTTGATACCTTTGCGTTGTCAAGAAAAGAGAACTAAACTATAGACATCTATCCAATATAGCATCTAAGTACAATAATAAGTGAATCATAGGTTTTAGGAAATAGGCAGCTTGCGAAAGTCGCCTATTTCCTTTTTTGTATTCAGATGAATCATATCCGGTCAAACCATCTTCCGTAGCGGTTCACAATCGGCATACCGAGGCTTAACAACACCAAGACCCGCATTATCGGTGTCGAACATTGTCTCGGCCACCGGCCACACCTCGCCGTCCCATATCTCATATCTCATATCCGCCGAATGCTTGTCCCTTTGTCGGAATTTCCGTACTTTTGCACCAAAGAAAAAAAAGAAACACACAGACAATTATGGCAAAAGTAGGAGATACTGTGCGCTACCTCAACGCCGTAGGCGGTGGCCGCATAGTGCGCATCGAAGGAAATATTGCCGTGGTAGACGACGACGGCTTTGAAACACCGGTGCTGCTGCGCGAATGCGTGGCGGTATCCACAGACCAAAACACACGCATGGGCGCCGCAATCGAGACGCCGCAACCATCCAAACAAGCTCAACCGGCACCGGCACAGACAACGCACACAACGCAGCCCGCAATTCCGTCAGAAGCGGCTATAGAGACACCCGGCGGCGACAACCTGAACATCGTCCTGGGCTGGGAAGCCGGCGACCTCCGACACATCGGCGCCTCGGGATATGACTGCTATCTCATAAATGACTCTAACTACTATCTCGATTTTGTCCTGATGGCACAACGCGACGGCGAAGACGTTTGGAACACGATATACGCCGGCACCGTCGAGCCTAACATCCAATTGCTCATAGGCGAACACACGTCCGAAGACGTTTCGGCTTTGGACCATATACGTTTTCAGGCTCTGGCGTACAAACAAGGCCGAACGTTCCGGCCCAAGACGCCATTGGACGTATGCATTAATGTAGACACCACCAAGTTTTTCAAGGTACATTGCTTCAGACCCAACGAGTACTTCGACACTCCGGTATTGGCAACAGCGCTGGTCTCCAATGATGTTCCGGCAGACAATGCCGCCAAACGTGCCGATGATACAGCCAAGGCACTGCGGCGCGCCCTCGAGGACAAAAAACGTGCCGACCGCCGTCCGGTGCGCCGGCGTCCGATAGCTCAAACGGAAGATAATGACGCCGACCCGCTGGAGGTGGATCTGCATATAGACAGCCTGCTGGACACCACCGCCGGAATGTCGCCCGCCGATATTCTCAACTATCAAGTGGACACTTTCCGTCGTGTCATGGATGCCAATCTACGCCGCCACGGACGCCGCATAATATTCATCCACGGCAAAGGCGAAGGCAAGTTGCGCCAAGCGCTTATCAAAGAACTGGGACACCGCTACCGCGGACAGGATGTCCAAGACGCTTCATTCCAAAAGTACGGTTTCGGGGCCACTCAAGTCACCATACGCTGAGGTGATGAATGTTGCCCATTCCGGAAGATATTAGTACACATGGACTTGTATCTTTAGCACAACATTCAACCGATACGCATATATTATGATATTATACTTCAGCGGCACGGGTAATACACGGTACTGCGCCAAGATATTAGCCAAAGCACTGGGAGACAAGGCATTTGACATATCTCCGCGACGGCGCGACGAATCAATCAGTCACGTCGCCGCATCATCGCGTATTGTATGGATGTTCCCGATATATAGTTGGGGCGTACCGCCAATGGTCGTCGACTTTATGCGCCATGCCGTGATTGACGGAGCGTCCGAAGTGCCGCATTATATGGTTGCCACCTGCGGCGACGATGCCGGCAATGCGGCCAAGATGTGGCGACGTATCGTGTCAGATCGCGGATGGAAACATCGGTCGGCATACACCGTTCAAATGCCCAATACGTACGTATGCCTTCCGAGCTTCGATGTCGACAGCGACAAGGTGCGCCGCGCCAAAATTGCTGCCGCACCGGCACGTATCGCGACCATAGCCGAAGCCATAATGCAGGACGACCTCTCGACGACGCCTCACGACATGGTGACGCGCGGCAGTTTTGCTTGGCTGAAGACTTCGGTTATATATCCGAGTTTCAAGAACAACGGGGTCAAGTCTAAACGCTTTGCCGTCACGGACGCATGCACCGGCTGCGGCACGTGCGCACGCACATGCCCGATGTCCAATATTACGATAAAAGAGGGAAAACCTTGCTGGGGAAACGATTGCGCGATGTGCCTGGCCTGCTATCACCGCTGCCCGACACACGCCGTGATGTACGGACGCATCACTCGCGCCAAAGGTCAATATCGCGGCCCGGAAGAACAATAGCACGCATCGCCCGACAATGCAGCCGGGCACGCACTATTTCCTTCGAAATTTGTCGGATGATTTCCCCTTATTCGGAGCGTCCGATACGCCCCGGCCGGGCATTCATTCGTCGCAATCACTATGTATATAGTGGTGCGGCGCCAAGCACTCGTGCAAATTGACATCTATAATAAAATGCCGATTGGCCATCCCGGCAATGGTCGTCATCTCATGCGACACAAGCACAATGGTCGTGTCGCGCGCCAATTCACGTATCAAGTCGTAGAGCTGAGCCTCAAAATGTTTGTCTATATAGCTCAACGGCTCGTCCATCACCAAAAGCCGTGGATGCGAAATAATGGCACGTCCCAGCAATGCACGTTGCAATTGGCCGCCCGAAAGCTGACCGATAGGCTGCTCGGCATGAGCCTCAAGTCCCACGCGTCTTATAGTTTCGTCATACAATCTGCGGCGTTCGGCATTGTCCATGTCCAGGGCCAAGAGTCCGGAGCTGATTACCTCGCGCACGCTTATCGGGAAGCGCGAGTCTATCATATTCTTTTGAGGCAAATAGCCGATACGCACATCGCGGTTACGCGTCACCGTGCCACGCGTGGGGCGCAGCAGCCCTAACAGAATGCGCAAAAGTGTGGTTTTGCCACCGCCGTTGGGTCCGGTGATGGCGATAAAATCGCCCTGATGTACGTCAAAGCTGACATCGCTCAGCACCTCGCGTCCGTCCCAGCTCATACTTACGCCGGACAGCGACATCAGCACTTCACCCTCAGCGGCACAAGGCATCGACGACCGCAGACAATTGTCCTTCCCAGTCATAGTCCAATGGATTGATGATTACAAGACGGGCTCCCAGCATTTGATTCATACTCTGAGCCTGACGCGAGTCATACTCGCGTTGAAAAAAGAGTACTCGCGCCCCGGCGGCACGTGCTTCGGCGGCAGTGTGTGCCATCGCCGCCGGCGGCATCTCCTTGTTTTCGAAGCCTACGGATATTTGCCGCAAGTCATAGTCGCGAGCAAAGTAGCTCAAGGACGGATGCCAAATGGCAAAAGCTCGCGTCGGTGCCGACTTCAGCTTTTCGCTCCATGCTCGGTCAAGCGAATCCAGCCGATGCACCAGCGATTCGTACTTGTTACGGTAATATTCTTTGCCTTCGGGGTCGAGGGAGACCACCGTCTCGTACATATTGCGCGCAATGATACGCGCGTTGCGTACCGACGACCACGTGTGCGGATCGGCTATATGCTCGTGCCCATCGCCATGGTCGTGCGTATTGTATATCAGTTTAATGCCTTTGGCGCAATCGACAAGACGCACCGATGACGGAAGCGTCGAGGCCAAGGTGGTCTCGAAAGGCATACCACCTATGGTAAAGTATGCTTTGGATTTGTCCACATCCATACGTGCACGTATTGTCGGCTCAAAGGTCTCCGGATTGGCACCCGATGACAACAGCGTCTGCACCTCGAAGCGGTCGCCCACGACACTTTCCAGCAAGGCACGCTGGGGCTCGACACTCACGGTAAGCACCGGGCGTCCATCCTCCGTGCCGCCGCAACCCCATAGGGCCACAGCCAATGCCGCGATAGCCGTAACCATCGGTAAAAATGCTCGTAACTTGCTATTGCCGCTTCTCATATATACAATAATCGTTAAGTCGCAGGATTCCCGCGGCCTTTCCTTTCCGCAAAGTTACACATTTTTTTGCTTATCGCCCACCATTCACGCCTTTTGCATACATTCGGTCGCGGTTTTTTGGTCATTATGGACAGTAGCTGAATTTTTTTGCTTACTTTTGCACTAATATGGCGCCGAAGGCCTGACCCGAGAACGTCAAAGCGCCTTGCACGGCGGCGACGGCTCGGCACAAGCGACCATACATTACACTGAAATACAATATAATAACACCACATAATCACATAAAATTATGTCTCAAATCGCACAAGCGGCCGCGCTGAAGCGGCCCGAAAGCCTCCGCGACAAAGCGTGGGCACGGTGGACAGCCCTCGGACTGTTGGCACTGGCAATGTTCTGCTCGTACATTTTTATGGATATCCTGTCGCCCATCAAGGACTTGATGCAGTCCGAGCGCGGATGGGATTCCACCGCCTTCGGTACAATGCAGGGCAGCGAAACCTTCCTCAACGTATTCATCTTCTTCCTGATATTTGCAGGCATCATCCTCGACAAGATGGGCGTGCGCTTCACGGCAATACTCTCGGGCACGGTGATGCTCGTGGGTGCAGCCATCAATTGGTACGCCGTCACGGATATGTTTGCCGGTAGCGGCCTGGAAACGTGGTTCAACAACAACTTGAATTACATTCCCGGCTTCGACGAGCTGGGCATCTCGCCTTTCTATGAAGGGATGCCCGCTTCGGCCAAATTCTCCGCCGTAGGCTTTATGATCTTCGGTTGCGGCGTCGAGATGGCCGGCATCACCGTCAGCCGCGGTATCGTCAAATGGTTCCAAGGCCGCGAAATGGCCCTGGCTATGGGTAGCGAAATGGCTTTGGCTCGACTTGGTGTCGCCACCTGTATGATATTCTCGCCGATGTTTGCCAAGATGGGCGGCACCGTGGACGTGTCTCGCTCGGTAGCCTTCGGCGTGGTACTGCTGCTGATAGCGCTCATCATGTTCATCGTCTATTTCTTCATGGATCGTAAACTTGACGATGCCTCCGAGGAAAAGGACGACCCGTTCCGCATCTCCGACCTTGGCAAAATCCTGCGTTCCAGCGGCTTCTGGCTTGTAGCGCTGCTGTGCGTGCTCTATTACTCGGCCATCTTCCCCTTCCAGAAGTACGCCGTCAATATGCTGCAATGCAATCTGACACTTGACGCCCCGGCTGCTGATAGCTTCTGGGCTTCGGACACGGTGACCGTCATCCAATATGTCATCATGATTGTGGTGGCCGGGGCTTCGTTCGCCTTCAATTTCAGTAAGGACAAGGTAATCAAATACAGCCTCCTGGCCGTGGCCGTTATCGCTCTTATCACCTACTGCTTCTTCGGCTATATGCGCCAGAGTGCAGCCGCCATCTTCGCCGTATTCCCGCTGCTGGCCGTAGGTATCACCCCCATCCTTGGCAAGTACGTAGACTACAAGGGTAAAGCCGCCTCGATGCTGGTCATCGGCTCGGTGCTCCTGATATTGTGCCACCTGACTTTTGCCTTTGTTCTGCCAATGTTCAAGGGCAGCCCCATAGGCGGTGTATGCGTGGCTTATGCCACCATCCTGGTACTGGGTGCATCGTTCTCGCTGGTACCGGCATCGCTGTGGCCCAGTGTGCCCAAGCTGGTTGACGCTAAAATCATCGGCTCGGCATACGCTCTTATCTTCTGGATTCAGAACATCGGTCTGTGGCTGTTCCCCCTGCTCATAGGCAAGGTTCTGGATGCCTCCAACCCCGCCTTGGTACAGGCCGTAAACAGCGGCGCTATGGACCCCGAGACGGCCGCAGTATCCTACGACTATACCAACCCGTTGCTGATGCTTGCCTTCCTCGGCGTAGCCGCATTGGTGTTGGGATTGGTGCTCAAAGTCATTGACCGCCGTCAGCACCTCGGACTCGAATTGCCCAACGTCAAAGGCGAAACCGCCGAAACGGAAGAGGCCGAGGCCGAAGCCGTTGAAATCTGATAGCCGTACATCATATATCTTACAAACCACCCGAGACGCACAATGAAACGACTTTTGATAGCTTTAGCCCTCATGCTGGGCTTAGCAACTTCTGCCGCCGCCACTCACCCGGCAGCGCCCAAACGCGAGTTCCGCGGAGGATGGATGCACACCGTCTTCCAAGGCCAATATTTGCGCAAAGGCACCGTCGAATTACAAAAATACCTGATTTCGCAACTTGACAGCCTCCGCGCAGCCGGATGCAACGCCATACTTTTCCAGGTACGCCCCAGTGCCGACGCATTCTACCCCAGCAAATTAGAGCCGTGGAGCCGCTTTCTCACCAAGGGAGGCAAAGCGCCATCGCCGTATTGGGATCCGTTGCAGTTTATGATTGAGCAATGCCACAAGCGCGGCATGGAACTGCACGCATGGCTCAACCCCTACCGCGTCACCACCACCAAGAACGAAAAGCTGGCGCCCTCGCATCTATACCACCGCGAGCCGTGGCGTTTTGTCACCTACAAGGGTGATGACAAGATGTACTTTGACCCCGGACTGCCCGAAAATCGTAAGTTCATCACCGATGTAGTCATGGACATCGTCAATCGCTACGATGTCGATGGTATACACTTCGACGACTACTTCTACCCCTATCCGGCCAAAGGCATCGACTTCCCGGACGATGCTTCGTACGCCAAGTACGGCAAAGGCATGAACCGCGGCGACTGGCGTCGCAAAAATGTGGATTTGCTCATCGAGGAAATTCACGAAGCCATCACTTCGGGGGCTAAGCCCTGGGTGCGCTTCGGCATCAGCCCCTTCGGCATCTGGCGCAACAAGTCCAGCGACCCGCGCGGTAGCGATACCAACGGCCTGCAAAACTACGATGCACTATACGCCGACGTATTGCTGTGGTCCGAAAAAGGATGGATAGACTACCTATTGCCTCAATTGTATTGGGAATTGGAGCATAAACGCGCATCGACACTCGTACTGGCTCAATGGTGGAACGACAACGCCGGGCCACGCCACATGTACTTCGGACAAGATGTACACAACATCATGAAACACAAAGACCTGGCCCCATCCACCGACCCGACGCAATTACATCATAAGGTAGACTTGTCGCGCTCGCTGCCTAACGTCCAAGGCAATTGCTGGTGGCCTGCATACGCCATCACAGCCAACGTAGGCGGCGTTGCCGATTCGCTGGCTCGCGACATTCAGGCCACCGTGGCTCTGCCGCCGACTTATCCGTGGATATGCGCCGATAAGCCCGTGGCTCCGGCCAATCTGCGCCGCGCCACCTCCGGCAGTCCTTGCGCCATCAAATGGGATGTACCGCAGGCTCGCGGCACGGTCATGGATGCCACGCATTTTGTAGTATACCGCTTCCCCAAAGGCACCAAGGGTACTCCCATCGATGACCCCAAATATATCGTCGATGTAGTATACTCGGACACTTATATGGCTGACAAACCGGGCACTTATGTCGTCACGGCCGTCAACCGCACCAACAACGAGTCTTCGCCCTCGCGAGCGCTGACTATCGAATAGTACATTATCGAACACTATGAAACGCATCGCCATTGTCGTACCGGCCTACAATGCCGCTCCCTGGCTTGCCGAATGCCTTGACAGCATCCTCGCGCAGTCTTTCGACGACTGGCAGGCGATAATTGTTGATGACGGTTCCACAGACGCAACAGCCGACATAGCAGCCGAATACGCCCGCCGAGACGAGCGTTTCCGGCTGCTGTCGCGCCTTAACGGCGGGCCGTCGGCGGCGCGTAATACCGCCCTCGATGCCGTCACCACCGAATACGTCACCTTCGTCGATGCGGACGATACACTGCACCCCGAGGCACTGCAACGGCTTATGGAACTCGCCGACCGACATCCGGACATCCCGGCCGTGGCATGCTGGTACACCGCACACCACTTTGACACGTCCAAATCGCTGCCCGAAGCACGGCCACGAATACTATCGGCTCATGATGCAATCATTGCCACCCTGCGCCGACGCCCTTACCACGAACCGATGTCTTGCGCCAAGGCTTTCCGCACCAACCTTTTTGACGGCCTGCGCTACACCGAAGGCCGCCGCTACGAGGACCTGGATATATTCTATAAATTGTACCAACGCGCCGGAGCTATCGTCCACGACACGACGCCAATATACTTTTACAGACAGCACGCAGCCAGTTTTGTCCATCGCTGGGACGACCACCGAGCCGATGTCCTCGACGTCACGGACGACATCGTGACTTGGGCCAAAGGCTTGGGCGATGCAAAGCTTGTAAACGCAGCTATGGACAGACGGCTATCGGCACGTTTCAACATCTTGGTCACCGCCGCACGCACGTTACGAGCCGTACAGCACAACGCGTCGTCGGCCACAGCCGTCACGGAGCGAACAGCACCGGGCTGCAGCATCGCGGCATTGCAGAGCACCCTGGCGCGTTGCCGCAAGGATATCGGCGCCGACCGATGGCGTGCACTCACGGACAGACACACGCGCCTGCGCAACCGCCTCGCCCTACTCGTCCCCACAGGCATCCTTTGCCGCCTCTGACAACGCGGCACATTCGGATCTGAGCACAATCCTCAGCTCCACGGCTCGAAAAAAAACGGTTCGAGCCTTGGCTATCCGCTTTTATTTCGGTACTTTTGCAACATCATACTTACTGCAAACGCGACACACCTGCCTTGACTATGACCGGGTTGCGCACTCACAGCTGGCCGGGCTTGATTGTCTGCCGCGTCTGTGCATTCACACTTCTACAACACTACATACTTTATGTATTTATTCAATTGTACGCATCTTTCACGGGCAAAAGCCCTATTGACTTTGACGTTTGTAGTCCTCGCGGCCGCCATATCGTATGCGGCCGAGCCTTCGGGGACACTGCCACTGCTATATATCAACACCGAAAACGGCGCAGCTATAACCTCAAAGGAGGATTACGTGAACGCCTCGTTGTACCTCGATGCCAACGGCGTGAGCGGCGTAGAGCCGGTCGGCAGCGCCGATGCACCGGTATCGCTGAAAATAAAAGGCCGCGGCAATTACACTTGGACCGGATTCGACAAGAAACCTTACCGTCTGAAATTTGACAAGAAGGTATCCATTCTTGGAATGAAAAAAAACAAGCATTTCGGTCTGCTGGCACACGCTGATGACAACCTCGGCTTTTTGCGCAACGCCGTGGGTTTCGAACTCAGCCGTAAACTTGGGCTGGCGTGGACTCCGACGGCCGAGCCGGTTGAAGTTCTACTCAACGGCGAATACATCGGTCTGTATTTCCTCACCGAGCTGATACGCGTCGACCCGGACCGAGTGGACATCGTCGAACAAGCGGACAACGCCACCGATGCCGAAGCTGTCACCGGAGGATGGCTCGTTGAAATAGACAATTATGATGCCGATCCGCACGTCGAAATCACAGAGGGCAACGGCGAAAGAATAATCTTCACCTACAAGACCCCCGAGATTCTGTCTTCGGTCCAAGGCTCTTACTTGACTTCTCAGATGACGGCCATAAATGCTGCAATATACACATCGGACAAATCCTCGACCGAATGGGAAAAATACGTGGACATCGATGCACTTGCACGCTACTACGTTGTTCAGGAAATCCTGGACGACTGCGAGTCGTTCCACGGCAGTTGCTATATGCACAAGCAATTGGGCAACGATACCAAATGGGTATTCGGCCCGGTATGGGACTTCGGCAACGCATACCAACGAGGCACTTCGCAGTTTATCTGGAACAGACCGACATTCAACCAAACATGGATTGGCGAAATCTACAAATTCCCGCGTTTCCAAGCCAAGGTCAAAGAAGTATGGCGCGAGTTTTGCGCCAAGCATTACGCCGATACCAAACGCTATATCGGCACATTTGCCAATAAGATCTCGGCTGCGGCATCGGCCGACGCCGCACGATGGCCGAACTACGGCAACAGCAACGAACAGGCTGCGGCAAATTCGTTCCTCTCCAAATTTGTATCCAAGTCCAAATGGCTCGGACAACAATGGGAATACGAACCGCCGCGTGATTGGTCCGACTATACGGTGTATCTGCGCGGCAATCTCAACGGCTGGGGCTTGTCCAACCCGATGACTTACAACCCGGACGGGACTTTTTCTATCGAAAGCATCGACCTTCACGAACAATTCAAACTTGCCACCGAAGACTGGAAAACCATTGACCTCGGCTCCAACGGCGAAGCCGTCATCCCCAACACCCCTTACGTGCTCAAAGATAAGGGCGCAAATATGACACTCAAGGACAATGCATCCATATCCAACGCCAAAATCGTACTGAATCCAAGCACCAAAACTATGACCGTAATAGACCCCGCTGCAGTGAACGACATCCAAGTCGACGGCTCGCAATGGTCCATCGTCGAACATACAATACACGCCGACAATTATATCAACGTCTATACCGCCACCGGCGCACCCGTAGCCTCGGGCAGCGGGGACATCCGTCTGCCCGCCCCCGGTTTTTACATCATCTCCAACGGCCTAACGGCGACGAAAGTCATCGTCCGCTAAGCCTGCGCGATGCCAGCTCGACATAAAACAAGCTTCAAGACAAGCCATTACAAAGCCAGCCGGGCACAAGTTCCACAGAAGATATACGACGTTATACCGAGCAAGCCGTCTCAACGGTGTGTCATAATGCTGATTATTTGTAGGGACGCAATATTTTGCGTCCGCAGCGATTGTGGGTAATACAGAAAATCATCAAATTACCATCCTACTGCGTGGGCGCAATGTATTACACCCCTACAGATTCTGCCATTTTGTCACATCCTCCGCCATACCTTCGACAGTCATCTGTTTTCACTCCTTTCCCCAACTTTTTTTCAAAAACATTTTGTGCTCTAAAAAAAAAAAAGCGTACATTTGCCGACGGATAGAAATGCCATGCAATCTTCCGACTCATAACCGATTACCCACCACGACAACCCACTATGCCGCACCGTAAAAAATATTCAAGTACAAATAAAAGCGCCGGATCCAGATTCAAGTTCGTCTTTGCGGCTGCTACGGTGTGCTTAGTGGCTGTCACTCCGTGTTTTGCGCAGCACAACCGGGTGACGGTGACGACGTACGGGGATGCGGCAGGCACGGCGGCTCGGGCCGAGAGGCTCGAAACTATAATGGAGTGCACGCCCACGGAGGGGCATACCGCCGTATGGAATTACGCTTACGACCTTGCAGGGCGGCAGACTTCCGTATCTTTGGCCGTGGACGGCGGAAGCGCCAGCACGGTCGCGACATACACTTATGATGGTGTCGGACGCCTTGCCTCAAAGTCCTTCGGCACAGTGGGTAATGGCACCTCGGAGGAATACGTCTATGACGCGCGTTCCAATGTCACGGGTGTGTCGGGCAGCGGCTTTGCACAGACGGCGTACTTCGGCACAAATCCCGTGGAGGGCGGTGCATCTCGCTACTTGTCGCCATGTGCTGCCTCCGAGCGGCAGTACGGTGCTGAGGGCGAGGGAGTGTCGCAGACAATGTGGACATATAGGTATGACGGCTTCGGACGTCTTGCCGAGGCTTCGGCCACGGACGCCGTGTCTGCCCCGGACCGCGCCTTGGGCGAGGTCTTCGAGTACGACCGCAACTCCAATATTCTGTCGCTGGAGCGCGTCTACGCGGGCGAGCCGGTGCAGGACGCCGCGATGTCGTATATCGGCAATCGCCTTACGGGGGTCAACGATGCCTCTATGCCGTACAACAAGGATATTGTACCGTCCTTTGCTGCCGGAACTTACGCGCTTGAGTATGACGGCGACGGACGCTTGGTGACGGACGGCACGCGCGGCATCACTGCCATAAAATATACAACGGACGGCATGGGACTGCCAACACGCATCGACCTCGGCGCAGATAACCGCGTACTCTCCTCCTACCTGCCGGACGGCACTCTTATTGCACGCGATTTCCGCTCGGTGCGCACGCGCACGACCGTGCGCGTCAACTACAAGGGCGACACCATAGTACGCACCATACGCGAGCCGGTGATAGACCGCACGCTCTACCGCGGCGACTGGGAAATAAGCGGCAGCGTCTGGCGCCTCAACACACCCGAAGGCATTGCCACGGTCGCCAAAAACGGCGCTGCATCTGATGGTGGGCGGACGTTCACGCATCTGTGGTACGTGCGCGACCGCTTAGGGAGTGTGCGCACGGTTTTGGACGACGAGGGCACGATACGACAGTGCACGATGTTTTATCCATCGGGGCTGCCCGTGCAACTCTTCGGGACGGAGCGCGTAACCGACCGCGCTCATATCGGCAACCGCTGGAGCAACTTTGCCGGCCTGGGCTGGCACGATAATATCGCCCGTTGGCACGATGCAATCCTCGGCCGCTTCACCACCCCCGACCCCAAGTCCGCCGACTACCCCTCCTTCTCTCCCTACACCCACTGCGCCGCCAACCCCCTCCGCTTCACCGACCCCACAGGAATGGATATCTACATAGTCGATCGTTGGGGAAATGTCAACGACTCTGTCCAAACAGATTATGCAGATGTAATAAAGGTGGAGGGTAAAGACGAACTTGTCAACTTTGAATATGGAACTATCGAAAGTCTTAAAACATTGAATTGGATTTCTAACGGCCCGTGGGATGTATTAAGTATTCGTGGTGACCAAAATGGCACAAGAGCATTTGAGTATCTTGCAAAGAATACAGAAGTCGAATGGACACAACTGATGCTTGGACAGGAAGGCGACCAGGGGCTGAACATTCTTTCCACCTCACATAGCAAGACAGAAGACCGGTCCGGGCCGAATCTGGTCTTTCTACAGTATCAACATGGCTACACCGTACGTCAAGACATACACAGTCATCCCAATAATAGTCAACCATCGGGCATCGGTGATGACGGTATAGTGAGAAATGAGAATGATATAGCACATGCTCTATCACACTGGAATTTATCTCTTTTGATGAAAAAACGTATTAAGCACAAGGTTTATAAGCCGGGATTAAACGTGTATGAAGAGTATTACCCGTACTTCTTTTATAGGAATAAGCCCGGATATATTGTTAAATGATATGAAGTATTGTATTTTAGTTTTCTTATGTTGTATCATAACAGGCCTTTGCAGCTATTCCAGCGGCAAAGTGTCATCATCTGAAACGAGCAACGCGCATACAAACAAAAGCAAGAAACAATCAAAAAATAAATGGTTGTCAAATCCGGCAATACCCAAGATGGCCGAGAGAATCGAGAAGAAAGTGCATGCGTCATATAAGCTTCAACCGATGTCTCCGAAAAATCAATACATTCGTAATATTTTTATGAAAGACGCAAAAGAGTGCAGTCGTTTGTATTATGGCTGGAGTACTCCCTATATGATAGCGGCGAGTCGCACGTCCAAAAGTATTGCATTTGTCATTGTCAAAGAGGTCACTAAGATGCCATACCATTTTGTGGGATATTACAGCTTGGGCGAGTGTATCTATCTTATTGATAAATCAATGCAGCCACTAATGACTTCACCTGAAGGAGAGAAAAGAGCACTCGAATTTGATTATATAATATATTATTACACTGAAGGCGCTGTTCCTATAGATGATTCCGGTTGGCCCTGTTACTATAGTATAGATAAAGACAGCATTTAATCAGAAAATATTGAGTCAATGAGTGACAGCATATTGAAGTTTCAGAATAGCACATCTTCGCTCGGGCCGGACAATATGGTGCTCTCCTCCTACCTGGCGGATGGGACTCTAACCAAACGCGATTTCCGCTCGGTGCGCACGCGCACGACCGTGCGCGTCAACTCCAAGGGCGACACCATAGTACGCACCATTCGCGAGCCGGTGATAGACCGCACGCTCTACCGCGGCGACTGGGAAATAAGCGGCA
>UQGP01000005.1 GCA_900540625.1 uncultured Porphyromonadaceae bacterium | reverse complement strand
CGTCGGCGCGGATGACGGCGATGTTGCTGCCGAGGTAGTCGGTGACGTAGTAGTGGGGCACGAGGTCGGCATCGAAGTAGCCGCCGGCAAAGCGTAGCATCTCCAGCGTGTCAGCTTTATAGTTGCCGGCGCCGCCGCGCAGGACGTGCCCGTCACCGCTGTACGCGCGCAGGGACGTGCGGCGTGTGCGTCCGGGACGCATCCCGGCTGAGACGGGTGCCACGGACGTCTCGTAGGACGTATACAGGTGGTTGCCGAAGGCGTCCCAGCCCAGCGACTGCCGGTGGCCACCTTCAAGGTCGTACTGCATCGGGTGGCCGTCAGCATTCCAACGAGTATACAGCAGCCCGCGCGAAGTGTCCGACACCATATCGCCGGCATCGTTGTACGACAGCTCGAACTCGCCATCGGCGTGCAGCCCGGTGACGCCGTCGAAAGGCAACGCGTCGGTTGTGGCCGTAATGTTGCTCAGACGGTTGCCGTCATAGGCGCAGGACAGTTCGTCAAGTGTGCCGAAGGTCTCTATGCGATCAAGGTCGCTGATGGCATCGACAACGCCATAGCGCACTACATTGGTGGTATTGCCGCGCAGGTCGTAATCGTAGTATGCCGAGAAGTCGGGTATGCGGCCTCTCTCGATGCCGGGTCTGTCCGCCAGACCTTCGGCCGGAGTGAACACGGCGGACGATAGTCGATTGAGCGCGTCATAGGTGTACGCGTAGCTGCCTTCGTCCCACGTGCGTTTGGCGATATTGCCGTTGTAGCACGGCGCGTATTCCAACGTGTAGCCGATGGAAGATAAGTTTGCCGCAGTGCCGTATGTGGTTTGCTGTGACACGGGCCACGAATGGACGTCATAAGTGTATTCAGTGGTTGCCGCATCGCCGTGGCGAAGCCGCGCCAATCGCCCTATGGCATCGTACTCGCGCCGGATGACTGCCGTCGCCCATCGCGCTGATGCTGCGGGGCTTGCGGTATCCGTGGCCTCGCTGTCTGCGGCGTCTTGTCCTGCTGCCGGGTTCAGTACCGGCACCGACACCGCCTTGTCTACGCGTATAGTCGTGGAGGTTAGTCGTCCGCAGCTGTCGTAGGCGTATTCTTCCTCCATGTCGGGCAAGTATGATTCTTTATAGCTGTATGTACGCGAGGCGATGCTGCCGTCGTAGTTGTACGCGGTGCTGCGGCGTCCGGAGTTGTAGCCCGTGGCATAACGCTGAACCTCGCGTCCCTCGCCGTCGTAGTAGTAGGTCTCGTAGCCGCTGCCGGTGTACATGCCGGTCAGCAACCCGGTGGCGGAGGCATGCGCCGAGGCGGCGGCGGTTGCCTCGAAGGCGAAGCCCGTGCCGAGGCCGCGCACGGCGACAAAGCGGTAGTCGTCGTAGTATTTAGCCCACACCACGTCGCCGGGCCATGCCTCCGGGACGGGCGACAAGGCATAGCCGCCACGGTCGTATTCGTCAGCAGCCGTCGTCAGCGAGGCCGTGCGGCACACCGATGCAAATTCCATTATCTCACTATCCATCATGCCACAGCGATACTTGGCCACCTGACGGCCGCAGCCGTCGTAGGCGTAGAGGTTCCATTCGTCGTCTTCGAGGCGCCCGTCGCGTTCGGCAACGATTCGTCCTGCCGGGTCGTAACGATACTCGGCGACAGCCGCGCCGGGCAGTTTCTTTGATATAAGCCGTCCTCGACCATCGTAGTCGTACCAATAGGCCAATTTTTTCATCACGTCATCGGTGCGACTGTGCGTGCCTTCAAGTCCGGGCGGCAGGATGTACCGCAGGCCGCCGTAACCATCGTAGACGTAGTCGGTGGCCGCTGCGCCGCCGCCTGTCCCGGTGGTGCGACGTATGGTCCGGCCCAGGAAGTCTTTGTAAGTACGCACTGTCACGCCGTCCTCGTCTATATCCTCCGTAACTTCGAGTTGTCCGGGAGCATAGTTTCCGTCAAGCCGCACGCCGCCTTCCGTGACGGCATAGCGTGGGCAGCGGTAAGTGTCGCCGTTGTTGGCGAGGATGCGCCGCCTTGCGGTTTTGCCTGCATCGTGCCACGCATCACCGGCCTTGGCGGTTGCGATGGCTATGGCCGACGGCGAGGGCTCGTATGATGTCTCGGTATACGGATGCCCGTCGCCGTGGAACGAGGCGGAGGCGGTAACTATTTCTGAAGCCCCGGAATCGATGCCACTCACAGGTGTGGGGTTGTACCCGCGCCACGGACGCCCCATGGCATCGTAGGTCGTGGCTGTGGCGGTATAGCCTTGCGGCGTCTGTGTATACGTTGCCGTCACGCGTCCGAGGCCGTCGGCGCGGACTGCCGTGGCGTGGAAGGCCGAAGGCGAGGTGTATGCAGTCGTGGTGACATGGTTGTCGCCGTCCTGGCTTATGCGGTATGTGTGGCGTGTGCGGATACGCCCGTTGGTCTTTTCTTCGGCAAGGCGTCCCTCTTCATCGTATGTATATGTGCTTGTTGTGCCGTTGGGAGCGGTGAGGCTGCTGACGCCCACCAGAGGTAGCCACCGGGCCGTGGACGTGAGCGTGCCGCCGAGTGTCTGCGACAGCGGATAGCGGTTGAGCGCGTCCCACGTCCACGTTGTGGTGATGCCGTCCTCGCCGGTCTTGGATATCAGGCGTCCGCCGCTGTTGTAGTCATAGCTTGCCGGCGTCCACGACACAGCACCGCGCTTCAATGTTATCGATGATACCAGAGGCATACCCTCACGCACCGTGATATTGTTTGTGAAGCCTTGTGTGCAGCCGCCAAAAGTCTCGGTGGCGGACAGGAGCATACCTTTGGCTCCTGCGGCGGTAACGGCATTGTTGCCGCCCTCGGCGCTCATAGCGTACGTCATAGATGTCATCACTTGTCGCTCGCCGTCCGAGAGCGTTTTTGTCGCCACAAGCGATGTGCCGGGTTCGTAGGCATAGCTCTCGGAGCGCACGATTTGGCCCGTCGGCGTATATTTAGTGACGACTGACCCCGAGGGGCGTTCGCCGACGAGCGTCAGCGAGCATAGTATAGCATCGAACCAGGAGTAATCGGAGCGCAGAATGCCGACGGGTATTGCATAATCGCGAATGCCGTATTCGGGTTTCATCTGCCACGAGGGATACCCCAGCCACATGCTCTCGCGCTCGCCGAAATCGGGGCTGAATTCTGTTTCGAGAACTACGGTTTTGCGCGATACGGCGACATAATCACGGCTGTTGCCATATACGAGTGTATAGCTGTTGTCGATACGCTCGACAAGTTCATAGCCGCCGGATGCGGACTTATATCGCTCGACGCGCACCTGTTGCGGGCCCTTAGAAAAATAATTGCGCGGATGACCGCAAAAAACTTTGAGGCCGTCATCGCTGATGGCGTTCGGCTCGACAATGTTTTCAAAGCAATACACACTCTTACCCTCGGCCTCGATTTCCTCTACTCGTCCGTACCACAAGGGTGTCTCGCCGCCATGTCCTTCCAAATAGCCCGAAGTGCGGTTTATGGTCATCATCTTGTCGGTGAACATGTCGGGCTGAAAGCCGTCCCAACGACATTCGGGGACGTCGACGACATCGATAAAGGTACCCAACGTCGGCAGAGCCACAACATTGGCTTTGCCCGAGGCATTGTCGCCATAGACGTAGCGGCGCACTCGCGGCGCGGCGTCGAGGCTGTCCGTACCGATAGAGATGTATTTCACACGAAGGCCGCCGCCGTATGTGAGTTGCGGCTCATTGATATACTGCGATATACTACCGGGCGAGGGGCGGTGGTCAAAGGTATGGGGTTCGTAGAACCATCGTATGCAGCCGCCGGTGGGCAAAATAGCGCTTTCGAGCATATTTGCGCGCATGGCGAGAGTATCGACAGAGCGATCGGCGCCACGTATTTCAAACACTCGCGGAAACGCCAAGTCGCCGCCGGGTCGCGTCACCGTCACCGCCGGCGACAGACAGTAATCATTGTACTTGCCGTTGTAGTATCCCCACCAATCCATACCGCCGCCGGGGGTGAATCGTTCTCGGTTGTAAATGAATGAGTATTTGCCCTCGCCGCCGACGGTGACATCGTCGAGGAGCATCGAGCTTTGACGGCCGCGAGTGAGCGTCGCGCGGTGCACGATATTGTTGCTCCAATACACAGTCAGCGAGTCGAGCATATAGAAGCCTGCGGGCGAGGAATAGCTCAGCGTCACCCTGCCGCCGGGGAATGTAATTTGAGACAGCGCGGCACTGCCAAATGTTCTGTTGTTTTTTGTGCGCTCACCGTCTGTGGGTTCGTTCTGCTCGATGAATTGGGGACTTGCACTGCCATAAATCACGGTTTTGGGACCGAAGAAACTCTGTCCGTGGGCGATATGGTCAAAGGCAAACCACGAGAAGTCTATTTGCTCGCCGGTGGTGAGGGTCAGCGACGTGAGCAGCCATTCCGTGCGGTTTATGCGCTCGTCGGTGTGCTCGCCGGGGGTGGAGAATATATACACGCGTCCCCGAGGGTCGGTTACGCGTATTGCTTGCAAGGCTCTGTCGGCGGTTATGGTGTACTCGTCACAGCCCACGCCGTGAAACGCCCCGGATTCCCAATCGCGAACGAGGGTCAGTGTGGCATCGAGCAGATAAACCGTATAAATGTCATGCTCGGCATCATAACGCGTCAAGGAGTCGTGCGTAGCCGCGCTTGTCGCCTTGGCGTCCATCACCACCGAGCGAAAATCGGTCACATAATCATTAGTCATATCCGTGCCGCGAGGACGGAACAACTCGTCCGGACGCCCCATGATTTGGCGCGAGACGCGCAACGCCGGCGACAATATCCAGCCATAACCCACGGGCTGAGGGTCATCGTCGACGCGTATGCCGTTTGAACGATAATGCAGCGACAGCGGCAAGGACACATCGCCGACACTCAGCGTGTAGAGTGGCACGTCAAACTCACAAGCCCCCGTGAGCATAGCCGGTGCCGGCATCTCAGCCTGACGAATGGCGCGCGCCTGCGGACTCTCGGGCCACACCCCGCTCTCCTGCCACGGCACCGATACCTCGCCGTGCGCGACCGCCACCGCGACCGCCACACACGCCAAAAACACAAGCCACCTTCTACCGCTCATAGTCTACACTCTATTTAAATTTTATTCAAACTTCATTCAGTGGAACTTTCAGTGTAACTTTCAAGGGACAACGATATATAATCTGTTTACGACCGCAGGTGTATCGGAGCAATTTATGCCGACCATATAACGACCTGACGGCAATGACGGCAGATCTGTCAACACTATATCTTGTTCTTCATCAATGCCGTTAATACGAATTGTCTTGCTGTAATACGGTATACCGTCAAGACTGCTGACGCCTATGGTAATGGTCAAATCCATACGCGAATTTAATATAATATGGAGACTTCCGGCGGCATAGTATGCCCGGGCGTTATTAATTACTGACTCAATATCCCTAAAATTATCCTTTGGGCGCGCCAGTGCTTTAATATCGTCAGAAGCGAGAGTATATAGCGAAGACGCGGCATCAATCTCACTGCCATCGATGGCAGATCGCGAAGACGTATTTGTTTGCACGGCAATCGGCATAGAATAGTTGTCAGACACATACCAACGATAACGAGTTACCGTGTAGATTTCGAGACTGTCGCGAACCGCATCCGGGAGTGACGAAAACGCTTTACCTGAGATGTCGGCAGTATATCGGCGAGATTCTATCGTTAGTAATGCGTCAAGGCTGTCCGGTCCTAACACTATTATGCCGGGTTGAGGCCGGGTTGTACAATAAATGCCCTTCTCAACGATATACATATTGTTGCAATAACGACCATGAGCCGAATAATCACGAATATTTTTTTCACGACTATGTGCGCCGGACAAGCTCAACGATGCCGCACAATCGCCGAAAGGCAGCAAGGCCGATGTATAGCAAAGAGTGTCAACCCGGATATGCATTTCAGATGTCTCTTCGCCAATCCAAATCAAGTTGGAGCCATCAACAAGATAGCGCATACGCCGTCCGTCGATAATCTCGGATATAATAGTACGAACACTATCTCCGTCGTGCACGGATGTTGCGACATATCGCGGAGCACGATTTAGCCCGGCTTTATCCAAGGTTGACACGTCAGACAAATTCCACAGCGAAGAACGTTCAGGCTTATGCAGCCCCACTCCATGGCACACGAACCGACTTGCGGCGACACTCGGTGATGCCCACCCATAAAACGTCATGAGCGTCAGCATAATCGTAAACAAGTATCGTGAATATGGCATACCGGTGAAAGGTGACATTAAGATATTATCAAAACAATCATAAGGCGCTGATTGATGTGGAACTATCACACATTGCAAATGTACCGACACTTTTTTATTCACAGCAACCGCTTACTGTTAAAAATATTTAACAAAAGAGGCGCAAGCAATTAATCTATCGGACAGCAATAATGAAATACCACGAATTATAATAATGAGAACGATGACATGCGCATATACCTTGCCATCGTTCCCATTATTATTCCCATAGCTCCCATTACTCCCGGGAGCCGGGCGTTCCGGGCTTTCAGATTCCGGTCAGCGACCGAATGATTTCCGGAATATCCTTATTGTTGTTGAGCGCCTTGAAGCGGCAGGCGCCGACACCGACAGCGAAGACGGGTACGGGATTGCCTGTATGGCTGGTGGTGGTAAAACCGAAGCCGGTCTGTCCGTTAAGATGACGGAATACATCGACGGCAAACGAATTGAAGCTGGCGTATAGGGTCTCCTGGTCGGCCGAATTGCGTTGGGTGAAGCAGGCCTCAAATTTGTCGCGTAGGGCTTGTTCCTGCTCGGCGGATACAGGCACTACGGTAAACAATCCGAGGTTGTCTGTCAAATATTCCTTCATATCATCCCAGAGAAAGATGCGACGGCTTTTGAGAATACCCTTGCAATAAGCCGAAAACTCTTCCTTAGACACACGCTGACTGTCAATGTATCCGGGCTTGGCATCGTAGTGCAGCACGCTGTTGCCCAAGGTCATACCACCGGTATCGTGGTCGGCGGTAATGACAATAAGTGTCTCGTCGGGATGCTGAAGGTAGAAGTCGTAAGCTACGCGTATAGCTTGATCGAAATTGATAATTTCCTTGATAGCGGCGCCGCCGTCATTGCCGTGCAACGCGTGGTCGATATTGCCGCCCTCGACCATCATAAAGAACGGGCGTCCGGGCTGAGCTGCCGTACCTTGCACATATTCAAGGCCGGCGCCGGTCATTGCCGGGAGGTTCAGCGCCCCTGCCACGGAGTCTATGGTATAGCTGACGTTGTTGGTTTCGCCCACATTCTCGGGCGACAGGAGCAGCACGCGGCTGCCGGGCGTGGCGGCAGGCAAGGCATCAAGACCGCGAGCTATGGTGACTCCGGCAGCGGCAAAGCGATCAAGCACATCAGTGGCCTTGCCTTCTTTGTCCTTGAGTCCGCGCAGTCCGGCACCCGCGATGAAGTCGTAGCCGCAAGCGGCGGCATCACAGTCTATCTGATAGTACATACTGCGGTGAGGCACATGTGTATAGAACGCGCCGGGCGTAGCATCATCGGGCGCAACGGAGGTTATAATTCCTACACCCCACCCCTTATCCTTAAGTTGACGCGCCACGGAGGTCACGGCCACGGTGTCGGGGCTCATGCCGAGCATCCCGTTCTTGGTCTTGACGCCGGCCGAAAGAGCCGTGCCGGCGGCGGCACTATCCGTCACCGGCGACGAAGCCGAGTAGGTCTGACACCACGACACCACCGGAAAAGTGGACATCAGCAAGGTGTCTGTCGGATGTACCATACGTTGATAGGCCAATGTGGACATCACCGGGCCCATGCCCATGCCGTCACCAATAAAGAGGAATACATACTTGGGGGCAGCCGGGGCGCCGCAACAAGACGCCGAGGCGGTTGCCGAAGCGGAGAGGCCGATGAAAGCCATAGCCGCAGCGATAATCAAGTGTTTGGTTTTCATAATTTTGTATCTTGTGTGTTTATTCTTTCTTGTATATCTTGTTTTGAGATGTGTATCTACCAAATCTTATACATTGCAAAATCATCGCGACTCGGGCGCATCGCCAAGTGCCGTAATAGCGTCCATGATGTGTCGGTCGTTGCTCAGTCTCGGCACCTTGCGTTGGCCGCCGAGTTTGCCCGTTGAAGCCAGCCAGCGCTCAAACAGTCCCGGCGCGGCCACGGTGATGGACAGTCGGCCCAGGAAGATATTGCCCGAGCGCTTGGCATCGTAATCGCTGTTGACGCTGCGCAATGCATCATCGAGGCGTTGGGCGAAGTCCTCGAGGTCGCGCGGCGGGACATTCCATTCAATCAGCCATTGATGGCGGCCGCGATGGCCGCTGTCGGCAAAAACGGGTGCAACGGTGTAGTCGCGCACGCCGGCGCCGGTGGCGGCGCAGGCCGCAGCCAAGGCCGCATCGGTATTATGTACCATTACTTCTTCGCCGAAAGCGTTGATATAATGAGCTGTACGCCCGGCTATGGCAATGCGCAGAGGGTCAATGGAGGTGACACACACTGTATCGCCTATGCGGTAGCGCCACAGGCCGTTGGCGGCAGTGATAACCATAGCATAGGTCTTCCCGGCCTCGACTTGCCAAGCGGTCAACGATGGTGGAAACGGATCATCACAATGTTCTAACGGAACAAATTCGTAGAAGACTCCGGCGTCAAGCAGCAGAAGCATACCTTTGTCGTGCTCGCGCAAGTCCTGCACGGCAAAGAAACCTTCGCTGGCATTATATGTCTCCTGATAGCGCATACGGATGCCGTCACACAGGCGATCATACTCGTCGCGATACGGAGCCATGGAGATGCCTCCATGAAAAAACACTTCGAGATTGGGCCAAACATCGTGGATGGTCTCGGCGCCGGGTACTGATTTTATAACCTCCTTGATGACGGTCATAAACCACGACGGCACACCGGATATATTGGTGACATTAGCGCCACGGGCGGCACGCACCAAGGCCGGCACTTTGAGCGTCCAGTCTTCCATGAGGGCGACATGTTTCGACGGCACGCGCACAAGATTGACCACGGGATTGATATCATCTATGAGGTTGGCGCTGAGGTCTCCGACCTTGACACCGCGCGCTGCCGGCCGGTCAAGGGTGTTGGCAAAACTGCCGCCGAGAATAAATCCCTTACCGGAAAACATCCGGCTGTCGGGGTATAACGCCAAGTAATGGGCTACAGCATCAGTGGCGCCGCGATAATGGTTCAGACGCAAACTGTCATTGCTGATAGGTATGTACTTGCTGCGTCCGTCACCGGTGCCTGAGGACTGGGCATAGCGGCGCACTTTGCCGGGCCACAAGATATTGCTCTGTCCGTCAATCATGCGCAGCACCATCGGACGTATGTCGGCATAAGCCACCGTGGGTACGGCCCGGCGGAAAACGTCGGCATCATCGGTAGATACTATGCGGCCGCGGCCGTACTCGGTGACGGCGCCACGGCGTGTCAGCCATGCCAATACGCGGCGTTGTGCCTTTTCGATGCCGTCGCCGCGCCAGGTGCGAGCGGCGCGTACGCGCTGCATCATCAAGGCGCGCGCCATGGGTGTGAAGTTTATCATTTCTTGTCTTTATTTTCTACCTGAGCAACTGTGCCGTCAATATTTCGAGACATCACTCCGCGAGATGCGGCAGTCTGCGCCGTCACACTCCGTGGCGTCGTGTCTTTGACATCCAAAGCACGCAGCACGGCCATACGTATGCGCCGAGCGGACACATCATCGCCACGCAACAAGCGCAGCACCAGACGTATGTAGCGGTCCTTATTGGCGAGACCGCACAATGTGGCTACGCCACAATCGGCCAGCATGGGCTTATGATTGAACACGCGCAACACCGACAAATAGTCGCCCTGCGATATATATCCGCGAAACTCGCGGCACAGGCTTTCGTAAATGGCGCGCGGGTTGAGTTCCTCGGGCAGGGAGGCCAAATGCTTTTGCAAGGCATTGATGTTGTTAAATTTGCCATCTATGCGATATTCGACAAGCCGCTTGACGCGATGCCGGGTATGCTCCAATGCCTGCGCATTGGCCATGTGCTTGAATTCGCCGAGGATGTACGCCCTGACCTTTTGGACGATGGCACCGGCATTCTTGCCGCACGCCTCGGCGGCGGCGGCCACCACCTCCGGCAGCAGAAACATGTTTTCAATTTCGGCCACAGCCGGAACGTTGATATTGCGGCTGCGCAGATACTCGATTTCGCGGTCGTCGCGGCGGTCGCGATCAACGATGCCCATGGCGGTCAAATGATGGAAGTCGCTGAGGGTGTTGAAGGTACGCGTGGCCTCAATGACACGATCGCAACTACCCAAGGGTTTGACCGCATACTCCCTGAATATAAGGCTATACAGACGATAATCGATGCTGTGTATCACATCGCCTTCCACGAAGAGCACGGGCTTGCGCTCGCCCACGATGGCGGCATAGATGTCGGGAGTGACGGCACCGCGAGGCATTATGTCATAGTCCCAACATTTTTGCCCGGCGTCATACGACCGCACCCACAGCACCTCGGCGTCCAAACGCGAAGACGCAAAGTCAAGATCATGCGTCACATACACCATACGACAGTCGGGGCGCAATTCCTCGATGCGGTTCCACAAACTTTGCATGGTGGTGGGATGCAGGAACATCTCTGGGCTGTCGATAACGATATTGGCATCCTTGGGCGCATACAGCACGGCGGAGGCATAGTACAGGACCACGCGCTCACCGTCAGACAGGCGAAAAGCCCTGTATGTGTCGTTGCTGTCGCGACGGCTGAAGCGTATGCGGCCACCGCTAACGAACATGTTGCTGCCGGGAAATATGGCTTTCCACAGCTCGAAGACGGTATCAAGACGCGTGGACGGAGGCAGCGACGCGGTCTTGCCGGCATGGCGGGCGATTTTGTAGTCAAGCAGGCTCACCAGCTCATCCCCCATAAGCAGCGAGAGCAGACGCTCCAGTCGACATTGGGGGCGCTCCTGCTCGGCCACGGGGACAATAGAATCGGCCACCAGAGCGTCTATGGCGTTGTGTTCGGCATCGAGACTGCGAACGGCGTATAGCGCGTCTATGGCGTTGAGACGGAAGGCTTTATTGTCCGGGTCGGCGCACATAGCGTCCGTAAAGCGGGTTTTGCCGGCGCCGTTGGCGCCTATGACGACCAGACGCCTACTATCGCCCGAAGGCTTGGGCGCCGGCTTACGTTTGCTTGCAGGCAGTATCAACGGTTTCATCGCGGAGTGAGTGTTATCAGCGGCACAAGCATCTCTTCCATAGAGATGCCGCCATGCTGGAAGGTGTCTGTATAGTAGGATACGTAGTGATTGTAGTTGTTGGGATAGGCAAAGAAGTCGCGCCCGCCGGCAAAGACGTAGGTGGACGAGACATTGGGCGAGGGCAATCCGAAACGCGCGGGCTGCTTGATTTCATAGACCTGGCGCGGGTTATACCCGAGGTTTTTGCCTACTTTGTAGCGCAGATTGGTATTGGTATTCTTGTCGCCGACGACCTTGACGGGATTATTGACTCGAATGGTTCCGTGGTCGGTGGTGAGCACAATCTTGAACCCGGCGGCGGCAATGCTGCGGAACATATCTATGACCGTCGAGTGACGGAACCACGAGCTCGTCAGGCTGCGATAGGCGGCGTTGGTGGAAGCCAATTCGCGTATCATCTTGCTCTCGGTACGGGCATGCGACAGCATATCTATAAAGTTGAGCACTATGATATTGAGGTCGTTGTGAAACAGATTGGCGAAGTCGCGCAACAGTTTTTCTCCGGCCACCGAGTCATTGATTTTGTTGTAGCTGAATTTGTAAGGCAGTCGATAGCGCTGAAGCATGGTCTGCACCAGTGCCGATTCGTTAACGTTTTTACCCTCCTCAGACTCTTCATCGACCCATAGCTCGGGGAACATCTTGGCGATCTGGGCCGGCATCAACCCGGAGAATACGGCGTTACGCGCATACTGGGTGGCAGTGGGTAGTATCGAGGTATACAGGTCTTCGTCAATGGTGAACATCTCGGCCAGTATGGGCTTGACGGCCAGCCATTGATCCAGACGGAAGTTGTCAATAAGTATAAAGAACACTTTGTCGCCGCCGCGCAGCATCGGGAACACCTTGGAGGGCAGCACCCTGGGACTGAGTAGCGGCGTATGGGTGTTGTCGCTGTCAATAGTGCCGTCGGGCAATATCCAACGCTCGTAATTGCGGCGTATGTATTTATTGAAAGCTGTATTGGCCTCGGACATTTGCATCTCGAGCATGGAGTGCATATCCGTCGCCGAATCGGACAATTCCATTTCCCAGAACACCAGACGCCGATACAGATCCATCCAATCGGAAATGCCGGAGGCGTCGTTGATGGCCATAGACAGCCTTCCGAACTCATGACGATAGTCGGCAGCAGCCGTTTCGCTGACCAGACGGTCGCTGTGCAAGTGCTTTTTCAGCGCTATGAGTATCTGATTAGGATTGACCGGCTTGATGAGGTAATCGGCGATTTTATTACCTACGGCCTGATTCATAATATTTTCCTCTTCGCTCTTAGTGATCATTATCACCGGTATGTGCGGCTGGCTTTGCTTGATGGCCGCGAGAGTCTCGAGGCCAGTCAGACCCGGCATATTCTCGTCGAGTATAATCAAATCGAAATGTCGCGTAGCGCACATATCCAAGGCATCGCGCCCGCTCATAGCCGTGGCCACGTCATAGCCTTTGCGCTCGAGGAATAGCAGGTGCGGTTTCAGGAGGTCTATTTCATCGTCCGCCCATAGTATCGAGTGTCGTTGTTGTGTTGTGTCTGCCATAGTGTGTACGTGAGGAGGTGTGTATGTCAATTAAGAAGTGGGTCGTCTTCATCGCCCTCGCTGCCGGGGTCATACGCTGGGCGCGGCTTCGGCTTGGGCGCGGGCTTCGGCTTTTCCGCCGGCTTGGTTGTCGGCTTCGGCCCGGTCGCAGGTGTGGTCTCCGGTTTCGGCTCTGCCGCGGGCTTTGCTTCCGGCTCTGCCACAGGTGCGGGAGCCGGGGTGGCTGTCGGAGCAGGCTCGGCGGCAGGCTTCTCCGGCTCGGAGTTCTCCGAATTTTCAGTGCTCTCAGTATTCTCCGAAGGCGTCGGCACTGCCTCTGAGCTCTCCGCCGTTGCAGGTTCTGATGCGGCCGCTGATGCTTCGGCTTCGGCCTCGGGCAGCGTCTGTATCTCGTGATAAGGCAGCAGTCCCGATTGGGCGTCCTGATAGTTTTGTTCTTGCAGGAAGCGGAAGTAGTCATCAAGTGTGCCGCCGCTTTGCAGCAGGGCATCGAAATTGCTCCGACTTATGGGCACGGGGCGCACGCCGTCGGGCAGGCGGAATTCCGTGGAGGCGGCCATAACGCGGCGATAGTGGTTGAGCTCTCCGAGATTTTCAAAGGGCCCGATGACAATCATGCCAAGACGGCCGAAGTTCATTTGCTCGAGGTCAAAGTCTTTAACCACAAAACTGCGGAAGTTGTGGCGTGCAATGTCAAAGAGCAAACGATTGGAGGATACCGCATCGGTGGGGAAAACCATCACTAATACTTGCGGGTCGGACTCGTTGAGTGTAAAGTTGATGGCGGCTTTCTCGCCGGCGGTGGTGTCGTTGGTCAAGCTGATATCCCAAAGCATTCCGCGCATATTGGTGCCGCCGCCCGTATGCAGCTGACGCCCGGCAGCCATACCCTTGAGCCATGCCGAGGCGATGGGCGCGACATCCGTATCAGGATAGCGCTCGAGCATCGTGCGCAGCGTGGCGTTGAATTGTTCGGGGTTGTTCTCGGTGACGTATGCTAAGGCGTCCAGGAACATGAACTTTGGCATGAGCTTGCTCATGGGGAATTCGTCGGCCATGCGCTGATAGCCGCTGTGCACAGCCTCGTTGTTGTTTGCCATATAGGCCTCGTAGGTGTCCTCGTAAATTTTTTCCTGAACGGCATCCATTTGCCGCAGGTTGTTGATATAGTCCGGGTTACGTAGAGCCTCTCCATACTTGCTGTCCCTGAAACCATTCACTATCATCTGTCGGTAGCGCTCGGCCATACTATCGTTGCCGGTGCGCACAAACATCAGATAGATATTGTAATACGTCTCCAAACGATACACATTGTCGGGATAATCCACGAGCAAGCGGTCAAACTCCTCCATGGCCGCGTCAAAGTCATTAAGTTTGTCCTTGAGGATGACACCCATATTGAACAGGCCTTCTTGTATGACGTCATGCGCCACCGCCTTGTCCGCATCACTGAATGGTATCTGCTTGAGATAATACTCGCGATAATGCGGATTCTCGGCTTTTTCCTGCTTCTCTTTTTCCTCGGGCGATATGGTATCCACCGGATTCTCGGCTACATCTCCGCTGTCCTCGTCTGTGGCGCTACTGCTGTCAAAGTCGCTCATAGCGAAGGATGTCTTGTTGCGGCGACGCCAATTGTCCTCGAGCTTGCGTGCACCCCAACGGCGTTGGAATTCGGTCTTACCGGCGTTGCGCGTAGCCGTATTGTAGAAGTACCAACTATCATCGGTATTCAGCGTATAGGTTTGAGGCGCCGAAGACTGCCCCATATACGGGTCGTTGCCGGACTCTTGCTTGGCCTTGAATTCCTCGCGGCGTGCCGCATCGGCTTCTTCCTTCTCTTTCTTCGTCAATTCGGCGATAATGCGGTCGATGATTGCATTACGCTGATTTTCGTCCATAGCCGCCAGTCGCAGCAGACTGTCTTGGAGGTTGACATTCTGGCTGTATACGGCCAGCTCGTCCAGCACGTCGGAGCGACGTTTGAGCGTGTCCAGTCCGGGGAAGTTGTCCGGCAATTGCGGCACCGCTTCCGAGTAGCACGGCTGAGCCAGCTCGTACTTGTGCTGCTTGTAGTACAGCCCGCCGAGTTTCACTTGCGCCAAAGCCTTGTCTATGCCGTTACGCGTAGATTTCTCGGCCGCCAAGATATAATTGGCTTCGGCACGCACGGTGTCTCCGCGGCTCAAGTACAAGTTGCCTATGGCATAGTATATCTGATCGAGGTATTCCTTATTGCGGTCATAACGCGTCATACGACGCAGAGCCTTCACTTCGGGCTCGATATTGCTGCCGGTATATACTTCCGACTGCTTGATACGTGCATTGAACCGCGTGCGATATGTGGCATTGGACGCCCCTCCGGCTTTGCCGAAGGCGGTATATGCCTCGGCTTTACGGTCAAGGCGGCTGAGCACCTGACCCAGGAGGAACCATAATCGGGTCTTCTGCGCTCCGGAAGAGTGCTTAATGGCCAGACGCAGCGGCTCGACAGCCTCGGCATAATTATGCCGACGGATATTCAGCTCGGCCAAATCCAGATTGTAGAGGCCCGTAACCTTGCCGTCGGTAATCTCGTCGGGCTTGATGCGAACGATGATAGCCTCGGCCTCGTACAGCCAGTCCATGGCCAAATATGACCGCGCCTGCCACAATTGAGCCTCGGTCACGGTCTTGGGCAGCCACCAAAAATGCTTGGAAATATAGAAGAACGTGGAAGCCGCTCCGGAGAAGTCTCCGTTCATATACTGACCGCGGCCCATCATCAGCCACGCATTGTGCAGAAAGGGATTATACTCTTCGCGGCGCATCCATTTCTTATATTCGGGGTCATTACGCTTACCCGAAGATTTGGGCGGCTTCTTGGTAATCGAGCGCAACTGTATGGCCTTCTGAGCCTTCTCTATGGACCGATTGAAATCCCCGGAAGGCTGCGGAGCCTTGGGGTTTTGCTTGGCCTCGGCGGGATGTGCATAGATGATGTCCGTGTAATCATCCTCGTAGGCTTTCTCCATCTCCTCGAGGGTCTCTACATAATGGCGGTCACCGTTGTAGTAGATGTTGTATCGAGTGATGAAGGCTGTGTATTGGCGAGCCGCCGCAGTATTCTTCTTGCGAGCATTGCACGACACAAGCGCACCCACGGCCACAAGGACCGCGACTGCCGCGATGATAGTGCGTATGCTGCGTCGTCTCGCCATTGTCGTATTATTTTATAACGTGTTTTTTGTCTCTTTATTATTCTTGGTGGGGTCTTCGGGATAGGAAATGCGACTGTGATATATGGTGGCCAGTCGGCGTGCAAAGCTATCCTTGATGATGCGGACATCGCGGAAACTCAGCGGCGAGTCGTTGTGCAGGCCGTCGGCAATCTGTCCGTCAATGATTATGTCCACCAATTCGCGTATGGACTTTGGCGTATTGTCGCGCAAGCTGCGAGATGCAGCTTCCACACTGTCGGCCATCATCAGCACCGAAGCCTCGCGCGTCTTGGGGTTGGGCCCCGGATAGGTAAACGGAGCCGGATCTACGTCCTCGCCGGGATGTTCCTGACAATAAGTGAAGTAGAAGTACTTAGCTTTGCCGGTGCCGTGGTGCTGGCTGATGAAATCGCGTATGACCGCAGGAATTCCGGCACGCTCGGCGCGGCGCAGTCCATCGGAGACGTGGTTAATGATGATTTCGGCGCTCTTCTTGGGATCGAGGCCGTCATGCGGATTGACACCGTGCTGATTTTCAGTAAAGAACATGGGATTGGACAGCTTACCTATGTCGTGGTAGAGGGCGCCGGCACGTGTCAACATCGGATTGGCGCCTATACGCTGGGCGGCGTCTCCGGCCAGATTGCTCACGGCTATGGAGTGCTGGAAGGTGCCGGGACATTCGTCCGAGAGCTGTCGCAGCAGCGGAGCGTTGACATCGGCCAGTTCGACAAGTGTAACATTGGACACGAAGCCAAAGAGTCGCTCAACGGCGCTCATCAGCACATAGGCCATGGAGGCAAGTAGTGCATACGCGCCGAGAATGGCCACCATGCGCCACGAGAAGTATTGCAACGATCCTTGAGAGAGCAATTGCAGCGTGATATAGGCCACCAACAACGCGCCCAGTACGTAGAAGGACGCACGCAGCAATTGGGAACGGCGCGAGAGCTGGCGCAGCGAGTAGACGGCGGCGCATATCGCTACAATCTGTAGTGTGATGTATTGTAGCGGCACTTCGGTGATACCGGCGCACAACAGTGTCAGCACGGCTCCGGTCATCAGTGCCACGCGGCCACTGAAGAATACGAGTACCAGCACCGGCACTATCGCCAACGGCATCAGGTATATGCCTATGCCGGGGATGATATGGTCAAGCATCGCACCCAGCACAAAGAACAGCACTATAAGGCTGAAAACAAACAGCATCGAGCGCATCGACTGACTTATCTTGGGCTCGTATTGCACCAAGTATAGCACCAATGCAGCAAGCATAAAGGCCACGTACAGCGCCTGGCCGCAGGTGTTCATAATACTGTTGCGAGTGTCTTGGCTGCGGTGTTCGGCCGCCGCACGTTCGTAGGCTTTGAGCGTTGCATAGTCTTTGGCGGTGATGACCGTACCGTTGTCTATGATTGTCTGGCCGTTTTGTATGGTATTGCGCGGCACGGTGACGGCGGCGATGTCCTCGTTGAGCAGGCGCTCCGAGTCTTCCCGGTCGTAGATGATATTCGGCACAAGCACGGCGCCGATATTGGCACGTGACAGCAGTGCACGCACTCCCGCTTTATCGGCCACGGAGTCGATGCGGCGGTATAACTGCATGGGAGTGAACAGCGTAGATGTCTCGGTAAGCATCAGCGTGGCGCCGTCCTTGATGCGGAGGCGTCCGCCCACGGCGCCGGCGACCTTGTCCAGCGAATCGGAGACGACACCGGCGGCATAGGCCGAAGTCAATACGCGTCGCACTTCGGCCCTGAATTGTCGCAAAACTACGGCATCGGGCAGGAAGCTAAGGGCTCCGCCGAGAGACCGACTCATACGTGCAACGACCTCATTACCTATCGAATCGACACTTACATCGGCCCGATGAGCCACCGGCACAAAGCGGGCGCGAACGCTGTCGCTCTTGGCACGCACGGTGGCCGAGTCAAGGCTGACGACAAAATCGAAAGGAGCTATCAGTTTGGCGTAGTTCCAGGGCTTGCCTTGCTCGTAGACATAGCGCCGCGTTGATTGATGCGGATAGAAGTATACGATAATGGCCAATGAAACCGCGGCCATCAGTAGCGTTATGATTATATTCTTGCGTGTCACTGTGTTATATTATTTTATGCGAGGAGATTTATGCTTGTCAAGGAGTTGCGATCGGAGGGAGATGCTTTGGTATCGGTCGAGATGTTACATAATGCGCGTGGCTTGAGAGACGTCTTCAATCTTGGAAAGACGATGGCATAAGTCGTTCACGACAGCCACATCACCCACGCGCACCCAAATGTCGCTATGGAAGACTTCGCCCGTGGCCTCAATGTCCAGTTTGCGCAGGTCTATTTCTTTATGCGTTGCTATGGTGGCGGTGATTTCCTGGAGTATGCCGTGGCGGTCAATGCCTTCGACGTGCACGTGCGCCAGGAATTTGCCGGACGAAGCAGCCCAGCGCGTAGTCACTATACGATTGCCGTAACTGGCCTTGAGCACCAAAGCACGGGGGCAATTGAGGGCATGCACAACCACGCGTCCGTCATCGTTGACAAATCCGAGGACTTCGTCGCCCGGTATGGGGCAGCAGCAATCGGCGATATCGAAGTTGCTGCCGTTTTCGTCATATTTCAGTACATAAGTCTGCGATGTGTCCACCGGCTCGGTTTCGGCAAGAGTTGACTCGGCGGCAGGCGCCGACGCCTTATTGCCGTAGCCTACCAGGGACTTGGCCACTGAGGCTATCTTCCCGAGTGTACTGTGGCTCTTGCCCTTGCCGCGAAGCAGCGATACAGCGCTCTGATCGAGCACGAAGCGCCCGTCACCGATTCCCAAGAGCAACTCGTCGCGCGAAGCGGCGCCATAATAAGTCTGCAATTTATTGGTCAACTCCACTTCGAGCGTCATCTCGTTGGCATCAAGAAACTCTTGCAACATCTGACGGCCGCGTGCCATGACCGGCTGGCGATCGCGACGTAAAGCCGCATGGAGACGGCTACGCGCCTTGGCCGTGTTCAGGAAGTTCATCCACGAAGGATCGGGGCGCTGGCTCTGCGAAGTGAGCACTTCCACTTGGTCGCCGCTACTGAGCTTATGCGACAGCGGAACCAGCCTATGATTGACCTTCCCGGCGATGCAATGCAGGCCCAACTCGCTGTGCAGCGTGAAGGCCACGTCCAACACGGTAGCTCCGGCAGGCAGAGTCAAAAGCTCGCCTTTGGGCGTAAATACAACAATTTCCGAGGCAAAAAGGTTGAGTTTCAGCGTATCCAGGAAGTCTATGGCGCTGGGCTCGGGATTATCCAAGATGTCCTTGATGGTGCGCAACCATACGGTCAGCTCGCTTTCCTCTTCGCCCTCTCCCACTTTGTATTTCCAGTGCGCGGCAAAGCCCTTCTCGGCAATCTCATCCATACGCCGACTGCGTATCTGTACTTCAATCCAGTTGCCATCGGGGCCCATAACGGTAAGGTGCAGGGCCTGATAGCCGTTGGCCTTGGGCGTGGCCACCCAGTCACGTGTACGCTCGGGGTGGAGTTTGTACAGATCGGTAATGGCCGAATAGATGCTCCAACATATCGATTTTTCCTTTTCGGGGTCATCGCACTCGAAGACGATACGCATGGCATATAGGTCGTAGACTTCCTTGAAGGGAATGTGCTTGGTCTCCATTTTGCGCCATATCGAGTAGACGCTCTTGAGGCGTGCCTTGGCTTCGTACACCAAGCCCATCTTGTCCAACTTGGCGGCTATGGGCGCTGCAAAATCGCTGTATATCGCGGCACGCGCTGCATCGCTGTCCTTGATTTGCTGGCGTATGCGCTCGTAGGCGGCAGGATGCTCGTACTTGAAGGACAAGTCTTCCAATTCGGTCTTTATGGCAAAAAGGCCGAGACGATGGGCCAACGGCGCATAGATATACAACGTCTCACCGGCAATCTTATACTGCTTGCGCGGAGCCATCGACCCCAACGTACGCATATTGTGCAGGCGGTCAGCCATTTTGATGAGCACCACGCGTATATCCTCGCTCATAGTCAGCAACAATTTGCGGAAATTCTCGGCTTGGGCCGATGCTTTGTCGCCGAAAATACCGCCCGAAATCTTGGTCAGGCCCTCGACTATGCGTGCAATTTTGTCCCCGAAGTGCTGGCGAATATCATCGACGGTGAAGTCCGTATCCTCGACCACATCGTGCAGCAAGGCCGCGCATATAGATGTCGAGCCAAGTCCTATCTCCTGACTCGCAATCTTGGCCACCGCTATGGGGTGCATGATATACGGCTCGCCGCTACGGCGGCGCACCCCGGCGTGGGCACTGCGTGCAAACCGGTAGGCGCGTTCTATGATTTCGACTTTCTTGCGGTGATTACTCGCCAGATAGCCGTTGAGAACATCGCGGAAGGCGTCGTCTATCATCCGGTTCTCTTCCTCAGGGGTCATCTTGGTCGCTTGCGTATTGTCTGCCTGCATATTATCTTCGGGATCGGTGATGCATTTTTGTGTCTGCCACAGGGCGCCGGCACTCGTCCGCGCCTGCTATGGCATTATATCCACAAAATTAAACAAAATCCCCCGCCCGCACAAATATTTCCCGATAATGAGAAAAATAGGCGTTATGAGACCTAAGAGAGTAATGACAATGGAAGCTATGGAAGCTATGAGAACTATGTCATAATTCCACCTTAAGGACCCTAAGGACCCTAAGGACCCTAAAGACCTTAAAGACCTTAAAGTCCCTCAGGTCCCGGCCAAGGCCACCCCGGCGCAGCCCAATTCCACATTCCACATTCGACATTCGACATTATTACCGCCATTGTCGCCAGCGGTCGCAGTGGGCACGCACATGCCCGGACATAGCAGTGTTGCCGTAGCGTATGACGACGGTACGCAGATTGCCCAGGTTGTACTCGGCACGTGCACGTGCCTCATCAGAGAGCATAGCCAACGAAGCCGCTACTTCGCGCTTGTACAGCGCATTGGCGGCAGCACTGTCCTTATTGTCATATTTGTAGAGGAAACCGTAAGGCTTACCGTTTTTGGTCTCATAATCGCCGTAATAATACTCGGACGCCGGGCTGAAGAGCTGTACACCCTCACCGCGCCAGTATTGAGTCAGGAACCAATAGTCCTCAAGCGAATTGTATCGCCCGACGGCATACGCCAGTCGCGCTAGTCCGCGGTCGTCGGCGGCGCGGCCGTGGCGCATTTGCCGCTGCAAAGCCTGCATTCGACGTGCAAAGCGAAGTTTGGCCGACTCTTCGGACTGATCCGCAGCATCAAGTGATGCCGTAATCTTGGCCGGCAAAACGGATGCCCACGACGACGCATAGGCTTGTAGCGGGTCGAGTTTAAGCCATCCTTGCTTGTAGATATTGGTTGTGCGCAAGTATCGGCGGCTGACCTTGGAGAGGTATTCGATGGCTCGGCCATAATTCGCTTCGCGCAAAGCCAGAGTGCCGATAAGCTCGTAGACATAATCGCGGTCGGTACGTGCCTTGCGGCGCAGGAACGTGTACAACGACGTATGGGACTGCATCTTGCCATAGGTGGCGATGAGCTGCTTGCACTTGAGGCTGCCCATAAGCTGGAAAGACAGACATCCGTAGTCTCGCGGATTATAGAATCTTTCGTCGGCTCGTATCTCGGCCATAGATAGCGACAACCCGTCGCACATTTCGAGCTTGTAGTCTTGATACTCCGCGACATAATTATACCACCCGCGCGACTGCGGCTCAAGATTATCGGCATATCCGCTCAGCAATATAGCCGTGGCATAATCGCGCTGTCGCCACAACTGCGGCACCCAATCGGAGTATATGACATTGCGCACACGACGCACCCATTCGCAGGCGTCGGCATTGGCCGGATCGCCCTTAGTCTCCATCCATTTGAGGTCGGCAAGGAGCGAGCTACGGTCGCCGATACGTGCATCGAGTTTCATCTTGTAGGCACGCGCCAATTCGCGCAATTCGTCCGACGAAAAGCGCGAGCACATGGCACGACGCATATATGTACGCGCCGAAGTATTGTCGCCGCGCTCGGCAGCCTCGTAGGCCAGAAGATAATTCCAGTCACCCTTGGTCTTAACCCGAGCATCTTTCAAAGCCTGATGTGCAATCGGGACCATGCGACGCAAAAATTCCGTGTCGTAAGCATTTCGGCGTATGTAGTCCATAATCTGCGGAGCGCCGGGATTGCGCTCTATCATATACTCGACGGGGTCGGCGTCCGCTATCGACCAAATATCTCCCAATCCGGCAAAAATCGAATCGGCACGGTGCACATCGCCAAGTCGGCTCCAGCACCCGGCGACAAAGCGGCGCGACATACGCGAGAACAGGTTATCAGCCGGGATATCCGCAAAAGCCGTTTCGTAATACTGAATGCATCGGTCGTAGCTACGCGCGGCAAACAGCGCCTTAATCACCTGAAAGGCATAGCGATCTTTGAGTACGGTACCTTTATAAGCGTTGCATCGCTCGATGAGCACGGCAAAATCGCCGCCTTCGTTCTCGCAATTCTTTTCGCGCGGATAATACCACGGCGACCGAGTCTTGTTCCACTCGGCATCTATCTGTTTGGCAATGCCCAAAAAGTCGGTAATTTCGCTGTCACGAGTGTTGTGCAGATATATATAGAAGGCATTGTCGATATTGTCCTTTACGCCGTTTACCCAGCCGTTAAAATCCTCGCACGAAGTGCGATACACCACCTCGTTGATATCCGACAGCGGTATGCGCTCGGATGTGAGCGACTGCCACTGCCACAGATTTTCGGCGTGCTCGTAGTCGGACATACTTTTGCATTTCGACGTAGTAAAGAAATCGGGCGTGGGTATTGTCGGATAAAACGGGCCGCAGGCCAAGGCGGAAGCCGCGGCGCACAGCAGCACTAAGGTACTAACGACCGGTCGAAAGTATTTTGTCGATTTCATTTGGCTTGTATTTTGAGAGATTTTCAAAGTCGAGGTGATACAGAATATTTGAGTGGGGACGATTGGACAGGCATTGCTCAATCATACCCTTGACACGTATAATATCGTCGAAAGAGGATGTCTCGGCGCGCACTATATCGCCGGCATATATGACCGTATTGTGATACGGTACATCACGGCGAGCCATATAGACATTGCTTGCCTCGCGGCGTGTAAAGGCCGAAGTGTCCGTCAGTTCGACATTAGCCATAAGCCCTGCAAACCGACGGTCGCGGAATAGCAGTTGCCACGAATAGGTGGGATAAGCCACGTCGAGGTGCAAGTTGTACGATGACAGGCGTTTGAGATAGGGACGCACATCGTCGGCATCGATGATGGAGTTGGCCGCGTCGGGATTGTCAAAGCTGCCGGTATTGTATACCATAAGCACGCCGCGGTCCACTGGCGGCACCTTACGGGCCAGTTGGTGCAGACGTATGGTGGAGCTCAAGTTCCATCCGTATTCCGGCGTTTGAAGAATGCGACGTGTCGAATCACAGAGAGAGAAGAACGAGTTCTCGGTCGAGGGCGTCCAATCGCAATCCAATTGAAGCTCGGAGACGTGGCGCAGCCCGTTGTATTCGCACATATTGCGGACACGCGTTACGATATTCGAGGCCAGTTTGCCTTCATGGCCTTTCATAGCCTTGAGCGCTTCGAGGGTGACATATACCACCGGCACGAATTCGATATCGGCCAAGTCCCCGACCAATCGATTTTGCGGATCGGAAATACGTATCGAGGCATTGGGTATCACTCGATTTTCGATTTTATTGTCGTACGGGTATATGTCGGGTACCACGTCGAACATACGCATATAGACGCGCCCGATTTTGTGCCGGAGCAGCAGGTCGCAGTCAGCGCTATCCGTATTGAAAGTGGTTTTCCAGTAATACACCGCGTTTTTCTCCTGGTGTTCGGGTTGCGGCTGCTCCGGTTTGCCGCACGAAGTTGCGGCAACCGTCAGCGCTGCAATTGCGATTGATAAAAAATGAAACTTCATATAGGTCCTTAAGTTTTCTTTTGACGATGCAAATTTCGGATGAAAAAAACGCCCGGCAAAGCATTACGCCGGGCGTTGTACAAAATATCTTTTTTGCTGTACAAAGTGTTTATCGCCAGACGATGAAATTCACGCTTTTGAAAAATTGACGATAACTACGTCCGCCCAGCACACTATTGCCATTCTCATCCTTATACGAGAACAACGAGTCGCCGCCGACAAGGTATATGGCGTTACGCACGCCTATATCCACCAATGCCTGCGAAAAATCATGGAGGGTGATGCGTTCGACACTGGAGATTACGCAAGCCTTCCCTGAGATTTCGGCCAAAGCCTTGCGCACGGATTTGTTTTTGGGTTTGTTTTCCACGATTTGACCACCCACCACCAGCGGATACTGGCGGAAGAAGTCGCCGCCGCTCACCAAGGCTTGCTCGAACATCGGGGTCGCATCAGCAACACCTATGGTAATTTCGCCGTCAATGATGGAGCAGAACCCGGCCTTGGCCACGCCCTTGCTCAGCAGTTCGCCCTTGATAACGCAGGCACAGACTATCCGCCCATTGTCCTGTCTTATATCCGCCGCCTGAGCAGCCAGCACAATGGTGGTATCCGCCATTGTTTCATATCCGATTTCTAATGCCGGTGTGGCATTTACCGGCGTCATAATCTGTAATGCAATGCCGCCGACAACGGTGTCGCGCACCTGTGTATAGGCCTTGGCCGGGATGCTGTCGTCCACGGCTGTCTGTGTGCGTACCGGCGGTACCGGTTGCACGTACTGCACGGACTCGTCTACGCTGGGGTCATCTTCTTCCGAGGATGCGGAGAAGACAATGGTAGCCACGGCGACCAAGACCGCCACGGCAATCACGACGACAGCGGCTATCCACACGCGCTTCGACGGCTTTCGACGCTCTCCGGCAACCTTGTCGGGTGTCGGAGCTATGACGCGTATCTCGTTGTCACTGATTTCTTTATGTTTATCTTTCATTTTTGCACCTCCTTTTCCACGTATTCCTTGAGTGCCCTGAGGGCATCCTTGGATGCTGACACTTCCTGACGGAAAGTGCGGCAGTCCGACAGAAGCAACTTCTGCCGGGTAGGATTAATAAAAGTGATGTAATCGCGATTGACTATCAGGCTTTTGCCGATGCGTATAAAGCGGTTGTCATTATCATCGAGCATCTCGGCCAAACGCTTTTCGATTTGTCCGAGTTGCATGGTCAGCACAAAGTCCTCGCCGTCCGCCGTGGTGAGGGCGGAGTAATTGCCGTCGGCAGTCACAAATACGACCGCGTCGGCAGGCACACGGAGCACTTCCGTGGATGTATTGAAGACCAAGCGTCCCATTATTGCTTTTTAGCCGTTCAATGATTTAGTTGCGCAAAGATACAATTATTAGGCGATATATCAGCTTCGGCTCCGCGCGAATGTACGAAACCGCCTGCTAACAATACCAAGTGCCCTACCCTTCGGGAAAACGGCGGAGCGTGGAGCGCAATTTGTCCAAAGATGCGCGACGCATGGCACTATGCGCGGTGAGGGCGGCATAACCATCTTCGTCCAATGCCCGCCAGTCGGCAACGGTCATGGACAAAAGTCGTGGATCGGGCGTAAATTCCGGCAATACGGTCAACGCCTCGGCAAATTTGCCGGGAACGGAAGATTCTGTGCATTCCGGATTTCCTACCGGTCTTTCATCATTTCCTCTGCTTTCATCGCTCTCATCATTCTCACAGTTCCCATCATTCCCATAGTTTGCATCAGCGTCTTGGCCGGCGGCGGCCCTGCCGCTTGCCAGCGGACAGGCACGGCGGCATACATCGCACCCGTATAGGGTGTTACCGATAGGGATGTCCGCCGGGATATCGTCATGGCTCTCGATGGTGAGGTAGGATATGCAACGGCGCGCATCGACACTGCCGTCATCGCGCAGAGCGCCCGTGGGACATGCTCGTACACAGCGGCCGCAGCCGAGGCAATGCGGAGTGTCTTCCACCGGGTCGTCCACGGGCAACTGTGCCGTAGTCACTATGGTGGCTATAAAGAAGTTGGCACCCGTTCCGGGAACAATCAGACATCCGTTATCGCCGATGACACCGAGACCGGCACGTACCGCCCAATATCGTTCCATCAGCGGGGCGCTGTCGACGCATACGCGCCATTTGCCGCCGAAGCGCGGACGCAATTGACCGACGACGACCTTGAGACGGCGGCGCAATACGTCATGGTAGTCTTGACCCAGCGCGTAATGCGCAATATATGGCACCCCCTCGGCCAAGGGGACATTGTCTTGATATGCGAAGAGTGTAACAATCAGCGTATGTGCGCCCTCGCCATCGAGGAGCAGACGCGGGTCGCGCCGCACTTCGCCGTAGCGCCCGAGGTAGTCCATATTTCCGGCGTTGCCGTCGGCCAGCCATCCCTCGTAATGCGCCACCACCTCGGCGGCCACGGGCAGGGCCCGCACCACTCCGCAGGCATACGCTCCGGCGGCAAAAACCGCGCGGCGTATGTCGGCAAGCGCCTGTTGCGCCGCGGCATCGGTGTCAATATTCTCGGCCATGGGTCGCGACTCAGTAATAGGTGAAAGGCGAAATCACTCGCCGAGCGTGCCGAAGGAATAGCCTTGGCGGCGCAGCCAGCGTATGGCACGCGGCAACGCCCACAGCATATTGTCGCGCGCCTTGAGCGAGTCATGGAAGACGATGATGGATCCGCTGCGAGCATAGCGACGCACATTTTCGAGCACACGGCGCGGCGTCAAACGGCGGCTGTAGTCACGCGTGACCACGTCGTACATGATGATATTGTAACGGCGTTTGAGGGCCTTGGCCTGGGACCAGCGCATAATACCGTGCGGCGGCCTGAAAAGCGGCGAGCCTATCAGGGCGTCGGCCTCGGCGATGTCGCGCAGATAGTTGCGGCACGTGGTGGCACGTCCTTGCAGATGATGCATCGTGTGATTGCCCACTGAATGTCCGCGACGGCGAACTTCGTCAAGCAATTCGGGGTGACGGCGCACGTTGTCGCCTACCATAAAGAAAGTGGCTTTGACACCCTCGGCATCGAGGATGTCAAGCACTTGCGGCGTCACTTCCGGGATGGGGCCATCGTCAAAGGTGAGATAGACGGTGGCGGCACCGGAGCGGTTGATACGCCATATGGCCTCCGGAAATAGGAGGCGATATAGCAGTGGAGGTTGTTCGATAAACACGGCTCAGTTCAACGAAGGGTCATTTCGCGCCAGGTCCGGACATTGACGCCGGCGGCCTTAGCCACAGGCTCGGTGACGGACTTGGCGGCATTCAAACCATAGTGACGCGACAGGCTCAGCAGTACACTGAGTTCTTTGAGCCCGTAGCTGTCGGCATCTGCCGTATCGGCTCCGGCAAGCACCTCGGCCAATTCCTTGTCGCTGTAGTTGTGTACATACAGCATCTCGAAGGGATGGAGGGTACGCTCGATGTCGAACGAATTGAGCAGCAACAGGCGCTGCTGGTCAACGGTGACGGCCTCTCCCTTGTTCTCGTTGTCTGCGATGGGGGTTCCCTTGGTGAGAATTTTCGTGCCGAGGTCGGCAGTAGCCACAACAGCGGCAACCTGCGTCAGGTTGTAGCGTATATTGGCTACATCGATGCGACCCAGCATGTCGAAGGTGGCGCGGTCAAGTCCGGCTCCGTAGTTGATGAGCTGACCGTAGCGCTTGGCTCCGGCCAGGGCTATGGCGCGGCCCTTGGCCAAATCGCCGGTATTGCGAGCCGACAGTCCGAGGACGCAGTAGGCGGCGGCCACGCGCACGTCAAGCGAGCTTTCGTAAGGCGCGATGTTGCCGGGGAGCTTCTTCACCATCAAGTCAAGAAGGTTGCGAGCCATATCGTAGCAGGTCTTGGGTACGGGCAGCCCGGCTTTCTTGGACACCTCGCGAGCGGTCTTGTTTGCCGGGGCATCGCCCAAGTTGGTAAGGTCGTTGACCACTTCGAGTATTGCCAGACGCGTCGAGGACACCATACGGCGCACGGTTTCGTCCAGATACAACTGCCCGGGACGTGCCGTGTCGATACCGCCCCAACGGAATTTGCCCACGATATTGGCGTAGCCTTTCTGCGCTACGACCGACGGCTGGTTGCGGAAGGGTGTAACTTCCAGCGCCATACCGGTGCTCTGCATATATGGCGAGAAGCCCAGATACATATCGTTGGCCACTGTCGAAGCAAAGTATACCGGGCGCCGGAAATTGCCGGTAGCGCTGTTGGCAATGATATCGTAAGTCAGAATACCCCTAAGCTGTCCCTGGCGCGGAAGCAGTTCGGGACCCATGGGCATATACGCGCCGCCGTGAATGCTGTCGTTGAATTGGGCATGGCGGCCGTAACGTTTGACTATTTCGGCATCGTTGAGCGGCACATACACGCTGCTGAGCGTGTAGCTGACCGGCAAGGTGTAGTCGGGGTCGCCCGGATCGCCGTAGAGCGACGACAATCCCTTGCCGGCAGGCTGTGCATTGTCGTAGAGCTGACGCAGGGCGTCCGTGGCGTGTGTCTGCTTGCCGATGGAGGCAATGGCATTGTCCAGGCCGCCGGACTTATTGATGTACTCGGTCAGCAGGTTGAGCGATCTGTATGCCATCGGGTCGGCGGTCATAACTTCCGCAGACAACGACGGATCATCCATAAGGCTCTGTGCCTGACGCAAGTATCCGGCCACGGTCTCGGCGCTGTAGGTGACATATTGCAGGCGGTCGTAGGCATAGTCGGCGGGGCGGGCGGTCATGGGCACGCCCTTGGCCTCATAGGATGCGGACGAAATCTGATTGGCGTACCAGTCTGTCTCCAAGTAGCTGAGGTTGACAACCTTGACATCGGTACGGACGCCTTCGACTTCCTGAGTATACCACAACGGGAAGGTGTCGTTGTCGCCGTTGCAGAATATGATTGCATCGGGGTCTACGGAGTTCAGGTAATTGGCGCCGAAGTCACGCGTGGTGTAGCGGCCGCTACGGTCATGATCATCCCATGTCTGAGATACCATTTGCAGAGGCACGGCGATGCCTATGAGTGCGGCCAGGGCGATGCCGACCTTACGATAAGGTGCGGCGGCCGTAACCTCCAGGGTATCATCATCTTCGGCTTTGACGGTTATAGTGGCGGCGGAAGATGCGGAAGCGGCGGCGGAAGCATCGTCAGCACTGCCTTTCTTCGCAAAGGCACGCTTGAGCAGCGCATTGATACCGTGAACTATAGCGGGCACGCCCATACCTATCCAGATGGCAAAGGCATAGAACGATCCGGCAAAGGCATAGTCACGTTCGCGCGGCTGACCGGGGACTTGATTGAGGTACAGCACGATGGCGATACCGGTCATAAAGAAAAGGAAGAATATCACCCAGAATTGCTCGATGCCGCGTCCGGGGGCGGTGCGATGGTTGCGCAGGGCCTGCCACAGCAATCCGAAGATGCCGAGCAGCAGCGGCAACATGTAGAAGACATTATGTCCGGGATTGTTCTTGCCGTATTCGTCGGGCAACAGCGATTGGTCACCCAGACGGGCATTGTCTATGAAGGGTATACCGCTAATCCAGTTGCCGAGATTGGGCTCGCCGTTGCCGGCCATATCGTTCTGGCGACCGGCGAAGTTCCACATAAAGTATCGCCAGTACATGTGATTGAGCTGGTAATTGACAAAGTAGCGGAGGTTGTCGCCGAAGGAGGGCTTCCATGCCGAAGTCGTGTAGGGCACCGTACGTCCGTCGCGCGAAGTCTTGGTACCCATATCCACCTCGACTTGATTATTGATATACGGGCGCAATTCGGTTTCTTCGACATATCCTTGTTCGAGCCACTTCTTACGCACGGCCATGGGGATGCCGGCCAAGTCGGGATTTTCGTATAGGCTCCACGACTTATAGCTCTTGACGTGCACCGGATTATTGGAGTACATACGCGGCAACAGCATCATCAGGCCGGGAGCGTACTCATACTTGTAATCGTGGCGAGCCTTGACGTAGCGGTCGGGTGCGTCAGGCGAAGTCTTGACTTCCTTGGCGTACGCCATATCGCCGTTGTCTACGGGGGTGCCGTTGTCGTAGCGCAGGCCTCGGATGATATTGGTCTGCGGCAGACCGTCGTCGCCCACTTGTGCAAACTTGACAGTGACGGTGCCGCCCTGACCGTCAGGCACTTCTTGTTCTTGCCAAGCAATTTCCTCGGCCCACGTCTGTCCGTAGAACAGGGGCGTATCGCCATACTGTTCGCGGTTGAGGTAGGACGCCAGAGCAAAGACGTTGTCCGGCGAGTTTTGGTTCATAGGCGTGTCGGCGCTGGAGCGTATCAGCAGCAACGCGTACGACGAGTAGCCGACGAATATCACGAAGATGCCGGGTATGATGACATTGAACACCCGCACGGGAACGGTCTTGCAGAAGCCCCAGATGTATGCGGCAAAAGCCACGGTCAGCAGCAGGCCGAGAGTAAGCCCGTGACCGATAAAGAGCATTCCGGAGAGCAGCACCGAGGCAAAGACGCCGACCTTGATACGTGCGGCCGAGCGTTGGAGGTACAGCTCGCGAATGGTCCATACAAACGTGGCCACCAGCAATATAGCATATATCAGCACGCCCATATTGAAGGACAGACCCACGACATTGACAAAGAACAGCTCGATTTCCTGAGCCACTTTCATAAAGCCCGGTACAAGGCCGTAGAGGATGAAGGCCACGATGACCACGCTGACAGCCAGAGCCAGCAGCGAGCCTTTGACGTTGGTATTCTTAAACTTACGATAGTAGAACACCAGGACAATGGCGGGAATACACAATAGGTTGAGCAAGTGTACGGCGATGCTGACACCGATGATGTACGCTATCAGGATAAGGTAGCGGTCGCTATGGGGTTGGTCGGCGCGGTTCTCCCACTTGAGGATGAGCCAGAACACCAAGGCGGTACAGAACGACGAGAAGGCATAAACCTCGCCTTCGACGGCGCTGAACCAGAAGGTATCACTCCAAGTGTAAGCCAAGGCTCCGCATACGCCGGCAGCCATAATGATTATCAGCTTGGACAGCGAGACTTCCTGCGCATCGTCGCGTATCACCAGGCGGCGCACAAGATGTGTCACCGTCCAGAACAGCAGCAGAATAGTGGCCGCACTCAGCAGCGCCGACATCGAATTGACGGCGATGGCTGCGGTTTGGGCGCCGCCGCCGAATATGGTCACGAAAAATCGTGCCGTGAGCATGAATATAGGGTTGCCCGGCGGGTGACCCACTTCGAGCTTAAAGCCCTGCGAAATGAATTCCGGGCAATCCCAGAAACTTGCCGTAGGCTCTATCGTAAGCAGATAGGTAACGGCGGCGATGGCAAAGCACAGCCATCCCAAGGTGTTGTTGACTAAGTTGTAGCGCTTCATATAGTGTTGCTGAAGTGTATATTCGGCATATGCGGACGCGCGCTCCGAAGTCGCATCGGCATTGTCGTGGATGCCTTTGCTGAGGTGTCGTGAGCGTTGCCTCCGCGTTAAACGTACAAAATTAGTGAAAAACCGCCGTCTCACACACCATTTTAACATACATTATCACCAAAGGCCGATTCTCGAAGCCTTTGCCGACCTTTCACGACATTTCTCCATCCCTCACAGTCGCTTACACTCTTCGACATTCATTCGCGATCTTGACAGCACATCCCGGCATCTTCGGACGCCGGGACGCGTTGTCAATTCTTGAAGAAAGCGGGGAGATGCTACGATCGTCCCGGGGGACGTGGCTTATCTCACAGCCACCTTGAACGTCATTTCGCCTATGCAGACGATGTAGACACCGTCCGTCGGCACGACGACAGACTTATCGGGACCACGATATATCATCATTCCGGACATATCATACACTTCTATACAGGCATCATCGTCAGCACCGCATACACTGATTGTACGCCCGGACACAAGGATATTTATACCGGTGTACATTGCCGCATCCTCGACACCGAGAGTGGTGATGTTTTTGAAGTCTTTCCATTCGAAGGCTGTCTTATATAGATCTTCGGACTCTTGTGGAACTTTCAGTATGCAGACATCTTTGTCCACACCTTCAAATGCGCCTTGTGTGCCACACGTCGGCGGAGTTGTCGCATTTACCGTTATCTCTTTCAGTCTCCAACAATTATGGAAGGTTGCATCTCCGATGCTTGTCAACGAACTGCCGAGGACAAGCGTCTTAACGCCGTTGCAATATTCAAAGGCGCCTTTATCAATTGTGACAACCGCGTTCGGGATTTTCACATTCTCAAAGCCATGGCAAAAAGAAAACGCAGCCTCGCCGATGCTTGTCACCGTCTCGGGTATCTCCACATCTTGCAGCTTGCGACATCTGTAGAACGCAGCCCTCTCGATAGTGGTCACCGAGGTCGGAATTATTATGTTTGTTAAGTTTTCACAATCATAGAAAGCGCTCCCTCCGATAGAGGTCACCGTGTTGGGAATGACTGTGTTTTGAGATCCTGCAACCAGCGTGTTGGTAGCGGTCCTAATTATGGCGTTGCAATTGTCACGCGAGTCAAACACCGGATTCCCTTGTTCGACTTCCATACTTGTCACGTTTTCGCAACCGATCAGAGCCCAGTTCCCTATGTCGGTCAACGATTTCGGAATATACACCTTTGTCAGGGAACGGCAATGGCTGTAAGCCCAGCTGCCAAGCGTCGTAACAGTGTTCGGCAAGGACATGTCCGTCAATGCATAGCAGCTGCTAAACGCGATAGATCCAATCTTGGTTATCGTGTTGGGCATCTTGATATCCGTCATATTAGAACACTCGTCAAATGCGTGATCCCCTATATTGGTCACTGCTCCTTCTATACGCACAGTCTTGACAAGTTCATTATCCCATTTGGCTCTTTTGTCTTCATATACATAGTCATACATGGCCCCGTCGCCCGTAATCACGAGTTCGCCGGTATCGTAAAGCATCCAATCGAGATTGTCGCCGCACTTGCCCATTCCCGCCAAGGTCTCCACATTGACAAAATCCTTCCATTCGAAGGCGGTTTTGTATAGGTCGGCAGATTCGCGGGGAACAACAAGTCGGCATGTTTCCTTATCCACAGTATTGAAAGCATAATTCTTGCCACATACCGGAGGATTAGTCGCTTTCACAATTATACGTTCCAGCTTGTCGCAATGATTAAACACTTCGCCTTCTATGCTTTCTACCGAACTGCCTATCGTGACTTCTTTTAGTTCTTTGCAATTATAAAAAGCGAAGAATTTGATGGTTACAACCTTGTCCGGTATATTAACACTTTCCAGGTTGATGCAATCAAAGAAGGCATGGTTGTCGATGTGTGTCAACGATGGAGGCATAACCACTCTCGTCAAATTTTCACAGGCTTGAAATGCGCCTGCCCCGATGCTTGTCACTGAAGCGGGAATATCTACTTTTACCAGATTTGCACAACCCTCGAACGCAGCTCTACCGATGGCGGTCACCGTATTTGGAATAGACGTGGCAACACACCCGCTGATCAATGTGTTTGTAGCTGTTTCTATTATGGCGTTGCAATCACCACGCGAGTCGTAAGTCTTGTTATTAGGGTCAACCGTTATCTTTTTGAGCGCCACACAATAGTTGGTTATGCTACTCTCGATATTAGTCACCGAAGCCGGAATTGTCAAACTTGTAAAGGATGAACAGCCGGAGAATGCAAAGGCACCTATTTGGGTTACTGAATTTGGGATTGTCACATTTGCCAGCTTGGAACAGCCGGCGAATGCATTAACGTCTATATGTGTCAATGAATTGGGCAATTTCACACTTTCCAGTTCGGTGCAGGCTCCAAACATCCGTTGTCCGATTGTGGTTGCTTGTCCGTCTATCCAAACTTTTTTGACTAAGATTGGATCCCACCGATCGGTTTGTTCGTCAAAATAACTATACATAGGTCCGTCACCGGTGATGATGAGCTCGCCGTCGCTGTCGAGCGTCCATTTGAGGTTGTCGCCGCACTTGCCGGAGGCGTCTATCGTCTTGATGTTGGCAAAGTCTTTCCATGTGTCTGCGGCCTTGTATTTTTCGGCGTACTCCAAGCGAACATATAGTGCACATGATCCTTGGTCTACACTCGAGAATACATATCCGCCGCATATTGGGGGTTCTGCCGCATCTACGCTTAGTTTGGCCAAGCTTCGGCAGTGTGCAAACGCAGCTTCTTCTATGGAAGCCACCGAGACGCCCATAGCAACGCTCCTCAGTGAGAAGCACTCCTGAAATGCGTATTTGCCTATGGAAACCACAGAGGCTCCTATAGTGACGTGCTTTAGGTCTTTGCACTTAAAAAACGCGCTGTTCTTAATGCTTGTCACCGAATTTGGTATATCGATAGATTCGAGTCCGTAGCCATCGCTGAACGCACCGATACCAATACTCGTCACCGTGTTTGGAATGACGGTGTTTTGGCAGCCGCGCACCAGTTCGCTTGTCTCCTTATGTATTATGGCGTTGCAGTCGTCACGCGAGTCGTAGGTCGTATTACCATCTTTAACCTTTATGCTTTTCAGTGCGCCGCATTGCGAGAAAACGCCCATACCTATATCCGACACTGACCTGCCGATTACGACATCTTCCAATGCCTTACACTGAGCGAATGCGTACTGCTTTATTGTCTTCACCGAATTTGAAACGGTGATTGATTTCATGTTGATACACCACATAAACGCGAAGTCTCCGATGGTGGTTAGCGCATTGTCGAATAGTGTTACTTTCGTCAAACTTTCACATGAGGAGAAGGCGTAAGCGCCTATTGACGCAACAGTCGGTCCTATTTGGACGGACTTGATGAGTGTCTTATCCCACTTCTCGTTCTTTTCATCGTCATAGTCGTACATTGCGCCCATGCCTGTGACGACGAGCGCTCCTTCATCGTCAAGCGTCCACGTAAGGTACTTGCCGCATTTGCCGGACGATGCAGCCATAGCCGTCAGCCCGGAAAGGGCCAGCGCTGCCGCCATCAGGGCGGCTTTGAATAGTCTTTTTTTCATCATAGTTTTTTGTTTTTGGTTAGTACTATGGTTTTCATATTACAGATGTCGGGGTTGGGCTTTCGGGCACTGTTTCGAATGTTGTGTTTTTTTCATCGGCAACCGCTTTCTCCACAACCGCACGAACCGTCTTTGTCTTTTTATGCTGCGGCACACATTTGCGCCGCTGCTTCCTCATCCAGACAATATCTTCGTACCTTTATTAGTAAATTTTAGGTGTATACGTCAATTTTTATCGCATTCTGCCGTTTGACACAATTCTAAGTTTTTGATGTGTCTTCGGCTTCTATCGGGGATGCCGACATTCCCGATAGAAGCCGGATGTGTTTACTTGGTGTATACGGCGCGTATGGGACGTCCCCAGCATCGATCGGCAGTGCCGATACGCGGCTCGGAACTCAGGGTAAGGTCGCGAACCTTGAAATACTCTCCCTGATCGTTATACTCGGTGTCGAGCGTGGATGTCCAGTAGCTGCCCAATGAAGTCGGGAACAGCACCGAGCCATAGTACAGCGTCCCGGTATAGGGGATGAAGATGCTGTTGCCGTTTTCGCCCTTGACCTCGAAGCCGGGAATGTCGTTGATGGTCATGGTCGTCCATGTGCACTTGGTCAGCAATTCCTTGAACTGCTCTTCGGTGGGTATCTGCCACCCCTCACCGAAGATGCGCGTAGCGGCATCGTCGGAGGGCTCAATTTGCGTGAGTTTGTCCGTGGCGTTGTATTTGGTGAAGAAGTCACGTACGCCATGATAGTATGTAGACCAGTCATAGTATGACTTGGGGGCTATTTCGGCCCATGCATAGAAGTCTCCGGAAGCCTCGGGTGTGACGGCTCCGAGGTTGAAGCTTGCCCATTTGACACTCAGACCCAGGTCTACGGCTTCCGGCACTTCTATTTTGCTGCCGAAAGTGATGCTGTCGGGCTGTAGAATAGCGATGCGGTGACCTCCGCTCCAGACGCTGATTATCTCTTTTTTGTCGGTTGTTTGGGCATATGATGAAACGCCGGCAAACAGCGCGAGCGCTGACAATAGTAGTGTTTTCATAACTGTAAAGGTGGGTTTTGTTTGTTACTTGAATAGGTTACTTGGATAGGTTGCTTGGATAGTTACTTTAGAATGACTTTGAAAGCAAATCCGCTTGCAAGACGGATTGCGTAGGGTACGCCGGGAGCAAGTTTCACTGAGGCTTCGCCGGCGGCATCAGCACGGACGCCCTGCACCAAACGGCCATCGAGTGTGTACACGGATACGGCATCGCCGAGACGCAGCGATTTGATAGTCACGCCATCGGCGTTGATGCTGTACGTAGGGTATGCGGCATTGTCCGCCACAACGTCTTCGACCCCCCCGACCTCGTCAAAGTATATGCGTTGGACGTCCGCATATTGCACTTTCACCTCTGAGTTGGTCGTGGTAATGGTCAACTCCTTGTCGACCTTGACCACAGGGGTCTCGACAAAAGCAAAGCCGTGCTTGGTGTTGTCCTTCATCAACAACACCATGCCACGCTCTGCCATGACCGTCGATGCCAAAACAAGCATCACGGCAGTAAGTAGGAACTTGGCATTTCTCATAATTCAATTTGTTTTGATTGTTGTGATTAACTAACGTGATAAACTCTATTCTAAGATACAATTGTGTAGTCTGTACCGTAGACATAATGGGAAGCATTTCAGCTTGTGTGTCAGTTCCTAAAGGCTTATTTGGCAATGGCAACCAACAGCCTGTGTCAATGTTTTTTATAGCTTTAGCGTGTCGCGCGCTACGGCTCTCTTGCCGTTTTTGCAAAGATATGAACTCGCCCCGAATTAACACGAATTAAATTTGTTAATTTTCATTAATTCCATTTTTCGGGGTAGCGTCATGATGTCGAATCACTTTAAGGAGGGGGGCATAATCGCGAATTACTGCGCGGGCACAATACATTGCGCCGCGCAGTACGGGCGGTAACATGGTGATTATCAGGTTGATGAATTGTGTCGTTGCGGGCGCAATGTGTTGCACCCCTACCGATATACCGCCGATGATAGTTCTATATGGCTGAAGTATTTACACGTTGATGCCGTGCGTCCGTCTTCAGAAAAAAAACCGGCGCACAAGAGAAATTCGAAACGATGTGTAATAGTGTGCCCCAAGGCTTTCGGCACGACGGATATTCTCGACCTCCGCCAATGTCGGCGTCAGCGGCGCAAGGGGCGTATAGTGCGCAACAGGCGTAGCATATCGGCGGTAAGGGCTTCGGTGACGGGGCGGAGGCTGTCCACGGCGGCGGGTCCGCGTTGCATTAATGTGCCGTCGTGCATAAAGGCGGCGGCACTGACCACAATACCGCTCACGGTATCGGCATATAGACCCTGCACGGGTGTGGCCGTAAGGCCGTCGGCAATGACGAGCCGCGCCACACATCCGTGCTGCGTTTCGACGTCGCCATAGTGCGCCGGTACACCGTCAAGGTTGAGGGCCATGCGTTGTAAGCGATTGGCCCAGTGTTGGGCAATGGTGCCGTTCTCGGGCTTGACGGCTGCCACTCCCACATATATCGTGGCATCGTATCGCGAATAGTGTATGTCGCACGCGCCGTCACGGACGGACACTTCGGCATCGACGTTGACATCGAAGCATACCGACGACACTTCGACGACACGATACACGGTGTCATTCAGCGTTATACGCGGATAGGCGTGCTCACGCGGCACGGCCGTGTCACTCTTGGAGCAAGCAACAAGCGATACGGCCGTGGCGACAAGTCCCACGACCATAACTGCTAATACAGACAATTGTGCCGGACGCCGCATCGGTCAGGACTCTTTGTCTTTACTGTCGACATCGGCCTGCGGCTTGGACAGCACGGTGACACGTATATCGCCGATACGGTGGCCTTCGATGGTGAGTATGGTGAAGCGGACGCCGCCGTAGACAATGCTTTCGCGCTCTTTGGGGAAGTCGCCCTTGATACTCAGCAACATTCCGCCTATGGTCTCGGCGTCTTCGGTGACGGCTGAAAATTCGGATTCATCAATATCAGTTACGCGGAAAAAGTCGGTAAGCAATGTACGTCCCTCGAAGTCGAAGGTGTCTTCGCGCACGCGGCGATAGGTGGGTGCCGCATCATCGTACTCGTCGTCAATATCGCCCACAATTTCCTCGAGGACATCTTCCATAGTCACCAAACCCTGAGTGCCGCCGAACTCGTCCACAACTATGGCCAAGTGCTGATGACGACGACGGAAGTCTTCCAAGAGGTCGTCGATGGGACGCGATTCGGGCACAAAATACGGCTGGCGCAACAGTCGCTGCCAATCAAACGAGGGATCTTTCACAGCCACGTAGGGCAATAGGTCGCGTGCATAGAGTATGCCGCGGATATTGTCCTGGCTGCCGTCCGTAACCGGCAGACGCGAATATCCGCTGGAGATAACCGTTTTGAGCACCTTGCAGTAGTCGTCGGAGACATCAATATCGGTGATATCGATACGCGGAGTCATAATTTCGGCAGCCGTCGTCTGGCCGAAGCGCAGGATGCCTTCGAGCATTTCCTTGTCTTTATCGGCCTTGACATCGGTCACTTCGAGGGCACTGGCCAAGTCATCGGTGGTGACGTTTTGGGCTTGCTTGGTGACGACGCGATGCACGATGTGCGACGACTTCATCAGCAGCTTGGCCGGAGCGGCCAGCAGTACGGTCATCAGTCTTAGCCCCGGCACGGCAAAGCGCACCCACCGCAGCGGTTGCGAATTACCTATCAGCTTGGGCGCGATTTCGCCGAAGAGCAATATCACGAAGGTGATAATAACCGTCTGGAGGATGAAGCTCAGGACCTCGTCCATGTGTTCGAACACCGGGCCGAGCGAATAGTTGACCAGGATGACGATGGTAACATTCACCAAGTTGTTGGCGATGAGTATCGTGGCCAGCAGCCGCTCGGGCTTGGCCAGCAATTGCAGGGCCTGGCGCCCCCAGGCATGTTCTTCAAGTTTCTCGCGCTGCTTGGCATTGAGCGAGAAAAAGGCTATTTCGCTTCCGGAGACAAATCCGGAGATGCACAACGCCACCAGGGCGATGCCCAGGGCAATGTATTGCGCTAATGACAGGGATGCTTCCAAAACGGTTTGTAAAAAGTGAGAAAAGAGCTGTAACTTATGCTTTATTACAGGTTAGAGATATGATTTTCGCAATATTTCGGCCAGACGGGCTACGCCTTCGCCGGCGCCGGTGCGAATGATATGTACACCTTCGGGTACATCCGAGGGTCGCGGGTCGATATAGAACACGGGGACGCCGCGGCGCACATAATTGATGAGTGCGGCGGCGGGATATACCACCAGCGAGGTGCCGATGATGACAAAAATGTCAGCCTCGGCCACAATCCGGGAGGCGGGGTCGAAATTGGGAACGGCTTCCTGGAAGAATACGATGTCCGGACGCACATGGTGGCCTTCGATGACGGTATCCACGGAGGTGTCCGGGTCGTCGGGCGTCAGGCGCCAGCGCAGTTTTTCGTTATCGAGAGCACGCACGTAGTCCAATTGCCCGTGCAGGTGCAGGACATTGGACGACCCGGCACGTTCGTGCAGGTTGTCAACGTTTTGGGTGATGACGCGCACGTCGAAGTCCTTTTCCAAGTCCACAAGTCCACGGTGTCCGGCATTAGGCTCGGCGGCGAACAATTCCCTGCGCCGTTCGTTGTAGAACTTGTGTATCAGCGCCGGATTGCGGGCAAAGCCATCGGCGCTGGCCACGTCCATCACGGGGTAATTTTCCCACAGGCCTCCGGCGTCACGGAAGGTGGCGATGCCGCTTTCGGCGCTCATTCCGGCGCCCGTGGATACGACCAATTTCTTCATCGTCTTGCGTATTTTATATCTAACAGCGGGATGTCGAGGTCACGACCCGACAACGCTGCTTCATAGGATTTCGTAATTGAATACTCCGTTGACAAGGAACAGCGCTTGTATTTGGCTGCGCTCGATTTCCATGTCATCGTACTCGGGATTGATACTGTGCAGGATGACCATCCCGGGGTTGGTATGCTTTCGCACAATCTTGACCATACGGTAGTCCTCGGTGACCACCAGATAGACCTTGCCCCAATAGATAAATCCGTCCCGCGAAAGTTGGCGTATGGCGATGTATCCGCCGTCGCGTATCTTAGGCTCCATACTGTCGCCGCTGACGCGCACAATAGGCTGCGTGCGGTCAAGTCCCGGGAGGTCCAACCGCCCGATAATATGTTCGTCGGTGAACATTCGGGACAACGGCACGCATCCGGCGGTGGCATCGATGTCGTACACCGGTGCTCCTACCGCATTTTGGTCTTGCACGGCCATAGGGCCCTTATTCACCTCGGGTATCAGCGGTTCGCCGGCCGTAACTTCCTTGGGATACGGCACATCCGTACCCTTGGTAAGCCAGTCTTTGGAAACGCCCAAGTTGACCACCACGCGGTTGACCATAGCATCCGTAATCGGGTAATTGCCCGACAGAATTTTGGACATATTGCTGGGGTCGACATTGATAAGTTTGCCGAACTCCACCTGTGTCTTGCGTGTAAGGTCCACGAGGTAGCGCAGGCGCTCGGCCATAGTGGCCGAAGGCCCGGGCTTGACCAATTCGTCGGGATTTTTCAGTTTTCTACGTCCCATATTAATGGAAGTTTAGGATTTGTATTGAGGAATGAGGATGATAGGGAGCGACGCGGCTGTATCCGAGGGCATCAGCGCACTACCACCTTGATGGGGCGTCCGCCGGTGCCGGCAGTCACGAAGTATACGCCCGAGGGGAGCATAATTTCGGTATTATTGACGGCGCGTTCGTATGCCACGGTCAACTTGCCGGAGACATTGTAGATGCGCAGTCCGGGGATGTCGCGGTCGCATATCAGGCGTATTCCGCCCGGGGTTTCGGCCACGGCCAGAGGTGCATCCACGGTGGCGTCCGATATGCCGTCATGCTTGACTACGATGACATTAGACGGTGCGCTTTCGTAGCCCAGGTAGGACGAGCGCACGCTGTAGGTCTCGCTTTCGCTCTCCGAGAATCCGGTAATGACCAGCGAATTATCCTCGGCCACAAGTTCCTCGGTCTTGGCAGTACCGTTGCTGTACATCGTGCGGGTCACGATATAGTAGTCCACCTCCTCGCCGGCAGGGGCATCCCAATTGGCCACGTATTGGTCGTTGGTGATGCCGGTGGCTTCGGTCGCATGTATTTGGCTCAGTGTAGGCACGGGGCAACATTCGGCAGTAAGAGCCACGCCGCGCGAGCCGCTGATACCGCCGCCGCTGACAAGCAGGCGCGTAGTGTGCTTGCCTACTTCGGTGGGCGTGTAGGTGATGTTGAGCCAATAGCCTTCTTCCGTATCGATGAGTACGGCCGGAATCTGCGCGGCTGCCAGTGTAAACATTTCGGCGTTGCCGGTGTATTTCTGCACTTTGACGGCCGAAGTCAGGTTTTCGCCCTTGAAGAGCAGACGTGCCGTGGCGCTCTTGCCTAAGGCTACACGGCCGAAGTCAAGGGTCATATCCTGTACCGGAGTGGTGAGCACGGGGTCGCCGGCGGGTTCTGTCGAGCCCGGGTTGTAGGGCATGCCTTTTTTGTTACCCCAAATATATTCGGCCAGTTCGGGGTGGTCGATGAAGGGGTTACGATTGTTCTGCACGCCGTAGACTGCATCATTGCGACGTGTCTCTTTTTCGGACACGGGGTCTTGACGGTGCCAGCGCAGCAACATATTGATAGACCACGTATTCAGTGTCGGATAAGTGTTGGACGACACCATATAGGTGTACTTCCACGTCATATCCTGATATATGGTGGCCATGTAGAAGTACGTACGGGCAAAGTCGCCTTTGTACTCGTCGGCCGGCTCGAAGACATACTTGGCACCGCCGCCCTGTCCGGCCACGGGATAGCCGACTTTGCTGACGCCGTTGTCAAACGCCGGGTTGGGGCCCACCTCGCCGAGAGGATAGTTGAGCTTAGCACTGTTTGCCTTGATTTCGCTGGGATACAGGTGATTGAGGTCTACGTACGGCGGAACGTCGGTGTTGCCGCCCCACCACGATTTGGGGAAGGAGTGCTCGCGGTTGAGGCCCGAGAAACTGGGCGCATAGAATGTCTGATCCGAATACATATCCCACCAACGTTTGCTGTTGGGATAGAGGTCGGTCTTCTGGAATGTATTGCGCAGGTTGGTATATATCGTACCGTAGTCACCCGAGCGGGTGAAATTGCGTGCCAATTTGCTGACTGCCGTCTTGAGAGCGGCATCCTTGAGGCCCGTGAGGCTGTTGTAATACCCTGCCGGAGCCTCGGCCATGGCTGAGAGCGCCATCAGGCCGGCCATAGCTAAGGCCAAAAATTTAAGCTGAATCTTCATATCAATCTAAAATGCGTTATATCAAGTGAATCGTTGGATATCTCTGTATTTTTTTATTGCAATGTTCGTTTGCTGTCGGTCGATGTTGCGGACTGTCAATATCGCAAGCGGTCGATGTCGCAGGCGGTCGGCTGTTACATCATCCGACATATCGGATGCTATCTGATGTCCGGATCCAAGGGCTTGGACCACGAACGGCGGCGGCGATGCTGACGACGTTCGAAGTATTCCCATTGCTTCTGGACGTTCGAATTGGTCTCGAGTTCGACATTGGACTCGGCATATTGATAGCCATTGGCTATATACTGCGGAATCAACGTGTTGAACAACAAAGCATTGACGCCCTTGCCCTGATACTCGGGATCAATAGCTATCAGCATCAGGTCCACCGTGTCGGCATGGCCGCGGATGGCACGCAGAAGGTGGTACCATCCGGTGGGGAACAGGCGTCCGCCGCTGCGTTGCAGTGCTTTGGACAACGACGGCATAGATATGCCCACACCTACGAGTGTGTCCTCGGCGTCCACAATCAGGCATACGTCTTCGAGGCGCAGCAGTCCGAGGTACATATTTATGTAATGGTCTATCTGCTTTTGGGTCAGGGATACAAAGCCGTACAATTCGCCGTAGGAGCGATTGATAAGCTCGAATATTGCCTGGCCGTAGCGCTGCGCTATGGCCTTGCGCGAGGTCATCTGCAACGGACGCAGCCCGAACTTCCGCGACACAATGTCGGCGATACGGGCATAGCGTTCCGGAATTTGCTCCGGGACTTTCATACGGTATTCAATCCAGTCGGCTTCTTTGGCAAATCCGAGGCGCTCCATGTGTCGCGCATAATACGGATAGTTGTATATTGTGGCTTGCGTGCCCAATTCTTCGAAGCCGTCCACGAGCATACCCTCGCGGTCCATATCGGTAAAGCCCATAGGCCCGGCAATCTTAGTCATCCCGTGGTTGTGTCCCCACAGTTGTATTGCACGAAACAGGGCGTCCACCACCTCGTCATCATCGATGAAATCGACAAAGCCGAAGCGCAGTGTTTTTTCCGCAAATTTTTCGTTGGCTCGCCGATTGATGATACCGGTAATGCGGCCCACGGGCTTTCCGTCACGGTAAGCCATATACGACTGCGCCTGACAGAAGTCGAATGCGGGGTTCTTTTCGGGCAGCAGCGTATTGATTTCGTCAAGCACCAACGGCGGGACAAAGTACTTGTTGCCCTTGTATAGATCTATGCCGAAGCGGACGTACTGCTTGAGGCTTTTTTTGACCGGTGCTATAGGTTTGATGGTTACAGACATGTCTGAATGGTTGTATTATGGTATTTGGTACTACACGGCCGTCGTCGGCTCGGGCTGTAGCAACAGGATGAGAGCCAAAGCCGCCACCATTACGGCGAGGAAGGCTATGGCCAGAACATATATTCGTTTGGTGCTGCCGCCGGCAATGGCAAGGCGCAGCGTCTGGACGTCGCGATAACGACGGCGGGGATTGGGGTCGGTACAGCGGGCGGCCACACGAGACATCAGCGGGTCACGACGTCCCGTGCGCTCAAGTGTTTCGCGAATGACGGCACCGTAGTTGTAGATATCATCGTCCGTATCGGCGTGCGACAGCGATGACCGCTGGTCAAAACCGACGTCTATCAGCTTGAGATTGCCGATGTTCTCCGTAAACAATATTGTCTCGGGGCGTATCGGATGATGTGCCAAGTGGTTTTGCTGGATATACTCCATGGCAGCCGGCAGGCGCGTAAGCAGTTGCTCGTACTGGTGGTCGGTAAGTCGGCCTTCGTTGATGAGTCGGCGAAGGCTGTCTCCATAGACGTCATCGGTGATGATGCATCGGCCTATGCCGTCGATATCCTCGATATCGTTGATCATCACAATATTCGGATGCGACAGGTTGTATCGCACCTCGAATTCCTTTTCGAGCATGGCCTGATATTCGGGCTCGTCCTTGATTTCGGGACGCAGCGCTTTGAGCATCACCCATTTGCCGTGTTTTTTGGCCGTATAGACGTTATAGAATTCCTCGTCCCATTCGGGGAGGTGTTCTATTTCGGTCCATTTGCCATCAGGCGTATCGGGTATGCGGTTCTCGGGTTTGACGGGATTGGCTGACATGGCGCTATATTATTGATTGCTACTTGGTAATGCGTCGTTGGCTGTATTATATTCTGCCGCTACGGGCGGCCGGAATGATTTGCTTTATGATGGAAGCCTTTAATTTTCTTGAGACTTGCGGAACTGACTTCGCCTTCGGCGGACCTACATATCGTCAAAAGATATGACGTTAGTCCGCGCGGGCTGTGCATTGTCGCGGCGCGCGGATGTTCCGGTGCCGGGTTTGGCACTATTGCCCTTACCTATTATGCCGGCGTATCCGATGCGCGGCGATTCGGAAACAACCCGGCTTATAGACTCGTCATTATCGTACTCGTCCGGTGACAGGATATTGTAGCCGGCAAGAGCCAGTGCTATTTCCTTTTCCTCGCCAAGGGTTCCGATAGTATTCTTGGTGGTGCTTTCGGACTTGTTCTCGCCGCCGTTTTGTGCCGGCATTTCGCGTTTCGGGGCGGTCGAAGTCTCGAATCCGGAGGCGAGAATGGTGACCTTGACACGGTCGCCCAATTCGGGGACATTGTACAAGCCCCACTTCACCTCTATATCTTTTTCGGTCATCGAGGCCACGAAATTGGTGATGGCCATCGTTTCACCGGCGCGCAATGCGTCTTCGCCTGAATCCTTGTCGTCCGTCGCGGATTCGGCGTCGTCGCCGCACGAGGCATACAACACAAAGAGCATTCGCTTGCTGTCTACGACATTGCAGTCCTTGAGCAGCGGAGAGCGCAAAGCCTCCTGTATGGCGTCATTGATACGATTTTCGCCTTCGCCGTAACCGCTTGATATTATAGCCGTTTTACCATCACGCAGAGTTGCATCGACATCGTTGAAGTCTCGGTTGACAATGCCTACACGCGTGATGATTTCGGTAATGCCTTCGGCTGCGTTTCGCAATGTGTCATCGGCGCGACGGAAGGCGTTGAACATCGAAAGCTTGGGATATATTTCGACAAGTCGGTCATTGTCGAGCACCAGCAGCGCATCGACATATTTGGCCAGTTCGGCGGCGCCGGCCAAAGCTTTTTTGTTACGTCCGGGGCCTTCGAAGCTGAAAGGTATGGTGACAATGCCGATGGTAAGTATGCCCTTCTCGCGTGCGATACGAGCCACCACGGGAGCTGCGCCCGTGCCCGTACCGCCGCCCATACCGGCAGTCACGAAGACCATATCCGTTCCGTCTTCAAAGATTTCGGCTATCTTATCTGCATCTTCTTCGGCAAGTTTGCGCGCTACTTCGGGCTTGCCTCCGGCACCGCGGCCGGCGCCGAGAAGCACCACCGTAGGCACCTTGGAGTCTTGAAGCACCTGCTTGTCTGTATTTATCTGTACAAAGGAGACTCCGTTGATGCCGGCAGCGAACATCTTTTCGACGGCGTTGTTGCCGCCACCGCCGACGCCCACAACTTTAATGCTCTGTATGGGTTTGTCTGCGGTCTTGAAGTCACCCAAATCTGTTACGTCTGTATTATCGTCCATATCTTATGAGGAGTAGTGTATTTATGTTTGCGAGGAGTGTATTGTCTGTATATCTTTGATTTGGCAAATGCGTGGTCGTGGTCGTCTCGGGTTACACCATATCGTCAGCTCCGTCGGGACCGGACATAACCTTATTGAACATTTTGGAGACCTTTTCCTTAAACTTGTTAAATCCCGACGGTCCTGCCCCTCCGGGTTCCGCAGGTTCCTCAATGCCGTCTTCGTCCTCACCCTTGCCCTCGTAGTTCTTTCCGGGCGGGACCTCGACTCCGCTACCGCTGCCGTCAAAAGGATTATCGTTATTGTCTACCGCGAAACCGGCATCGTCCGTTTCGGCAATCGGTGTGACCGCCGGGACTTGGAGGCATTCCAACGGCTCGGGTCGTCGAGCACTGCGCGCCGCTGCGACTATCGCGGCCATCAGCGGGAAGTATGTGCTGCTTACTAATGTATTGTCACGAACTTGAATACCCGAGACCTCGGCCGGCCGAACCGGCATCTTGGCATATTTTTCGAGACACGGAACAAAGTGTCGCAACAAGCTGCCGCCGCCGGTGACAATAATGCCTCCGGCAATGTCCTTGTTCTCGAATCCGGCAAATTCGATTTGTTTCAGGATATTGGCTATGATTTGCATCGCGCGTTCGCGCACGGTATTATTGATAACCTTGATGCGTGCATCTTCCTGCTTCTCGGCCATGATATCGGCCACACGTTCCTTGATTTCGCGTGCTTGGTCTTCGGTGACGGACAAGGCGGACGCAAGGTCACAGGTGATGGCCTCGCTACCCAGAGGTATCGTGGTCAAATATTGCAGCACACCGTCCTTGTATATGGATACCGTGGTGGTCTCGGCTCCGAAATCTACGAGCACACACCCGCCCTTGATTTCGCGGTCGCTCAATGCCATCTCGGCTTCGGCCAAGGGGCGTGTAATGTACTCAAAGTCCAGTTTAAGGCGGTCGCCGATGACGGTCTCAAGGTTGCGCATATTGCGCATATTGCAGTGAACCATCGAGTACTGCGCAGTGATGTTCTTGGCCAGGTTTCCGCGCGGACGTTTGGTATCCATGCCGTTGACCATAAATTTGCGCGGGAGGATGTCCAACAGCTCGCGACTTTCGGGTATACTGTTGCAGGCTTCGTCGGTGAGACGCTCGAGAGCTTCTTGCGTTATTTCACGTTCATCGGGAAATTGGAGCGAAGCTTCGGCATAGGAAGCTTCCAGCGAACGTCCGCCCACGGCAACATATACGGCCTTGATTATGCGATTGTCGAGGGCGCTGCATGACTCCAATGCGTCAAGGCTGCGGCGAGCGGCATTGGTGACGTCCTCCACATTTTGTATGCGGCCTATGCGCACACACTGATCCAGCTTCTCGGTCGCGACGTCGATGACGCTTATCGAGTCGGCGCTGACTTCGGCTGCCGCGGCACGAAGAGCCGAGGAGCCTATTTCGAGTACGATGATGATGTTTTTGTCGGTCATTGGTGTTTGTTTGATGTAGTTTGAGAAGAGTCCTTCGGCTCATTGGCACCGTGCGTCTTACCGTTACGGTTGTCAATCTCCGGAGGCATAGTAACGCTTTCGTCCACGTAATCACGGGCATCGTCTGCCGCCAAACTGTCTATGTACATATTCAGCACGCTCTGTGGCAGCATCTTGGTGCGGCGGGTGGCCACAACGCGGCCGTTCCACTTGACGCTGACGGTATCATAATAGTTCCAGCCCTTGACAGGCATGACGCTGTGGTAAAACGAACGCACGCGTGCCAATTTATTGGCCACGGCAGATGTATCCCCCATATTGATGACGTGTCCCACGACATTGGGATGGACGATAATGTCGCCCGTACCTCGGTCGAGGCTGACACTGGCCACAAGCGCATCGGCTCCGGCATCGGCATGTATCGTCGCCAGCATCGGCAGCAATCGGCGCACACTTGCCGGGTCGGTAAAATTGCCGCACAATACGGGGACATCCACGCAATGCTGCGGGTCGGCGGGCAGTCGCTTGCCCACGGCGTTGACGTAATACGACGGGGTATTGTCGTCCGGGAAGACGCGTGCCACGGGTACCATAGGCACCACTCGTATACGCAGTTTGCCGTCGGCCAAGATATTGACCGAGGCATTTTCGATGCGATTGTTGGCGGAGAGGGCTTCCAGCAGGCGGTATGTATTGACATGTCCCAACTGCATGGTGTCCAATTCGGGATATACCGTTGTAAGTATATCGTTGACGTCCGCAGCGGTGACGAAGCGCACGCCGAGGGTATCCTCAAGAAGGATAAGCGGCATCCCTATCGGCTGATGGGAGCGAGCCGACCGTGCCATAGGCACAACGACACACAAGTACACTGCCATTGCTACGGATAGCAGGCAGCGCACAACGGTGCGACGTTCGGCGTGTATCTTCTTCATCGTTATTTGGTTGTCAACCTTATTTTTGGTCGTGCGCGGCAACGGTTTCCCTGACGATATCATCCACATAATTGGTGATGTCGCCGGCACCTGCCGTCAATAAGATTTCAAAGTTACAATGTTTTACGGTATCTACCAACTTTTCTTTGGGAATAAGCACTTTTTTGTCGGTGCGAAGTTTGTCGAAAATCAATTTCGAGGTCACTCCGGGTATCGGTTGTTCGCGTGCGGGGTAGATATCGAGAAGAATGACGCCGCCGTCAGCGAGGTCGAGTGCCGAGGCAAATTGGTCGGCGAAATCGCGCGTACGGGTGTACAGGTGCGGCTGGAAAGCCACGGTGAGCTTGCACTCGGGATACAGCGCCTTGACGGACGCGATGCTCTGGCGCAATTCGTCGGGATGGTGTGCGTAGTCGTCGATGATGACGTGTCCGCCGGGCATAGGCTCTTTGAGGTGGAATTGGAAGCGGCGTTCGGCGCCCTGGAAGCGAGCCAAGGCACTACGTATGGCCTCGTGCGGCAGTTGCGATTGGTCATCACCGAGGGCGATAAGGCATGCACCGGCAGCGGCCACGGCATTCTCGATATTGATTTCGACGGGTACGCCGAGCGAAATATCGCGTATCGGGTCGCCGAAGGGATGTACAAGGTCAAAGACTATCTCGCCACCGCCACGGCGTATATTGGCTGCATGGAAGTCTCCCTCATCGCGACTGTAAGTGTAGCGGCGCACTCCGGCAGCGGGACGCGGCACCACCTTGAGTCCGGTATGCAACAGCAGGGCTCCGTCTTCGCGTATCAATTCGGTGAAGTGCGCAAAGCTTTCGAGGTATGCCTCCTCGGTGCCGTAGATGTCCAGGTGGTCGGGATCGGTGGCGGTGATGACGGCGACATAAGGCGTAAGCTGGTGGAAGCTGCGGTCGTATTCGTCGGCCTCGACGACGCAAAGGTCGCTGGAACCGTTGAGTATGAGGTTGCTGCCTACGTTGCGCAGGATGCCGCCGAGGAAGGCGTTACAGCCCGCGGGAGCGCGGTCAAGGATATACGCAGCCATAGAGGATGTCGTGGTCTTGCCATGCGTTCCGGCAAAGCATAGCGCACGCATTCCGTGGGTGATTTTGCCCAGCAATACGGCGCGTTTGACCACTTCGAAGCCGCCGTTGCGGAAGTACGAGAGTATCGAATTGGTCTCGGGGACGGCGGGTGTGTACACCACCAACGTGTCTGCTGGATTGCGGAAGGCCTCGCCGATGGCGTCGGCATTGTCCTCGAAGGTGATGGCGGCGCCCTCGTCTATAAGATTGTGTGTCAAGACGGTAGGTGTGCGGTCATATCCGGCCACGTTCTTGTCGGCATGAAGGCAGTAGCGCACCAACGCGGCCATGCCTATGCCGCCTGCGCCTACAAAGTATATATTGTCGTAATCCTTGAGTGTGCGAGTCTGTGTCATAGTGTATGTGATTGTTGTACAGTGTCTTCGATAATATTAACGATGGTGGCCGTAGCCTCGGGGCGCCCCATGGCGGCAGCATTTGCGGCCAGAGTTTCGCGACGTGTCGGGTCGGCTAAAAGGCCGAGGACGGCGCCGCCAAGGTCGCGCATGGCATCCGCATCGGTCACCAATACGGCCGCATCGCGCTTCACAAGGGCCATAGCGTTGTGATACTGATGATTTTCGGCGACATTGGGCGATGGAACGAGCACGGCGGCCTTACCCAGCAATTGTATTTCGCTGATGGTGGAGGCACCGGCGCGCGACACTACCACATCGGCGGCACGATACGCCGTGGCCATATCGGCAATGAATGTCGTGGCCTGCACTCCTTCGGGAATGGCGACATTGGCATCGGGGGCGTACGCCTTACCGGTCTGCCAGAGTACCTGAGCACCCGTGGCGGCAATGGCACTTGCGGCGCCACCGGCCAAGGCTTGATTGATGGTACGGGCGCCGAGGCTGCCGCCCACAACCAGCACCAGCGGGCGTGAGGGGTCGAAGCCGAGGGCCTGACGAGCCTGCGCGGGCGTGAGGGTGCAGTCACGCAAGGCTGCCCGCACCGGGTTGCCGGTAAGGATGACGCGGTCGCCCGGGAAAAAGCGGTCCATACCTTCGTATGCGACGCAAATGGCGCGAGCGCGATGCCCCAGCAGTTTATTGGTGACGCCGGCGTACGAATTTTGCTCTTGCAGTACGGTCGGCACTCCGGCACGTTGTGCGGCTTTGAGCAGCGGTCCGCTGGCGTATCCGCCGACGCCTATGGCCACATCGGGCCGAAAATCGCGTACCAAAGCGCGGCAGCGGCGTGTAGCCTTCCAGGCCAGCCACAGCACGCGGAAGTTGCGCCACAGACGTCGACGGTCGAGTCCGGCGATGGTCAGTCCTTCGATGGGGTAACCGGCCGCCGGCACACGTTCCATTTCCATACGTCCGTTGGCGCCCACGAAGCGTATTTCGGCATCGGGGTTGCGACGGCGTATCTCGTCGGCTATGGACAGCGCCGGGAAGATGTGTCCGCCGGTGCCGCCGCCGCTGATGATGACGCGGTGCAGCAGTTCCCGGCTTTTGTTGCCGTCTTTAGCGGCAGTTTCGGATGTTTCCATATCTGGTTGCATGATTTGTTTCGTAAGTGTATGGTGCCTACAGTCCCGTTGGGTTGTCGGCAAATTCCTTATCCTCGAGCGTGGTGATGCGATTGCGCATTTCCTCGCGTGCGCCGCGGCGCGTGGCATGGCGACTGACGCTAAGCATAATACCCAGAGCTACCGAGGTGATGATGACCGATGATCCGCCCTTGGATATGAGCGGCAAGGGCTGACCGCTCACCGGCAATGTGCCCACGACTATACCTATGTGTACCAGCGCCTGACAGGTGATAAATACGGCCATACCTATCACCAATAGCGCCGGATAAGCCTTGGTGCATTTTGTCGCCAAACGTCCGGCACGGAACAGCAGGAACAAGTACAACAGCATTACCGCCAGTCCGCCCACCAATCCGATATCCTCGACGACGATGGCGTATATGTAGTCCGAGAAGGCCAGGGGCAAGCGTGCGGCCTCGCGCGAACGTCCGGGTCCGACGCCTAAAAGGCCGCCGTTGGCCTGTGCGATGTAGGAGTACTGCTCCTGACGGTTTTCGCTGGTAATGGAATCATTGTATTTGTCCGAGCGTAAGAAGTTGAGAATACGACTCTTTCGCACGCCCGTACGGTCGGTCTCGACACCGCTGGCCACGTTTTCGACACGTTCGGCCTGACCGGAGTCCGATCCGGAGAGCATCTTGATGCCAAAATATCCGCCGCCAAGCAAGACATACACGCCGAATACGATTAACCATTTGTGCCAGCTTACGCCACCTATAAGCATCATTGACAGGCTTATAGCCATAAGTAGAGCGGTATTGGTGAGGCCTTGTTTGATCAGCAGCATACCGAAGAACAGCACCGTGACGGAGACCAATATTATACCTCTATTGGAGATATCGCGTCCGCCGTTGATCTGCGATACGGCCAGCACACGCGCTATCAGCAGTGCCGCCGTCATCTTGAGTATTTCGGACGGTTGGACCGTGACAATCAACAGCGTAAACGAGCGGCGTGCGCCGTTGATGACGTTGCCGAAAAACATGGTATAAATCGCAGCCAAAACCGCCAAGACGACTATAACGAACGTCCATTTATAGACTCGGTTATAGTGCATGCGCTGCAACAGCAGCATAATCGCAAATCCGATGGCGAGCAGGCCGACATGGCGTATCAGCGGATACAGCACATTCCCGTTGACGATTTCGCGCGAAGAGGCGCTGAAAAGTTCGACCACCGAAACCAAGCACAGCAGGATATATATACCCCAGATGTACCGGTCGCTACGCGGGCGTGGCCGTACCGCCTCTATATCGGCGGCAGCACTATCACCTTTGGGCTTGCGCACGGGGTCGGGTATTCCATCTTCGTCATAGTGCATAGCACGTGCCGGAGTGTCTGTGTCTTTGGTTGCCATTAGGATAAGTATATGTTTGCCTGTGTTTTATGTCTACTTAAAACTCCGAGAACACACATACGTGCTGGTCGCCCGACGGACGGACTCCCGACAAGAAACGGCCACGCCACACGCGCTGTCAACGCGGTAGCGAATGCCGACGTCCGCAGCCTCGGGCGCGGACGCTGTGTTTCGGGTTGTAAAATTACGCATTTTTTCGGCTCGCACAGCCGCCTCCTCTCGTTTTTGTCCAAATTTTTATGGAAAAGAAACGAGACAATGTGGAATAGGCCGAAATATGGATAACGAAGGATTCGGAATGCTCGAAGGGCATTAAAATTGAGGGCGTATAGGTCAAATTGAGGGGCAAAAATGGCGTCAGGACTTTTCGCCGTCCATAATTCCACACTCAACGCCTCACATTCGACATTATCTTTCGCAGTCCGAGTGTCAGCAGATAGGATGCGATGAAAGACAGCAGACCGTTGGCCGCCACACCAAGGTCGATGTCGGCAAGACGCAACAGATAATGCAATATGGCGATATGCGCCAGATAGATGCCGTAGGAACAGCGACTAAGGCTGATACACAGCCGCGCAAAGATGCCGCGCGGTGTCGGCAATGCCGTCAGTATAGCAAACAGAGTGACTTGGATTGCAATGACGTTGATTCCGGCGAGGGACGTCACCGCGTCATAATAGCCCCAGCGCGTAGCCACGGCACTCATTTTGAGTGTTAAAGGAACGGCAAAAATGAATGCCAACGTCCAGAAGCACACTTGCCAACGACGCGAACGCGTCGATACGGGCCAGCGTGTAAGGTAGTATCCGGCGACCATATATCCCATACAGCCGTAAAATCCGGAGAACAAGCCGCCGCCATCGTCCAGTATGGCCGTCTGTGCCGAGACCCAGGGCAGAGTCCCGGCAGCGAGCCATAGTAGCAAAAACCACTCGACGCTGCGGCGTCGTGCCGTGGAGAGCCATGGCGACAAGAAGGGGGCAAAGAGGTAAAGCCCGGCCATAGCCAGTACAAACCACCCCGTGCCCCATGTCGGGGTGTATAGGCAATACAGCAGTCGATGCCCGATGCTGACGTCCTGATGCGGTGTCAGGTAGTAGTCCATCAGCAAATATGCTACCGTCCAAAAAGCGAAGGCGGGCAGTAAAGCACGCAGACGCCGTTTTACAAAGACTCGGCCGCTGCGCACCGGGAATATCAACGCGCCGGAGGTCATAAAGAAAAGCACCGGCGTGCAAAAGTATGGCAGCAGTGCTTGGTAGACACTCTCGTCCATGTACTCGTGCACGGAGTGTATCGCCACGACCATAACTATGGCGAGAGCACGTACTACGTCAAGACGCACATAGCGGCCGTCGATGCGGTCTTGCATCGACGGCGCCATGGGTGTATATGTCTGCGATATAGCAGGCATTCAGAGGCTTGTGTTATTCTTCGTCGGCGGGCAGTTGGGCCAGTTCGTTACGCACGCTCCACCAGCCGATAATCATGAATACGGCTGCAACAATTGCGGCGAGACCTATCAGAACGCTCAGCACTGCCACGCCGCCAAATCCGTTGCTGAACAGGAAGGAGAAGACGTCACCGGTACGGAAGAGTACGATGAGCGCTACCAAGGCGCACACAGCAAGGATGACGAGCTGGATTGTGAACGCTACGGACACGCTGCCCATAGATTTGACACCGAGAAGTTTGAGTGTACGGCTTTCGTTATTGCTCTTGGCCATGTACATAAGCAGGCAAACGAACAATGCGATAGTCAGCAGTTTGACTATAACGATAGATGCATTAAGGCCTCTATATCCGAAGATCTGGGGTATCAGAGCTACCAGTACTCCGTATGCTACAGCAGCAATTACTATAGCCAGTTGAGCCTTGAACAGACGCTCGAAAGAAGCGGCAACGGCAGCATTGAAGCCTTTGAATACGCTCGAGGTGTTGTAGATACCTACCAGCCAAATGATAAGACCAACGAGAGACACGACGCTCACTGCGACAGATCCGGGAGCGAAAAGGGCCAGCAGCAGGCTGAGGCCGTACATAAGTGTTACGCCGATGGCACTGAGCATCGTAGCGTTTGAAAGCGCCGAAAGGCGAACTTGTTCGTTTTGTTCCATAATCAATTGTGTGTTAAGTTAATATATATAGACTTCGTTTTTCCTGTCATTTGTTTTCGTCATAGGGGGCGAGGGCGCGACGCAAACGGTCGATGAGCATCACGCGCAGTTCGGGCGGCGAGACCACGGTAATACGGTCGGCCTTGGACATAAGTTCCTCGACAAGGTCGTCGGTGATGCGCATACGGTAGCGGAACAGCGAAAAACCGTCGTGCACAAATTCTTCCTGCGAAGCGTGCAACGGCAACGCCCGCAGGTACTTGGCCTGCACATGGTCGACGCGCAAGGTGACGGTCTTGGCGGCGGCTCGCGTCACCACCAGGCCGAAACTGTCACGAAAGTAGTCGTCGGCATTGACATCCGGAGGCAGTTCGAAGGTCTTATGTGACAAATGCACCCGGTCCATACGGTCCAGGGCGTAGGTCTTGACGCGGTTCTCGCGCACGTTGCGGCCTATGACGTACCACCGCTGATGGAATATGCGCACAAAATACGGCTCGAGTGCGACATCGCGGTCGGGGCGACTGCGCGTAAAGTTGTTGTAATCAAAGGAGAGGACACGGTTTTGGCGCAATGCGTCGATAATGACGCCCAAGTAGGTGCGTGCACTGGGGACGTCTTCGAGGCATATACGCGAAGCCACGCTTCGCCCCGCAGCAATAATATCGTTGACTGCAGCGCTGTTGAGCATCCAGTCTGTCACTTCGCGGTTGTGGGCGTCTTCTTCGGTGATATAATACTCGAAAGTCGAGTTGTCGCACTCGATGCTGAGTCCGAAGATGTCAAGTATGGCCTCACGATAGTTGTAGAAGGTGCGCCGCGTAAGGGCACGACCTTCCGAGACATCACTCTTCAGCCACAGCTCCGTCAGCTCGCGGCGCGAGATGCGCCGACGACGACGTATGGTATCTATAATCCAGAAGTATTTGCTTAATAGATTGCGTGCCATTACTTTGCGTATTTATTATCCGACGCAGACTTATATCAAACTTGTTTGCGCGGTTTGAGCAGCAGCAAGAGGCCCAGAACGGTGAAGGCGGCATTCATCAGCAACAACTCGAAGCTGGTGGTATAGTCGCAGTATTCTTTGAGTGCCCATTGAGCCACCCACGAAAGCGCGGGCGCAAGGATGCACACTAACGGGACAAGGCAGTCGCGCACCGGACGCTTGCAGGCCATACCGAAGACAAAGAGTCCGAGTATGGGACCGTAGGTGTACGAAGCCAAGGTGTACACGGCGCTGATGGCATCCTGATTGCTCAGGTAGTAGAATGCGATGATTACCAAGCCCATAGCCACGGACATACCCATGTGTACCAGACGGCGAGTGACGCCCAGGCGACGATCGTCCATACGGCGATTGGCGCCCAGAATGTCCACGGTGAAGGACGTGGTCAGCGAGGTTAAAGCCGAACCGGCAGCCGAATAGGCGGCGGACACCAGCCCGACGATGAAGAGTATACCCACAATCACCGGCATTCCGGGGCTGTCTACCACTGCGGCAAATGTATCGTCCGGCTTGGCGGGATGGGGCATACCTTTGCTGTCCATGTATATCAGCAGCATCGTGCCCAGGATGAGGAACAACGCAATGACAAAGAATTGCGTGATTCCGCTTACAATCATATTCTTTTGGCTCTGACGGCTGTCGCGGCAGGCCAGGTTGCGCTGCATCATATCCTGGTCGAGGCCGTTGAGTGCTATGGCCATGAATATACCGGCCAGGAACTGCTTCCAGAAGTAGGTGCCGGCCAAAGGATCGTCAAAATAGAACATTTTGAACGACGGATGCGAGGTGACGGCGCTGAAAGTTTCTCCGAAATTCAGCCCGAGGTTGCCGGCTATGAAGTATATGCACAGTCCCACGGAGGCCACCAGACAGAAGCTTTTGAGCGTATCGGTCCATATCAGGGTCTTGACTCCGCCTTGCACGGTATATATCCATATCAGCAAGATGCTGACTACCACCGTGATGGCAAAGGGTATACCCAGCGGCCCGAAGACCATGGACTGGAGCACGACGCACACCACATAGAAGCGTACGGCCGCGCCCAACATCTTGCTGACAAAGAAGAACCATGCCCCGGTGTGGTAGGTAGACTTGCCGAAGCGGTCTTCAAGGTAGCCGTAGATACTGATGAGGTTGCGCCGGTAGAACATCGGCACAAGCACAAAGGCTATGACAAAGTACCCGACAATAAATCCGAGTACCATTTGCAGGTAGGAGTAGCCCTTGGCAGCTACCATGCCGGGGACGCTGATAAAGGTGACGCCGCTGATGGCGGCTCCTATCATTGCAAAAGCCACCAGCCCCCAAGGCGCCTGGCGGTTGCCGTTGAAAAATGTCGAATTGTTGCTGCCGCGCGAGGCAAACCAGCTGATGACCATCAATAGGGCAAAATATGCCGCGATGGTGATAATGACTAATGTCGGTGTCACTGTGGTGTTATGTTTTTGATTATATTATCGTTAGGTGTATTGTCGCGAATAAGCTATTCGGCATACAGCAGATAGGGACGACGTTGTTCCTTGAAGACACGTACATCGTCGGCCCAAGTGGCTGCGATGGCGGCGGCGTCCATACCTTGCTCGATCATGGTGCGGATGTCGCCGCGACCTATGAGTTTCTCGAAAAAAGTGGTGAAGAACTTGTCGCCGATACCGAGGTCGCGGTAGGCGTCTATAAGATATGCCAGATTGACGCCGCCGGCTATGGCCTCGTCATCGCTGATACCGCTGAGATCCACTCCGTGACACAGGCGGTCAAGCAACGGCGGATTTTTTGCGCCGGGAACGCTGCGCGGCGTAAACTCGTAATTGCGGCCCTTCATATCGGGATGTCCGTATACCATAAAGGGCTTGTCCGTGCCGCGACCCAGCGACACCGGGGTGGCCTCAAAATAGCACATTGCCGGATAGAGGTACACGGCGGTCATAGTGCGCAAATTGGGTGACGGCGCCACGGGCAGGCGGTAGCGCGTGGCATGGCTGTATCCGGTACAAGGCACTACCGTGAGGCGGCATCGTGCGCCGTCCGTAAGCCAGCCTTCGCCATTAGCCATTTGCGCCAACTCGCCGAGGGTCATACCATGCACCACGGGTATGGGCAGACGCCCCACCCCACTGGCGTATTTCATATCCAATATGGGGCCGTCCACGTACATGCCGTTGGGATTGGGGCGGTCAAGTACCACGAATTCCTTGTCGTTGGCGGCGGCCTGCTCCATCAGGCATATCATCGTGACATAATACGTGTAATAGCGCAGTCCTACGTCCTGAATATCACATACTATCACATCAAATTTGGACAGCACCTCGGGCGCAATGCCGCGACGTTTGCCGTCGTACAACGATGCTATGGGTATCCCCGTCACCGGATCGACGCTGCTGCTGACATGCTCGCCGGCATCGGCATTGCCGCGAAATCCGTGTTCGGGCGAAAATATCGTGGTGACGTCCACGCCGCCTTCGAGCATAATATCCAGGGTGTGGCGATTGCCGACCATTCCCGTATGATTGGAGAACAAAGCTACGCGCTTGCCGTGCAATAGCGGCAGATATACATCGGTACGTGCAGCGCCAACGACGACGCTGTCTCCGACCGGGCATTGGGTCTCGGCAGTGCAGCAAGGTGTCTCGGCGGTGCTGACCGTGGCAGCCGCGGCATTATCATTGGCCGTGCAGTGCGGACATTGGGCATACGACAGCCCCGGCATTAGGGCTATGCCAATCATCAATATCTTTGCCTTATTTTTCTTATCCATAGGGTAATATACGTGTATACAGACGTCGCTCATTGTCCGGAAATCCGGAGATGCACGACCCCTGTCTCAGTTTTCGCCTATAAAGGTACGGCAATTTTTTGGCACAAGCACACTAATCCCCGTTAAAAATGTGTTTTCCCATGCTTCGACACACATCCGATACCATATCCAAGGTCCGAGCCGACACCTGAACGGCATACGCGTTATAACTGCTCGCGGCGCGACAAGGATCTACTCGATTTTGGACAACGTTTCGGCTATCGTATCTTGCGGCACAAACATCCCGGCATACAGCGGCAGCGTCAGCATCCCGTCGACATAACCGACATTGTAGTCTCCCAGCTTGATTACATGCTTCACGTGGTATTTTTCCGGATGCTTTAATAACGTCTTAGCACTCTTGGCATTACCGGTTGTCGATTTGCATTCCAACAGCACACATTCGCCGCCGATGGAAACAACAAAGTCTACCTCGAGCCCCGAGTCTTTGTGAAAGTAGTACAACTTACGTCCGGCTTTCGAGAGAAAATCGGCAACGAGATTCTCGTATATCGCGCCCTTGTATCCGTACATTTTGCCGTTAAGTATAGCGGCCTGAGTGCCCGGCTCCAGCATTCCGACAAAAAGCCCTATATCCGCCATATAGACCTTAAATATACCCAATTCGGCATTTCCCTCGAGCGGTAGTTCGGTGATGGAGACGCTATAGCTGCGGCATATAATGCCGGCATCCTCAATCCATTGCAGGCTCCCGGCATAATTGGATGCTCGCGATCCTTTCTTGATGTACGAGTATTGAAACTTCTTGTTTTCTCGCCCTAATTGTCCCGGAATCGAGTCAAAACACTCCCGTATTTTGGACTTGTCCGCATTAGGAGCATATTTCACCATGTCATCTCGATAACCGTTGATGATATCTTGTTGCATCCCGACGACATTCGGTATCGAATGAGTTTCGACAAACTCATTGACCACCGCCGGCATACCGCCCACAATAACATAGCGCAGCAACAAATCACGAAGGCGTCGGTGCAGTACATCCTCGACAGGCTGACAGGCAACGATTCTGTGACGTACACGCTCGATGACGTCTGTCGATATACCATTTGCCCACAAAAATTCCTCGAAGTCAAGCGGGTGCATCTCCAGCGTCGTCTCATACCCTACCGGAATAGATGCGGACTGATCTTTATACCCCGAAATGCCAAGCAACGACCCGGTGCATATCACATCATAACGTCCGTCAATCTTGAAGAATTTGAGAGCCGAGCGAGCACGCGCACATTCTTGTATCTCGTCCAAAACGATGCAAGTCTTTCCCGGGACAAACACTGCCGAAGGCCCGAGAATCGCGCTAAGATACATTACGATGTCATCAACAGCCAAAGATCCCTCAAAGACAGAAACGTAATCCGGATTCTCAAAAAAGTTGAGATAAACGACATGCTTGTAATTGCTCCGGGCAAACCGTAGCACGGAAAATGTCTTGCCACACTGCCTACACCCCTTGACAATCAATGGATTGTGCCCGGCTTTGTTTTTCCAATCCAAAAGTAATTTTTCGATTTTTCGAGTAAGCATACACTTATATTTTAAATTATTTCAGCGAAAAGTCCAACCGTTCCATCGGCAAGATTTTCACGCAAGTTCCATTCGCCTGTTTATTAGATATTTATTTCTACAGCTTAGGGCTTGCGACACTTTTTCAAGGGACTTTTCGATGCAAAGTTACACTTTTTCAAGGGACTTTTCGCCGAATTTGACATTTTTTCAAGGGACTTTTTCGTGAAAATTACATTTTTTCAAGGGACTTTCGAGTCTCATTGGCTTTTAACCAACAAATCATGCAACCGTTGCGAGTGCAATACACGACCGCGCTCTTCGTGTCTTGTGCGACACTTCCGCACATTATAGTAAAACACACAAGCGACCTTGCAGGTCGCTTGTATATCATTTATTTACAGCATCATCCGATTATTCGACCCTATCGGGCGAACAAAATACACCGGTGTTTTTCATTCGGCACGGACAATTCGGAGCATCTCGTCCGGTCTGCGTCAGGAGCGGCGAGAGCGGCTTTTGGCGAGGATGACGAGGATAACGGCCGAGAGCACCAGGATGATACCCAGGACGAGGCTGACGGTGAGCGCTTCGCCGAATATGGCGATGCCGATGACCACAGCGGTCAGCGGTTCAAGCGCCCCGAGGATGGCCGTGGGCGTGGAACCGATGAGCACAAGGGCTACATTGATGAGCAGGATACTGAGGAAGGTGGGAGCCACGGCAAGCATCAATTCCCAGCCCCACATTTCGAGCGTAAGGTCGATACGCGGCAGATGTCCGCCGGCAAAGGCGCCGGCTGCCGCCGTAAGCGCACAAATGCACAAAACATAGAATGTCAGTTGCAAGGCTCCCATTTTGAGGTGTGCGCGGTTGACGGCCACCATGTACACGGCATAAGTCAGCGAGGACACCAACACCAGCGTCACGCCCGTACCCGAAAGCGACGCCCCGCTGCCAAAGGGGTCATTGAGCAAAAATATACCGCAGAGAGCCAAGCAGATGGACAGTATCGTCGGAGTACCTATATGCTCGTGGAACAGGCCGCCCATAATTACGGCCACCATTATCGGGTATACAAAGAGTATGGTACAGGCTATGCCGGCATCCATATAATGGAAAGATTCATAGAGTGTCAGCGATGACAGGCCGAACATCACGCCCAGCGGTGCAACCACTGCCAGTTGGCGGCGCGTAACCCGCAGCGACACTCCGCGCCACAACAGCACAGGCAGCAAAAGCAGTGCCGCCAGTGCAAAGCGCCAGAAGATGGTGGTGCCGACGTCCACGCCCATACTTTTGAGCGGCAGTGCGCCCAGGGGGTTGGTACCATAGCATATCGCGGCAGCAACGCCGCAGATGTATCCTTTGACTTTAGGAGACATTATTCTAAGTGTATTGCCCGTATCAATGATTAAGTTAAGTCCGGAACCGATGTCCGACTCCTGGTTATTTGCGTCCGAAATCGGCCGGGATTTCGCCCCAACGGTCTGTATCCCACTTGAATATCGGGTTGGGGATAATGCGATTGACGCGTCGCCACGCATCGGCACGGGCCAGAATTTGGAGCAGCGGCCCATTGGTGGCCGTGGGTGCGATTTTGGTATTGGAGGCCCCGCGCATAAACCAGCCTATAGCCGTGCGCGAGTCGCTGTAAATCGGCGTGGTGGTGTCGCCGTTTTTCTTGAGCAGCGCCGCCACGTGTACCAGTGCCAAATACTCGCCGATATTATTGGTTCCACCTTGCAGCGGGCCGATGCGAAACAGTTGCTCGCCTGTACCCACACGCACGCCACGGTATTCCACCGGCCCGGGATTGCCGGGGCACGAGGCGTCCACAGCTATCGCATCGAGCCGAATTTCGGGAAAGGCCTCGTAATTGACCACGGCTGAGTTGCGGCGGCGCATAGCTTTGTATATGGCCATATCCTCGCCGCTGTCATATCGGCGAAATGCCTCGGTGGCCTCATCTTGGTCCTGAAAAGCACGATAGCGGGCGCCGGGAAACCCGTCTATTTGCTCTTGACATTCTTCCCAGGAGTCGTAAAGACCCGGCGCGCGGCCTTCAAATACTACATAAAACTTTCTGGAAGCCATACGCGTACGTGCTCTTTTTTTAGCGTGTGGGGGCGAGGGCGCGCACGGCAGTCTTGAAGCGGCGACCGCGGTCCTCATAGGAGGTGAACAAATCGAAGCTGGCGCAGCACGGCGACAACAACACCGTATCGCCGGGACGCGCAACGGCACGGCAGGCGGCAAGAGCGTCATCGAGGCTGTGCGTATCGGCCACGGGTATACCGTTGGCGGTAAAGTAGTCCACTATTTTCTCGTTGTGCAGTCCCATGGCCACGATGTCATGGACTTTTTCTTTGACCAAGGGCAGGATCTCGCTGTAATCATTGCCTTTGTCCTTGCCGCCGAGTATGAGCACCGTGGGCGTGGTCATGGCTATCAGCGCATAATATGTCGAATTGACGTTGGTGGCCTTGGAGTCGTTGATGTAATGCACGCCATCGATGGTGGCAACGTCTTCCAGACGGTGCTCGACGGGCGCAAAAGTGCGTAAGCCCTCGGCGACAGCCTCGGCCTGAGCGCCTAATTTGGCGCACGCGGCTATGGCCGCCATGGAGTTGAGCAGATTGTGTGTGCCGCGTGTAGCGATGCCCGCCACGGGAATATCCATACCGCCGATACCATCGTGTATCATCCCGTCGCGAGCCTCGACGGTGGCGTCGTGTCCGTCGGCGAAGGTGCATAGACGGGCGCGTATGCCCAAGTCGCCGATGCGCGGAGCCACTACGGGGTCGTCCGCCCAATAGACTGCCAAATCTGCAGGCTCAAGATTTTGGAATACACGCAGTTTGGCTGCAATATAATTCTCCATCTTATGGTCATAGCGGTCGAGGTGGTCGGGCGTAATATTGAGCAGCATTGCCACATCGGGATGGAAGGTGTACATATTGTCCAACTGGAAAGAGGACAGCTCGATGACATACACCGCGTGCGGTTCGTCGGCTACGAGGCGAGCCAAACTTACGCCTATATTGCCGCAGGCGGCGGCATCGTGTCCGCAGCAACGCAGCAGATGCGTAGTCAGCATCGTTGTGGTGGTCTTGCCGTTGCTGCCGGTTATGGCCACAAGGCGCGTGCCGGCGGGCAGAAAGAGGTATGCAAATTCGATTTCGCTGACCACCGGAATTCCCTTGGCTGCAGCATCTTTTATTATAGGCGCATCGTTGGGTATGCCGGGACTTTTGACGATGATGTCCGCCGCGAGTATACGCTCGACGCTGTGCTGTCCCTGCTCGTAGGGAGTGCCTGCGGCCTCCAATTCGGCCACATGTTTGGCGGCTATGGTGCCGTGATCGCTCAGAAAAGCCTCGATACCGAACTTTTTGCAAAGAATTGCGGTTCCGACGCCGCTTTCACCGGCGCCGAGGATGCTGACACGGCGTATAGCCTTGCCATGATATATGGTTTCTGCCATGATTATACTTATATTATGATATATAGCGTTTTATCGTTTTTTCCGACGCTCCTATCGTATCTTGAGCGTCACGAAGGTGCACACTGCCAAAATGATGCCTATAATCCAAAATCGAGCCACAATTTTGCTCTCGGGGATGGCCGTCAGCGGACGTTGTATGAGGGCATCTATGCCGCTGTTTCCGGGCTTCTGGAAGTGGTGGTGCAAGGGTGTCATCTTGAAGATACGGCGACCGTGCGAAACCTTGAAATATGCCACTTGCAGGATTACCGAAAGGTCTTCGACATAGAATATTGCGCACAGTAGCGGCAGCAGCAACTCTTTGTGTATCAGGATAGCGAATATGGCGATAATACCGCCGATGGTGAGGCTGCCCGTATCGCCCATGAATACCTGCGCCGGGTAGGCGTTGTACCACAGGAAGCCCACGAGAGCGCCGATAAACGCGCCCATATACACCACAAGTTCCTCACTGGCCGGAATATACATAATATCCAGATACGGGGCATAGACGATACTGGCACCGAGATACGCCATAATGGCGAGAGCAACGCCTATAATGGCCGACGTCCCGGTCGCCAGGCCGTCAAGGCCGTCCGTAAGGTTGGCGCCGTTGCTGGTGGCTGCCACAAAAAAGATTGTAACCAGCACAAAGAGCACCCAGCCACCGGCTTGTGCACCACCGCCCATCCACGACGTGGCCCATGCGTAATCGAAGTTATGGTCTTTGACAAAAGGTATCGTGGTCACCGGGGCCTTATGCTCGGCTTGAGCCGTAACCGACTGCAAGCTCTGGCGCAACTCCTGCTCCTGAACATCGCGGCGGCTGTCGTCCGTAGCTATAGCGGACACCGTTTCGGCCGGGGAATGCTCGAGCACGGCTGTCATCGAGGGATTGGTATACATCACCGCGGTCACGATAAGTCCGATGACTATCTGTCCCACGATTTTGTACTTGCCTTTCATACCTTCCTTGTTGTGTTTGCGCAGTTTCTTGTAGTCGTCCAAGAAGCCGATAGTGCCCAGCCACAACGTGGCACCTATCATCAGCAACATGTATATATTGGTGATTTTGCTCACCAACAGGCATGGTATGACGATTGAAATGATGATAATGACACCGCCCATAGTCGGGGTGCCGGTTTTTTTCATCTGCCCTTCGAGGCCCAGGTTACGGATTATTTCGCCGACCTGCATTTTTTGCAGACGGTCAATGATGCGACGACCGATAATGATGGCAATGAGCATTGCCAGCACAAAGGCCACACCCGTGCGAAATGTCACATAGTCGAATAGGCGTGCGCCCGGGACATTGTATTGTTCAAGATAGTTGAAAAGGTAGTAAAACACCGATAGTCTTTATATTAGAAGGTGAATAATCTTTGAAATCCGCGACATAAGCCGGAGCAGTGTCCGCCGTCGGGGAGGGAGAGACGTGGTGTTGCGAGAAGCAACGCTCATTGACGTTCCCGAAAGCACACAAGCGGCCTTCGGAAGCGTCCGAGACATCGTTATTTCTTGGCGGCGAGGGCGGCACGCACAATTTCGCGGTCGTCCAGGTGTATGCGGCGACCGCCGGCAAGTACCTGATAGTCTTCGTGTCCCTTGCCGGCCACCACAATTACATCGCCGGGCATGGCGTCCGCTACGGCCTTGTTTATGGCCTCGGCACGATCCAGTATGGTGGTGACTTCGCAGGGCGAATCGACCGGAACGCCGGCGGCGATAGCGTCGGCTATGGTCTTGGGGTCTTCGTCACGCGGATTGTCCGAGGTGATGACAATACTGTCGGAAGCGGCTGCGGCCGCAGCGCCCATAAGGGGTCGCTTGCCGTGGTCGCGATTGCCGCCGGCCCCGAAGACGGTGGTGACATGTGCACGCGGCTCGACGGCACGCACGGCCTCGAGGACATTGGTGATGGCATCGGGGGTATGCGCGTAATCGACGATGACGGTCACCTGGCCGGAGGCGTCGTGGAAGGTTTCGAAACGTCCGGCCACGGGCACCAGCGCGGAGATGACACGTGCCGCCTCGCCGTAAGGTGTCCCCAGCAGGGTCAACGCGGCGTATACCGCCAGCAGGTTATAGGCATTGAAACGTCCCGTAAAGCGCGTGGTGATGTCCGCCGTCACACCGGGAGCGATGGCCATTTCGGTACTGCCAAGATGGCTCTCGATGATGCGAGCGGTGAAATCGGCCGCCGTGCGCGTCAGCGAGTAAGTTTTCACAGCAGCCATAGTGTTTTGAGTCATCACACTGCCGTTGGGATCGTCTATATTGGTGAGCGCCCATGCCGTCTTGGGCAGCAGGTCAAAGAAGCGCTTCTTGGCGTGCAGATAATCCTGGAAGGTTTTGTGATAGTCCAGGTGGTCACGAGTGATATTGGTGAAGATACCTCCGGCAAAATGCAGTCCGGCGGTACGGTTTTGCGCCATACCGTGGCTTGACACTTCCATGGCGGCGAAGGTGCAGCCGGCATCTACCATACGTCGCAGCAGCCCGTTGGTTTCCATGGGGTCGGGCGTGGTGTGCGTCGACGGTATGCGCTCATTGTCCACGTAGTTGCACACCGTGGACAGCAGCCCGGCGTGATGGCCGAGCGCATGGGCAGCCTCCCACAACAGCGTGGCTATTGTCGTCTTGCCGTTGGTGCCGGTGACGCCTACCAGCGTAAGGTGTCGCGAGGGGTCGTCAAACCATGCCGAAGCCAGCAGCCCGAGGGCTACCGAGGAATCGGCCACGCGTATCCACGCCACATCGCCGGGATGGTCGGTCGGGATGGTTTCGCACACGATGGCTACGGCACCGGCGGCCAAGGCTTTGGGTATATAGTCGTGACCGTCGACGGCGGTACCGCGCACGGCCACAAACATTCCGCCCGGCACCACCGTGCGCGAGTCGGCCGTGAGGCCTTCGATGACGATGTCGCGTGACGCGCCGTCGGCCTCTAATATTTCTTCGGTGATGATGGCTGTGAGTAGTCTCCCAAGTTTCTTCATCTGCAATATTTTGTATGGCGTTTTATATTCTATTTAATATTTTGTTTCTCGTCTTAATATGTCGTTTCACGTCACTGCATAGTCAGCGAGACCGTTGCTCCGGCGCGTGAGTGCGTTCCCGCGGCGGGAGACTGCGCCACCACAAGGCCGTTGCCGCGTACAACGGCTCGGTATCCGGCGGCTTCGACGGCATGCACGGCCTGGCGTATGCCCATACCGCGCACATCGGGGATGGCACCTCGCGACGCTTGCTTGGCTGATTTATAGGTCTTCACCTTGTTCGTTCCGAGGGTCTGATGAAGCATCGGCATACTTTTCTGACCCACAGAATATACAGTTGGGGTGACGGTCTTGTCCTTGACGGGGTCGTCGGCTCGGTAATCGGGCGTATCGCCCAGCAGTCCGCGAGCATTCATCTTGGCGGCAATATCGCGCACAATCATTCCGCTGGAGGAGGCGGCAGATACAGAGGCGGCAGGTTCGCCGATTACGACCATACAGGTGTAGCGCGGCTTGTCTGCCGGGAAGATGCCGCAGAACGAGAAGTTGCGCCACCTACGGTCTTTATATCCGGGTTTGAAATCGGTCTGACCCGGGCGCTTTTCTTTGGCCACGAAGGCGGTACCGGTCTTGCCGGCAATGGGCACTTCGCTGTCATGCAGGAAGGCGTATGCGGTGCCTCGCTTCTCCGAGACGACGCGTCGCAGCATATCCAGAAGGATATGTGCGTTGTGGCGGCTGCAAATGCTGTCGCGCACGTAGGTGGGGGCAAGGATGCTGTCGCCCGCCACCGTGCGATATCCGCGGATGATGCGCGGACGCACAAAGCGACCGTCGTTGGCTATGGCATTGTACATGGCGCATATATATATCGGCGGGACAATGGCTCCGTAACCGAAAGTCTGCTGTACCAACGTGACCAGACCACCGGCCTTGGGGTCTAAGTTGGGATAACTCGGCGGGGTCTCGCCGGCGATGCCGGTGCCGAGAGGCTCAAAGAAGCCCATACGGCGCAAGCGTTCGCGGTATCCGTTGGGGTTGTCTGCAAAATGCGGTGCCACAAGTTTGGCAATACCGATATTGGAGCTGTATCGCAGCACGTCACGGGCGCTACACTCGTTGGGATGCCCGTGGAATTCGTAATTACCGAAACGCCAGCGGCTTGTGGGATACGGAGCATCAAGATTGCCTACATATCCGTCTTCAAGCGCCACGATCATGGAAATGGTCTTGAGCACCGACCCGGGTTCGATGCCGCGCATAGCGCGATTCATGGATTCTATAATACGGCCGGAGACGCTGTCGCGGTCCAGGTTGGAGATGGCCTTGATGTCGCCGGTGGCGGTCTCCATAAGTATCACCGTACCCCAACTTGCTCGGGTCTTTTCTATCATATCGCTCAGAGCCGTCTCCACGATGTCTTGCAGGGTAATGTCTATGGTGGTGATGAGCGTGCGGCCACTGACGGCATTGACATCCACCCAATTGGTAATTTTGTGCGTTAAAGGCACTTTTTTGCACACGCCGGGGGTGCCGTACAGTAGACTGTCAAGGGCGTACTCGAGGCCCGAATATCCGTGTATTTGACCGTCGGGACGCTGGTTGACTCGTCCTATACTGCGCTTGGCCATATCGCCGTAGGGATATTCGCGCTTGCTTTTACTTGTGATTACCAGCCCGTTGTAGCTCGGATTGGTGCTATGACGGAAGAAGGGGAATTTGCGCAACTGCTCACTCTGTTCGTAGGTGAGGTTGCGCAGGAACACGAAGTACGAACTGCGTTTATTGCTCTCGCGATCCAATTGACCTTCGAACTTGTCACGCCACTGCTGTGAGGAATATTGCGGATAGAACATAGCCAAGGAGTCGCACAAGGCGGTCATATCCTGACGCATACGCTTGACCATAAATCGCGAGGCTTTGAAGTCTATGGCCGCATCGTAGGTGATGACATTGGTAGCCAGAATACTACCGTCGCACGCCAAAATATCGCCACGTATCGGCTGTATAGTGTCTATGCGTTGTAAGTCTCTATTGGCCTTATCATTCCACTTGTCGGCATCAATGATTGTGGTACGCACCAACGACCATCCGGACACAATGGCAAAGCCCATTATAATGGATGCCACCAATCCGTATCGCGCCATAATCCTGGCGCGACGAGAAAATTTGCCTTCTTCCGGCGTTATCTTCTTAGCCATTTGATTGAAGTTTTTTGAGGTTTGAGGTTTATGTTTTTAGCTATATGTCTATGCTTGATGCGGTAATGGTCCGGTTCGTGGAATTGGATATGTTCTTATTTTATTGTTTATTAAGTCTTTGTAATATATTGTCACCGATTTTGGAGGTCGGAGGCCGGCAACGTGTATGGCGGACGTTCGCGGATGCCCAACCCGGGGCGAACGCTGTCGGCCTTGGAGGTCATGGCGCTTTCGCGCGTCCGGCTCATGTATATCATGTGCTGGCGAATACTTTCGGTCTTGGCGACCTCGAGCTTATTGGACAGCTTGCGTATATCTTCCATACCCACCTGGCACTGATACTTGGTGGCGATGAACATCAGTATCAGGAATAGGCCGACAAAAATTTTCACCTTATTGCGATTGAGGAATTCGCTGGATATCACCGACCCCCAGAAAAAGCGGTGCGCCAGACCCACTTTAGGCTTTTCGGCTGTGGATTTCTTGGTACGCGCACTCATATCTTCTTGGAATTCATGGGGGTGAACGATGCGGCACGCAGATGAGCACTGCGGCTGCGCGGATTGCGGGCCACTTCCTCGGCATCGGGAGCTATGGCCTTGGATGTTATCGGTCGCAAAGGTGCTTGGATGTTACCGTAAATGTCTTTGTCTATCTTGCCTTCAAAATTGCCGGCGCGCATAAAGTTCTTGACCAGTCGGTCTTCGAGGCTGTGGTAGGTGATAACGGCCAGTCGTCCGCCGGGGCGCAATACCCGCAACGAGTCCTTGAGCAGATGGCGCAGGGCCGACATTTCGTCGTTGACAACGATACGCAACGCCTGATATACCTGAGCCAATTCCTTGCGAGCACGTGCCGGATTGAGCAGTGGAGTGACGGCACGCATCAAGTCGCCGCTGGTGCGCAATGGTGCAGCCTGTCGGGCGCGTATGATGGCCGAAGCCACGGCTCCGGGACGATTGACTTCGCCGTAGAGACGTAAAATATCGGCAAGTTCGCCCTGTTCGTAGCTGTTGAGGATGTCCGCAGCCGTGACGGGCGCCGTTCGGGTCATGCGCATATCCAGGGGCGCATCGTCATCGCGGAAGGTGAAACCGCGTTCCGCATCATCAAAATGGTGGAAGCTGACGCCGAGATCGGCAAGAATGCCGTCGACACTACCCTCGGGCGCGTCTATGGCCAAGCCCTGATATTGGAGATGACACAGAAGATAGCGGAAGTTGCCCAAAATCATCGTAAAACGGCTATCGTCCATGGGTGCGGTGGCCATGGCATCGATGTCGCGGTCGAAGGAGTAGAGACGTCCCCCGGGCCCGAGGCGGCGCAGAATTTCGCGCGTGTGTCCGGCGCCACCGAGCGTCACATCGACATATACCCCGTCGGGGTGCACGTCAAGGGCGTCCACACTCTGTCGCAGCAATGCCGGAATATGGTATGCCGGCTCGCCTATATTGTTGTCTGATTGGTCGTTTGTCTTGTCTCGATGCATAAACTACCCTCCCGGCTTTTGAGCCGAAATTTGGGAGTGTAAAATTACGCATTTTTTCGGCAACACACGGCATCCGCACACACAAATATTTTCAGGCAAATTTTTGTGAAAACCGGGATTTTCGGGAATAACAGGAATAATGGGAACAATGAGAGGGGGAGTCCTATAACAACTATAATAGCTATAGCGGCTATTATGGCCATAGTAGGCATTATCACAGCCGTAAAACAACAAAGGCACACGGGATGTCAATGAAGACATCCCGTGTGCCAAGGTAGCCCATAGCAGAATCGAACTGCTCTTTCAAGAATGAAAATCTTGCGTCCTAACCGATAGACGAATGGGCCGCTGTATGTATATGACCGCCTCCCGGAGGCGACAGTCACGCAGTCCTATTCTTAAGCTGCCAGACCGTTGACGTAGCGGCTGAGCTTGCTCTTGAGATTGGAAGCCTTATTCTTAGAGATACGACGCTTTGCAGCAAGGCGGTCAAGCATTGCAACAACCTCGTTCAGGCGTGCTTCGGCAGCTGCCTTGTCTTTCATCTTGCGCAGGTCGCGCACGGCGTTGCGCGCGGTCTTTGCATAGTAGCGGTTGTGGGCGCGACGGCTCAGAGTCTGGCGTATTCTCTTTTTCGACGATTTATGGTTTGCCATTGTTCTAATCTTAGTTTTGTCGGATGTTTTTGCTTTGATTTTGGTAGCCCATAGCAGAATCGAACTGCTCTTTCAAGAATGAAAATCTTGCGTCCTAACCGATAGACGAATGGGCCGGATATTGCGTTTTGCGCAATTGCGACTGCAAAGTTAGTGCTTTCAAATGTACTAAGCAAAAAAATTTAGCATGAACAGGTGTTTTTTAAGTATTTTTTAGTAATTTCACGTCCCGATAGCGTTCCGAAACCGTTTTCGGGATGCTATATCCGCCAAAAAGTTCGATGGACCAGACCATTCACGCCATAGCACTGCGCACCGTACGCCACAGCGACAGCACCTCGATACTGACCGCCTGGAGTGCGGAGGTCGGTCGCATTGCCATACTTATGGGCACGGGGGCCTCGGCCGCCGCTCGGCAGCGTCGCGCCGCCACGATGCCGCTATCTCTGTTTACCGGCGTAATCCGGCAACAGCAGGCAGGATCGGACGCTCCGGTGCGTATGCGTGACATCGCCCCCGTAGGGCAGCAAATGATTGCCGTGGCCACAAATCCGGTTAAGGCTACAGTGGCAATGTTTCTTGCCGAGGTGTTGTACATCGCCCTGCGAGACGCCGGACCGGACAAAACTCTGTGGCAATTGCTGGAACGCGCCCTCCCGGTACTGGAGCGCGGTGATGCTACGGTGACAGCCAATTTCCACTTATGGTTTCTGTACAGCGTGGCCGCAACTATGGGCGTCGGCCCCGACCTGTCCGAATGGCGCCGCGGACGTATATTCGACTTATATGGCGCCGTATTCCGCGACAGCGCACCAGGACACAGCCATTACGTGGAGGCTGCCGAAGCGCGCATGGTGTACATTTTGGGACGCATAAATGCCGCCAACCTCGGCCGTGTACGGCTCAATCGCATACAGCGAAACCGCATCCTCGATGTCATACTCGAATACTACGGCGAGCACATCGCCTCTATGGATTCGCTACATTCGCTGGACGTCATACGCAGTATGTAAGCGGCAGCAATCGCTCTCCATCTCTCCCATTATAGCTATTTATAGCCATTTATAGCCATTTATAGCCACTATAGCTATTATAGCTGTTATAGGACTCCCCCTCTCATTATTCCCATATTCTCATTATTCCCATTACTCACAACAGCGGCGTAACTTCCTTGAAGGCAAAAGACAGGCGAGTTCCGTCTGCCGTGCGCAGCAACAGATGTCCGTCGTCGGCCACTCCGTCAATGGCTGCTTCGAAAGGCAGTGCGCCGGACGGCTGCTCGCAATATGCGGAAGGCAGCGGGCCCGGCAGCCAACGATAAATCTTTCCGTCGCCACGCCATAGACGCGCCATATAACGTGTGCGCAGGCCCTCGGCATCATAGTCACCGCCCGAAGCGGCGGCACACGCGGCGGCAATAGCGCGGCACACTTCGCGCGGCTCGGGGAGGTCGCAATCTTCGCAATCACGGATAAGAGCCAAGGACGTGGCGTTGGGCGCCCCACCCTCCCATCGGCGCTGACGCACATTGACGCCGATGCCGACGACCGAAGTACCCAAGCGGCTGCCGTACAGGCTGTTTTCTATGAGTATCCCGCCCAATTTATCATTGTCGAAATATATGTCATTGGGCCATTTAAGGCGCAGGCGCTTGCGCATATCCTCGGGCAGATAGCCGTCAAGGACGTCGCAGACAGCAAGAGCCACCATACGCGACAAATCAAACTGCAAAGCGGCGCTGATGGCCGTAGGTCGCAGATACACCGACACCGTGGCATTGGCGCCGGGCTGAACGTGCCAATGGTTTCCGCGCTGACCGCGGCCGGCGGTCTGTTCGTATGCAGCTACGGCATATCCGTGCGGCAGCTCGCGTTCCGATTCCAGCCGGTGCAATTGGGCACTGGTCGAGTCGATGGTTTCGAGCCACAGCATTTCGGGTATATCTTTCATCGAAAAGAACTTTTGCTGTATTATGAGAGTTCGGAGTACTCGAACTGATAGTCGCCCCCTACGTTCAGTCGCGGCTTTCGATAGTGAGTGTGCGGCTGTCATCGTCATTGACAGCTATGCGTACCGTCACCGTGTCGTCCGGCAGAATGTCTTCGATGCGTTCGGGCCATTCGATAAGACATACGGCTCCGCAGAACAGGTAATCCTCAATGCCTATATCAAATGCCTCGTCGAGATTTTTGAGGCGGTACATGTCAAAGTGATATATCAGCTCGGCGGTAATGTCGCTGCGATATTCGTTGACAATAGCGAACGAGGGCGATCCCATGGCATCATCGCTCACGCCGAGAGCGCGGCACAATGCCGTGATAAAAGTGGTCTTGCCGGCACCCATAGCGCCGTAGAAGGCAAAAACTGTATTGTCGCCCATCAGGGAGACAAATTCGCGGGCGGCGCGGTCCAGGTCGTCCGTCGACTTTATGGTAATAGTCTTATTCATAGTCCGTAAGTTTCGATAAAATGACGTGCGCCCGAGGCAATGACAGCAGCGCCGGCTTCGGGTCCGCAATTGAAAATAAGGTCGATGACGCTGAGCGACGGAATGTACCCGAATTGCCCTTGTCGTATCTGAGGATACGGGCCGACATCTATCTCCGTATCGGAGAAATCGAAGGCGCGCCAATCATCGACAATATCGTCCGGAGGATTGAGCGGCGATCCGGCGGCAAAAGGCACACTCACAGCCGTGTCTATGCCCAGGATGCCGCGTACTACGGTACCTATTCCGGTATCAAGGTCCGTGATGGGTTCGATAGTGGTTTCCTCGGGATGACGCGCCGCAAAAAACTGTGCGAAGCGCGGATAAAGATGCTCGAAATACGGGGTACGTCCGTAGGCGCTTTCGAGAGCTACGCGGTGTACATCCCACCACTTGCCGTGCGCACTGACGCCGATATTGCTCCAACGCACGTCCGGAACGTTGTGCGGGCGCTTGACCGGAACGGTCAGCAGCAACGGGCCGTGCGTATCGCAGATGGTGGTGCGGTGTACACTTTTCATACGTTTGTCGTACGACATGTCGACGTCTATGACGGCGGCTTCGTACAAACTCATCAGCGCATAGTATGATGCCGGCGGAAGAAACACCGGAGGCAACAACGCCACCCGGCCGCGGCGATTGTGACGTAATGTCTTCACATCCATGGCGGTATAGCCGTTATATAATTGTCCTATTAGAAATCTTCTTCTCTATACGTCCGATAAGGCTGCCCGACTATTACTTGTCGGGGTTGGCGTCCTTGAACAGACGGTTCCAGCGGATGCCTCCGCGGAAAATGCTGCGTTCGGGGTCGATGGACACGATGACAAACATCGGGGTGCCAACGATATGATCTTCGGGCACAAAGCCCCAGAATCGGCTGTCAAGCGATAAGTCGCGGTTGTCGCCCATCATAAAGTAATAGTCCATGGCAAAGGTGTATGTCGTGGCCGGACGACCGTCCACATATACCTTACCGTCACGCACATAGCTATTGAGATGTCCCTCGTAATTGCGAATGACGCGCTCGTATATCGGCCATACATCGGGCGTCAACTTTATGGTCATACCCTTCTTGGGTATAAGTACGCCTTGGCTGCCGCCGTAATTGGTGAGGGTCCAGCCACGCGAAATGCCGGCGGGGAAGAGGTTCATATCCATATCCAGACCCAATTCATTGAATTTGATCATTCCATGGACGCCGGTTCTTTCGGCCAGCGCCTTACGAGCGGCCTTGGTCAGCGGCACAATCTGAAGTACATCGGTATCGGTGGCGCCGGGCACCATCGACAGCAGAGGGAAATACATTTCGGTGTCGCGTCCCACGTTCTGGATGTCTGCATAGCTGATGTCCATCTCATCGGCTTCGTCCTGCGTGATGGGCGAGGCGGCGGCCACAAGGTAGCGGAACTGGGCGTTTTCGGGCGTCGCCATAGCCTTCCCGTCGGTATATATCACATCGTCAACGATGCGCAGATGCTGGCCGGGAAGGCCGACACAACGCTTGACGTAATTGGTACGGCGGTCAACGGGGCGATATATCACCTTGCCGTATTTTTCGGGATTGTTGTAGACTTCGTCGCGGCCGAAGCGCTCGATCAGCGAGTAGTAGCTTTCGCCGCTTTCCTCGGTGAGCGTGGTGACGGTGTCGCCGGCGGGGTAATTGAACACTACGATGTCGCCCTGCTCGACATTGCGCAGGCCGGGCAAGCGGTGATATGACAGCGAGGGCGAGTCCATATAGCTCTTTCCGCCGCCAAGAAAAGCCGGGAAGCTGCTGTGTACCAGCGGGAAGTGTACCGGAGTCATGGGCACTCGCGGTCCGTAGACAACTTTATTGACCCAGAGGTAGTCGCCGGTGAGCAGAGTGCGCTCGAGCGACGAGGACGGAATTTGGTAATTCTGGCCGATGAAATTGAAGATGAAGTACACCAAGATGAGGGCATAGACGATGGCGTCCACCCACGACATCACGTTGCGTACGACCTTGTTCTTGGAGCGCTTCCACCAGGTGAAAGGTATATATCCGGTGATATATATATCGAAAAGCAACGGCAGCACCAACAGCAACCATGCGTTGGACATCCAAATTGTCCAAAGGATGTAGATGACCGAGACGATGCCGAAGCGCACCCACCGCGTGGTCTTATTGTCGCGGCAGCGCCGTATGAAGTCTTCTTTGAAGTTGCTCGGTTTTGGCTCGCGCTCAGCGGATTGCGATGGCTCGGCCTTGGGCTGCGGCTGTGTGGCGTGATTATTTTCTGTTTCCGGACGTACATTTTCCGGATTATTTATGATATTTCCCATGTTTGTATCTTACGATGTCTGTGTAAACCTTTCTTACAATGTATATGTAATCTTACAATGTCTATGTAATGCTGTGTGCAAAGGTATTATTTTTCGCCGAGATGCACAAACGAGTATGCAGTCGCGGCATTACGCAAGTGTATGATTGGCGGCATGATACGGTCGGCTGTACGCTCGGGGAACGAGAAATGTCGGCATTCGAGCCGCCGTGTTCCGCCCTCGTGTGCGGTTATTTGATTTTGTCGAGGTAGGACTGTATGGTGATGCGAAGTCCCTCATCAAAAGGCATTTGCGGCTGCCAGCCCAATTCGTCATGCAGGCGTGTGGCATCGATGGCATAGCGGCTGTCGTGTCCCAAGCGGTCGGTGACGTAGGTTATCAGCGACTCGGAAGCGCCTTCGGGACGGCCCAAAAGGCTGTCGGTAAGGCGGACAATGAGGTGCACCAAGTCAATGTTGCGCCATTCGTTGTTGCCGCCGATATTATAGGTGGCGCCGGGAGCGCCGCTATGGAATATCAAGTCGATGGCACGAGCATGATCCTCAACGTACAGCCAGTCGCGCACATTGAGGCCCTTGCCGTATACGGGCAGCGGACGCTGCTCGACGATGTTCTTGACAAAGAGCGGAATAAGTTTTTCGGGATACTGATCCGAGCCGTAATTATTGGAGCAATTGGTGACGATGGTGTCCATGCCGTAGGTGTCGTGATAGGCCCGGACAAAGTGATCGGAAGACGCCTTGGAGGCCGAGTACGGCGAATGGGGATTGTACGGCGTCGATTCGGTGAAAAAGCCGTTGCCGAAAGGTGCCGGGCCGTCCGGTCGCGTAACCGCCAAGGCTCCGTAAACCTCATCGGTACTTATATGATAGAAACGATGGCCGGACAATCCTCCGGGCAAAGACGACCAATAACGGTGCGCAGCCTCGAGCAGCGACAGAGTGCCCATGACGTTGGTACGTGCAAACACAAAGGGGTCGGCAATAGAGCGGTCGACATGGCTCTCGGCGGCAAGATGTATGACACCGTCCACGGCATATTGCTCCATGATGGCGCTCATTCGTGCAAAGTCGCAGATGTCGGCGTGTTCGAAGGCATAATTGGGACGGTCGGCGACGTCGGCGACGTTGGCCGGATTGCCGGCATAGGTGAGGGCGTCTACGTTGAGTATGCGCGTGCCGGGATACTTGTTCACCAGCAGTCGCACTACGTGGCTACCGATAAATCCGGCGCCTCCCGTAACCATAATCGTTTTGGTCATAATGCGTAAAGGTCTTGATGGTAATCGAATAAGACTTCTTCGGGGATTTGGCTCAGGCGCGGATGATGCTTATCCTTATCGCTCAGTAGCACCTCGGCGGCATCTATGCGCCAATCAATGCCTATGTCGGGGTCGTCCCAGGCTATGGCCGCCTCGGCTTCGGGGTGGTAATAGCGGTCGCATTTGTACTGGAACACAGCCTGTTCGGACAGCACTGCAAAACCGTGGGCAAAACCGCGCGGCACCCACAATTGGCGCATATTGTCTTCGGAAAGCTCCACGGCCACGTATTGCCCGAAGGTGGGACTGCCGCGTCGTATGTCCACGGCCACATCGAGGACGCTGCCGCTGACGACGCGAACCAGTTTGCCCTGAGCGGCCGCTCCACGCTGGAAATGCAGTCCGCGGACAACCCCGCGGCGTGACTTGCTTTGGTTTTCCTGCACAAATCGAATATGCCGCCCTACTGCGGCATCGAAGATGTCGCCGCGATATGTCTCGGCAAAATAGCCACGCGTATCGCCTATGGGTTTGGGCTCGATGATGATGACATCCGCGATGGCGGTGCCGGATGTTTCGATAGTTGCCATTACGCCTATATGGGATTGTATATCAAGTGTGTTGTAAATAGCGTTCGTGCTGTGCCTCACGGGGTGGCTGCAGGCCTTTCGGGGACTCCGGCATAACAACGATGGAACTGATATGCGGAGTGCATAAGTGGGAGCCGAAGTCCCCGAGAGGTATGCGTATGCTGCGAATATTGCCGCAGTTACTTGCCCAAGACGCGGAGCAGTTCCACGTCAAAAATCAGCGTTTGGTTAGGACCGATGACGCCGCCGGCACCCTGAGGGCCGTAAGCAAGTTGCGAGGGTATGAACAGACGCCACTTAGATCCGGCTTTCATCATCTGCAAAGCCTCGACCCATCCGGGGATGACTTGGGTGACGCCGAAGGTGGCGGGTTGGCCGCGGTCGACGCTCGAGTCAAACACGGTGCCGTCTATAAGCTTGCCCGTATAGTGCACTTCCACTTGGTCGTCGGCAGTGGGCATGGCGCCGGTACCTTCGGTAAGTACTTCGTATTGCAGGCCGGAGGCGGTGGTACGCACCTCGGCACGTTTGCCGTTCTCGTCCATGAATTTAGCGCCGGCTTCGGCGTTGACGGTAGCCATTGCTGCAGCTTGTTCCTGCTGTTTCTTCTCCATTTCGGTGAAGAAGGCCTGTATCTCGGCCTTGGCCTCGTCGTAAGTCATACGGGGTTTGCGGCCCTCGAATACGGCGGCAACACCATCGGCAAAGTCTTCGACATCAATTTTTTGTATGCCGGAGGCACGGAAATTGTTGCCCATGCTCAGTCCCAGTGCGTAACTGATGCGGTCAAGGGGCTTGTCTTGTTTGTTATCCATTGTATATAAGTTTGTTGTGTATGTTCTGCGGATATTCTGTGTGCGAACGGCGTCACTTGAGCAAATCGGGGCGGAGGCGGCGCGTACGTTCCACGGCCTGCTGATGACGCCACTCGTCGATACGCGCGGCGTGGCCGCTGAGAAGTACGTCGGGGACGCGCCAGCCCTTGTACTCGGCCGGACGCGTATATATCGGGCCTTCGAGGAGATTGTCTTGGAACGAATCGGAGAGTGCGCTCTGCTCATCGCCCATGGCGCCGGGAATGAGGCGTACTATGGCATCGGTAATGATGGCGGCAGGCAATTCGCCGCCGGTGAGGACGTAGTCGCCCACCGAGATTTCGCGCGTAATCAGGTGTTCGCGTATGCGGTAGTCTATGCCTTTGTAGTGGCCGCATAGGATGATGATATTGTTGAGCATAGACAACTCATTGGCGGTTTTTTGATTGAAAACCTCGCCGTCGGGAGCGGTGAAAATCACTTCGTCATAATCACGCTCGGCACGCAAGGCGCTGATGGCTCGGTCCACCGGTTCTATCTGAATCACCATACCGGCCTCGCCGCCAAAGGGATAGTCATCGACTTTGCGGTAACGGTTGGTGGTGTAATCGCGAAGGTTGTGGACATGAATCTCAGCCAAGCCCTTGTCGCAGGCACGGCGGACTATGGAGCAGCCCAGGGGCGACTCCAGCATCTCGGGAAGTACGGTAATGATGTCTATGCGCATAACTCTGCAAATTTACGCATTTTCTCCCAAAGTCGCAATAAACGAATTCGAACGGCAGGATTTGTAGAGTCAAGTGGCAAGTGCAAAATTAATGAATCATTTTGTAGAACTCAAT